>CAJUMJ010000033.1 GCA_910587095.1 uncultured Lachnospiraceae bacterium
AACTGACACGAGTTTAATTTAAAATCATTTATTTTAACCCGTTAAGAGAGTTTATTTTGTCGTACTCTTGTCGTACCATACTGTCTTTAAGTCCGCAAACCCTTGATTTTACTGGTCTTTTCCGCCAAGCGTTTTCATCGTGGGGAAGAGTAACACGTCACGGATCGCAGGAGAGTTGGTCAAAAGCATCACCAGTCTGTCGATGCCGTACCCGATGCCGCCCGTGGGAGGCATACCAATCTCCAGCGCGTTCATGAAATCCTCGTCCGTGGTGTTGGCCTCCTCGTCGCCCGCTGCCAAAGCCTCCTCCTGCGCCCTGAATCGCTCTCTCTGGTCAATCGGATCGTTTAACTCGGAGTAAGCGTTGCACATCTCGCGCCCGGTAATAAACAGCTCGAAACGTTCCACATAATCCGGCTTGTCCGGTTTTCTCTTGGTGAGGGGCGAGATCTCCACGGGATGATCCATGACGAAGGTGGGCTGTACCAGATGCTCCTCCACAAACTCCTCGAAGAAGAGGTTGATGATATCCCCCTTTGTATGCCTCTCCTCGTAGTGAACACCTTTCTCGTCCGCAAGTTTCCTAGCCGCTGCAGTGTCCGCTACTTCGTCAAAATCGACGCCCGCATATTTTTTCACGGCCCCCACCATGGTGATCCGCTCGAAGGGCTTACCGAGGTCGATCTGCGCATCTCCGTAAGGCACGGTGTTTGTACCGCATACTTCTTTCGCCACATGGCGGAACATATCCTCGGTCAGATCCATCATCCCGTTGTAATCAGTGTAAGCCTGATACAGCTCCATCAGCGTAAACTCGGGGTTATGTCTAGCGTCAAGTCCTTCGTTTCGGAATACACGCCCGATCTCATAAACCCTTTCCATACCGCCCACAATCAGTCTTTTCAAATATAATTCCAGAGAAATGCGAAGCTTCACATCCTCGTCCAGCGCATTGTAATGAGTCTCAAAAGGTCTTGCCGCCGCGCCGCCCGCATTTGACACGAGCATGGGCGTCTCCACCTCCAGAAATCCTTGCCCGTCCAGATAACGTCTGATGGCACTGATGATTTTAGAGCGCGCAACGAACGTTTTTTTGACGTCCTCATTCATAATCAGGTCCGTATACCTTTGGCGATACCGGATATCGGTATTTACCAGACCATGATACTTCTCCGGAAGAATCTGCAAACTTTTTGACAATAGCGTCACTTTCTGCGCATGCACGGAAATCTCACCGGTTTTGGTCTTAAAGACCTCGCCCTCTATGCCTACAATATCGCCCACGTCATACTTCTTAAAATCGGCGTAGGACTCTTCCCCCACGCTGTCTCTTGCCACATAGGATTGTATATCGCCCTGCAAATCCTGTACGTTGCAAAAAGACGCCTTTCCCATGATGCGCTTACTCATCACACGCCCGGCTATGGAAACGGCCTTTCCCTCAAGCACGTCAAAATCGTCCTTGATCTCCTGGCTGTGATGGGTCACATCGTATTTCGTGATCTGAAAGGGATCCTTACCTGCCTGCTGCAAAGCCGCAAGCTTTTCTCTTCTCACTTTCAAAAGCTGGTTGATATCCTGCTGCTGTTCCTTTTCCTGGTTGTGTACTTCCGCCATTGTGTTATCCTTTCTCCTGCATTCTGACATGCGGACTTTGCACGTTCTCTTCTATCATTCCGGTAATTCTTTATGACAGTGCGGATTTGCCCGCATAAACATTTAGTTAGATCTCTGGATCTCAAGCACTTTGTACTTGATCATACCCGCCTGCGTCTCCACTTCCACCATGTCTCCAACCCTGCTGCCGATCAGCGCTTTCCCCACCGGCGATTCGTTGGATATCTTTCCCTTCAGGCTGTTCGCCTCGGTGGAACCCACAATCTTATAGTCGAGTTCCTCGTTAAACTCCACATCCAGAATCTTCACCTGACAGCCGATGTTGATCTTGTCGAGGTCCACTTCATCCTCCACCACAACCTCCGCGTTTTTCAGGATCTTCTCAAGCTCCTCGATTCTTGCCTCGATATCTCTCTGCTCGTCCTTGGCCGCGTCGTACTCGGCATTCTCGGAGAGATCGCCCTGCTCTCTCGCCTCCTTGATTTTCTGTGCAACTTCCTGCCGTTTCACGACTTTCAGTTCATGCAGCTCCTGTTCGTATTTCTGCAACCCTTCATAGGTTAAAATATTTTTTTTCTCATGCATGGTAGTAGTTCTCCTTTTCCACATATAATATATTTTATTATGTCGATTGCCTCATGATGAAAAATGCCTTTTCTTCAATGGTCACCCCTGACTTCGCATTTTCTTATCATAACTATTTTTTACAACAGTGTCAAGATATCCAATGGGCGATACATAGAGAATCCTTCCCCTCTTTCCGGCGCATGCCCTCGCCTTTGCCGGATCGGAATTCATGTCGACATAAACAACCTGCTCTTCCCGCTTTGTTCCAGGCATTCCCGCCTCTCCAGCACAGTTCAGTATGACGCCGCCGCACCGCTCCTTGCCAAATCGTTTTTCCTTCTCCCCCTCCCGGTAGGCGTGCAGCTGCGGCACTAAACCGTACTCGTAACCATAATCCTCCAGCAGCTCAGCCTCCTCCTCCCATATGTCCGTCCCCTCCACAGCCTCATAAAAAAAGCGCAGACTGTTGATTCTCGGAAGGTAAGGCGCAAGAAGCCGCCCTGTCATCTCCATCTGCCGCTGCGTCTCCTCCGGTTTCCCGAGCAGTACCGTCGCCTCGCCCGTTTTAAGCAAAGTCTCACCGGCATACACCGCAAGCAGACTGGACAGGAGCCTTTCCTTCGTCTCCTGCCTTGGTTCCCACCGGGACGCGTATTTTTCCGACACGCATGTCATAACCGTCGGTTCCAGCCAGGCGTCCGCCATTCCCTCTACGCCGTGCAGCGCCCCCTCCATGGCCTCCGACAGTAACTCCGGCGGCCATGCTTTCTTTTTATAGTAAAACGGCGGCACCGGGCAGTCTGCCAAAGTAAAAAAACCGGCTGTCTCCGTCCCCGGAAGCATCTGCGCCCGCAGTCTCGCTTCCTGCCACCAGTGTCTCTTGGCTGCGGTATTTTTATACGCCGCCTCCTGTATCGGATGATAATAAACAATTGTCTCCGTCTCCATCGCGCCTGTCCTGCTCTCACACTCTGAGACAATATATGCTGCGATGCTCACATGGATTCCACCAACCGTTCAATCTCCGCAAAGGATTCCGTCTGGTTCACGATCCCTCGCAGTTTTGCGCTCCCCGGCATCCCGGCCGTGTACCAGGACAGGTGCTTTCGCATCTCCCGGACGCCGGTGTACTCTCCCTTGACACGCATCTGAAGCCTTGCGTGCCGAAGAATCATCTCTTTTTTTTCTTCAAGCGACGGCTGTGTCACCTCCTCGCGGCCCTCCAGAAAGGCCGCTATCTGGCCGAACAGCCATGGATTGCCTCTGGCTGCCCGGCCGATCATCACGCCGTCGCATCCCGTTTCGACAAGCATTTTTTTCGCGCTCTCTCCGTCGACGACGTCCCCGTTCCCGATCACGGGGATACGAACCGCCTCCTTCACCCTGGCGATAATCTCCCAGTCCGCCTCCCCGCTGTAAAACTGCTCTCTCGTCCTGGCATGCACGGCCACCGCCGCGGCTCCCGCATCCTCCGCTATCTTTGCCATCTCCACCGCGTTGACATGGTTCCCGTCAAAGCCCTTGCGGATTTTTACCGTCACAGGCTTGTCTATGGCTTTTGCCGTGGCGGCGATAATCTCCCCCGCCAGCTTCGGTTCCCGCATCAGGGCTGAGCCCTCCCCGTTATTCACAATCTTAGGCACGGGGCAGCCCATATTGATATCCAGAACGGCAAAGGGCCTCTCCTCAATCCTTTTTGCCATCTCGCCAACGATCTTCGGATCCGAGCCGAACAACTGTAAGGATACCGCCTTTTCCTCAGGATGTATGGCAAGAAGCCCCTCCGTATTTTTGTTGCCGTACATAATTGCTTTTGCGCTGACCATCTCCATACCGGCAAGTCCCGCCCCCTGCTCGCTGCACAGCAAACGAAAAGGCAGGTCCGTCACGCCTGCCATGGGTGCGAGTATCAAATTGTTTTCCAGAGTGACGCCGCCTATCACAAGCGGCCTTAACAGACAACTCATGGATTTACCACTCACCCTCCTGTATCTTTTCATTTAAAATGAACACGCGGTAATAGAGCTGTAAAGCCTCCAACAGCTCCTGCCTGTTCCTTCGGATCTCTCCGACCAAAAGTCCGCTGCCAATCTCGTCGTAGAGCAGATCGTCCTCCTCGGCATCCGTCTCCATCGAAATACTGCCGTCCTCCTCAAACACAATGGTGAAGACGCCGCCCACTTCCTCCGTAAAGAGAACGCAAATGATATGCAGCTCCTCCTTGATCGACTGGGGAATCTTGTCAAATTTCCCGTTAAAATAATATTTCTGCTCATAGGCGTTGGCGCCACACAGCACAATCCTCTTATCTTCCATCGCTCCATCCCTCCGCCCTTAGCCATGACGCTCGTGTCACTTTCTCCGTTCAGACATAGCCGTACAGTCCCCTGACAGATACCTCGCCCGCATAGACCAAAACCCGCTCCCCGTTCTCCTTCTCGACAACCAGCTCTCCTGTGTCGGTGATTCCCCGAGAAACGCCGGCATACGCCCCGGACGGGTCCAAAACCTGCACGCCGGCGTCTCTGCCAGCCAGACGCGCCTCATAGCGCTCTCTGAGAACCGACATGTCAAGCGTCTGTTCAAAAATCTCATAATCCTCCTCAAACCGGCTCAAAATCCGCTCCAACAAGGCGGCTCTGAAAACACTTTTCCCGGATTCGATGCGAAGGGAAGTGGCTGTTTTCCGGATTTCTTCCGAGAACTCCTCCGCGCTGTTCTGGTTTACGTTCACGCCGACACCGGCCACCAGAAACTGGATCTCATTCATCTCCGGCATAGTGCTTAGCTCCGTCAGAATGCCGACCACTTTTTTCCCGTTCACTACGATGTCGTTCGGCCATTTGATCCCCGTGTCAAGCCCCGTCACTTCGGAAATGGCCTCCGCAACGGCAAGCGCCATCACCAGAGTGACCATGGAAGCCTTGTCCGGACTGAATTTCGGCCTCAACACGATCGTAAAATAAATCGAAGTGCCCGCGGACGACTCCCAGCTCCTGCCTCTTCGTCCCCTTCCGGCTGTCTGCCTGTCCGCCACCACGGTTGTCCCGTGAAGCGCCCCCTCCTCCGCAAAACGCTTTGCGTCGGGATTTGTGGAGCCCGTCACCTCAAAGAAATGGAGCTTTTTCCCCGCCCATTTCGTGTGAAGTCTGCTGGCAATCTCGCTTTCGGAATAGACGTCCGCCGGGCTCTCCACCAACCGGTAGCCCCTGCGGGAAGCCGATTCAATCAGATATCCCTCTTCCTTCAACTGGTTAATCACTTTCCAGACAGCCGTGCGGGAAACACCGAGGCGGTCGCAAAGCTGCTGCCCCGACACATAATCCTCGCTCTCCCGCAGACATGCCAAAATATCCGCTCTGTCCGTTTTCATGGTTTCCTTCCCCTAGTCCATATAGCCGAGAGTCACCGCCATAACCGCCTTGATGGTGTGCATACGGTTCTCCGCCTCGTCAAAGACGACGGACTGGGGCGACTCAAAGACCTCGTTTGTCACCTCGAGTTCAGCCATCCCGTACTTTTCCCCGATCTCTTTGCCAATCCCCGTCTCGTGGTCGTGGAATGCGGGAAGACAATGCATAAAGACTGCCTTCTCACCGGCAAAATCCATCACCTTCGCATTGACCTGATAAGGCGTAAGCTCACGCAGCCTCTCCTCCCACACTTCCTGCGGCTCTCCCATGGATACCCACACATCGGTATAAATCACATCCGCTCCCGAAGCGCCTGTTTCCACATCCTCGGTCAGGCATATGGAGCCTCCTGCCTTCGCCGCAATCTCCTCACAGGTCTTCACAAGGCTCTCCTCGGGGAAATACTTTTTGCTCGTGCAGGCGGTATAGTGCATCCCCATCTTGGCGCAGGCCACCATCAGAGAGTTTCCCATATTATAGCGGGCATCTCCCATATATGTAAGCTTAATCCCCTTAAGCCTGCCGAAATGCTCCCGTATCGTCAAAAGATCCGCCAACATCTGTGTCGGATGAAATTCATTGGTGAGGCCGTTCCATACGGGCACGCCCGCGTATTTTGCCAGCTCATCCACAATCTCCTGCCCGTAGCCGCGGTACTCAATTCCCTCATACATCCTTCCCAACACTCTCGCCGTATCCGCAATGCTCTCCTTTTTGCCTATCTGAGAGCCTGCGGGATCCAGATAGGTTGTCCCCATACCCAAATCATGGGCCGCCACCTCAAAGGCGCAGCGCGTTCTCGTGCTTGTCTTTTCAAAGATCAGCACCACGTTTTTCCCCCGAAGGGAATCCACGGGAATCCCCCTCTTCTTTTTATCCTTCAAATCAGCCGCCACGTCGAGCATATAGAGAATTTCCTCCGGCGTAAAATCCAACAGCTTTAAAAAATTCCGTCCTTTCAGATTCATCGTTTCCATGTCTCAGTCTTCTCCTCCTTTACACGTCGGATTTTGCTGTCCAAACATATCGGCAGGACGGTCCGCAGATCCGTCCTGCCGCTGCTTTTCTGTATAATCTTCACCCGCAATTATTGTTATTTAAACACTTCCTTCGCGGAAGCCGCAAGTCCGGCCAATCCCTGGATCTCCGAGGGAATGATAATCTTCGTCGCCTGTCCGTCAGCCGCTTTCTCAAATGCCTCCAGACTCTTAATCTTTAAGACCGCCTCATCCGCGCCGGCCTCACGGATCATCCTGATACCGTCAGCCGTCGCTTTCTGTACCTTGAGAATCGCCTCAGCCTCACCTTCCGCCTCGCGGATCATCTTCTCCTTCTGTGCTTCGGCGCGCAGGATCGCGGACTGTTTCTCCGCCTCAGCCTCCAGAATCGCAGATTCTTTCTGTCCTTCCGCGACAAGAATGGTGGATTTTTTCTCACCTTCCGCGCGCAGGATCGCCTCACGGCGCTCACGCTCCGCTTTCATCTGCTTCTCCATGGCATCCTGAATCGCCGCGGGAGGAATGATATTCTTTAACTCCACACGGTTTACCTTGATTCCCCAGGGATCCGTAGCGATATCCAGGGAAGCGCGCATCTTCGTGTTAATCACCTCTCTGGATGTCAACGTCTGGTCAAGCTCCATCTCACCGATAATATTTCTCAGTGTGGTAGCCGTCAGATTCTCAATAGCCATAATCGGATTCTCCACACCGTAAGCAAACAGCTTCGGATCCGTGATCTGGAAAAACACGACCGTGTCAATCCGCATGGTCACATTATCCTTTGTGATCACGGGCTGCGGCGCGAAGTCCACCACCTGCTCCTTGAGAACCACCCGTTTTGCCACCGAATCAATAAAAGGAACCTTGATATGCAGACCGACAGACCATGTCTGCTGATAAGCTCCCAACCGCTCCACCACATATGCGTGAGCCTGCGGCACAATTTTGATGCAGGAGAGCAAAACAATCACCGCTAAAACCAGAACCACCACTAAAACAATAAGACCACCCATCTTCTCCTCCTTATCCGAAACGTTTACAAATGTTTTCGCTACATAGCTTTTTCCTCTACAATCAGTTTCACGCCGTCAATGGCAAGCACGATCACTACTGTTCCCACAGGCAGTACCGTACCGTCCGCTTTCGCCCGGGCGGACCACTCCATACCGCCCACATTGACCTGTCCGATTCCCTGCAGATTATCAATCTCGCTGATCACGATAGCCTGCCGCCCGACAAGGCTCTCCGCATTTGTCCGCACTCTGTCTTTGTTAAAATATTTCACCGCCAGAGGTCTGGTAAAATACAGTAGCACCCCCGAAACCGTCAGAAACAGTATGACCTGTAACACAAACGGCGCGTGAAACAGAGCCGCAATCGAAGCGATCAGCGCTCCGCCCGCAAACCAGACAGTCGTAAGCCCCATTGTCAGCAGCTCAATCACAACCAGCGCCACAAGGATGATTAGCCAGACCATCGTCATGTTCAATGTCTGTATCCCAAACACGTACGCATCCCTCCCACTGCACACAGACTCTCAACCATTTTTTTATGTGAATATTATAATATATTATCCCCAAAGTAGCAAGAGTTATAGATTCATCCATCCGTTTCGTTCCGCTCACGCCCATTCGCAAAACCGCGCGTTCCCTCAGCCCTTCGTGTGCCTGGCAAATTCGCGGGAGAATGCCCGTATTTTTGGGCATTCTCCCGCGTGAAACGGAGTTGGAGTTGCAACGCAACTCCTAGAGTTTCCTGGCGTCCCGTCCTATGGCGGGACGTCTTTAGAAACTCTTTTCACGCTGTTACCAGAATACCTGGCGATCGATGAGGAGTCCTTCGTGGTTGCCGGCGCGTCTGAAATGCGTGGCGTCTCCCACATTCGTCTCGCCGTTGATCGCGGCTCTTGCAGCCTCCCAGCAGCTCTCGGGTATATCCCCGCCATACACTCTCGCCACCTTGCCGTTAAGCGCGGGCGTAAACTGTCCTGACGCAAAAATAACACCAGATATTGTATTCGGATAAGCAGCGCTTCTGACACGGTTCATAACAACCGCGCCCACAGCCAGCTTGCCGTTGTAAGTCTCTATACCTGCCTCACAGTAAATCAGCGCAGCAAGCAGTCTGGTATCGTCGCCGCCCACCACGACAGCCCCACGGTTGGCCGTCAGCTTCGCCTTGCGCTCTTCCTCTTCCCGCTTCTGGATCGCGACCATTGTCTCGCCTTCATCGATATGGAAATCGATATCCACGTACTCCGCCGAGACATAGCCCTCTTCTCCCTCGTAGTCCACGCTGATCCACTTGTCGTCCAATACCTCTATAATCTCCAGCTCCTCGTCTCTCGGAATAAAGCCCACGGCCTCCGCCTCCTCATCCGGGTTCCCCCTCACGCAGAGCGTGTCTGTCTCAATCTGGACAATGAGGTTTCCCACATCGTTCGCAAGACTTTCCGCCTCCTCTCCGAAAAGCAGATATTCGTCGCTGGCCCAGCCCACAAGGTCGCCGCTCCGAAGCCTTGTCCAGCCGTCTTTTCTCTCCAGGATTCTGCCGCCGCAATCTTTGTAAAGCAGTCCCACCTTATCCGATCCCTCGTCAGCCTCCGCTCTCACGTTCATAGCAACCTGGACATTTGCCATTACCAGATCCGTCTCTTCCCGTCCGCCGTTTGCTTCCGACACCACCGTCAATTCCTGAATAGCCTCCTCGTTTGCCGACTTTCCCGTAGGATCCACGATCTGGGATACCCCGACATTCAGGGAATCCAGATAATCGTTCCTGTTTGTGGCCCGCACATCCAGGGACAAACCGCATAAACATATACCAAGAACCAAACCGGCGAGCAGAAGTTTATACTTGTTTAGCATAAACATTCCTCCATCTTCTTCATCCATACAAGAAATCCCCTTTTCTGTTCCCTGCATGTAACAAAAAATGATAAAGATTGTTACAAAAATGTTACAGTTTGATTAAGTATGGATTATTTTAGCAAAACGCCTATTCTTTGTCAAGTTTATACAATTTGCCTCTGTTTTATCTCTATATTTTGTTACTAATTTTTTACAAAACACAAGATATTCCGACCGACCTGTAACAAGTCGGTTTATGACGACACCTGTCACAGCCTTCTTGACTTCTCCACCGTCGCAAGAAGAGCGTCCATAACGGCCCCCCGAAATCCGTTCTCCTCCAGTATACGTACTCCCTCTATAGTAGTGCCGCCGGGTGAGCAGACCATGTCCTTTAGTTCACCTGGGTGTCTGCCCGTCTCAAGCATCAGCTTCGCGCTGCCATACACCGCCTGGGCGGCAAACCCGTACGCCTGGCTCCTCGGCATACCGGATGCTACCGCAGCGTCGGCCATGGCTTCAATAAAAAGAAACACATAGGCCGGAGAGGAACCACTCACCGCACCCACGGCATCCATCAGCCGCTCCTCCACCAGGCTCGCCTTCCCAAAGCTCTCCATCAAACGCAGACTATATCGAATCTCCTCCTCCGTCACGGTGTCGTTCGCGCATACTCCCGTACATCCCTCTCCCACAAGCGCCGGCGTATTCGGCATACAGCGAACCAGCTTCACCTTCCTGCCAAAACACTCCTCCAGCCAGCCAAGCGTTTTTCCGGCCGCTATGCTGATCACCAGCGTATCAGGCTGCACCACATCCCTGATCTCCACAATCACGTTTTGCAAAAACTGGGGCTTCACCGCCAAAACCAAAACCTGGGCCTGTGCCGCCACCGCTACGTTTGATGCTTTGACTCCGATCCCATACTCCTTCTGTACATCCTCCAAAGTCTTTTGGGTCTTCGCGCTGCCGCTGATGTCGACCGCATTCACGATCCTCTTATCCAGCATACCGCCGATTATGGCTCTCGCCATGTTGCCAAGTCCGATAAAACCGATTTCCATAATTACACCTTTCCTTTCCGGCAAATAAAATAACT
Source organism: uncultured Lachnospiraceae bacterium (assembly GCA_910587095.1). Classification (GTDB taxonomy): domain Bacteria; phylum Bacillota; class Clostridia; order Lachnospirales; family Lachnospiraceae; genus UBA3282. Next base: position 10,547 of record CAJUMJ010000033.1, read on the forward strand.
GCCGATATTTGTCTTTGCCAAATCATCCGTCTGTAAACCGTTTTTGCTCCCTTCTGTCTCTGCGGTCAAAAAAGCGCCGACATTTCATATAATTTATATATAACTTCCGCGCCCGCAAGACAGCCTCCGAAAAGTTTCCTCTCTAACCGTTTCTTTTCATCTTCTTTTTATCCCGCCCTTTTTAATAACGCCCATTTTCATTTTCCATTTTCCGCATAAGCACTGGGTTTTATTAAAAATATCAAGCGTTCTCAATCAAAAATCCCAACCCTCGCTTCCATCTGTCCGTGTTTTTCTCTTGAAACCGAAAAATTTTTCACTTTGCATTATTAAATGTAGATTAAATATTTTTTCCTCGTTTTTTCCTTTATTTCCTCACAAATCTATATGATGTGGATAAAATCCTTTCAAAAACAACGGTTATTTTTTCATTCTTTAGAAGCGGTTCCCGCACCGTCTCCTCTGCCTGTAGGCCTCGTACATCAGCACGGAAGAAGCCACCGCCGCATTCAAAGATTCCGCCCTTCCCTCCATGGGAATGGATATCCGTTTCTCCGCGCAGGACGCCGTCTCCTCGCGAAGCCCGTTCGACTCGTTGCCAATCAGAAAAGCCGTACTCTTTTGGTAATCGCAGTCATCATAATCAGCCTCCGCTCTCAAATGCGCCGCGTAAACGCAGACGCCGCTCTCCTGCAGCCGGCTGATGACAGATGACAAATTTTCTGTATAGAAAAAGGGAAGACGATAGACAGCCCCCATGGTGGAACGTATGGTCTTGGGGTTATAGATGTCCGCCGTCCTGCTGCTCATAATCACGCCGTCCGCCCCCGCCGCTTCCGCTGTCCGAAAGATTGTTCCCAAATTTCCCGGATCCTGTATGTCCTCCAGCAAAATAAACAGCACATGCTTTTTTTCTATATCCTGAAGCATTTCTTCTATATTATAACGCTGCTGCCGCACGAGACATAAAATGCCCTGGGGAGTGACCGTATCCGATATTTTGGCAAACACTTCATCCGACACTGTTTCGCAGGAAAGCCCCGACAGCTTAGAACCGTACTGCTCATAAATCTCCGTCTCTGCGCTCTTTGCAATGTATACCCGTTTGATCCGCCCTGCAGGCGCCTCCCCGAACATTTTTCCGCCTTCCACAACAAAGAGTCCCTGCCTGTCACGCTCTTTTCTCTTCGAGGACAGCGCCGCCGCCTCTTTCACGTATTTATTCTGTAAGCTTGTAATCATCTCAAATCTCCTCCCCGCCCATCCCCTGCGGGCCTGCGCATAGAAAAGATCCCGCAAATGCAAGCATCTGCGGGATTGTCCCTTTCCAAAACTTATTGTTAAAGTATTTTCGATACTTCAAATGCATAATCCGGAATGCCCTTCTGCATATTTAAGGCTTCCTCGATATCAAAATCCAGGAACTCGCCGTGCTGGTATCCAACCACCCGGTTTGTCTTGCCCTCGCACAGGATGTCCGCTGCGTAACAGCCCATTATCGAGGCGTAGTAGCGATCCTTACAGGTGGGCGAACCTCCTCGCTGCATGTAACCTAAAATCGTCGCTCTCGTCTCAATGCCCGTGGCAGCCTCAATACGTCTTGCCATGGAAGTGGAATGTCCGATGCCCTCCGCGTTGATTATCAAATGGTGCGTTTTCCCGCGCTTCCTGTTTGTAATGATATTGTTGATAATCTGCTGTTCGTTAAAATCATACTTTTCCGGGAGTAAAATATCCTCCGCGCCGTTTGATATACCGCACCACAGCGCGATATATCCCGCGTTCCTGCCCATAACCTCGATGATACTGCATCGCTCGTGGGAAGATGAGGTGTCCCGCACCTTATCGATCGCCACCATCGCCGTGTTAATTGCCGTGTCAAAACCGATGGTATATTCCGTGCACGCGATATCCAAGTCAATCGTGCCCGGAATACCGATGGTATTAATTCCCTGTCTGGACAAAGCCTGCGCACCCCTGTAAGACCCGTCGCCGCCAATTACCACAAGTCCGTCGATCCCATGCTTATGGCAAATCTCCGCGCCTTTCTGCTGCCCCTCTTCCGTTCGGAATTCGTGGCAGCGCGCCGTCCCCAAAATCGTGCCGCCTCGCTGAATCGTATCCGACACCGACCACTTCTCCATGTCTATGATCTCTTCATTTAGAAGACCCTGATATCCCTTCTTGATGCCCTTGACCTTGACACCATTCGCAATCCCTTTTCTGACCACCGCACGGATCGCCGCATTCATGCCCGGCGCGTCTCCTCCGCTGGTCAGTACGCCGATAGTTTTGATCTGCTTCGCCATCCCTATACCCATGCCTTTCTGTTTTTTCACTTTGACCTTGCCAAACGCAACAGCGTAAGGCGTTTCCGCTCAAAATACTAATTGTATTTTACATTATCAGCAAAGGATTTTCAATGTTTTTTGTTTGCCTTACAACTGGAATTTACTTGCCTGTTCATTCAACAGATGGCTCAGTTCTACCAGATGGAGCGTATCTTCCGTGCACTCCCCGATCGTATCTGACAGGAGCGTCATACCTGCGCTTGTCTCCTCGGTGGATGCCGCGTTTTCCTCCACCACGCTGGCAAGACTGTTGACGGAATCCGTCACAATTCCTTTCAGATTGTCCAATATCTGCGTCTGCTCGTTGATCTCTCCGGTAACTTCCCCGACGAGGGAAACCTCCTCCGTCAAACGTCTGAACGCCGTCCTTGTCTCCTGAAGACAATTCTGCTGTTTCTGTACGTTGGTCATCACCTCGTTCATCTTGCTGACGGAACTGACGATATTGCCGACCAGTTCCTTTACAATGCGCTCGATTTCCAGAGCATTGTTTGAGGATTCCTCGGAAAGATTTCTGATCTCCTCCGCCACCACAGCAAATCCCCTGCCGGATTCTCCCGCTCTGGCGGCTTCTATGCTGGCATTGAGTGAGAGCAGGTTCGTCTGGTTTGCCAGCCCCTTTATAATTTCTATCGCTTTGTTGATATGTACCGCGGAGTCATTGTTCCGGTTGGTCTGCTCGGATACGATATTGATCGTGTCAATGGTCGTGCTCGTGATCCGCTCCAATTCATCAATACTATCGGAAGCTCCTTTTGAATGTTTTGTCATGGAAGATACCGTCTCTTCCAGCTTGTAGATATCGTTCTTTTCCGTCTCAATGACTCTGTCAAGCTCCGCGATCTTGCCGTTTACCGTCTCCGTGTCATTTGCCTGATTGGTCGCCCCCTGCGCCAAATCATCGATGGCCTGATTGGTATCCCGGATGCTGTCCGAAATGTTCTCAAACTTCTCGTTGAACTTTTCACTGCTCTGGTTCAGGCTGTGCCCTGTGTGAATCACATTACCGAGCATATCGGTCAGAGCCCTGTGGACATTTTCAAGCGCACGCGCCATCGCTCCAATCTCGTCCGCCCGCTGCAAAAGCGCGGGGCTGATACTCACTCTCAAATCTCCTTCCGCTATCTGACTCAAATTGGCGTTTACAGCTTTGACATCCTTGGTGAGCCGAACCCCTGTCAAGGCGGAAATGATCAACGCTAAAATCAGCATGACAATCGCCGCGACTACATATATGGTAAGCATGCTGGAAAATTTGGCGTTGATTCCCACTTTTACGCTTTCGATCTGCGCGTTCATGTCATCCACATAGTTTCCGGTGGCAACCGCCCAGCCCCAGGGCTTGAACAACTGAGAATACGCCAGTTTCGGCGCCACTGTCACACCGTCCGCCTTTGTGAAGTAAAACTCGTTGTAACCGCCGCCGTTCTGCGCGGTCGCCACAATATTCTGCGTCACCTTAACGCCGTTTTGGTCCGTCATGTCGTACCTGTTGTTCCCTTCCTGCTCTGTCAGGATCGGGTGCACAACCAATGTGTAATCCACCCCGTCTATCCAAAGATAACCGGACGCGTCATCCCGGTAGCGCATGGCGCGAACAGCGTTTCTCGCCATCGTCTGCGCTTCCTCCTCCGTCAGCTCGCCGTTCTGGCTCAAATCGTAATAGTTCTGTATTACCGCAATCGCTCCCTGTACCTGGGATTTGATTTCCGTCTGATACCCTTCCGTCATAGACGTTTCATACAACTCTATCGATTCCTCCGACGACTGACTGATCTGAAGCATTCCCAGTACGACCAGCGCCACAACCGGAACAAAAACCATAAGGCAGATGGTTAGAATCAGCATCGCCGTCAGGCTACGAAACCCCTTTAACTTTTGTCCCCCATTACTTCCCTTCTCCTTCATAAAGCTGCTCCTTTCAAACACATTTATCCTACATATAAAGTATACGCTCTTTTCTGTCAAAATGCAAAGTAATCCGAGAAAAATCAGCTTTATTTTTGTTAAAATTATACTAGACAACGAAAATTAGTAAATCGAATCATACCAGTTTCACATTCCCTTCCCCAAACGCCGCTTCCAGTCTTCCAACAAGCGCCGTCTCAGCCGCCACATTCCAGTTGGCGGGCAGCGGATTTATAGCTTTGGGGTTCTCCACATAGATCACCACGGAATCCTTTCCCTCGACCATACGCAAAATATCAAAAAGCGTTTCCTTTCTCTCCTCGTAGTCCTCCCTGGTCGGAAATTTGATCCAGAGCTTCTTCGGCACCTGTTCAAATGTTGTGATCTGCTCGCAGACAAGCTTCCCGTCCTTCTCCTCCTCCAGGGATACCCTTCCCCTGATAAAGACCTTGCTGTCCTCCATAATCGCACTGCCGTACTTCTCGTAGTCCCTCGGAAAGACGATCACCTCCACGGAGCCTACCAGGTCTTCCACCTGCAGGAAAGCCATCACCTTTTCGTTCTTGGTGTACTTGACCTTTTTCTCCGTAATCATGCCGCCGATTGTTGCCCTGGCTCCGTCCGACACCCGTGTCTGTCCCGTCTCCTCATCCAGAACAAAGTCCGCCGTAGTGTTGGTGATATGCTTTTTCCATGTCTCCCGGTATTCCTCCAGGGGATGCCCGCTGATATAAATGCCGAGCACTTCCTTCTCGAACGCAAGCTTCATCTCCCTGGAGTACTCTCCCACATCTGGAAGACTTACCCTGTAGTCCACCTTCTCTTCCTCGGACGCCAGGTCGAAAAGCGAAATCTGCCCCGCCATATTGTTTTTCCGATCCTGCTGTATTCCCTCTATCACCTGAATATAGACGCTGAGAAACTGTTTTCTTGTCCCTCCCAGGCTGTCCATCGCCCCTGCCTTGATAAAATGTTCCAACACACGCTTATTCATATCCCGATCTGTCACGCGCGTCACAAAATCCCCCAGATTCTGGTATGGGCCCCTCGCCTCACGCTCCGCCACCACCGCGTCGATCACAGGCCGGCCTACGCTCTTGATCGCGGAAAGCGCATAGCGTATCTGCCCGTCCGCAACTGAAAACCCGTTCTCGCCCACATTGATGTCCGGCGGCAAAATCTGTATCCCCATACTTCTGCTGGTCATAATATACTCCGCCACTTTGCCGGGATTATCGATCACGGAAGTCATCAAAGCCGCCATAAACTCCACGGGATAATAGTATTTCAGATAAGCCGTCTGGTATGCCACCACCGCATAGCAGGCCGCATGGGATTTGTTGAAAGCATACTTGGCGAAATCCATCATGGTGTCATAAATATGATTGGCCACCCTCTCGTCAATTCCGTTTGCCACGCAGCCGGGCACACCTTCCTCCGGGTTCCCGTAGGTAAAATTTTTCCGCTCCTGTTCCATCACATACTGCTTTTTCTTGCTCATAGCGCGGCGTACCAGATCGCTTCTGCCCATAGTGTAGCCGCCAAGCTCCCTCACGATCTGCATAACCTGTTCCTGATACACGATGCACCCATAGGTAGGGGCCAGAATCGGCTCCAACTGGGGACAGTCGTAAGTCACCGTCTCCGGGTAGTTCTTTCCTTTAATATATTTCGGTATAAAGTCCATGGGACCCGGGCGGTACAAGGAAATGCCTGCGATCACATCCTCCAGGCTCTGCGGCTTCAGTTCTTTCATAAAGCTCTTCATACCGCCGCTCTCCAACTGGAACACGCCGTCTGTGCGCCCGGTTCCAAGAGAAGCCAACACCTCCTTGTCGTCGTAGTCGATCTGATCTATATCAATGGCAATGCCCTTACTCTGCTCCACCAACCGCACCGCGCTCTGAATCACCGTCAGCGTCCTGAGTCCCAAAAAATCCATTTTGAGAAGGCCCAGCTCCTCTATCGTCGTCATGGGAAACTGAGTGGTGATGGAACCGTCGCTTCCTCTGGAAAGAGGCACAAACTCATCCGCCGCCTCCGGGCAGATCACCACCCCCGCCGCGTGCATGGACGTATGTCTCGGCAATCCCTCCAGACGTCTGCACATATCAATCAGATTGTGTACCTGCTCATCCTCCTGATAGAGATTTTTAAACTCCGGATTCATTTCGAGCGCCCGGTCTATGGAGACGCCCTGATTCTGTTCGACCGGAATCATCTTCGCGATACGGTCCACATAGGCATACGGCAGATCCATCACTCTCCCTACATCCCGAATCACACCCTTGGCCGCCATCGTACCAAAGGTGACAATCTGCACCACCCTGTCGCCGCCATATTTTCGACCAACATAGTCAATAACTTCCTGCCGTCTCTCGTAGCAAAAATCCACGTCTATATCCGGCATGGAGACACGTTCCGGGTTCAGGAACCGCTCAAAGAGAAGGCTGTACTTGATGGGATCAATATTCGTGATTTTCAGGCAATAGGACACGATGCTTCCCGCCGCCGATCCTCTGCCCGGCCCAACAGCGATTCCGTTTTCCCGGCAGAAATTGATATAATCCCACACGATCAGAAAATAGTCCACAAACCCCATGCTTTTGATTGTGTCAAGTTCATAGTTAAGACGTTCCTGCAATGCGCCGTCATCCTGCGGGTAGCGCTCCTTCATGCCGTCCTGACAGAGCTTATTCAAGTAGCTCCAGGAGTCATACCCTTCCGGCGCATCGTAGTGCGGCACCTTATAGTGGCCGAACTCGATCTCCACATGACAGCGGTCGGCGATCCGCTGGGTGTTCTCCACCGCCTCCCAGGCATAGGGAAAAAGCCCCTTCATCTCCTCCTCGCTCTTCACGTAATACTGCCCGCCCTCATAGCGCATCCGATCCTCGTCGGCCAGCTTCTTTCCCGTCTGTAAGCAGAGCAGAATGTCGTGGGGCTGGGCGTCCTTTTCGTAAGTGTAGTGCACGTCGTTGGTGGCCACAAGGGGAATGTCAAGCTCCTTGCTCATGCGAAGAAGCACGGAATTGACGGACTGCTGCGCGGGAATCCCGTGGTCCTGCAATTCCAGGAAATAATTATCCTTCCCGAAAATATTCCGATACTTGAGCGCCACCTTCTTCGCCTCGTCCACAAGCCCTTTCTGGATATAGCGAGGCACCTCGCCAGCCAGGCAGGCCGACAGGGCAATCAACCCTTCGTGATACTGTTCCAGCACCTCCATGTCCACACGCGGCCTGTAATAGTATCCTTCCGTAAAGCCCTTGCTGACGATCTTCACCAGATTCGCGTAGCCTGTGTTGTTCTCCGCCAGAAGCACAAGATGATAATAGCGATCCTCCCCGCCTGTCAGTTCCCTGTCAAAGCGGGAGTGAGGCGCCACATAAACCTCACAACCGATAATCGGGTTAATCCCCGCATCCTTTGCCGCCTTATAAAAATCAACGGCGCCGTACATGACGCCGTGATCCGTGATCGCCGCGCTGTCCATGCCCAGCTCTTTCACGTACCTCACATATTCTTTGATCTTGTTGGAACCGTCCAGGAGACTGAACTCCGTGTGGACATGCAAATGCGCAAATGCCATAATCTAATCCCTCTTCCCGTTTCCGAGCATCATCTTTTCAATCCTGTCCCGTTCGGCCGCAAATACCATATTGGCCTCATCACGTTTTGCTTCCGCCGTCCTCACCCGATCGGCAATTTCCTTTTCCTTCTCCGGCTGAAGCCTCGGTATCGGAATTGTCGCGACAAAATCGGGCGTGATATGATCAACCACAGATGCGTATATACCCTTTTCCAGCAAAATTTTGCCTATTTTGTCCGTGGACAGATACGCATACACATAATAGGGATCAATCAAACTTTCATCGCAAATAACGCGAATCACATGTTCCGAAACCATTGTCCCCGCCATCCTGTCAGTGACCATAACAACTCTTCCCGTCGAGCCGGAGCGGGTAATCAAAATCCAGTCCTTTTCCACAAAGTGTTTAGCCGCCGGCTTATAATCCCTTGGTTGATATTGGAGATCAAAAGGCCGAATCTGAAGAATTTGCGTACCCGAATAAAAGGGAACGCTTTTCGCGCCAGGCTCCACGTAGTTGCGCCTGTGCCTCCCCGGATAAAAAGTACCGTGCTCAACAACCAAATCACCTAATCTCACGATCTCCTTGATTTCTTCCCCAACAGCCTCCTCCAGCTCCTTAGCCAGATTGTTTTTGTTCGGATCCCAATACCACGCGTCAATCCGCCGCGCAGCGTCCTCCAATATCTGTTTTGAGCTGACGACAAAGCAACTTGGATCGTGATCCCCCCTCTGCGCCGCCACCATTCCTGTTGCCATAAAATGCTTCCACTGCTCATATATCTGCGGCAAGTCGTTCCAAACAACCACCTTGCCCTCTTCGTCCCGAAGGTTCATTCCCGATGCGTCTTTTTTGTAAAGCGGATTTCCTCTCCTGTCATGTCCTACCGCCTCCGAAACCGCCATAAAAATAGGATACTCTTCCGGTATATTATGCACTTTTTTCAAAAAGACAAGTGAAGTTTTCGTTCCCGTATGCGGTTGAAACGCTTCCCGCGGCAAATCGACGATGGCGGTAATCTGAACTTTAGATAACAGCCATTTCCTGAATTCCACACTCTCTTCCTGCGCCCCCGACAAATTCTGTTTCGGCAGGACAATCACCATACGCCCGCCGTCCCTCGTTTCTGTTGCCTCTTTTAAATAGAAAATATCCCTTTCCACAAATAATTTATCCGGATCCTGCCCGTCTACAAGAGTATTGGTAGGGGCGCCGCCCTCGAGCTTATGTCCCAATTCATATTTCTCCAAAACATAATCTCTTGTATCGTCTATTTTTGTCCCAAACGGAGGATTGGTTGTTATCACATCTACCGATCCTGGTTGAATCCTCTCCCTAAAATTGGGTTGTAAATTTTCGTATGGCTCCAGTGAATCGAAATTATATATGTTGCTCTTTCCGTCTCCCACAATCGCCATATACGACTTGGAAATCCTGTACAGCAGAGGATCAATATCGCAACCATATATGTATTTGTCCGCGTAGTCCTTTAAAACAGAGTTCAACCTGTCTTTGGAAAATCCCCTGTTTTGGTATAGCTCCTCTATCTGTTTCCTCAGTTTTTCTATGGCAATCGACAAAAATCCCCCTGAACCGCATGCCGTATCCAGGATCAGTTCATTATTTTTGTATGACGGCTCAATCACATCCATCGCAAACCGGACAATCTCACGCGGCGTAAAAAACTGCCCGCTTTCACCTTTTAGTGCGGAAGGTAGCTGTATTTCATAGGCATCGCCGAGCGCGTCCGTATTAGTCTCCTCATGCATCAGTGCTATGCTCTGCAGTTCGCACACCATGTAGGCAATCCATTCGTCGTCATACTCCAGTAGCTCGCCTTTAAACATCGTGCCAAAATCGGGATCCTTCAATAATTTCCCGTACAGTGTCTCTATTCTCTTCCTGATCGCGCGCTTCCCCTCTTCGGATGTCAGCTCCGCAGGCGTCGCTCTGAATTGGCACAGGTCATCCGGGCCAAGCTCATCTATTATTTTGCAAAAAAGCAGCTTGATCACTTCAACCGCAATGTTTTCTTCTCTCTTAATAGGGCCGTTGCCGTATAGCTTATAATACATACGGCTGAATAGCAGTTTCAAAGCTTTGGCCGGTTTTAGATCCTGCTTCCTGTACTTTCCGATCGTGTCCTGCGTTTCTCCGAATCGCGGCAAGGTAGGAATCAACATAAACTTTTTGGGATCTTTGGCCAAATCCCTGTAATGATAAAAAGGGCCCTCACTGTTTTTTTCAAATCCCGCAAACCAGACACAGTAGGGAGCGGTAGTCGCCGTCACATAGGAAAATGCCTGCAAATCATATTTCTTCCTGGGCGTTTCTATTTCAATAATAATATAGGCGTTTTCCTGCTTATGTACCTCACTGTTGTATACAACAATGTCGACTTCCTCCGCATTGCGCCTGGCTCCCCGTTGAAGTATAACCTCAATATCGATGTGAGACTTTGGATAGCCAAGGTCGTCAATAAGAATATGCTCAAACAGTTGCCGGTACGCTTCCTCCGGGTTACCCTTCACTTCTTTTCCTGTCGCGTAATCATAAAACTTGTTTTCAGCCATTCCGCATCCTCCGTCTCCTCAGTACCATAACACAATATCTTCCCCGGCTCGCGCCATCGCTGCCCGCCATATATCCGTCCCATTTATTATAGACGTCCCTGAAAGATCAGTCAAACGCTGTGTGTAATGCGCAATACCTTTTATGCGAAAAAACCCCGCACCATATCGGTGCGGGGACATTTCCTTTCCTCTATTCATGACATTCATGTCATATATTTTACAGATATTTCTTCAGAGCATCCGTCTTGTCAAGTTTCTCCCAGGGCAGATCCAGATCGTTACGTCCAAAGTGTCCGTAAGCAGCCGTCTGCTTGTAGATCGGACGGCGCAGATCTAACATTTTGATGATGCCTGCGGGTCTTAAATCAAAATTCTCGCGCACGATCTCCACCAGCTTATCATCCGCCACCTTGCCTGTGCCGAAAGTATCCACCATAACGGAAGTGGGCTGTGCCACACCAATGGCATAGGAGAGCTGGATTTCGCACTTGTCAGCCAGTCCCGCCGCCACAATGTTTTTCGCCACATAACGCGCCGCGTACGCCGCGGAACGATCCACCTTCGTGCAGTCCTTACCGGAGAAAGCGCCGCCGCCGTGACGCGCATAGCCGCCGTAAGTGTCCACGATGATCTTGCGTCCTGTCAGACCCGCGTCGCCGTGAGGGCCGCCGATCACAAAACGGCCTGTAGGATTGATGAAGAACTTGGTCTGGTCGTCCACCAGTTCCTTTGGCAGAACCGGATCAAACACATACTTTTTAATGTCCTCATGAATCTGCTCCTGGGTCACGTCATCGTCATGCTGCGTGGACAACACGACCGCCTCCAGGCGTACCGGCTTGCCGTCCTCATCGTACTCTACGGACACCTGGCTCTTGCCGTCGGGTCTTAAGTACTTGAGCGTGCCGTCCTTGCGAACCTTTGTGAGCTGTCTCGCCAGCTTGTGCGCCAGATCGATGGGATAAGGCATATACTCTTCCGTCTCGTTTGTCGCATAACCGAACATCATGCCCTGATCGCCGGCGCCTGTATCCAGATCGTCATTCTGCTCTCCCTTTTTCGCCTCCAACGCTTTGTCGACACCCATGGCGATATCCGCCGACTGTTCGTCAATCGCCACGAAAACGGCGCAGGTGTTCCCGTCAAATCCATACTCGGACTTGGTATAACCGATTTCTTTCACGGTATCGCGTACTATCTTCTGCATATCCACATATGCGTTTGTGGTGATCTCACCGGTCACAAGCACAAAGCCCGTGCAGACCGCCGTCTCGCAGGCTACGCGGCTCATGGGATCTTTCTCCATGCATGCGTCCAGAATAGCGTCCGAGATAGCGTCGCAGACTTTGTCGGGGTGTCCCTCCGTCACCGATTCGGATGTAAATAATCTCTTCTCCATTTTCGTTTTTCCTTTCTTTTATCGTGTTATATTGTCTCCATATGCGGGTCCGCGCAGACCAAACGTAAATACTCTCCGACATCCGCCGCGCAGACATTCGCACAGAAAAAAAGATCCCCTTATTTCTCTTTCGAAATAAGCGGACCCGATATACATGCATCAAATCCTCTTATTGTTCGATCTGTACCGCAAAAGCAGTCTCGCTCAGGTTGGCACCTTCCTTGTCAGGGGTTGCCGTGGCTTCATAGATCCTATGTATCTCCACCACTCTGAATAAGAGAAAGATATCACAATATGAAATTTTCTGCCTGTATTCCTTATCTGTACTTAAAGATACACCCATATGGGGTATCTGTCAACCCCCGATTATCATGAAACCTTGAGTTTAAATTTCTGCATCTCCCGCTCGGTGGTCACCAAATCGATCTGCGCCCCAAGGCCCTGCAATTTTATATGGAAATCCTCGTAACCGCGCTCAATATATTTGATATCGTCCACCGTGCTGATCCCGTCCGCGGCAAGGGCGGCGATGACCAGCGCGGCGCCCGCCCTGAGATCCGGCGCCGTGATACTCGCCCCGGTATACCTTGGCACACCGTCTATAATGGCCGTATTGCTTTCCACTTTTATATTCGCTCCCATGCTGGTGAGCTCGTCCACATATTTAAAGCGATTTTCAAAAATGCTTTCCGTCACAATGCTGGTGCCGGCCGAAAGTCCGAGCGCCACCGTAATCTGAGGCTGCATGTCCGTGGGAAACCCCGGGTAAGGCAAAGTTTTTACATGGGTGTGCCGCAAGGGTTTCGCCGCAACCACTCGTACGGCATCGTCTGACTCCTCAATTTCGCAGCCGATCTCCAAAAGCTTCGCGCTGATGGATTCCAAGTGCTTGGGGATCACGTTCTTTACCGTCACATCCCCCTTCGTCACCGCGGCCGCAAACATAAAAGTGCCGGCCTCGATCTGGTCCGGAATAATGCCATACTCCGTACCGTGCAGCTTCGCCACGCCTTTTATACGGATCACATCCGTACCGGCCCCCTTAATATTGGCGCCCATACTGTTTAAAAAGTTTGCCAGATCCACGACGTGAGGCTCCTTCGCCGCGTTTTCGATCACAGTCTGTCCCTCCGCCATAACCGCCGCCATCATCACGTTCATGGTAGCGCCCACCGTCACCACATCCATATAGATATGACTCCCCTTGAGCTTCTCCGCCTCCGTGATAATCAGACCGTGTTCGATCCTGACGTTTGCGCCCAGCGCACGAAACCCTTTTATGTGCTGGTCAATGGGTCGAAGTCCTATATTACAGCCGCCCGGAAGCGCAACCTCCGCTTTGCTGTACTTACCCAGGAGCGCTCCCAACAGATAGTAGGAAGCCCTGATTTTTTTAATATAATCGTCTTCAATTACCAGATCGTGAATCTGTGAAGCGTTAATTTTTACTGTGTGTCTGTCCAAACGATTGATTACAACGCCAATACTCTCCATAGCCTGCATCATGACGTTTGTGTCCCTGACGTCAGGCAGATTTTCTATCAATACGGTTTCGTCCGTCATAATCGCGGCGGCAAGAATAGCCAGCGCCGCGTTCTTCGCACCGCCGATTTCCACCTCGCCGACTAACGGATTTCCACCCTTAATCGCATATTGTTCCATTTATGTTTACTTGCCTTTCTCAATCGAAAAAAACTCAGTAACTATTCAATTAAACTATTCTCTCCCAATCCGCACATCCGTGCGCGTATCGGAATATCATACAAATTCTGTAAACCGAACCCGCCGGCAAAACCGTCCGCTCACGAGTCCGCGGTATATCTGTAAATGTTTCGGACAGATCCGAAACGTTAGAACTCACACATTCAAGATACAGTATACCAGATTTTGGACAGTTGTAAAGACAGACCGTCCGTTCGCCAGGATACCCCCTCACAATCACGGCCAAACCGTCAATTCAGGTATTTGAACGGATCTACCTGAACTCCGTTTATGAGGATCTCGAAGTGCACATGCGGCCCCGTACTCACGCCCGTATTGCCGCTTAACGCGATCTTCTGTCCCTGGGTAACTGTTTGTCCCTGTTTTACAAGCACTTTGCTCAGATGGCCGTAGCGGGTCTGTCTGCCGTCCGCGTGATTGATATAAACCACATAGCCGTAGCCGCTTCCCCATCCGGCCTTGGCGACGGTTCCCGTGCTGGAAGCCATAACCGCCGTACCGACAGGCGTCGCCCAGTCCACTCCCTTATGATTGGTGCTTGCTCTCCTGGTAGGCGCCTTGCGTCTGCCGAAAACGGAAGAGAGCCTGCCGCCCGAAATAGGTTTCAGATAAGTGGGCGGAATTTTGGTGCCGCGCTCCACAATCTTTGGAACCGCGGCGTAAGTGATCTCCTCCTTCAGAATTTCCCGGCCAATCTCCTCGTTATTGCGATAGGATACATCCGCCACTACCTTGCGATGCCCGGCCGAGGGTTCCTGCAAAGTCTGTGTCTGGTTTGTGTACCAGTCGTCATTGTCCACGTAAATGACATCCGCCTCGTAGTCCTCCTCATAGTACATCTGCTCCGTGCGTTCCACCGAAAGCTCCGGCTCGGGCACAGTCACAATCAGCTCGTCTCCCACGCGAATCGTGGAGTTTTCGTTCTCTATCGTCTCGTTCATCGCAATCAGTTCGTCTAAAGGTATCTCATTTTTCTCGGCGATCTGCGACAGGGTATCCCCCGCGACCACCTCATATATCTGTTCCTTTTCCTGATCTTTTGTCACTTCCTCAATGGCCTGCTCGAGCGGCGTCAGCTCATAGCTTTGCAGATATGATTCCACCACCTCTACCGTATCGCCAAAATCCAGTTCAAGAAGGCCCAGCTCGTAATCGGAAAATTCCTTCTCCAGGTCCGGTTCAATCGCCTCAAACATCTCATCCAGCGCCGCATCGATTCCGACACTGGACATGACCTCCTCAGCTTCCTCCTCTTCCTGCTCTTTTACGGAATAGATCTGCGTCGTGAGCACGTTGAGTTCCCGCTTCGAATCCTGTACCAGATCCGCATAGTAGTTGTTGCCGTCGTCATATTTTTTGATGGACGCCTGCAAAAGCGCCAAAACTTCCTGCGTACTGGCAAGGTTCACCGTGTACTCGTTGATCTTCACCGTATAGGAGCGGTTCAGAGTTTCCTTGACACTGTCCTGCAAGGAGGCAAGCATGTTGGAGATTATGACGCTCCTGTCGTCTACAGCGCCCCATAGCACCTCTTCCCCCTGCCAGCTCAGCTCGCTCTCCGCGAGCACCATCTCGTCGCTGCTGCCCGCAAGCTCCTTCCGGGCCGCGACCAGACATTCGTCCGCCTCCTCGATATTTCCCATCACGCCCACCTGCACGCCGTTTAAATACACCGTAAATAAATTGTCCCCTTCGCTTTCGAGCGGCTGCCTCTGCGGCAGAAAAAAGGCGGCAATGACGCTGGCGAACACCGCAACCTTAATATATGCAATTTTCACTTTTTTATAATGTCTGCTGCTTATTTTCATCATAAATTTATCTTGAATACTTTCACTCAAAAGGTAACAGTCCCGCCTTCGGCTTCACTGTCACCGTGGTTACGAAGTAACCACAATGCACACAAAATGCTCCAAAGTCGCATTTTGGCGCTTGCATAACCCGCAAAATCGCATACCGGACGATTTTACTCGCGGAATAATGCAAGGATGAACTGTTACCTCAAAAGAATTTTCCGTTCGTCATCTGCATAAACAGCGAAACGAGATTGATCACTATATTCGCCGCCACGGCAACCAAAATGGCAACGGACAATCCGAGGGACAGCCTGCCACCCTTTTTCTCCTGCTTCTGCTTCTCAAGCTCCTCCGTAAAGGCTGCCTGCACATTTCGGTAAACCTTCACATTCTCCTTATGCATAAATTCCTCGGACTGCGCAAGACGCTCCTCCAAAAGCGTTTTGATCCCGGCAAGCTGCTTTTCCAGCTCCTCCTTCTGTTCGCCCTCCGTCTCGATGTTTTCCAGCTTCTCCATGCACTGTGCGAGCACGTCGCGCACATTGTCCACGTTTTCGGCCGTCTTGATATTGACCCTGCGAATCTCCTGCATCACCTCGTCGTATGCCGAAAGCTGCTTCTGCATCTGATCCATCTTCGCCGCCTCCGCCGCGGAATTTGCACGTATCATTTCCTGCGCGTTCTTTTTTTGCGCCAGCTTATCTATAAATGTATCCATATTTACTGCCCCTTATCCCATTATTTTCCTGCAAACGCAGATAAAATTGCGAAACCATGTCTGCATTTTAACATCTTTCCGCTTTCGATGCAAGTAAATGCGCAGATCATTCCAGGCCTCCTGCACTTTCTATCTACTATGCTTATCTCTTCTCCCGATTCCTGTTATTATTGTGCAATCTGTATAATATTTTATTCACATTTTTTACTTATTTGGAAATATTAACCATAACTTTACAATTTATTCATAGTTTATTCACATTGTGGATGTACACTTGGATTATCAAAACAAAGCGAGATGTCGTGTAACCATTACACACATAGATAAATTTTTTCATAATAGCCCGGGTGCCGGAAGGTGCCTGGGCACTCCTCATTTCAGGGCATATATCCCATACATACCCATAGCCGGACATAATAAAGCCTTATGAAGAACAGTGCTTCATAAGGCTTATACATACAAAATCTTTATTCTTCCTGCGACTGACCGATATGTAAAATCTCCTCGTTCAGCGACATCATCCTCGCGTCCAAAGCCGCAACCATCTGCGCGCATTCCACCAGTTGTTCCTTGATATGCTCCGGCGCGTTTCCCTCAAATTTATAATGGATTTTATGCTCCAGACTGGCCCAAAAATCCATCGCAACCGTTCGGATCTGAATCTCCACCTTTGTGTCGGCAATGCGGTCCGAGAGATAAACCGGCACCGTAACCAGCATGTGATAACTTTTGTAGCCGCTGGCTTTCGGATTCACAATATAATCCTTTACGGAAATGACGCGAATATCGCTTTGGTTGCTTATCATCTCCGCAATCTGGTAGATATCCGACGCGAAAGAACAAATCACACGGATGCCCGCAATATCGTTGACATAGCGCACCATGTTATCGATGGTAGACTCGTAACCGTGCTTTTTCAGTTTTTTGACAATACTCTCCGGCGTCTTAATGCGCCACTTGATATGCTCTATCGGATTGTACCTGTGCACATGCTGGAATTCGTCATTTAGAATCTCCAGCTTCGTAGAAATCTGTTTCAGGGCGGAATTATAGATAAGCTGGACTTCCTTCCAACTGTCTATATCGCCGTCTTTATCCCGATCTACAATCACTTCCATATCCAAGAATCCCCCATTAATAAATTACAGTTTTAAAACGAACGAGCTCCCCGTCCTCATTCATCTTCCGTCTGCGCGCCACTCCTTACTGACATGAACATTATAACATACCGTTTACATACTGCGGGCATTTTAGACAAAAGTTTCTTAAAATTTAATAAGTTATTGTGTACTTTCATCCTCCCCTCGCCCGGACGTTGTCACCAGGAGGGAAAACATGACGGGTACTGTCGCCACAAACGGGTACATATAACGGATCAGTACCGTCGGCGACAACAGAAGCGTGAAATAATATACCGTCAGGAAGCAGACAGGCAGCAACATCTTATACCTTTTCTGATAGATCGCCGTCGCCAGATAGAGACAGAGCATCCACCAGTAAAACGCCGGCGCAAATACAATTCGCAATACGGGTATTTTCTGGTATGCATTGTCGGATACAACCTTTTCCATCAGGCTGCGTATCCCCGGAAGATAACTGTCCGGCACGATCTCGCATCCCGCGGGCATGGTGCGGGTATCCGTGGAGAGGTAGCCAAATCCGCTCTCCGTGCCGATCCCGTAAACCTGTGCATGTGTGACGTCCTCCAGATACCAGTATCCCACCGAGTTATCCAAAAAAGCGTCCACGTATATTGTCGGATACCGCAGTCCCATATTGATCCATGTTCTGATCAATCCGGCCGGATCGTCATGGATGACCGCCCTGTTTTTCACCGGGTCCGCCAGGTGTGGATCGTAGGCGGCAAAGACCCATTCGGAGGATAGATATTTCTCAACTTCCTGCCGCAAAGCCGGTTCCATATGCGCATCCTCTTCCACCCTGACTCTCGCCATCTGCTGCAAGGGCACGCTGAGCATTTCCCTGGGGCTCCCGCTCTGCGCGTGAGTAACCGCCCTAAGTCCCATGCCGCATACACCATACAGCACAAATGCCACCGCCGACAATGCCAGATAACTTCCCGCCGTGCTCCTCTTCTCCCCTTCCTCCGCGACATGCCATTTCCGCAGACCCGCATATACAAGCGGCACGCTGACAATAAACGCGTATACCGCATTGTTGCGAAACAAAAGCAGCAGCGTCGATAGAATCACATAGGCCGGCGCTTCCTTGTTTCCCGTCCCCCGGCCGACAAGCATACGGCAAAGCAAAACCGTATAGAGCAGAACAAGCGCCGAAAAAAGCACATCTTTTGTCGTGCTGACAGATAGCACAGAGTTTGCGGGATGCAAAGCGTAAAAAGCTAACAGCAAGCCCCGCAGCCACCTTGGAATCCGTCTCTCATACAAGTATCCAAGCGCCCACCCAAACGAGGCGGCCAGCAAAAGCATCTGCACCGCGGAATGGACGGCCATGCCAAACGGGTAAGAGCCGACCGCTCCTCCCAGCCTGAAAAACGCACCCATAAATAAGGTATGCAAAAGCGGATGATGTGTGCTGTAATCCCCGGCAATTACCTGGTATAGCTGCCCTTCCGCGTCGTAGGCGAATACGGAAGGGTAGTAGGCAAGAAACACAGGCAGCCAGCACAAAAAAATTACCGCACCGTAAAACACCCGCACCTGCCCCAAAGGACGTCTTTTCTCATCCGGCAGCTCTCCCGCACTCTTATAGCGCAAAACCGGCGCGATACAGGCCGCCGCCGCCACGGTCAAAAAGACAGTGTCCAAAAAGTCCCTTCCCATCACCTCTGCGCTCTCAAACACGGTCTGAGCCGACGCAAGCCGCCCTCCCATCACATAGGCGGCGGACATCAGCACTCCCCACAACATGGCGTGACGTATCAAGCGCCCGTCCTGACACACAAACAGTCTGCGGATCAGAATGAAAAACAAAAAAGCCCCGGCCAGCCAAATCACCACCATAACAACCAGCACTTTTTTGGGCGAATGGAAAGGCAAAATGTCTCCCAAACTTATAAGCATCTCATAAAAGACTCTGCTCCTGTTTACCGCCAAAGTTATATTTATGCAGGCGAGCAGGAGCGATATGCCATTAAGTATCATTTTTTTTGTCCGCGCGGCGGATTTTATTTCTCTCATACGCATTTCCCCGAAAAAAACGACTATACCTGATCACTAACAGTATATCATTTAATGGCGAAAAGAAAAGAGTTACCTCCTTGAATACATAGCAAAGGGTATTTACAGTAACTTTTCACACCCGCGCCATGCACTTGCTGCAGGGCGTCGGAGCCAGCGCCAAAATGCGTGTTTTGTAGCATTTTGTGTGCATCAGTTGTTGCAATTCACACCGAAATAGTTGTAAATAGGTGCGAAATCTGGCGTGGATGTGAATTGTAACTATTTACAAATTGTCCGCGGATTTGTATAGTAAGAGGGAGTACAGGAGGGATGACATGTTTCGTCTTTGGGCAAAGGAATGGAAAAACAACCGCATGATAAAGGATACCGTCATTGAGGATTCGCGCGACGAGACGCGCACCCACAAAGTATTTGACGCGATAGATGAAATCTGTCTGCAATTCGATCTCGGGAAACCGATCTGGCTGGACATTACCGTTTCAGAATTTAAGCGCCACGGCAGAGCGCGTTTTTCCCAGGACAATTTTATAGAAGAAATCCCTTTCGATTATCTGGAAATCCACGTCATAGAAGAAGATTAAGCGCGTTTTTCGCGTACATTTTTTCGTTTCCGTCTCTTCGTTTCAGGAAAAAATTCAGCGCATAAAGTTCTTGACTTTGCACATCCTACGTAGTAGTATCATATTATCTTATATGTAGTTTTGAAAACCGCATATAATAGTTGTTTGTTCTATGTGAAAGACAAGATGCTTTTCCGTCTGTACAGACGGGAAGTTCAGAGGAGGAGTTGATTTTATGCAGATTACCATTCGTGAACCCGGAAGCGCCATCACACATTTTATCGGCATGATGATGGCTATCATTGCGGCGACGCCGCTGATGGTGAAAGCCGCCGCAGACGCCGACCGCACCGCTTTTATTTCCATGGCCGTATTTATCGGCAGCATGGTGGCTCTCTACGGCGCCAGCGCCATCTATCACAGCGTCAACGTGAAGGACAGTATTTTAAAAATGTTCCGCAAGTTGGATCACATGATGATCTTCGTGCTGATCGCGGGTTCTTACACGCCCGTCTGTCTGGTGATCCTGGGCGATCGCCGTGGTTACATGCTTCTGGCAGCCGTGTGGAGCATCGCTGTCGCCGGTATGCTGATCAAACTGTGCTGGATCACCTGTCCCAAGTGGTTCTCGTCGATCCTCTACATCGCCATGGGCTGGGCCTGTCTCGCCGTTTTCGGCACGCTGTGGAACACTCTCTCGAGAAGCGCCTTTTTGTGGCTTCTCGCCGGCGGCATTTTTTACACCGCGGGCGGCGTGATCTACGCGCTGAAACTGCCCGTTTTTAACGCAAGGCACAAGAATTTCGGCTCCCACGAAGTCTTCCACCTCTTTGTGATGGGCGGGAGCGTATGTCACTTTATCTTTATGTACCTGTATGTGGCTTAACGTGCCGGAGTATGAACAAGTACGAAAAAAAATTGAGGGATAGCGCGCCGAGCCATGCCGCCCCTTCCGCAAAGGCAGCCGCCATAAATCCAATCCCGGGCAGGCCAAAGAAAATGACGGCTATGCGAATGGTCATTTCCACAATCCCGGAGCACATGGGTATCAAAGGTTTCCCCATCCCCTGCACACAGCTTCTGAAAACAAAGAGAAGATTCAGCAGAACCAGAAACAGCGCGAGAACTTGCAAAAAGGCGGAGGCGCACTCGATCGCTTCCTGCCCGGTAAGCATCAGTCCCGCCAGCGAATCCGCAAAGAAAAATAAAACGCCTCCGGGTAATATCGCTGCGAGCACGGCCATGATTCCCGCAGCTCCCATCCCCACACGAATCCGCTTAAACTCTCCCGCGCCAAAATTTTGTCCGGAAAATGCCGATACGGCAAAACCGAGCGTAATACCCGGCAGCATAAAGAAATTCAGATATTTATTGCAGACGGAATACGCGGAAGTATAAACGACGCCATAACCGTTTATACAGCTTTGCACAAAGATACAGCCCACAGAGGTAACCGAATTCATCAATGCCATTGGCACACCGTTTCTCAAAAGTTCCGTCTCCAGCTTCCGGTCTGAAGCGAAATCGCTTTTTTTTACACGTAATTCACCGTTCCCGATTAATCTGCCAGCGCAAATCGCCACAGACACAAACTGCGCAATTATGGTTGCCCACGCCGGACCCGCCACATCGGTGTCAAGCAAAAAGAGGAACAGAAAATCCAATACGATGTTTACGCAGGAAGAAACCGCTATCGCAAGCAGAGGCGTTATGCTGTCCCCGACCGCCCTTAAAACAGCCGACAGCAGATTGTAAAATACCGTGATCGCCAGGCCTCCAAATATAACGTACCCATAAGATAAGCTGTCGCTAACAAGCATCCGATCCGTTTTCATTATCCGCAGAATCGGGTTCAGACAGCACAAGCCAATCCCAGTAAAAAGCAGAGCGGACAGAGCAGATAATTTCGCGGATGAAGCCAGCGCCTTTCGCAACGCCACAAAATCTTTCTCCCCATATGCCTGAGATATGACAACGGAGAATCCGTTTGTCACACCCATGATAAAGCCGGTGACGAAAAAAGCGAATGTGGTAAAATTCCCGACCGCCGCAACGGCAATATCGCCCAGCCCTTTTCCGATAATCACCATGTCCGCAAACGAATAAAACTGCTGTAATATATTGGCGCACAGCATGGAAAAGAAAAAGGATAAAAGGGATTTCGCTATTGGGCCTTTTGTAAAGTCTGTTTGCCTCATACCGTGTCTTTCCTCATAATTAAATACCGTCAAAACTTTCGTTGGGAGCAAAAACGGATACAGCCCAAAACCCGCTGGAACAAGACGGTTTTGAGCTGCTGTTAGTTACCATATCAATCGGTTATCGCACCCTCTCAGTCATCGTATCCGTTCGGGTTGTTGCTCTGCCATCTCCAGGAATCCGCGCACATCTCCTTGATGCCGTACTGCGCCTCCCAGCCGAGCTCCCTTTTCGCCTTGTCCGCGTTCGAGTAGCAGGTCGCGATATCGCCCGCGCGCCTTTCCTTAATCACATAGGGAATTTTCACCCCGGTAGCTTCCTCGAAGTTTTTCACAATGTCGAGCACGCTGTAGCCGACGCCCGTTCCAAGGTTGTAAATGCAAAGTCCCGCTTTCTCCTCAATCTTTCTGAGCGCTTTCACATGGCCGAGCGCCAGATCCACCACATGAATGTAGTCGCGCACACCCGTGCCGTCCGGCGTATCGTAGTCGTTGCCGAACACGCCCAACTCCTTGAGCTTGCCGACTGCCACCTGTGTAATGTAGGGCATAAGGTTGTTCGGGATACCGTTCGGATTCTCTCCCATAGTACCGCTCTTGTGCGCACCGATGGGATTAAAGTACCGAAGCAGAATCACATTCCATTCGGGGTCCGCTTTCTGGATATCCATAAGAATCTGCTCCAGCATTGATTTTGTCCAGCCGTAAGGGTTCGTGCACTGTCCTTTCGGGCATTCCTCCGTGATGGGAATTATCGCCGGATCACCGTACACCGTAGCCGAGGATGAGAAAATAATATTCTTCACGTTATGCTTCCTCATCACGTCCACCAATGTCAACGTCCCCGCGATATTATTCTCGTAATATTCCCAAGGCTTCTGCACGGACTCGCCCACAGCCTTGAGGCCCGCGAAGTGGATACACGAATCGATCTGCTCTTTGTCGAAAATCTTCCCAAGCGCCTCCCTGTCCAGAATATCCGCCTTATAAAATTTAACCGCTTTTCCCGTGATTTTTTCCACTCTCTCAAGAGACTTCTCACTGGAATTTGACAAGTTGTCAACTACCACCACTTCATAGCCTGCGCTTTGCAGCTCCACCACCGTATGGGAGCCGATATACCCCGCACCGCCTGTCACTAAAATTGCCATAGCCTGCACCCCGCCTTTCTTTTCAGAAATATATTTTTTGTTTTTAATCTGATTTCAGTTTACACCGAATCCCCCACATATTCAATACGAGAATGTTGCCTAAACCTGTCGAAATGTTACAGCTCAATTCCGTTTTTCCGGCACAGTTCTCTCGCGCTCTCCACGGAATCAATTCCCGTCTGATTCTTGATCGGCGCAAACTCCTTCTCCCTGACTACCTCATAGGGCAGACAGGAATCCACCTCGTGGATCATGTCGAGTACCAGTTGCTCAAACTTGTAGCCGTTTGGTTTTTCCGGCCTTACAAGCTCTCCCTTCTCGTCCAAATAGGGAATCTGTTTTTCCACAATGTGAAGAGGCAGTTTTTTCGCCTCGATTTCCTCCAAATCCTTCACCTGGAAAAGATAATTTAAAATCACGCCGAAATGGTAGGCCGGATCGCCCTGCTCGTTTTTCGCCTCCATCAACTCCGGCGTCATATCATAATACTCCACAATGGACGGTCTGCCGTCCTCGAGGCACATCGCGCCCACCCTTTCGTCCGGCGCGTTTTTCGCAACCACCTTGGCTCCCGAAGCGCTGCCTGTCGCAATCGTCGCCCCCACAAAACAAGGGTCCGCAATGCGCTGCAGCACGTTATCCACAGCAAACACATTAAGCCACTCCACGCCCGCCTTTCGAAGCTTGTCCGCCACACCGCATTTCATCATAGACAAAAACCATCCGCCGCTTCCGTTGGGCGAAACGGATATTCTATTTTTCGCCTCCATATACACCTTGCCCTCAAAGTCTGACACCGGCGCCATATCCTGCATAAAAAATGTCACGTAATCCGCACTGTAGCCGAAATACCTTTTCTCCTCAAAAAAGCTGACAGTCATGTCATGATTTTTATCGCTGGTCATCACATAGAGAGGAATCCAGGCTCCCGCCTGGCGCACCACATCCATCAGGTTTTCTATCAGGCGTTGAAAAATAAACACATCCTTCGTCAGACCGATATTATAGATGCCTTTAGGCTCTTCCGAGCCAAGTCTCGTACCCATGCCGCCCGCCAAAAGCACAGCGCCCACCTTGCCCGCTCTGATCGCGTCCAAACCGATCTGTGTATACTCTTCTCTCTTCGCTTCAATTTCCGAAAGCTGCATCACCCCAATCGGTTCGATTTTTCCGCGGGGATTTAGCGTCTCCCTCTCCTTGCAAAGAGCGAGCACCTCAAAATCCGCCTGCTCGATCTGTGAAAGAAGCGCTTCCTTCTCCTCATCGCAAAGCTCCTCATAGTATTTCAGTACATGGAGCTGTCCGTATTTTTCCAGTTTCCCATATGCCTCCTGATAGTTCATGTTACCCTCCTTGTTCTGGCCTTTCCTCTTTTCGTACTTATTAATACCACTATGCCACACCCCCGCGAATTAATCAATTAGGATTTGCCGTTTTGAAAATCCCTTGCCGTTTTGCGCGTTTTTAAATTCATAATAGATTGCTGTGGTATATAAAATGTGCTACACTGTACGCTATATACAAAAATAAACGCGAGGTGATTCTACTATGAAAAAGAAAACTTTATCCGTTCTGCTCACCGCCGCTTTTCTCGCTCTTGCGACAAGTGCCTGCGGCGCGGCCAATACGCCCCCTTCCGGGCAGGATACGGCGGAGACTCCCGCAGTCGATGAGAGCGCTTCATCCGCCCCGGAAGATTCCGAAGAGAATACGTCGGACGCAGAAGAAACCGACACAAATGTCACAGAGGAAGATGCCGCAAAAGCGGAAGAAAGCGCTGTCTCCGACACCGCATCTGGCACCATTTCCGTCACCTTTCGGGAATCTCTTGACGAAATCAAGGGGGACGACGACACGGTGATTTTCACGAACAGCGTGCAGATGCCTGTAGTCAGCATCGAAGGCGCTGCGGATATCGCGAAAAAAATCAACGCAGACCTGGAAGAATACTATAAGACCTTTTCCACGAATAACAATGAAACCGCGGAAATGGCCCGGGAAGACTACGCGGCAAGCCTCGAGGAAGACGGCTGGGACTTTCCCGGCTACAGCACCGACATAAGCGCCGAGGTGACCCGCATGGATGAGAACATAGTTTCCTTCCGAATCACGCTCTACGATTTCACCGGCGGCGCCCACGGCAACTATGGTTCCACGGGCAGAAACTACAGTGTGAAAACAGGCGCACTTCTCGTCTTTGATGAGATTTCCGAAGACTACGAAGCCTTTCACGCTACGGTGCTGGATTATATGATCAATCTGGCGGATACGCCCGCCTACAAGGACAAACTGTTCGGCCCTCCCTCCAAAGCCGATCTGGACAGCACGCTGTTTGACGGGGACGGCTGGATCTTTACCCAAAGCGGCATCAGCTTTTTAGTCCCTCCCTATTCGCTCGGCCCTTACGCTTCCGGGGAAATTTCCTTCCGGCTGCCCTATGAAAAGGCGTATGAGCTGGGATTAAAGGCGGACTTCCGCTACGACGGCAATTTCGTGGACAAACGTTATTATATCTGCAAATATGATCCGGAAACCTTTGAACCTGTTGTGGACGGCGACCCTGACTGTTATTTCGATTTAAACGGGGACGGCACGGAAGAGGGACTCGCCTTATATGGGCAGATCGTTGATCCGGCTACCGGTGAAAGCGGCTATGCGTTTTATATCGACGGCAAAGACTTTGGGGAAGTGATTGCCGGACAGATCGGGGAGGACGCGAAAAACGGATATATGGATACCTCCTACGCGCTCTACGACAGCGACCCCACAGACGGTTTGACAGAGATTGCCGTCCTGTTCACGCAGTTTGCCGAAAGCAGTTCCGAATCAGGCTCCTCAGACAGCTTGCCCTACACTTATCTTTTCCGTTACACACCGGAAAAAGAACTGCAATTTCTGGAAAAAAGAGACGGCTTTGTGACTGTCCCCGCGACGTCGTAGCCTTCTTTCGAAATGAGTTTTTATAAAAAATAAAAAAGGTGCATGGACGGCGGTCATCCGCTCCCTGCACCTTTTCTTTTAACGTACCATTCAGCGTTTTCTTTTATCCCTCTGCACAGCCTAAAATCCTCTCCGCGATCTCCCTCGCCTCCTTGTTTGGATAAAACAGTCTGGCCGAAGCCTCAAGCGCAATCGGGGTAATATTTTCCTTTTCTAAAAACAGTTTTATCTCCCGCAGCGCCATTCCTTCTTTATAAGAAAGAACCAGATCGTTTAGCTTCCCAAAATGCGCCATCAACGCGCTAAACTCCTGTATCCTGTCAATGGTGCTGCTGCCGTAAGCCTGTTTTTCCAACTCGCACACCGCAATCACCTGCATGGACAGCTTCAGCTCCCCCGTAATGTCGGAGGCTTCCATCAGGATATCCGGGCGCTTTTCGAGACAGGAAAGAATATACTCTTTCGCCCCGGCAATGTCCTTTCGCGCAAAATACGCCGCAAGCTTCTCCTTCGTCTCCGTCGTCTCCCGCTTCTCGTCCGTCATGCCCACCTTGCATTCATAAGCCTTAAGCCCTCTTGCCTGCACCCATACATACAGGAGAAACTCCGAGATAAAGCCGTAAACCCGCTTGTGATAATCATCATATGAGGAGGCGTTGATTTTTCCCTCCGCCTTCTCAAAAATCCCGAAAAGCCATTCGCAGTACGCGTCGTAAATCTCCTTTTTGCAGACACACATATTGCCGAAATATGTGCCCCTTCCCTGAACAAGCTTTGCAAACGTCCCATAATACGCCGGATAAAACTGCCGGATAATTTCCCCCACCGCGTCCAGGTCGTGAATATTGTAGTCGCCGGCATACCCTTCATAATAGGAAAAATTCAGCTTCAATCTCTTGGATGTGATGATGTCGTACTCCGACAGTATGTTCTCATATTCTCCGGCCGTCAGAATCCTTCCTTCTTCTGTGCAAAAATACCGGCGGTAATGGCAGATTCCCACATAGTCTGTTGTCTTGATATTCTTCCAAACCCAATACACCCCCGTCAGCTCCCCGTAATAACAATTCTTTTCCGAAATACTGACACCTGTGTCATCTCCTATATATCCCAAATCCGACGCGCCTGCCCGGCCTACCTGTAAAGGCACATAGACCGGATCTCCTGGCGTTGGAAATTTTTTGTGGGTCATGGTAAAAATTGTTACGCTCATGATATCCTCTTTTCCTTTTTCCGTATTAACAAATCACGCCGGCCGCTTCTGGCTGCCAAGCATATCCGCCATCTTTTTCCGCACATAAAAAAATGCCGGGATTAAAAAAATGTCCGCAAAAATCCACGCCAGCGGATTTGCAAAGCGCACCGCCGCAAATCCATAATAAGGCACAAGGAAAAATCCCGCAAGTCCTCTGGCCAGCATCTCAAAAGCGCCGGCGAACACGGCGAGCTTGCTGAATCCCATTCCCTGGATCAAAAAGCGGACGATATTGACAAGCGCCAGCGGAAAGAAGAACAGCGCATTGATTTGTATATAGGAAAGCGCATTCCCGATTATTTCCGTCTCACCCGCATCCAAAAACAGCAGTAAAAGCTCTCTTCCGAATAAGTACACGGCTCCCAGGGCAATCAGGGAATAGGCGAGGCCAAGCACGGAGCAGCTTTTAAGCCCTCTGTCCACACGCTCCATATCTCCCGCTCCCACGTTCTGTCCGCCGTAAGTCGCCATTGTGGAACCCATCGCGTCGAAGGGGCATACGAGGAGCATACTCACTTTGCCTCCTGCCGTGACCGCCGCCACCGCGTTGGAGTCTATGCCGTTCACCGCGCTTTGCAAAATCACGCTGCCGATGGCGGTGATGGAATACTGCAGTCCCATGGGAATTCCCATATTGCAAAGTTTTCCCGCATAGTCCCGGCTCCATCTGCACTCCTCCCGCGAAAGCTTTAGGATGGTGAATTTCTTCCTCATATAAATCAGGCAGGCCAGGCCCGCAACAGCCTGGGAAATTACCGTGGCCACGGCCGCGCCGGCCACCCCCATAGGCAGCACCACAATACAGAACACGTCGAGAAAGATATTCAAAACCGCCGCCGTCACCAGAAATACCACCGGCGTTTTGCTGTCCCCGAGGGAGCGCAGAATAGCCGCCGTCATATTGTAGAGAAATACCACGGGGATCCCGAGAAAAATAATGATTATGTATCTGTAGGAGTCGTCGATGATATTTTCCGGCGTCCTCATGAGCTGTAAAATCCAGCGGCACGAAAGGGACACCGCAATCGTGATGACCACCGCGAAAATTACGGACAACCATACGCTGTTCGCCATAAATTTGCGAAGCTCCGTCTCGTGTTTCGCTCCAAACTCCTGGGCGATGGGAATTGCAAAGCCGTTGCAGACCCCCATGCAAAAACCGATGATCAGAAAGTTCACGGAGCCCGTAGCTCCCACCGCCGCCAGCGCATCCACCCCCAGATAATGCCCTACGATGACGGCATCCACCATACTGTAAAACTGCTGGAAAACCAGCCCGAACAAAAGGGGCACTGCAAATCCCAAAATCAGTCTCATGGGACTGCCCTTCGTCATATCTTTTTCCATAATACTCCTCCCAAATTCTCCTCCCTGTACTAACATGTACTCTCGGAATCTCTTTGCACCTGCCTTTGTGGCAGATTTTCCGTCATATGCACATATGACAAAAAATCATCTCACAAAATCAGGCACAAAGAGACTCCGAGAGTACATTAACCGCTTGGAGACGATTTTATCACACTGCGTTAAAAACACAAGTAAAATATAAAATATTTTAAAAATAATTTGTAACAGTTCAGACATGCAAAATTGAATATACAAAATGCTGCTGGGAGCTTGTACAACCCGACAACTTATGAATGAGCAAGGCTGAACTGTTACAAAATAATTTTATGCCAGGAAAAACGGATTGACACACCCGAAAGAATGTATTAAGATGTTATCACTTTACGCAAAAAACGGAGGACTTTTCCATGCAAAGCGCAACTGCAAAAGACAGCTTCTACAATAAGATTGTAAAGCTGGTGATTCCCATCGTTGTTCAAAATCTTTTAAGCGCCGCCGTAAACTCCGCGGACGTGATTATGTTAAATTATGTGGGGCAATCTTCCATCTCGGCGGTATCCCTGGCAGCAAATTACGCAAACGTTCTCTTTATGATCTATTATGGCCTGGGAACGGGAGCCTCCATGTTGAGCGCACAGTATTGGGGAAAAGGCGACACGGCGCCGATCCGCGTCATTGAAGGCATCGCCCTGCGCTTTTCCATGGTGATCACCCTGTGCTTCTCCGCTTTCGCGCTCTTTGCGCCGGAGCTTATGATGAAGCTCTTTACAAACGACACGGAGCTTATCGGAATCGGCGCGGGTTATCTGCGCGTCATGTCCGTCACCTACCTTTGCTGGGGCGTCATAGAAGTCTATCTGGCGATACTTAGAAGCATCGGACGGGTGACAGTCTGTATGGTTTTAAATGTAATGGCATTTTCCATAAATATTATCTTGAACGCGGTATTTATCTTCGGCCTCCTTGGCGCGCCGAAGATGGGGGCTGC
Source organism: uncultured Lachnospiraceae bacterium (assembly GCA_910587095.1). GTDB lineage: Bacteria > Bacillota > Clostridia > Lachnospirales > Lachnospiraceae > UBA3282. The sequence continues at coordinate 40,207 of CAJUMJ010000033.1, forward strand.
AGGCGTCGCCATCGCTACCGCCTTGTCCCGTGTGATCGAGCTGATTGGCTGTATCATCGTGTCCGCGTTCAGCCAGGACATTAAGCTGAAACTCGGCTATATGTTTTTGCGAAGCAATCTCCTGTTTCAGGATTTTCTGAAATTATCATTGCCCGCCCTGTGCAATGATATCGCCTGGAGCGTCGCCTTTTCCATGTACTCGGTCATTCTCGGACACATGGGCTCCGATGCTGTGGCGGCCAACTCTCTTGTGGTCGTGGTCCGAAACTTCGGCACCGTGCTCTGCTTCGGTACGGCCAGCGCGGGCGGCATCCTTCTCGGCAACGTGATGGGCGAGGGCGATATGGAGCGCGCCAGAATTTACGCCTCCAAGCTGATGAAGCTCACCGTTATCACCGGCGCTGTCGGCGGCGTGCTGGTGCTTATCGCCACGCCCTTTGTGCTGCATTTTGCCCAGCTTTCCGAAACCGCCATGCATTACCTGAAATATATGCTGTTAATCAACACTTATTATATCATGGGAGCCGCCGTCAACACGACGCTGATCGCCGGTGTATTCCGGGCTGGCGGCGACAGCCGTTTCGGCCTGATCTGCGACGTCATTGACATGTGGGGATACGCCGTACCGCTCGGCTTTCTCGCCGCCTTTGTCTTTAAGCTTCCCGTTTTATGGGTATACTTTCTCTTGTGCACCGACGAATTTGTAAAGTGGCCATGGGTGATCCGACACTACCGCAGCGGTAAGTGGCTGAAAAACATCACAAGAGAGGATCTGTTTGAGAAGGAGAGTGAAAATCCGTAGTCTGTACATACGCCCGAAATTCCTTCCGGCTTTGCACCTCCGTCTTCTGGTAAATATGGGACACATGCTTTTTGACCGTCGTCTCGGCAATGTAAAGCGCTTCCCCGATCTGCCTGTTGGTGTAGCCCCTGTAGAGCAGCCAGGCAACCTCAAGCTCCCGCTCGGAGAGCTCGCTGCCCTCCATAGCTGCCAAAAAACGCGCATAAATCTTCTCATAGCTTTCGCCTGACAAGGAAGCCTCCCGTTGGCCCGACTTTTGCGTCATCGCTTCGCCGCCGCTTACCGCCTCCTTGTCATTTGCCTGCTCAGTCCGTCCTTTTTCATCGCTCTCACCCTGCTCCTTCATCCGGTCGCTCAACCGAAGATACAACGCCAAAACCACAGCCAGCGCGACGCCTAAAAGCAGCGTCCCGGATACCGCTACCTTCCACTCGCGCCTTCCGCCGAGTGCGCCTGCCTGATACAGGAGCAATGTCGTCAAAAGCAGCACGTAGCCGGTTCCCAAAAGCATCCGAAGCGCGCGCTTTCTCATATCTGTCTTTCCTCTGTATCGCCCGCCTGCTCCTTCTGCGCTATGTCCTTTTCACTCTCACTCCCCGCAAAGGCCGCACCGCTCTCCATATCCGTGTCCACTTCCATATAACCGATGATTCTGCGTTTTGCCTCAAGCTGCAAGGGCAGAAGCAGCATCTCAAAAATCATCGCGTAAAGCATCGTCAGAATCGCCACCGCCATATTGGGTCCAAGACTTGCCAGGTCAGACAAACGGCGCAGTATGCTTATGAGAGACATCAGGACGCAGACTACCCCCGCAAAAACCACCTGCTTTTGCAGCATCTCCACCACATCCAGCGAGCGCCTCAATTCGCTCAGATGACATCCGTAATCCTTGCGTAAGAGCATGCAAGCTCTCTTAAAGTCCTTCCATACACCGCCTCTGAACATTACCGGCACCGTAAACACCAGTATAATGACAAGCGACGGCATGTCGATCAAAAATCTGAGCTGCCGCAAGTCAAACCCGCTGTCTCCATAACCGTATCCCGCCGTCCCCAGCAAAATAATGCCTAAAACAATACTGATCATCTCCATAATCATATACTCTTTCCCTCCTTTTTTCTTTTATGTACTCTGCTGCCTCAACCATATCACGCTCGTCTGGCATTTACTATGGTACTTTTAAGAAAAAAGGTAGTATTCCTATATTGTCGTTGACTTTTGAACGATCAGTACCTATAATATAGACAGAAAAAAGCACTGCGACAAGCGGTTGGCTTTTGTATCACGTTTTATTTAAGAGATTCTTAAACAACCGTTCACTGGGCCGAGTGGCGGTTGTTGCTCTTTACAATTATCGTAACGGTATACTTACCGATATGTAACGTAATTCGCATTAGCCTCACCCCCTTTCAAGGGATATCAGCCAACCGCCTGCCGCTATGCAGTGCTCTTCTGTCCTACGTGGACCTTTTGATCATATCATAATGTTTATTTTATTCAATATTTCGTCAAAAACTGTCTTGTTCGTTCTTCCTTCGGATGATCGATCACCTGTCTCGCATCTCCTTGCTCCACGATCACACCATCGTCCATAAAAATAATCCGATCCGCCACATCCCTGGCGAAACTCATTTCATGGGTCACGATAATCATGGTCGTATGCTGTCTGGCAAGCCCTCTGATTACCTTTAACACCTCCCCCGTCAGCTCCGGGTCAAGAGCCGAGGTCGGCTCGTCAAAGCAGAGAATGTCCGGCTTAAGCGCCAGCGCTCTGGCAATCGCCACTCTCTGCTGCTGCCCGCCGGAAAGCTGATGCGGATAATGATCCATGCGCTCCGCAAGCCCCATCTGCTCTAAGAGCGCTTTGCCATGGGCTTCTATCTCCTCCAGAATCTCTTTCTTCTTCTGTTTGAAGTCGGCGCGCTCCTTCGAAAGAAGCCTTTCCGCCAGCGTCACATTCTCCAATGCAGTATACTGGGGAAACAGATGGAACGCCTGGAATACCATACCAAAATGCAGTCTTTTGGTGCGCAGATCCTTCTCCTGCCCGCTAACCGGATTGTCCGCGTCAAACAGCGTCTCTCCCCGCACCGTGATAGAGCCATGATCCGGCGTCTCCAAAAAATTCAGGCAGCGAAGGAGCGTCGTCTTGCCGGAACCGGAAGAGCCTATGATCGCCAGCGCGCTCCCTTCCTCAAGATCAAAACTCACATCGTCAAGCACTCTGGTAGAATCGAAATGTTTTCCTATATTTTTTACTTCTAAAACAGCCATTGCTTCCTCCTACCTGAAATAATCCAGTCTGCGCTCGATATAGTTAAACAAGAGCGTCAAAATACCCACAAACAGGAGATAGAACACACCCGTATAAAAGAGCGGCCAGGTAAGTCCGTTGCTCTTCATAAAGGAATACCCCGCAAAGGTTAACTCGTAAGCGGCAATGATCCGCGCTAAGGACGTGTCCTTCACCAGTGTGATGATCTCATTGGACATGGGCGGCACCACTCGCTTGACCATCTGCAGGAGCGTGACCTGAAAAAAGATCTGCCACTTCGTCATACCGAGCACCTCTCCCGCCTCCCGCTGTCCCACGGGAACGCCCTCGATGCCGCCCTTGAAAATCACGGAAAAATAGCAGGCATAGTTGATGCTGAAAGCTACTACCGTGGCCGTAATCCGCCCCGCCTCACTGCCGCTCCATATATTGTGGTTAAGCCAAAGCCCCGGGCCGTAAAAAATAATAATCAACTGCAGCATCAGCGGCGTTCCGCGAATGATCCACACCAACGTCTGAATCAGGCCACGAAGAAGCTTCCACCGGCTCATTGCCCCAAAAGCAAGAATCAACCCGAGCGGCAGTGAAAAAAGCAGGGTGAAAATAAAAATCTGAATAGTGGTCCAAAGACCATCCAGCAACGATGCTGTTACACTAAAAAACATGATTTGCTCTCCTACTTTCCGGGCACAACGACTACCTGCGCATTGTTGCAGTACGCGTTGGTGCATTCCATGGCATTTTTGACTTCATCAGTCAGCGTCATGCCGTTCCACACCACGTCAATATTTTTGGATTCCAGCTCCATGATCTTGTTATCCCAGTCGATCACTACAAACTGCGCCTCCACGCCAAGCTGACTGGCCACCAGGCGGGCCATGTCCGCGTCAAAGCCGATCCACTCGCCGGAGTCATCCTTGTAATCCATGGGCTCAAACTCCGTGATACCCACGATCAGCGAACCTTTTCCCTGTATGTAAGCTACGTCGCTGTCAGAAGCTTGCGCCGTATACTCGGAAGCTTTCTGCTCCACAAGCGCCTCCTGCACACCGTAAACCGACGCCATCTCCTCCATCGAACCGTCCGCATAGCTTTGCGCAAATACGGAATTGATATAAGAAGCAAGATCGGATCCCTTGCGGCATCCCACACCGTACTCCTCCGTCGTCAGCTCATCCGTATGTACCAGATTCGGATAGCTTGTGCCCTCGCCGATCATGGCACCCGCCATCAGAAGGTCGATGATCGCCGCATCCGATGTCCCGGAAGCTACTTCCATCAGCGCATCCGCCTGGGACGCCACAGCATTGGTCGAAAATCCCTTTTCCCCGGCGACCTCTTCCCCGGCGGAACCTGCCTCCACGGCATACACCTTGTTCCCGGCATCCTCCGCTTCCTTTGCGCCGCCGCAGCCCGCGAGCGTTGCGCAGACAGCCACCGCCGCCATCAGTACCGTTACCAGTTTCTTTTTCATAATTTCCTCCATTCCGAAGCATTCCACATTGGGGAACGCAACAATATAATATTAATATTTAATTTCTTTTCCCTCTAATCTCCACTGCCTGAACTCTGCGGAAGCCGACAGTAGCAGATCGGAAGAAGAATTGAGAGCCGTCTCCACGGAATCCTGTATCACGCCGATGATAAATCCTACCGCCACCACCTGCATGGAAATGGAATCCGGAATGCCAAACAAAGAGCAGGCAAGCGGTATGAGCAAAAGCGAGCCACCTGCCACACCGGATGCGCCGCAGGCGGAGAGCGCAGCCAGAAGACTTAAAATAATTGCCGTCGGAATATCCACGTTAATGCCAAGCGTAAACGCGGTAGCCATAGTCATCACCGTAATCGTGATGGCGGCGCCGTCCATATTGATGGTCGCCCCGAGCGGGATCGTCACGGAGTAGGTGTCCTTGTCGAGCCCCATCTCCTCACAAATCCTCATATTGACAGGAATATTCGCCGCCGAACTTCTGGTGAAAAAGGCCGTGATCGCACTCTGTTTCAGACACTTGAAAATCAGCGGGTAAGGATTTTTGCGGATACACCAGTACACCAGAATCGGGTTGGTGACAAAATAGATAAAAAGCATACATCCCACCAGCAAAACGAGCAGTTTGCCGTAATCCCTGAAAGCGTCCAGACCACTGCTCGTCACACTGGTATACACCAGGCCGAGCACGCCCAAAGGCGCAAAGTTGATAATCACAACAACCACCTTGGAGATTGCCTCCGAGATATCACCGAGCGTCTTTTTCGTAGTCTCCTTCGCGCTGCGGAAAGCCACGCCCAAAAGCACCGCCCATGTAAGAATACCTACATAGTTCGCGCCCGCCAACGAGGACACGGGATTTTGTACCACATTCATCAGAAGCGTGCTCAAAACCTCCACAATACCGCTGGGCGCCGTCGCCGCGTCGGAAGCCGCATCCACGAGCACCATCTCCACCGGAAAAATCATGCTGGCAAACACCGCGATCACAGCCGCAAGCACCGTGCTGAACATATATAGGATAATAACCGTTCTGATCACTCCGCCATGCGACTTACCGGCATTGCAGAGCGAACTCATCACCAGAAAAAACACCAGAAGCGGTGCAATTCCCTTGAGCGCGCCGACAAACACATCGCCCAGCACGCCGACGCCGGATGCACCCGGCACTGCCAAAGCCAGAATCACGCCGATTACCAGCCCCACTACAATTCTTTTGACAAGACTTATCCCCGTCCACTTCTCCCACACTTTTTTCATTTCTTCCTCATTTCTGTGCAAATTGACAAGTTACTTTACTATACTACTACGCAAAAGCGCCTTGCGTCAAGACAGGGCGGTGCAAAGCTGCGCCGCCCTACTTTCCGAATCGCTATGTTCTATTCCTCTGTCGCTTCCTCCGTATACTTCACGGCCAGCTCATTGATACTGCCGTCCGCAATCATCTTATCGATGGACTTGTTGATCTTGTCAAGCAGCTCCGTGTTGCCCTTCTGCACCGCAATCGCATACTCCTCGGACTCAAAAGCGCCCGGATCTTCAACGATCTTCAAGCCCTCGTTATCGCCCACATACTTCTGCGCCGTAGCGGAGTCGATTACAACCACGTCACATTTGCCGTTCACCAGCTCCATAACCGCTTCCGTGCCCTTCTTAAAAGCCTCGTAAGAGTAGCCCATATCCTGCACGCACACCTCGCCGGTGTAGCCTTGTATCACGCAGATCTTTTTGTCCGCCATATCGGCCGCCGCCGCGATATCCGAATCCTCTCTGACGATCATAACCTGGGTCGCCGTGTAATAGGGGGTAGAAAAATCCACCGTCTCTCTTCTCTCATCCGTCGCCGTCATGCCCGCGATAACCGCGTCGATCTGGCCGTTTTGGAGCGCCACCAGAAGGGAATCAAATTCCATATTCTCCATCTTTGCCGTCATGCCGTTGTCCTCGGCAATCTGCTTTGCGATCGCCATGTCAATTCCGTCAAACTCGCCGATCACACCACTTGAGGTCACATACTCAAAGGGCGGAAACTCCGCATTTGTGCCGAAAGTAATGGCTTCCCCCTTCGAAGAGCCTCCGCCGCAGGCTGTCAGCGTACATGCCGCCGTCACCATAGCGAGCGTCGCCGCCAGTAATTTTGTTGCTCTTTTCATAACGTTTCTCCTCCTCTTTTCCACTACAATATATACAATCGCATTGCGGCTACAGAACTTTTGACAAAAAATTCCTCGTCCGCTCATTCTGCGGATTGTTAAAAATTTGCTCGGGCGTGCCGCTCTCCCTGACCACACCCTGGTCTATGAAAAGCACGCGGGAGGCTACCTCCCTGGCAAACCCCATCTCGTGAGTGACAATCACCATCGTCATGCCCGATTTCGCCAGATCTTTCATGACATCCAGCACCTCGCCAACCATCTCCGGGTCAAGGGCCGACGTTGGCTCGTCAAAAAGCATGATCTCGGGATCCATCGCCAGGGCTCTGGCAATCGCCACGCGCTGTTTTTGCCCGCCCGAGAGCTGTATCGGATAAGCGTTTGCCTTCTCACCCAAATTGACGCGCTCCAAAAGCTCCTGCCCGCGCTTTATGGCCTCCTCCTTCGTCATCTTTTTGAGAAGAACCGGCGCAAGCGTGATATTTTCCATAATGGTCAGGTGCGGAAACAGGTTAAAATGCTGGAATACCATGCCCATCTTCTGGCGCACCTGGTTTACGTTCACCTTCGGGGCCGTAATCAGCTCGTTGTCCACGTATATCTCTCCTTCCGTGACCGTCTCAAGCAGATTCAGGCATCTCAAAAAGGTGCTCTTCCCCGATCCCGAAGGGCCGATCACCACAACCACCTCTCCCTGCGAGATATACTCGTCAATCCCGTTAAGCACTTCCAGATCTTCAAATTTTTTATGTAGGTTATTCACTCTTATCATATCTTCTCCTGGGTGAGACTTAGAACATCCTGGCGAGGCTGCCTCTGCTGCCGAGCTTTAGATGTTCTTCTCACACTGTTACCGGGCATCCGCCCTCCGCAGCCTTATCTCCACCTGGCGAAGAGCCAGGGTCAATATCTTAATCAGCACATAGTAGATAATTGCCGTCCCGATTAGCGGCATAAAAGCGATAAAGGTAGCGCTCTTGATAAAGTCTCCCGCTTTCTGGATATCCATCAGGCCCACATAACCGACGATGGCAGTCTCCTTTATCAGCACGATAAATTCATTACAAAGCGCCGGGAAAATATTCTTCACGGCCTGAGGCACAACAATCCTGCTCATCGTCTGGAACGCGGACAGTCCCAAAGATCTGCCGGCTTCCGTCTGCCCTTTATCTATAGAAAGAATACCCGCGCGGATAATCTCGGACACATAGGCGCCGGAGTTGACACCAAAGGCAATCGCGGCAATAATCCATTTATCTAACTGCACCGACGCGAAAATGACAAAATAGATAATCATAAGCTGTGTCACAGAGGGCGTTCCCCGAATCACATCCGTATAAACACCGCCGATAAACCGCAGCGCTTTTTTCTTAGACAAATTGCACACAGCGATCAGCATTCCTATCAGAACGCCCAGGACAACTGCCAGAAGCGATACCTTAATCGTCACGCCAACGCCGCTCAAAAGAAGTTTATACCGGTCTTCTCTGATAAAGCACCTATAAAACTGATCACCAAAATTCGCTGCCCACTCTGCCATCTGGCCTTCATCCTTTCCTTATTCCTAATCCATGCCCGAATTATCATAACACAATCCCTGACAGAAGAAAAGCAGAAAAATGCATAATATACATTTTTCTGCTCATATTTACTTGCTTTCCCTTTCCAGTTCCTTCTTCCACTGTACAATGATCTCTTCGCACTGTTCCGTGTCAATATCTTCGACCGCGTTTTTCAGCTTGTCAAATATATCCTTCTCCGCACTGTTGTAGGAGTATTGCTCCATATCTTTCACAACCTTTTCCATGGCGTCCATATCCAAATTCTCCATGGCGTCTTCCATCTGCTCGAAGAGTACGGATATCTCGTCAAGCTTTGCGGCCCTCCCGCTCTGCTCTTTTTCCTCCTTGACGAAATAAGGAGCCAGAATGCCCTTATAGAACATATACTCTTCCAGCATTCCCGGTGTAATCTTGTGGATGAGCGCCGCGTTTCCGGCATTGCCGGCAGCCTCCATCTGCTCCGCCGTCTGCGCCAGGTCCAACGCTCCGATCTGTCTTGACGCACTCTTTAAGGCGTGCACTTCAATCGTGTATTCCTTCCAGCGCTCGCCCTGCTCATACAACTGGATCAGCGCGCATTTCCTGTCAATGACCCGGTAATATTCTTTCAGCACCGACCAGAACAGCTCTTCATTGCCGAGAAAACCCATTGCCTTTTGTACATCTAACCCCTCGATAACGATGTTCGTGGACGTCTGTGACACGCTCTCATCCTTGTGTATATTCCGAGGCGCCAATCTGTTCTGCTTTTTCTTCTTCTCGATCTTTTCCGGGGGCAGCCATTTGCGCAGCTTTGACACAATGACTCTCATTTCGATGGGCTTTGTCACAAAATCATCCATGCCCTCTCTGATAAACATTTCCGCCGTCCCCTCCATCGCGTTGGCTGTGAGGGCTATGATCGGCACCTGTCCGTTGTCTCCCAAAAGTCGTCTGATCACCTTGGTAGTCTCCACTCCGTCCATCTCAGGCATCATATGATCCATAAAAATAATGTCATAATGTTTGTCGGTTGCCTTCAAAACGGCGTCCTTGCCGCTCAAAGCCGTATCAATCTTCATCTCAAGCGGGTTTAAAAGTCCCTTGGCCACTGTCAGATTGATGGCATTGTCATCCACCACCAAAACTTCCGCATTGGGCGCCACAAAATCAAAATCTTCCGCCTCCATCAGGGAAAAGGCCGCATTGTCCTCCTTGCCGTTAAAAATATTCGCCAGACCCAATACATAAAGCGGTTTCTTCACCACGCGAAGATTCGGCAAATCATAGGAATGCACCGACCTGTAGTTTATCAAAAGCACACCTCTGATATCGGGATGGAGTTTTAAAAAAAACTGCACGGCCTCCGTAAACACAGGTTCCTCCACAAAGAGATACCTTATGTCGTTTTGCACTATCCGTTCTAACTCTTCCTCCGATTCCAGCGCTACATAGGCGACCCCCAGTTTATCCATATCAATCACAAGTTCCTGGGCAATATATTTGCTGGAAAGCAGCCCCGCCGCCATCACATTGCCCTCCAGCTTTTTAACGCAGCGCTGGCTATTCGTCACCTTCTGGGGAACGACGAAGGAGAAAGTAGAACCCTTCCCGTACAAGCTGTTCACATGAAGTTTTCCTTTCATCAGGGAAACAAGCTGTTTGCAGATGGCAAGTCCAAGTCCTGTCCCCTCGACGTTGCGGTTTCTCTTACTGTCAAGCTGCTGAAAAGACTCGAAGAGCCTGTCCATATCGCTTTCCTTAATCCCGCTGCCCGTGTCGGTTACCGAAACAAGCAGCTCGATCATGTCCGCTTCCGTCTGAAAATAATCCACCTTCACATGGACGTTTCCCTCCTTGGTGAACTTGACGGCATTGTTCGCCAGATTAACCATAATCTGTTTGATCCGCACATTATCGCCGTAAAGTCCCGTCGGCAGATCCGGGTTCACATCCACCGTCAGCTCAAGCTCCTTACTCCCGATGCGAGTCATGATTATGTTGGAAACGTCATTGATCATGGACATAGGTTCATATTCCACATCGCTGATATCCATCATGCCGGATTCGATCTTGGAAAAGTCCAGAATATCGTTGATAATCGTGAGAAGCGTCTGTCCGGCCGCCTTGATCTGCCCGATGTATTCTTTCGCCGCAGGCGTCAGATCCTCTCTGAGAGCCATCTCCGCCATACCGATAACCGCATTCATGGGCGTGCGGATCTCGTGGCTCATGTTCGCCAGAAAATCGGACTTCATACTGGAACTCTTTCTCAGCTCCATATTTTTCATATTTACCTGGTGATTGCTGTAGGCGATCTCCGACAGGACATTGGCGCTTGTATAGATGGCGTTCGACACCTTATCTATCGTCTGTCTGTCCACCATCCGAATCTCCCTCGCGGTTCGCACCATCTCCTCCGGGTCGGCACCGATCTCCTCCGCCACTTTCTTTATCTCTTCCTCTATCAGTGGGGCGGTCCGGATCTGTCCTCCGACAAAACATCCCACAAGGTGCCCGTGAGCCATGATGGGAGCCGCAAAGGCCACAAGACCCGCGTGACATTGATAGGCGCAGGCGACTCCCAGTCTCCCGGCTTTCTCCGCACCAAGCCTGTCGCAGATCTCGCACCGTCTTCTCCCCTCCTCCGTACTCCTCACATATTTCCCGCAAAAATCCGAAAACCCGGAAAACTTCGTCAGGATATTTCCCTGTACGTCCGTAATCATGGACGCAATCCCCGACATATCCGAAAAAGCATCCTGTATTTTCTGCAATGTTTCCAGATCTATCAAATCTGTCAAATTTAGTCGGTCTTCAATGACTGGCATAGCGTCCTCCTTTTACGCAATATGTACTCCCGGAGTCTCTTTGTGCCTCCGGTCAGCCAAGCACGCCCTTTATGGTGGAAGATAATTTTTCCATATCTATGGGTTTGGTAAGATACCCCTGTGGCTTCATCGCAAGCACATCCATAATTTTCTTTCTGTCCGTCACTCCCGTGAGAAACACAACCGGCAGATTTTTCGTACTCGCATTATCACGAATCTTGGCCAAAACGGAAGCCCCGTCCTCCACCGGCATCTCGTAATCCAAAAGAACCATATCCGTCTTTTTTGTCTCCAAAAACTTAAGGGCGATCCTGCCGCTTATCGCCGTCGCCACGTCATAGCGCTCCGCCAGATAGCCCCTGAGAAGCTTCAGCACGCTGCTGTCGTCGTCCACAATCAGAATGTGTTTCTTCTTTTCCGCCTCCTCCGCGAGCGCCTTCTCCTTTTCCGCCTCCTCCGCAAGCTGCGCGAGAAGCTCTTCCGCCACGCGCATAACGTCCTCGGTCTTCAATGTGCTCTCCGTCACCGTCACGGAACGCTTCTGCGGTCTGTCCTCCGTCCGCCCCTCCTTCAAAATCCTGACTATGGACTCTTCCAGCTTTTGTGCGGAAATCGGTTTATGGAAAATGCTCATCTCCATCAGCGGCGCAATCCGTTCCAACTGCACGCACTCTTCCTCGTCTCCCACAACCACAATCGGAATCTTGTAGGAGGCGATCTTGCGCTCCACGTTGACAAACCGTTTCATATCATCCGGGTTTTCCCCATACAGACAGTAGACCAGGACATCCGGGTGTATGTACTTGACATGGTTTACGATATCGTCATAGCGGTCCGAAGTAGTGAAGCATTCGAAACTGAAATCCATATAAGTAAAAAACTCATTGATGATCATTTTGTTGTTACCGGTAAGCAAAACTTTATATTTCATAAGCTCTTCCCTCCTTCTTTCAGCGCCTGCATTCTCTCATCTATCATCTCTATCAGCGACAAATCAGCCGGCAGCCACGCAACTTCAAATAACTCGCCTTGCGAAAGCCATCTGGCCTCCTGCGCTTCCTTTAGCACCAGACTCCCCTGTCTCACCTGTGCCCAAAAGCATTCCATAGAAAGGTGAAAATCGGGATAATCATACTCGATAACCGTAATCAAATCCCCCACCTCAATCTCCGTATCCAGTTCTTCCCTGATCTCCCTGCGAAGCGCCTCAAGCGGCGACTCCCCGGGTTCGATTTTCCCGCCGGGAAATTCCCATTGTCCCTTGAATTCGCCGTAGCCTTTAGCCGTCGCAAAAATTTTTGCCGGCGCGCTCATATCGTCGCAGATGACCGCCGCCGCCACGCGCACCACGCCGCGAAGCAAATCCACCGCCTCCCTCATGGAAACACGCTTTGCATACCGCCCCGGCCAGATAAACTCATTATAATAGCTGCAGGATACATCCTTTTTCATGTAATCATTGTCAAAAGTAGAGTTGGTATGCGCCGGCACGATCATCTGATAGCCAAGATCAAAACCGCTTTTAATGGTAGCGTCAATGCAAAAATCAGTCTGCAAGCCCACCACCATAATCCGCTTATCCTCTTTTTCCGACAAATACGCGGCAAGTCCTGTCGATTCATGGAGCGCACTGTTTACCGTCTTGTCAAAAATACGTTCGCCCCCGTCAGGCGCAAACTCCTCGAATATTTCAAATTCCTCATCCCCCACGGAAAATCCCGTGCCCGGCCCGTCATCATGCCTGACGTACACAACCTCCACACCGTTTTTCCTTGCCTCAAAGATCAGCTCCTTGATATTCCTTTTGAACCGGTCAAAATCATACAGCCTCTCATCCGTAATGCCCCTTTGCGTATCAACTACCAATAAGATCATTTTTTACTCCATTTCTGCGCATCTTTTTGCGCATAACCGAGTTTGTGTCAAGCAATGCGCAGACACAAATCTCGCGCCTCCATACCGGAACGTTTTTTACCCTTTCTCCGTTTCTCTATAAATTTAATCAAACAAAAGAGGTTTGTCAATATCACAGCTCCTCCAAATTGCTCATTTATAAGGTATTCCCGCCCTCACGTTCCTGGTTTTTATTTGAGCAACTTTCACAATACCATATTTTGTGTTTTTTACCGGTCTGCTCTTTCAATGTTACCATATGTTGCGATCCAGATCGCAATTATCGATATTGCTTTTTTTATTTTCTACAGAAGCCCGTTGAAGATTTCGTTGCGGTAAACGGATATTTGTATTATACCTGTGTTAACGGAAAGCGGTTCGGTTCTTTCTTCCGTCTGTAGCTCATCATTTCCCGTGTCTCGGAGCTTCCCCTTCATCAAGCACGCCGGTAAAGCAATCTTAAATGATTTATAAGTGCGCCGAAAGCCAGGAATGGGCGCAACCATCGTCCGCCCATTCCTGTGTAAAATCCGTTTATCTAATCTTTGTTTATCTGGTTTCCATATATCTGTATCTGCCAAGGATACGCCCAAACCCCAGACAAATCATGACCCCAAGCACGCCCAGGATAAACATCATCATAGCCGCGCCAGACCCCTTTCCACTGCCAAATAGCCCGGTAAGTATCCCTTCCCCATAAGGCGATGCCATAACCGGTTCACAGACTTTATCCACCATAAATCCGCCCACAGACAAACCGATGGGAATGGTAAAAAACTGCAGCGTATTTCTGCATGAATATACGCGCCCCTGCATGTCAACGGGAATCGTCGTCCGCAAAATGACGTCCAGGTTCGCACTCATCACCGGCACTAAAATCCAGCCTATGATTTGTCCGACGCACCAGAAAAACGGCTTTTGTGTGAACGCCAGCAAAAAATTTTCCGTCCCCAACGAGAACAGCATCGTAAGGTAGATCACGCGGATACGGTTCTTTGGCGCCGGCAATACGGTTACGGTCAAGCTGCCAATCAACATCGCAATTCCCGCGCAGGAAGTGACAACGCCCAAAACCGCCTCGCCGCCGTTCTCCCTTGGCAGCACCAGCGCAGGAAGCACCGCGTCAAACGCCGAAGCCACAAAATTGACCCCCGCCAAAAACAGAATCAACACCAACACCAGCTCATTCTCCCGCAGCCAGGAAAGCCCTGTTTTGACCGCATCCGAAAACGACTCTTTTTCCGTCCCCTCCTCTTTTTCCACCCCGGGAAGCTTTATCCAAAGCAACAACGCGAAAAACGCGATGGTAAAAGTCAGAAGATCCGTGTAAATAACGATATCCATCCCTGCAAAGGCAAACAGCGCCGTGGCGAGCACCGGATTTAAAATCGTCACAAGGGAATTGGAAAAAGATCTCATACCGCTCGTCTTCTGATAATGCTTTTTCGGTGTAATCATGGTCATGGCCACATCACCCGCCGGCTGCTGCACCGTATTCATCAGACCGTTTATGGCATTCAGGACATACATATGCACAGGCTGCAGTAAATCCGCCTTAAGCAACGCCAAAACCGCGACGGAACAGCAGGCCGCCAGCGTGTCGCAGACAAGCATTACCTTTTTCTTATCCCACCTGTCGCTGAGAGCGCCCGCAAAAATACTCATAACCACATAAGGCGCATAACTGCACACGGACAAAAGAGCGGTCTGCAGCGCCGATCCTGTCTTTTCATAAAGCCACAGCGTGAGCGCGAAGCTTGTCATAGCGCTTCCGAGCTGTGACAACGACTGGGTGCTCCAAAGAATCAAAAACATTTTTAGTTCTTTTATCATATTTTTCATATACACTTTGCTCCTCTATTCATCTTTACGGTTACAATTGATTCATAAAAGATGCAAAGTTTGAGGACACTGTCATCTCGTGACAATTCCTCCACGCAGCGTCCTCAAGCCTTGCATGGAGCATTTGCAATGCATAAAATTAACGGCATTTTATCACCTCCCCAATCACTCCCCATGCCTCCACCAGCTTTTCCAGCGAGTATCCCGCATTGGCGGGACTGGTGGAGGGCAATATATGTGCTTCCTGTCCGATTACCGGAAATATATATTTTTTGTACAACTGCCCCGCCTTACCACCGTTTGTATAAATCGCGCGGATATCCGCGCAGGACAAAATCGGCGACAGATCGTTTGGCACCACATCCCTGATACTGGCATCCGAGGATCCTGTGATTTCACAGCTCGCAATCACATCCCACACCGCCACATGGTGAGACAAAAGCATTTCCCGTTTCTGCGCCACATCCCCTGGCACCTCGCATCCAAGCACCTGCGCCATGACACGCCAGAAGCGATTCTGTTTATGCCCGTAAAAAAACCGCTCCTCCCGGGATTTTACCGAGGGAAAGCTTCCCAATACCAAAACGATGGATTGACTGTCATATACCGGATCAATCGTGTGCCGTAACATTTTTACCTCCATTGGTCAGACGAACATGCCCGCATATTCTTTTGACTCCGCCTCATATACTCCTGTTTTCTCTATACTCTCCCTGTGAAATCAGTCCCTCAAAGTTTCGGACAGGTGATTTCCATAACCTGCTCAATCGCCCGGTGCAAAAGACGGCTCTGCTCCGTATCCGCAGCGCAGTAATAAACCTCTTTCCCCTCTCTGCGACTGACGATTAACCCGCTGTTCTTTAACGGCCGCAAGTGATGGGACACCGCCGGGCTTGACATCCGGAGCATGGCGGCTATGTTGATAACACATTCCTCACAGTGACATAGAAGCCAGAAAATGCGGATTCTGTTCATATCGCCGAGCTGTTTGAAAACCTCTGCTACAGTCTGAAAATGATCTGTGTGGTCTAACTGTTCCTGGATCAGCGCGATTTGCTGACCCTCTCCATGACAGTGCGGTAGTTTCATATGATTCGTCGTACCCCCGTATTTTGGTTTTATTTTTGACGTTCCCGGGGCATGTCATCGGAAATAACTTTCCTCCCGGAATAATTGTCCAAACAAAGCTTTGGGCAGCCACATATCACGGCCGCCCTTACCGGTTTCACTAACTCACATAATTATCAAAATATCCCTGAATCAAAACAACCGGCGTACCCTTGTCGCCCGAACCGCTTGTCAGGTCACACAAGGAACCGATCAGATCGGTCAGCCGTCTCGGCGTCGTACCCTGGGAGGCCATATCACCTACCAGATTATCCTTCTTATCCCTGATACGGCCGGCAATCGCTTCCTTTAACGCCTCGCCGGACAAATCCTTAAAGTCATTATCCGCCAGATATTTCAGTTTCACTTCATTGGGCGTGCCATCCAGCCCCGGCGTGCTGGCAGGGGAAACACAAGGATCCGCAAGCTCCCATATCTTTCCTACCGGATCTTTAAACGCGCCGTCGCCGTACACCATAACTTCTACATGTTTGCCGCTTCTGTCCAAAACCGCCTTCTGGATATCCAGCACCAGATCGGTACACTCCCTCGGGAACAGTTTGATTGTGTCTTCCGTGGACTTGTTGGAACCAAGCAGACCATACTTCTCATTGCATCCGCTTCCGTTTACAGGCTGGTTGAGAATATCGTCCAACCCGGCCACTACTTCCGCGCCCGCTTCCCTGAGAAGCCTCTTCGTGCGCACCCTCGTGTGAATATCGCAGTTTATCACCTTTTTCGTGTAAGGAAGAATGCTGCGGCAATCGTTCGCAAAGAGAACCTCCACCTCCGCGCCCGACTCTTTGATCAATTCCTCATAATACGCTACATAATCCACCCCTGTAAAAGGATGCTTATTCTCTCCAAAAAGTTCGCGGTACTTTTCCAACGTCAGTACGTCGCTGTAAGGGTTGATCCCCGCCTGATCCAACTGGTCCAGCGAAACAAGTTCGTTGCCCACCTCATCGCTGGGGTAACTGAGCATCAACACAACCTTTTTCGCTCCCATCGCGATTCCCCTCAAGCAGATCGCAAAACGGTTTCTCGATAAAATAGGAAAAACAACGCCGACCGTCTCGCCGCCAAGCTTTTCCCTCACGTCCTGGGCAATCGCCTCCACTGACGCGTAATTGCCCTGCGCTCTCGCCACAACAGACTCCGTCACCGCAATCACATCCCTGTCACGCAGCTCAAACCCTTCCGCCTTGGCCGCGTCCATAACACTGTCTACCACTATCTTCGCCAAATCATCTCCCTGTCTGATGATCGGGCATCGTATACCTCTCGATACAGTTCCAATTTTTCTTTCCATCTGTTAATCCCTTCTCTCTTTCGAAATGATTTGCCTTCGGACAATGAACATGCCGTCCGCCGTCCTCTCCTATTTTTACAAAAAATATCGGAAAAATCAATAAATTACTGCAATAAAATATAAAAATATTGCCACACAGCCTTCAAAGCCGCGACGCTGCCTGCCTTTGCTTCATACAGAAAAATCTCCTTAGCTTTCCGTAGTCAAAAGTTAAGGAGATAATGTAAATACTCGATCCGCCCCTCATTGTCCTTCCCCTGATCATTTCAGATCAACTCAGAGAATAATTCTATAAATATCCGCCGGTTCACCTTCACAGGAAAAACTCCTCTCATACACGCCGCCGTTTTTCCGTATGACTTTCACAGAAGCGGTATTTTCCCTTTCGACCGAAATATGGAGTTCTTTCATTCCCGCCTCTTTTGCTGCCTGTAAAACCTGGTTTAGCATCTTTGACGCATAACCTTTTTTTCTTTCAAAAGGACGCACGCTGTAACCGCAGTTCCCCAAATCTTTCAAAAAGTCATTCAGCGTATGCCTCAGATCAATAATGCCGACAATCCTGCTGTCGCTCTTTCTCATCGCGAAAAAAGTGTCCGTGACCACCCAGTCTTCATTTACCGTAGCGGGATCGGTATTGCGCGTCACGCAAGTCAGCCACTCCTCATAACTCTCCGTCTTGTCAAAAAGCCCGCTCCCATAAATAATTTTTTCCCCGTGCCGAAAGTGCTCCTCACGATACGCAAGCGCTTCTTCCTTGTGTTCCAAAGCGGGTCTTACCAGGCAAATATCATTTTCCATGTCAAACCTCCTCTGCCAGTAACAGCGTTCTTATTTCGTTTGTTATTTGAGCGGGAATGTTCCGGTCTATTTCCATCAGTCGACTGTACATTCGCACGCCCTGATACGCAAACACAAGTAAATGAAAAACGGATTCCGGATCCACACTGTTAAATTCTTTCGTTCCTATTCCATAATTGATCAACTCCAACCATGTGGATTTTGAAACTTCATACTGTCTTTTTACCGAATTATCGTCTTCCGAAATTTCCGGGCTGCTGTAAAATTCGCAGATAGCAAGGCTGAGAGAATTTTCACGGTCACTCATTTCCTTTTCATATCCTGACAGAAGTTCCTCCAAAATAACAGCGGCCGGCATGTGCCGCTCGATCTTTCCGCGTACATCGCATTTCTGCCGGTCGGAAAAAGCGTTTACAATTTCCAGAAAAATCTGTTCCGTACTTTCGTAATGGCGATATAAGCCTCCGCGGCTTAAGCCTGCCCGCTCGCAGATATCTTTCATGGTAACCTCTTTAAATCCCTTTTCCACAAAAAGCCGATATGCTTTGTCGCGAATCTCCTGTTTTGTCCTGTCTCCTCTAAGGCTCATGTAAATCCTCCATCCCCAATCGGTTTACCGCAATTCTTTTCCAGCTTCATTTTGCAACACTTGTGTCGTTTTCTATTATGCGTCATGTATGTCGCTTTGTCAAGTATAATTTCTCTGACTTGGCAGCGGAAAGATTGACAAAAAAATAAGCCCACACCATACTATAGGTGGACGGAAATTAAAAACTAACGCAAAGGAAGGTAAAAGAATGATCGGCATCTATTTCAGCGGAACAGGAAACACAAAACACTGTACGGAAAAACTGGTACATCTCCTGGACGAAACTGCGCAGGTAATCCCAATGGAATCTAAAGGCGCGGCGGACTTATTATCGCAGCACGATTTTATTATTCTGGCATACCCTGTCCAGTTTTCAAATATGCCCGTTATGGTAAGGGAGTTCATCAAAGATCATTCTGCTGTCTGGAACGGCAAAAAGGTGCTCTGCCTTGCTACAATGGCATTGTTCAGCGGGGACGGCGCAGGATGCGCGGCGCGGCTGTTGAAAAAATATGGCGCGGAAATTGTCGGCGGCTTACATCTTGGCATGCCGGATTCCATCGCCGATGTGAAGCTATTGAAAAAATCAGTCGAAAAAAACCGCGAAATGATCCGAACCGCAGACCAAAAAACAGAGAACTGCGTAGCGAAAATCAGACGGGGAAGATACCCCAAAGACGGTCTGTATTTTTTTCACCGGATTGTCGGATTGCTCGGTCAGCGTTTGTGGTTTTACGGCAAAACAAAGGACTATACCGACAAATTAAAAATAAATAATGACTGTACGGGATGCGGACTGTGCGTTCACCTTTGCCCGATGGAAAATATCATGTTGGAAAATGGCAAAGCCGTTTCCAAAAACCGCTGTACCATGTGCTACCGCTGTATCAGCTCATGCCCGGCGCGGGCGATTACGCTATTGGGGAATGAGGTTGTCGGACAGTACCGTTTTGACAAATACGCGGACGCCGGGCATCGGCAATAGCCACCCTCAGCCACCACGCAATCGCTTTCGCAAACCGTCCCTCTATGTCATGAAAGTGCCCGCCCTCGTTCCACTCAAAATATACGCGTTCCGTATTTCCCTTGCCCGTCCGCAAACTACCTTCTTCGCCGGTATCATCATCCCCGCCCGGCCTGCCCAACTGCCTCGCCAGAATCTCTCTTGCCCGCTTTGTACATTCCGCCACCCGGCACATGCGTGGATTCTTGCTGCGGCTCTCCTTTTTCCCCAAAGAAAAGTACACCCGCATATCCGTCCGCAACGGTTTTTCCCGCTCCATAAACTCGCAGAAACCGTCGAACCAAAGGGATCCGGAAAGACTGGCCACCGTGCCGAATATGTCCGTTTTATAGATCGAGTAAACCGCTGTCAAGCCGCCAAGCGAATAGCCAAACAATGCGGTATACTCCGGTTCCGGCTTTGTCCTGTAATGAACGTCCATGTACGGTTTTATCTCCCCTGTCAGTCGGGACAGCCAGATATCCGCCCGGCCCTGCGGCGCTTCCTCTCCCGCCCGGAACGGGCAAGCTCCCCAAGGCGTAAAATCATCGTTCCAGCTTTCCGGCTTAACGGAAAGAAGAAGGAACTTCGTCTCCGCCCTTTCACTACCCATTTTAGCCAATATCTCTTCCAACGGGATCTCCCCGTTGACATAGATCACCGGGTAGCATTCCCCACTTCCCTCATAGTCGGGCGGCAGATACAGGCAACAGTTCATGCCGGAAATCCGCATCTCTTTTATATGGCATTCCATAATTCCTTCCCACCTCCCGTCCAATCGGCTTTGCGTATCCCTTCCCTGATACTTAAATATGTAAATTTGCCTGTCGTCAATTTATTCCTTTAGCAACGCCGCAATTTCCTCCCTGTATGGCGGGAGTGTCTTCTTGTCACTCCCCTCCTCACAAATCCAGGGTGTTTCCAGAATCTTGGGAATTTGGGCGAACCTGCTGTCGTGTACGATCCGCCGTAAAACATCAAACCCGATGCATCCTTTTCCGATATTGGCATGACGGTCTTTGCGCGCCCCGCAGGAATTCATGCTGTCGTTGACATGTATCGCCGCGATCTGCGAAAGCCCGATCACCTCGTCAAACCGCTGCAGCACCCCTTCATAATCATCCGCCAGATGATACCCGGCGTCATTCACATGACAAGTGTCAAAGCAGACGCGCAGCCGGTCTTTTTTATGCACCCCTTCATAAATCGCTTTTATTTCCTCGAAAGTCGCGCCCAGCTCGCTGCCCTTCCCTGCCATCGTTTCCAGCGCAATAAAAACATCATCCTCATTTTTATCCAGCACGAGGTTAAGTCCTTTTATAATCTGCAAAATTCCGGCTTCCTCCCCCGCTCCCACATGCGCCCCCGGATGCAGCACCAGAATCCTGCTGCGCATCGCCGCCGTCCGCTTGATTTCCTTTTCAAGAAACGACACCGCCAGCTCGAAGGTTTCCGGCTTCACGGTATTTCCCAAATTGATAATATACGGCGCATGGACTACGATTTCCTCAATTCCCGCTTCTTTGGCATACGCCCATCCCGCCTCTATATTTAAAGCTCCAATTTCTTTTCTCACCGTATTTTGCGGTGCCCCCGTGTAAAGCATCAGAACATTTGCCCCGTAGGATTCGGCCTCCTTTACCGACCCAAGAAACATTTCCTTTCCTGCCATTTTCACATGAGAACCAATTTTAATCTTTTGCATGCTGCACTCCCTCTCCGCAATAAATTTATATTTTATCCAGTCCCCAGTCTATCTCCACTCTTATACTACATTTATCAAAACAAAGGAGGCTCACAATTATGAGTATTGATCTATTCGAAACATTTGGCAACGATTCTCTCAGACTACCCGCATCGTCCACGGAATTTACACATCTTCCAAGGGCAAAGCACG
Organism: uncultured Lachnospiraceae bacterium; assembly: GCA_910587095.1. Classification (GTDB taxonomy): domain Bacteria; phylum Bacillota; class Clostridia; order Lachnospirales; family Lachnospiraceae; genus UBA3282. The sequence goes on from CAJUMJ010000033.1 coordinate 61,745, forward strand.
CTGTTTTTGAAGGTGCTGCATCTCTTTCAGAATAGTGCATTTTATCTTCACATGCAATCATTTTGTAAAATCCCGCTCATTCCTTCCCATCTAATCAGCCGCCAATGCTCAATAATCCTATCTTTTAGAAATGTAATAAATAGCTCCCACACGATATTCATTTCTTTTTCCCCCTTTTACAAAGCACTTGAAATATACATAACAGACAACAAAAAAGGAGTATCAAAGCCACTTTTATTTCCAATTATACCACTTTACAACTTTTAGATTAAGCCGCTTCTCCCAAACATAGATATCTCAAGGCTTTAATAACAACCTTTGATTTTATGTGGGTTTCGATGTTTTGTACCAAATTTACATAAAATATATGCCGCCGTATCTGCTCACTGAGTACAAACCGAAATTCCTGTACACTGCCATTCCTGTATTTTGAGAATGGCGAGAACCAGCGATACCCCTATTGTGACTATCGTCATGACGGTAAAAATTTAATCTGCAAAATCAGCGATGCCATGATGACGTTAGCGCCGCTGTCTGGAATCATTGTAATGGTGCTGGTTATGACGCTTTTTATCGGAAAGAAATCCAGAGAGAGCGCAGCCTCCGGCCTGCCAGAACAAACCAGACACTTGAAAAGATACGAAGCGTTGACAAACATTTCTCGATAGAAACTTTGATCGGAAATCTCTCCAACAAACTGCTCAGCATCCGCTATGCCGGTTCACCACAGGAAATCGCGCCCTTTGCTGTGTGCGATATAGCGTGCCAGTTATAGGTACATGAAACAAAATACAGGGCAGGAACACACTGGAAAAGGGATTGCAAGATGCAGTCCTTTTTTGATATGGGAAAAGGAGAATATCAGATTATGACGAATTTAACAAAATATGAAATGGAGACCGTAGTTAATTATAATGCTGGAG
>CAJUMJ010000034.1 GCA_910587095.1 uncultured Lachnospiraceae bacterium
CACCAAATAACTTGCTTGAATTTTCATCTGCCGTGTTGTCGTCGGTCAACGATGTCACCGCATCGACTCCCTCCTCCGCCTTGCAGAATGAAAATTCATTCTGCGTCATTTGGCTGAAAATGAATGATACAGCACACTAGGATACTTCTTTACTACTAAATCGCCACTAATACGTATCTCTCTCCACCCATAAGGATATAAAACATCATCAAATTTTTTGGGTATTGGCGATTCATTTCCGCCTTCTTTTTTAATATCATCCAAGGTAAGTTGTAGTTTACACAGACAGTCTTGCAATTCTTTCCACTCTATCGGAAATGCATTATGAAGTATTTCTAATGCATGACCATAGTTATAAAACTCAAATTTACTTTTAATCCTTTCGTCAATATATTTTTCTATCTCCATCAGTTTCCTCTATCATTTGCAATAAGCGACTTATTATTTTTTCTATTAATACTATACCATAATAATAAAAAAAAAGAGAATGGAACTATTTCATTCTCTTTCTCTTTTTTACATATATAAATTCCCACACCACTTATTCATGCCGCAGCGCCTCGATGGGGCTTAACTTCGCCGCCTTTCTCGCCGGGTAGATACCGAAGAAAATACCCACGCCCGAGGAGAAGGCTGCCGCAATAATCACTGTGGACACGTTGATCTGCGCCGCAAAGCCCATGGCTCCACATACCGCAACGGCTCCCAGGGCGCCGAGCACAATCCCGATCATGCCTCCGATCAGCGTAATAATACTGGCTTCCGCCAAAAACTGTAATAGAATCGACTTCGTCCTCGCCCCCAGCGACTTTCGGATACCGATCTCCCTCGTCCGCTCCGTGACGGACACGAGCATAATGTTCATAACGCCGATGCCGCCCACCAGAAGGGAGATTGCCGCAACAAAGGAGATAAAGAGCGTCAGCATCCCGAGTATCTGGTCATATTGCGCCGAGTAATCGGCGAAGCTCTCCATCATAATCTTGTTCTCTCCGCGCACGTTATAGCGGTTTTCCAGAAGATTAATGGTGTCGGCCGCCGCCTGTGCCACATATTCAGAGCTTTCCGCAATCACATAGAGATTTTCAAACTCGCCTATCCACAGCCCATACCCGGACGCCATCGCATTGAGCGGCATCTCCACTTGCAGATAACCGCCTCCGCTCATAGCCGAGATAAGTCCCGCCTTTGTGTCCTGTCTGATGCCCACAATACGCACGTCCTGACTCACATCCCACAGACTCAATTCAAAGCTCATGCCAACCACATCCGTAGTGCCAAACAAGGATCTTGCGCTGCTCTCGTTGATGACACATACCATGCTTGCCGACTCGCACTCGCTCTGTGAAAAATATCTGCCCCTGACGATCGGCTCGTTTCCGATCGCGTACTGTAGCGCCGTATTTCCTCCGTTAAGAATCGCCGCAAAATCCGCTCCTTTTCGCCCCTTTGCCGTCGCGCCGTAGTAACCGTACTGCGCCGTCGCGCCTTTCACATGCTCCACCTTTTCCTCGATCAGTGCAAAGTCTTCCTCAGTGAACTTCACGTCATTGCCTTCCACCTCTCTGTTGGTGTATATGGCAATCAGGCCGCCGCCCATGTTCTCCAGCTCCTCGTTGACGGAGCCGCGCACCCCGTTACCGATGGAAATAATCATGATCACGGAAGCGATACCGATGATGATACCCAGCATGGTGAGAACGGAGCGCCCTTTGTTCGTCTTGATATTCATCAAGGCGATTTTTATGTATTCCCATATCTGTCCCATTTTGTTCCCTGTCCTTTATTTTCTTTCATCAGCACGAAGCATAGAACTTCTTGGCGTTTTGTCCTATGACGGGACGTCTTTAGAAGTTCTCTTCGCGCTACGGCATCGGCATTGCTGTCACCGCCGTGCCCTCCTCAAACTCCATGCCATTCGCCATAATTACGTTTTCTCCCGCCGAAAGGCCCTCCTTAACCTCACTGACACTGTCGGAGGAAATACCTGTGACGATGCTCTTCTTTGCCACCACGCCGTTCTCCTCCACATACACGAAATCGCCTTCCCTGTCGGTGTTAATCACTTCAAGCGGGATCGTAACCACGCCCTCCGCTTTGGCCATGTGAACATAGACTTTGGCCTCCACGCCCAGGAAAATATTCTCGTCAGGGTTGTCAATATTGACGTCCACACCCACTACCATGGCGCCGCTTTCATTCTTTGTCGCCATACCGTCGATCTTGCTCACCGTGCCTTCGTATGTCTTACCCGCAATGTCAATATCCGCCTTCTGTCCCTCAGCTATCTTTTCCAGATCATATTTGGAAACATTGAGCCTCACATATACCTTTTCCGTACTCTCTATGGTAACCAGCTTTCCGCTCTCCGTGGGAGGCTGTCCGGCTATCGCCTCAAGCTCCGTCACTACACCCGCGAAATCGGCTTTCAGCCCGTTCTCCACCTCCGCAATGGCGTCCAGCTTTTCCTGATTGGTCAGCTTTTCAAGCGCCGTGTCCGCCTCCAGCTTCGCCTTGCCGCCCGCGTCCATAACGCCTGATTCGGAAGATGCCTTCTGTGACTTCATCTCGGAACGGTACTCTTTGTAGTGGGCAATCAGCTCCTCCACCTCGTCGGCCTGCCGCTGAAGCTCCCTGACTTCCTTGTTGTTCTGCACCTCATACCCGTTATACTGTGTCTGGATCTGAAGATTCAAAAGCGTTTCCCTGTCGTTTGCGAGCTGAATCTCCGCCGCGTTGTACATCTCTTTTATCTCGTCCTCGCTGTAGTCGCTCAGCTCGCCGTTTGCCTCCCTCTCCTTGAGATCAGCAAGATTCTTCTCGTCGCCCGAGACAATACTCTGCCATTCCAGGACGGAAACATCCAGATTTGTCCCGTTGTAACTCCAGCCAGCCTTTTTCTCCTCTATCTTTTTGTTAAGCTCATCCAGCAGGTTCTCATTGTCCTCAATCTGCTGATCCAGCACCGCCAGATTTATGTTTGCCTCGGACAGATCGGCTATGTACTCGTTATTCTTATGAACCGAACTTTCATAGCCGCCTGCGTTTGAAGCCATCTTATATTCCGCTTCCTGTCTCTCCTCGGACAGGGCTTTCTCGTCAAAGGTAAGCATCACCTCTCCCTTTTTCACCGTATCGCCGGTGCTCACCTTTACCTCGCCCACCTCAACGGAAACGGGCGCAAAATATGTCCTTGTCTCGTCACTCTTCACCGTCCCGCCGGTGCTCAGGATCTGTTCCACATCCCCCGTCTCGGCCGTCACGGTGGTTACCATGGGCGCTGTGTTCTTCGCCACCAGGGACTTTCTCACAAAAAACGCGGCGACGAGCACAACCAGCACGCCCACAATCACCCGGCGTCTGATCTTTTTCTTCTTCTCCTTATCCATGGGCGTTTTTTCCTTTTTGGGCGCCATTTCCGTGTTATCCGCAATCTCCGCCTTATTCTTCTTCCCAAACATTCTCATAATCCTCCTCAATCTTTCCGTCCATAATCTTGATCACCCGCTTTGCTCTGGCCGCAATGTCATTGTCATGGGTAATCAGAATCACCGTCCTGCCCTCCTCGTGAAGCCCCCTCAGGATATCCATAATCTCCCTGGTGGACCCGGAGTCCAGGTTTCCCGTCGGCTCGTCCGCCAAAATGATGGGCGGCGCCTGGGCGATGGCTCTGGCGATAGCCACTCTCTGCTGCTGTCCGCCGGACATCTCCGACGGCTTATGCGTTTTTCGTTTGGCAAGTCCAACCTTGTCAAGCGCTTTCTCCGACAGTTCCAGCCGCTCCTTCTTTCCGACGCCCCGGTAAATCAGCGGAAGCTCCACATTTTCAACGGCCGTCAGGCTCGGAATCAGATTGAAACCCTGAAAAATGAAGCCGATCTCCTGGTTTCGGATATCTGACAGCTCGTCATCCGACATGCTTCCCACATCATGCCCGTGCAAAAAGTAGCTCCCGCTTGTAGGTACATCCAGGCAGCCAAGCATATTCATCAGAGTCGACTTTCCCGAACCGGAATGGCCGATAATAGCCACAAACTCCCCTTCCCCGATGCTCAGGCTCACATGGTCAAGCGCTTTTACCTCATTCTCCCCGGGATTGTAGACCTTGCAGATATCCCGGATTTCCACCAATGTTCCCATGGCTTTGTTTCCTTTCCTTAAGATATATGTACACCCTTTTTCTTTATAACTCTATAACGAAACAGATTGTCGACCGTCTCCATTTTTTTGAAACTTCATTTGTTCACGTCTACTATAGCATCCTAACAGCCTTTTCTTAAAAGAATCACAGCAAAATCTTAAATCATTCTTAAATCGTAAATTGGTCGGCTGTCCGCCCGCTTTCATATATATTGTACGATAATAATCTTACAAAAATCTTACAGGAACCTTACAAAAAAGAAAATACCACTTCTCCGCAGAAAAGTAGTATTTTCGCTGTTTTGGTATTTATATTAACAAATCCCCTCTCATGCATTGCCGGAGTTTGAGATCTCACCCGCGCTTCGCCTTTCCATGGCAGGAGCTGCATTTTTCAGGATCGGGCTTAAAGGTTTGTAGATCAGCATCGTGATGCCGGAAGCTGCCACGCTCTTGATAATGTTGATGGGCGCCACCGCAAAGATGACAAAGCTCACAACACCGTTAATATTACCGTTGATCTGTGCGCCCGCCGCGATGATGGCCTCCATGGGCATCCCGAACAGCTTCGAGAACGCCGGAAGCAGGTATACGCCGTTGAAAGCCGTGCCAAACACCGTCATAATCAGGGAACCAGCCACGCAGGCCGCGATGGCCGTCCTCTTTGTCTTCTTAAACATGTAAAGTATCGACGCCGGCAAAACCAGGCTGCAGCCGATCACAAAGTTTGCCAGATCGCCCACGAAAGCCGTGCTTGTTCCCTTGATGACAAGCTTCAAAAGGATCTTGCAAAACTCAATCATCACGCCGGCCACAGGGCCGAACGCAAAGGCGCCAACCAGCGCCGGAATCTCCGAAAAATCAAGCTTATAAAATCCAGGCGCCAAAAAGGGAACCGGGAAATCAAACATATGTAAAATCACTGCCAGCGCGGAAAACAGGCCGATCATGGTGATCTTTCTGGTTGTGAGAATCCGTTCCGTCACCCCGTTTTTCTTCTGCACGCTCTTCTCTGTCCCGTAGGCAATGAAAAACAATGCTGCCGCCACACCCACACAGACAAGCACAAAAACCACATTGTCCGCAATACTCTGTAATAATCCGTTACCCATTTTCTTTTCCTCACTTTCCGAAGCATCTTTGCTTCATAAAATTTAGGGAAAGTTCTTCTGACTCTCTGTGCGCCTTGCTCATAAGCAGATTCGAAATGCTCCGCATTTCTCATTCGCGTTGCTCGTCATAAGCCGTCATTGACCGGATTGCATGCAAGCATGCATCCTGTCCCTGACGCCTTCTGACTCTCTGTGCGGCTTGCTCATAAGCAGATTCGAAACGCTTCGCATTTCTCATTCGCGTTGCTCGTCATAAACCGTCATTGACCGGATTGCATGCAAGCATGCATCCTGTCCCTGACGCCTTCTGACTCTGCTTATGCGCGCAAAAAGCCCCCGAAGTCTGAACTTCGGGGGCATATCATACACACTGAGCACTCTGCGCACTGCGCCAGCAGCACAGGCTCCTGCCTGATAAATATGACATAAATGTCACTTTATCCGTCTTCTCTCATCCAGACTATACTGTCGGTTCCGGAATTTCACCAGATCAACCATCCTCTCCTCACGCGGGTAAACGTTTGGATCGCGACGGGTCGCGGACTGTCACCGCCGGTAGGGAATTGCACCCTGCCCCGAAGAACTTTTCTCTTATTTTGTTTCCTGTAATAGAATACCACGTGAACACACTAAAATCAAGCTGTAATTTACTCTTTGATTTCGTTACAACTATTTCGGTGTGAATTGCAACAACTGATGCACACAAAATGCTACAAAACACGCATTTTGGCGGTGGCTCCGACGCCCTGCAGCAAGTGCATGGCGCGGGTGTATGAAAAGTAACTACAGACACTGCGACAGACACTACCTGCCCCGAGCAGACTTTACACTTTCCTATAAAACCGCTATAATGAAATTGTATCAGTCAATGTAAGTCATATACAGAAAGTAGGTGATTGTATGCCCGGGGAAAAAGAAATCAATGTCAATCTTTTTGAGCGGTTAGATTTATTGGATCGATTAGAAAGAGTGGCCAGAAAAGCAAACTGTGAACCGGTGTTACAAGAAATAGAATTTGAGCGCAAATTAATTGAACGTAAATTATATCAAACACTACCGCTTACAGAAACACAAGAACAATAATCACTACTCCTGTCAAACAGGGCAGATTTTCTCCCTATTTGGCGCGCCGCCTGCATGCTGTGAAACAGCAGACTTCCATATGCGGACCTGTGCATTAAAACAGAGGGGTTGTCAACCGGACAACCCCTCTCATTATTTTTCTTTCACATCTTACCGAGGCTACGCTAGTTCAGCCCACGTATTCGCAAAACTACATCTTCGATGCTCTCCGCTGTTACACAGCTACTTTTGCTCATATGACGGGCATTCCCTCAGACCTTCATTTGCCATTCAAATTCTTGCAAGCATAACCGCCTCTTCACAGCCCGGCCAGGACTGCGAAGCAGTCCTCGCAATCGGGCCAGCCAGATTTGTTATTCCGTAATATCCGCATACATGAAGTACCAGTAGCCGTATGCGGAATGCCACATATTCTGGATCTTGCTGCTCTGTAACCAGAAGTCATTGTAGTAAGCAACGGGTACACAGGCAGCCTCGTTCATAATGATGTCCTCCGCCTTGTGAAGGGCTGCGGAACGCTCTGCAGCGTCCAGTGTGGTTCTGGAAGTATCCATAGCCGCATCGTACTCCGCGTTGTTGAACTTACCGTCGTTGTTACCGTTAGTGGAGTAGAGCAGATCCAGCATGTTGGAAGGATCGCTGTAGTCGCCTACCCAGCCGTTACGGGAAGCATCGTAGTCACCGTTACGTCTCATGGGAGTGAAGCTTGCCCACTCAACGATATCTACCTTAAGCTCAACGCCGATCTCCGCCCATGCCTGCTGTAAATACTCAGCCACTACCTTGTGGTAGCCTGCATCGTTGGTCGAGTAGGTGATGGCAGGGAAGCCTGCGCCGTCCGGGTAACCTGCGTCCGCCAGGAGCTGCTTCGCCTCCTCCACGTTCGCCTCGTGGTTTGCCGTATCGATATAAGGCTTGCCGCCGTTTGCATTGTCAATAAACTGAGAACCGTCCGTATCAATCCAGCCGGGACCCATGAAATTGCTTGCAGGAGAATAGGTGCCCTGCATCAGCGTATTTGCCACATACTCACGGTCGATGGCAAGGCTCAGCGCCTTACGCACCTTGGGATCGTTGAAGGGCTCTCTCTCTGTGTTCAGACTCAGGTAGTAGGTTCCGATAATCGGATCTACATAGAACTCCTCGTTGCCCTCTAAGGAAGGAATCTCCTCGGTAGGAACATCCTTGATGAAGAGCACTTCGCCTGTCTGATATGCACTGTAGGACGCGTTGGGGTCTTCGATCAGGTTGAACTTGATACCGTCTAATTTAATCGCGTCAGCATTCCAGTAGTTGGGGTTCTTCGTGCACATGATATAAGAACCGGGCACCCACTCGGAAATATAGAAGCATCCGTTGGTAATATAGGTGTCAGCATTTACTGCCCATCCGTCGCCGTTGGCGTCGATGGTTGCCTGCTGTACCGGGCTTAAGGTAGCGAAAGCTGCCAGGGAGCCGAAGTAAGAGCAGGGCTGGGAGAGATGCACTACAAGAGTTTTATCATCGGGCGCTTCCACGCCGAGCGCTTCCAGATTGCCGCCGATCGCGTCCGCATAGCCCTCTACCATGCCGAGAACAGTCTCTGCATAGGGAGCCGCTACCATGGGATCGCAGACTCTGCGCCAGCTATATACAAAATCGTTTGCCGTGAGAGCGGAGCCGTCAGACCACTTCAGGCCGTCCCGTAAATGGAAGGTCCATGTCAGACCGTCCTCGGAAGTCTCCCAGCTCTCAGCCTGACCGGGAGCCAGCTTGCCTTCCTGGTCCACCGTCAAAAGGCACTCGAAAGTGTGTAAAATCATGTTACCGCCATCCACTGCGCTGTTTAACGCGGGGTCGATAGTCTCGGGGTTGGGGCCGATCTGTACGGACAGGATTTTCCCTTCGCCGGAAGCTGCGGGTGCAGTACTGTCAGCAGCAGTATCATCCGCGGGAGCCTCCCCCCCCTCTGTGGTTTCTGTCGCCGCATCGCCGGAATCCGCCGCAGGGGTGGTCGTATCCGAACCGCCGCAGGCCGTCACACCGACAACCATAGCAGCCGCCAGCATAAGCGCGATTACTTTCTTTTTCATAATCATTCCTCCTCTTCTTAGATTATTTACTTTTCCACCTAACATGTTTACCACATCTAATTGCACTTGTCAATATGGTGACATGCGCAAAAATGGCCGTTTTCCACTTCTTTCCACTCGGGAACCTCCGCCGCGCACCTCTCGTCGGCATAGGGACAACGGGTGCGGAAGGTACATCCTGACGGCGGATTTAAAGGACTTGGCACGTCTCCTTCCAGCACGATACGCTGGCTTTCCCTCGCCTGTTTCGGATCCGCTACGGGAATGGCCGAGATCAGACTCTTCGTGTACGGATGCAGGGGACGATCCACCAAAGTATAACTGTCCGTCAGTTCCACCATCCTGCCCAAATACATCACGCCGATACGGTTGGAAATGTGTTTCACCGCCGACAGATCGTGGGCGATAAACAGATAGGTCAGCCCCATCTGCTCCTGTAAGTCCTCAAACATATTGATAACCTGTGCCTGGATGGACACGTCAAGCGCCGAGATCGGCTCGTCGCAGACGATAAATTCGGGATGCACCGCCAGCGCTCTCGCAATGCCCACGCGCTGTCTCTGACCGCCGGAAAACTCGTGAGGATAGCGGTTCGCATGCTCTGAGTTTAAGCCCACACGCTCCAGAATGTGTATGATCTGGTCATAGCGGTCCTGCTTGCTCTGTGCCAGCTTGTGCACATCGATGGCCTCCCCCACGATATCTCCCACCGTCATGCGCGGGTCAAGGCTCGCGTAAGGATCCTGGAACACAATCTGCATCCGCTTTCTGTAAGGAAGCATGTTCGCGTACTGCTTGTTCTCCACGTCAAAAATGACATCCCCGTCAAAAGTAAATTTCCCGCCCGTAGGCTCATAAAGCCGCAGCATGGTGCGCCCCGTGGTGGTCTTGCCGCAGCCAGACTCTCCCACCAATCCAAGGGTTTCTCCCTTCTCCACATAGAAAGAAACGTCGTCCACCGCTCTCACAAATTTTTTATTTTTTCCGAAGCCTCCCGCCGGGAAATACTGGCGCAGATGCTCCACCTCAATCAAATGCTTACTCATGGGACGCTCCTTTCTCCATCTCTTCCTTCTGGTTCAGCCAGCACTGTGTGTAATGCACGTCGCCGAATGTGGTGACAGGCGGCATCTCCCGCAGACAGATCTGCATGGCAGCGTCGCAGCGGGGCGCGAAAGGACAGCCTGCGGGCGGATTCAGCATATCCACCGGCGTTCCCTCAATGGGAATCAGCCTCTCATGCTCCTTCGTGTCCAGTCTCGGAATGGAGCGGATCAGCCCCTTCGTGTACTCGTGTTTCGGATGATAGAAAATATCGTCCGTGGTGCCGTACTCAATGATTCTGCCCGCGTACATAACCGCGATGCGTTCGCACATGCTTGCCACCACGCCCAGATCATGGGTGATCATAATGATCGCCATACCGAGCTTGTCCTTAAGCTCCATCATCAGCTCCAGAATCTGCGCCTGAATCGTCACGTCCAGCGCCGTGGTCGGCTCGTCCGCAATCAAAAGCTTCGGCTCACAGGCCAGCGCGATGGCGATCATCACGCGCTGCCGCATACCGCCCGACAGCTCGTGCGGATACTGTTTTAAACGCTTGTCCGGCTCGTTGATGCCCACCAGCTCCAGAAGCTCTTTGGCGCGTTCCTTCGCCTGCTGCTTCGTCTTGTCCGTGTGGAGCCGGATCACCTCGGTAATCTGATTGCCGATGGTATAAACCGGGTTCAGGCTGGTCATCGGATCCTGAAAGATAATGGAAATCTCATTTCCACGGATTTTTCGTATTTCCTTCTCGGACATGGTTTCCACCTGATGCCCGTTAAAATGCAGTTCACCGCCGAGGAGTTTCCCGGGGTGGGCGGTAAGTCCCATCAGGCTGTAAGCCGTCACAGACTTGCCGGAACCGCTCTCTCCCACGATTCCTAAGACCTCTCCCTCCTTCAGACGGATGGAGACATCGTTTAACGCCTTAACCTCTCCGGCGGGCGTAAAGAAAGAAAGCCGTTCGTTTTTTACATCTACCAGATATTCACTCATTTCTAATAGCCATACTCCTTTCAAAATCTCTGCGGAGAATGCCGCATTTTGGCATTCTCTTATGCGAAACTTAGTACTTCCAAGTCAGCTTGCTGACTCTGCGTCTCCGTCCTATGGCGAGACGTCTTTAGAAATACTTTTCGCATTTCGCACGCTAGTTTTTCAGCTTCGGGTCAAAGGCGTCTCTTAGCCCGTCCCCGAGCAGGTTAAAGCTTAAGATAATCAAACTGATCAGCAGCGCAGGGATAAACAGCAGATACGGGTAGGTATTGATGCCGTTCAACGCGTCGCTTGCCAGACTTCCCAGAGAGGGCAGCGGCACCGCCACACCCAGGCCTAAGAAACTTAAGAAACTCTCCGTAAAGATGGAGGAAGGAATCTGCAAAGTCGTCGTCACGATCAGGGTGCCGATACAGTTGGTCAGCAGGTGCTTCTTGATGATTCTGCCGTTTCCGACGCCTAAAGCTCTGGCCGCCGTGACATACTCGCTCTCTTTTAACATGAGCACCTGACTTCTGACCATTCTCGCCATGCCCACCCAGTAGAGCAGGGCAAACACCACGAAGATACTGATCAGATTCTCACCCACGACATTGAGCCAGTGAAAACCCGGCTTGGTAGCCAGATTGGCAAGCGGCGCCTTCAAAGACATAGACAAAAGAACGATGAGAAGGATATCAGGAATCGTATAAATGATATCCACAATACGCATCATCACCAGATCCACCCAGCCGCCGAAAAACGCCGCGATGGAACCGTAAGCGGAACCGATGATCAGTATAATACACGTCGCGACAAGTCCCACAAGCAGGGAAATGCGGCTTCCCATCATCACACGGATTGCGTAATCACGCCCCATCTTGTCCGTGCCGAAAACATGGGGGAAGACTTTCTCTCCCGCATCGATCCTCGCCTGTTCCTCCGCCGAATACTCCATGGGCGCAAGGCTGTTCGCCCCCTTGATCTGCTCCTTATAGGTATAAGGATAAAAAGCGGGAACGATAAAGGAAAATATCATCACCACAATAATCACAACCAGCGAAACCATCGCCACCTTATTTCTCCGAAGCCGGCGCATACCGTCCTTCCAAAAACTCACGCTCTCGCGCATGATGACCTGACTCTGTTTTTCTTCCTCCGTAGCCGGCAGAAAATCTTCCGGCCCCAGTTTTAACTGAAAACTTAAGGGATTTTCTTTCATTGTAATATCATACCTTTCTTTCATATCTACTAAATATCACGGATTGCTCCACTGCTGCGCAATTCCTACAATCCTCCAACCATGAGGAATCCGCTAAGTTACTGCGTAGCCTGCCGCTTCCTCATGGTTAGAAGATTATAAATGCCAATGGCTGCTTCCATACCAGCACGGGCAATATTGTCATTATGACCCTGTGATATCATTTCAACTTAATTCTCGGGTCAACCAGTTTGTAGATAATATCCACCACCACATTCATCACAATAACGAGGGTTGCCAGGAAGATAGTCGTCCCCATAATCACCGTATAATCACGCCCGTTGATAGCCTTGATAAACTCCCCTCCAAGCCCAGGGATAACGAATATTTTTTCCACCACGAAACTTCCTGTAATGGTATATGCCAACATCGGTCCCACATAGGTAACTACCGGCAGAATCGCATTTCGCAGCGCATGTTTAAAGAGGATCTTTCCACCTGCCAGTCCCTTGGCCCGGGCCGTACGCATATAGTCCTGACCCAGTACGTCCAGCATGGAGGAACGCATCAGACGCATAATGTAGGCGGTCGGATAGAAAGACAGAGAGATCACCGGCATCACATAGTGCTTTGCGCTCTCCAGCCCCATCGTGGGCAGAAGCCCCAGCTTCACGCCGAAGAAATACATGAGCACCGTACAGATCACGAAGCTGGGTACCGCGATACCGCATGTGGCAATCACGCTGATCACACTGTCCGCCGGCTTTCCCCGCTTCAAAGCGGCGATACTGCCAAGGGGTATTCCCAGAATCAGCGCCACGAGAACGGATATCCCGCCAACTCTCGCAGACACGGGAAATTTCATGGAAATGATGGACATGACGGTACGTCCTCTCTGTTTCAGGCTGTCCCCAAAATCCCCGTGAAGCGCCCCGGTCATATAGTTCACATAGCGCTCGGACATGGGCTTATCCAGTCCGTACTTCGCCTCCAGCGCTGCCTGCGCCTGGGGGCTGATCGCCTTCTCCGACAAAAACGGGCCGCCGGGCACCAGATTCATCAGGAAAAAGGTGAGTGTGGCAACCGCCCAAATCGTCACGACCGCCAGCAAAATTCTCTTCACAATGTACTTAAGCATGACTAAACTCCTTTTCTTACACTCTGCTGCCATTCACGCCCCGCGCCGGATTTCACGTCCCTTTACCGGACTTCGGGATGAACGGCTTTTTCTTTCATTCCGCGGTTTACCACCGGCTTTATCCGCTACTTTTTCGCCGATGCGCTCTCCCTGCCGATTTTCATGGTCAGACCGATGCGCTTCTTCGGCACATCCACGGTGAGCACCTGCACATCCACAATATCTCCCACACTGACCGCCTCCAGCGGGTGTTTGATGTAGCGGTCCGTAATCTGCGAGATATGTACCAGTCCGTCCTGATGTACGCCGATGTCCACAAAGACGCCGAAATCAATCACATTTCTGACCGTCCCTTTTAAGATCATACCGGGCTTCAAATCTTTCATGTCCAGCACATCGCTTCTGAGAATCGGAGCGGGCATGTCGTCTCTCGGATCGCGGGCCGGTTTTTCCAACTCCGTCAGGATATCTACCAACGTGATCTCCCCGATTCCAAGCTCCGCGGCCAGCTTTTTCTTGTCCTTGACCCTCTTTGCCAGATTGCTCACCGCAGGCTGTCCTGCGCTATTGTTTGTGACGTTTGCGTCATTTTCCTCCGCCGCCATATCCATGCCGCCAAGAGCCGCCGCAAGCGCTTTCCCCATAGCCGTATCCGTGTTGCGGATCACCGGTTTTTTCGGGCGGGGCTTTTTCTCCTTCGCCGGAACCGGTTTCTTAACCGCTGCCTTCTTCTGAGCCTCCTTCACGTCTTCCATGGTAAGTCCCAGCTTCTCCATCAGTTTCTCCGCGGCCTCGTAGGATTCCGGGTGCACGCTGGTGGCGTCTAACGGGTTATCGCCGTCCGCAATGCGCATGAAACCGGCACACTGCTCGAACGCTTTCGGTCCGAGCTTGGCCACCTTGAGAAGCTGCTTTCTGTTCTTGAAACAGCCGTTTTTCTCCCTGTAATCCACAATATTTCTGGCGATCACTTTGGTCACGCCGGAGACGTACTCAAGCAAGGAAGCGGAAGCGGTGTTCAGATCCACGCCGACCCGGTTCACACTGTCCTCCACAACGCCGCCAAGAGCCTCGCTCAGCTTCTTCTGGTTCATGTCGTGCTGATACTGCCCCACGCCGATGGACTTGGGATCGATCTTCACAAGCTCCGCCAGCGGATCCTGTAACCTTCTGGCGATGGAAGCCGCGCTTCTTTGTCCCACGTCAAATTCCGGGAACTCCTCCGTGGCCAGCTTGCTCGCGGAATAGACGGAGGCGCCCGCCTCGTTCACGATCACATACTGCACCGGCACGTCCAGTTCCTTGATCAGCTCCACAATCACCTGCTCGGACTCTCTTGACGCCGTGCCGTTTCCGACGGAAATCAGGGAAACGTTATATTTCTTAATGAGCTTTTTCAGCTCCGCCTTCGCCTGTTCCACCTTGTTCTGCGGCGCGGTCGGATAAATCACCTTCGTGTCGAGCACTTTTCCCGTCTCGTCCACCACAGCCAGCTTACAGCCCGTGCGGAAAGCCGGATCCCAGCCAAGCACCACCTTACCCTTGATGGGCGGCTGTAACAAAAGCTGCTCCAGATTTTTTCCGAAAACGGAAATAGCGCCGTCCTCCGCCTTCTCGGTGAGGTCGTTTCTGATCTCCCGCTCGATGGCCGGAGCGATCAACCTGTCATAACTGTCAGCTATCACTTCCTCCAACACCGGAGATGTGACAGGGTTGTCATTTTTAATAGTCTTCGTCCGAAGGAACCGTAAAATCTGCTCCTCGGGAGCCTCCACCTTCACCGTAAGAAACTTCTCCTTCTCCCCTCTGTTGATGGCAAGCACCCGGTGTCCGGCCACTTTATTCACCGGCTCCTCATACTGGTAGTACATCTCGTAGACGCTCTCGGCTTTCTCGTCCTTTGCCGCGCTCACGAGCTTCCCTTCCCGCATGGTGGCATCCCGGATATAGATGCGGTAATCCGCCTCGTCGGAAATCTGCTCGGCGATGATGTCCTTCGCTCCCTGCAAAGCCTCCGCTGCCGTCTTCACGGACTTCGCCTCGTCCTCATCCTCGTGAATGTACTTCGCCGCTTCCTCTTCAATAGGGGCGGTCGTCTCCTGCGCCAGAATGAACGCCGCAAGCGGCTCTAATCCCTTCTCCTTCGCCACGCCCGCACGGGTCTTCCTCTTCGGCCGGTAAGGACGATACAAATCCTCCACCAGCACCATAGTCTGCGCCGCCTCAATGCGTTCCCGAAGCTCGTCGGTCAGCTTCCCCTGCTCCTCGATACTGCTAAGAACCTGCTGCTTCTTTTCCTCCAAATTGCGCAGATAAACGAGACGCTCATTCAAATCGCGCAAAATCTCGTCGTTTAGAGAGCCTGTCTTCTCCTTTCTGTATCTGGCGATAAAGGGAATCGTATTCCCCTCGTCGATGAGAGAGACTGCCGCCTCCACCTGCCATTTCTCTACCTGCAATTCCTCTTTCAGTTGTAAAATAATATCCATCGCTTTATCTTAACTCCATCTTCACTACTTTATCGTGTTAAAGTATTCGTGTATACTTTAAGCCCGACTTTTATATTATACAGGATAAATACAAAATTCGCCACAGGAAATACTTAGATTTATGAAGAATCTGGTTTTTTTATAAAAAATATGATACACTGCTAATATCTATATATTTCCATTTCGGAAGAAACGAGGCAATTTTATGGATTATCAACCAAACAATACGCAGGGCGGTCCCGGAGGAGATTACAATCCCTATCACAATCCCTACAATCCTTACGGCGCACCTTTGCAGCCCACACCCGTTAAACCCAGGGGAGAAGGCATGGCGACCGCTTCGATGGTTCTCGGTATCATCACGTTGGTCAGCCTTTTGCTTTTGCGCCTGTCCATGCCTTTTATGCTGGGCGGCGTCGGCATTATTCTTGCCATCCTCTCCAAAGGCGGCTCGAGGAAGATGCTCGGCAAAGCCAAAGCCGGTATGATTTGCTGTATTACCGCGATGGTGCTCGATATAGCCCTGTGCATATCCGCCGTCTGGCTGGTGTTCGCGCTTCCAAGCGTTGCGCCTGAACTGATGGAGGAGGTCAATAAGGTATGTGAAGAGCAGTACGGCGTTTCCTACGACGAAATGCTGGAAGAAATTTACGATATGATGGACGATTTCAACTAAATTCATATAATTCAGTACGAAAGGCAAGGTGACAGCTATGATAATTTCTCCGATTATGGGATCTTACGCTTACAACCCTTATGCGTCTTACGTCAGTCCCGTAAATCCTGCAGGGGCTTTGGCCCGTGGACAAAGCGCCGCGGCATCCGACGTTCCCGGAAAAGAATCTCCTGCAGAGGAAGCGGCTTCCTCCGGTATGGCGGGCGCTCCAAATATTCCCGGGAATCCTCGCGCCATTATCCGCAATCCCGGTGAATCCACCGAAAAACAGGCCGGGAAAAAATCTTCTCCCGCCGAGTGCGAGACATGTAAAAACCGCAAATACCAGGACGGCTCCGACGAGGGCGACGTCTCTTTTAAGGCTGCCGCGCACATCGATCCCAAAGCCGCGGCTTCCCGGGTCAGGGGTCACGAGCAGGAGCATGTAAACAACGCCTACCAGAAAGCCGCCAAAAGTAACGGCAAGGTGGTTTCCTGCAATGTGTCCATCCACACGGATATCTGCCCGGAATGCGGACGCACCTTCGTATCGGGAGGCACCACAGCCACACAGATCAGATACTTTAACGAGGAAAATCCTTACCAAAAAAATATGAAATCCTCCGATGCGGCAAATAAATACCGTGGAATGAATTTTGATGAGGCGGTCTGATCTTTGATCGCTGGAAAATCTGAAAGAAAGGTTGACATAATACTATTATGAATCAATTTAAATCTTCTGCGGAGCTGAAGGCTTCCGCAAGGGAGCACCTACTCGGACATTATGGTACAGCTATCGGCGCTTATGTCATCGTTGCCTGCCTTATGGGTGTAGTCACGGTCGCCGTGAGTCTGATCGTAGACATACGCACAGTGATCGGTACTATCATCTACTATGCCATCATGTTTTTGGTATCCGTGCTGATGGGGCTGTTCACTTCCGGCTCCTGTTATCTTTACCTGAAAATCATCTGCGGACGCCCGGTTTCGGTTGGAGATCTGTTTTACGGTTTCCAGCTTTGTCCCGACAAGGCCATCGTGATTCAGGCATGGATTACGCTCATCACCTATGTAGTCAACCTGCCGGAGATTATCCTGACCTACAAATTCACCAGATACGCTGCAAGCTATCAGACCGACAAAATGCTGTCGCTTATGCTGCCCTACGCGCTCTCTCTGATCCTGTCGGGAGTCGTCTCTGTCATGCTCGACCTGTTCTACGCGCAGACCTTTTATCTTCTTCACGACTTTCCGCAGTACTCGGCCGTGGAGCTGTTAAAAAAGAGCCGGCGCCTCATGGTTCACCATAAGGGCAGACTTTTTTATCTCTATGTCAGTTTTCTCCCTCTCATACTGCTTGGTATTCTTTCTTTCGGCCTCGCGCTGTTATGGATACTTCCCTATATGGCCGCCACGGAGGCGGAGTTCTTTCTGGATCTGATCAGGAATAAAACGGAGGCTGCCTAAACCGCAGCCTCCGTTTTCTCAGTCATATCTTTTTTGCACAATTGCTATGCATTCTTCCATGCCCGCAGCACACCCTTCCTCAAATAGGGCGCTTTCTCCGAAAACAGCGGAACCCACATATAACCGTCAGAAAATTCTGTCTGATAACCGCGCTCCTCAAAAAAGCGCTGGAGTTTTTCTTCATCTCCCTCCTGGTGATAGGTACACACCGCGAATCTGACATTGTCTCTCTGCAGCAGGCGTTCCGCCCCACGCAGAACATTCATTTCGTTGCCTTCCACATCCATTTTGACCATGATGCCTTTTGCTTCCATATCATCCTTCAATAACTCATCCAGAGATATGTTCTCTGCGTCACAATGGTCCGCCGCAAACTTATAAATGATATTTGTTTTCTCCTTATACGGCGAAAAGGTTTTTTCCAACGGTCCTTTCCAGCTCTCTTCATTTCCCTCTATCAAATACGCCTTTTTTACTTTATCGATAGAATCCAGTGAAATCATTCCCTCTGCGGCACCCACATCGACAAAAATCTCACCTTCCTCTACATGAAACGAATCCGTAAAATATCTATGTGGACTTCGTTTATCTTGTTCTACAATAATACCCACAAACGGACGGAACTTACACCATATCTTTTTCCCTTTATAATACATATATGTCTCATCCTGTCCATTCCAAAATATCGGATATTTTAACAAGAAAGGTCTTTTCCCCCATATATTCCCCTCATAGGGATAAAATGTTGAACCGTTCTCCCGCAAATACGCAATCGAAGAAGAGTAATCAGATTTAACGCTTCCCTCTTCCGCAAATGCCAGCGTTTCTTTCAGCCTGTCATCCCATATCTTTCCAACCTCGCTAAAATACTGCCACAAATATTTACGGGCAAGGATATTGCGCCACACAAATTTTATCGGATTCATTTTCTCCTCCTCATTTCCTCGAATAAACTGTATACAGTATATCTTGTTTACCCACATTTGTAAAATAATTTGTTATGTCAGTCGTAAGCTTCCGTTGTCAAATTTTTCTCGTAATCATGCTTTCCAATGGCGTGATAATACACCAAAATGCAGAAGATCGCCACCATCGCGCAACACTTCCTGAACCTGCCGCCTTTCTTCGCCCAGCGGATAAACGCCGCCACAAACACTTCCTTCTCCCGCTCGCTCATGCCGCGCCCCTCTTCCATAAAGCAGAGGAGCAGATAAGTCAGCCCGGCAACCATGGCTACCGTGGCATAGACTTCCACCAAAGTAGGATCGCCGGTTTTCGGCTCTCTCCCGTTTGACGCCGCCATTTCTGATCCCTGCTCTGCGCCGTCAGACGCCCGGGCATTTTCTGCCGCACTGTTTACGGCCTGCGGCGCCGTTGTCTGTACCACGGCAGTGGTCCGTATATCCCCTGTGTCACCGTCTCCGCCACCCGGAATCGGATTATCCCCGCCGTCTGACGTATCGCTGCCATCCGGCTTGTCACCGCCATCCGGTTTATCATCCCCTCCCGGCTTATCATCCCCACCGGGCTTATCGTCTCCTCCCGGCTTATCATCCCCACCGGGCTTATCGTCTCCTCCCGGCGCACCATCGCCGGATTCAAAAGCCGCATGGATCGTATGGTCTTCCGTCACATTCGTGAAAGTATAATATCCGGCTTTCGCCTGCGCTCTTGCCAGCGTATCCTTTAGCTCCGCGGTCGCATCCCTGCCGTCCACCGTAACCGTCTTAATCCTGTGCCCCTCATTGGGCGTGATGGTGAAAGTCTGCTCCCCGCCTTTTGTGACAGTTATGTCACCTATCGGAGAAATGGTTCCTCCTCCTGCGGACGACGCCGTGATATGTAACTGCTCCGCCGTCTTTTCCACCCAGCTTGCAAAGATACCTGTGGTATCGGTCACAGCAGCGGCAAAATCATAGGATGTGCTGCCGCCGTCCGTCGTCTTCCACCCGGCGAAATCATAATCCGCTTTGCCCGGATCCGCCGGCTTCAACACCTGCCGTCCTCGCAGGACAATCTGCGGCTCCTGCGGGGTTCCGGCTTTATACGCATCCGCGCCATCATAGAAAGTCGCCGTATAGTAATGAACGTCTTCTTCCCCGTCCGCCCCGTTGACCGTCACATCCACCTGCGTGTCCGTGCCGCTCACACGCACATCCATCCCCGGGTTCCCCGCCCCGGAATAGAGGGAATCCGCGGAAATGCCCGTCACATCATAGACGCGGTAGGTCCCATCCGGCACCCGGCTGATGCTGTAAGAGCTGTCTTTCGTCTGTCCCTGCACTTCGAGAAAACCGCCGCCACCGCCGCCAAGCAGGGCAAAGGTTCTGCTGTGGCCGCTCCATGGATTTTTGTCTTTCTTTACGTTGATGGTCACAGTGTAAGTATCTACGGTCACTCCTTCATAGGACCAGCCGTACCATCTGCCATTGTCTGCATCGCCGTCATTTTGCGCGGCCTCTTTGAAGGCGTCAGTATAGGCCTGTCCCCTCAATTCATTCTTACTCGTATCATATGTACCAAAAAAATGAATATATCTCTTATTCACCTCATTATTGTCGGGAAATGGTGCAAATGCGTCTCTCCCGACCTGCGGAAATCGGATGTTCATATCTGATGATACAACAATATAAAGCGCTTTCAATTGGCCACAATCTTTAAACGCCTCCACGCCTATCTTCGATATGTTTTCTGATATTGTCACACTGGCCAGACTGCTGCAAGAGCTAAACGCGCCATCACCTATACTTGTTACATTTCCCGGTATCTCCACATTGATTAATCCTGTACAAGAATTAAATGTATAATTTTCTATACGTGTCACACCTTGCGGTATCTCTACGCCGGTTAATTTTTTGCATTTATAAAATGCAGCCTCCCCTATCTGCGTCACATTTTGCGGTATCTCTATGGCGGTTAAGCCCTCGCATCCATAAAAAGCGTTTTTCTTTATATTCGTTACACTTTCCGGTATCGTTACGCGGGTTAATCTTTTACAGCCCTCAAACACAGCCGTCTCTATACATGTCACACCCTGCGGTATCTCTGCGCTGGTTAAACCGCTCCCTGCAAACGCAGTTTCCTTTATTTCCTTCGTGCCTGCCGGTATTGTCACGCTGGTCAGACTGCTGCAAAAACTAAACGCGCCATCACCTATACTCGTCACGCTTCCCGGTATCTCTACCCTGGTCAGACTGCTGCAATAAAGAAATGCACTATCCCCTATTCCCGTCACGCCTTCCTTTATCGTTACACTCTTTAAATCCGCGTCGCAGGCAAATGCATCCTCCTCCATGCTTCTCACGCTTCCCGGTATCGTTATGCTCTCCAAAGCGCAGTACGCAAACGCGTTCTTTCCTATTTCTTTCACGCCTTCCGCTATCGTGGCGCTGGAAAGGTAGGAGCCGTTAAATGCGTTATTCCCTATACGCTCCACACTTGCCGGTATGGAAACCGTTTTCAGAGAGTCGCTCTTCTCAAATGCGCTTGCCCCTATTCCTGTCACACGCCAGGTAACTCCATCCTTAACGAATGATTCAGGAATGATTACGTTTGCTGCCCTGTTATCCGGGTCTTCCCCTTTTACTTCGACTTCGCCATTTCCCGTCACCCTGTACCAAAGATGAGAACCGTCCTCCCATATCGTACCGTCAGCCGCATACGTTTCCATACCCTCATCCTGCGTCAGCGTCGTCCCCGCTTCCTTAGACAGCGCATTTTGTGAAACAGCTTCTTCCGCGCCGGGATTGTCCTCTTCGTCATCATCTGCGCCGCCTTCTTCTGCGCCGTCATTGTCTGCACCATCACCGGCTTCCCCTGCGCCGCTATTGTCTGCACCATCACCGGCTTCCCCTGTGCCGCCATTGTCTGCACCGTCACCGGCTTCCCCTGCGCCGCTATTGTCTGCACCGTCACCGGCTTCCCCTGTGCCGCCATTGTCTGCACCATCACCGGCTTCCCCTGCGCCGCCATTGCCTGCGCCGTCATCTTCGTCGTCTTTCGGCGCGTCTTTGTCCGCCACATCAGCGCCACCCATCTGCGTGCCATCCTTATTTTCATCCGGAATGCCCGTTTCCTTGGGAGCAGTCCCCTCCTTTGCCAGCACGGGCACCCGGCACTGTCCGACCAGCAGAGCCGCCGTCAGCATCACCGCTATCCACCTGTAACCTTTGTTTTTATTCTTTCTCATCCCGTTTTCCCCGCTCACTACTCTTCTGCTCTTTTAGCTACCACCACAATTCTTCCGTCTTCCTTGTGGTAAGCGCAGGTGGACAGCGTAAGAAATGTATCTCCAAATTCCGCTGTCACCCCCGTATCATACAGCGCCTTGTCCATTATGTGATCATAAAAGTATGCAAACTCTTCCTCTGTATCTGCCTGATAAAACTGATAAAACTGATAATACTTAAATCCTGTTTCCTTATCACCATTTGAACTTGGAAAGAAAGACAGACATGCCTGTCTTCTCTCTTATCAAAATCATGGTGCAGATAAAATCCGTTATCCGCACACTGCATGACCGGATAATCAATCACCGTATCCGGAATGGAAATACAGCCAGTCAAGTCATTATTTTTGGCGCAAAGCGCCGCAAATCTATCCATGACTGGCTGTATCTGCGTATCTGTATTCCGCTCCTCCACTTCCACCGTATTTTCTGCCGCTTCTGTATCAATTACTTCCGTATCTTCTTCTGCCTCCTCCGCTTTCACCGTACTGCTCAAATTGTCCATATACTTTTTATGTTGTATCGCCTGCTCATGCTCCCTGAAAAGTCCTGTCAGGCATACGATAAAAAGCGCAAAGAACGACTCTTCTAAAATAAGTTAACAGATATCTGCTTTTCATATTTTTCCTTATAATATATTCAGTCAGGGCAGACCTATCGCCTGTCCTGACTGAACATCCTGCCGCTTAACTATTTATCCATTTCAGATACGCATTGATAAACGGATCAATCGCACCGTCCATCACCGCGTCCACATTTCCGGACTCCTCGTTTGTCCGGTGATCTTTTACCATCGTGTATGGCTGCATGACATAGGAACGGATCTGGTTGCCCCAGCCGATTTCCTTCACATCGCCCCGGATATCCGACAGCTTCTCCGCGTTCTCCTCCTGTTTCAGCATATAGAGTTTCGCCTTTAGCATCTGCATCGCCTTGTCCTTGTTCTGGAACTGGCTGCGCTCGTTCTGACAGGTCACCACGATCCCTGTCGGGAAGTGTGTGATACGGATAGCCGACGAGGTCTTGTTGATATGCTGGCCGCCCGCGCCGCTGCTTCGGTAAGTGTCGATGCGGATATCCTCATCCTTCACCTCCACATCCACGTCCTCCTCGATGTCCGGCATCACGTCAAGAGACACGAAGGAAGTCTGCCTCTTGCCCTGCGCGTTGAAAGGAGAAATCCGCACAAGCCTGTGCACGCCCTTCTCCGATTTCAGGTAACCGTAAGCGTTCTCGCCGTTGATCTGGAAAGTCACGGACTTGATACCCGCCTCGTCGCCGTCCAGATAGTCAATCACTTCCAGCGAATAGCCCTTCCGCTCCGCCCAGCGGGTGTACATGCGGTAGAGCATACTGCACCAGTCGCAGCTCTCCGTGCCACCCGCCCCGGCGTTTAATTTCAAAATAGCGTTGTTTTTGTCATACTCTCCCGAAAGGAGGGTGCTGATCCTGATATTTTCAAAAGTCTCCTTGAAGGAGGCCAGCTCCTCCTCAATATCCGGAATGATGGCCGGATCGTTGTCCTCATAGCCCAGCTCGATCAATTCTAAAATATCGTTATACTGACCGGAAAGACCATCCATCGTCTCCACGATATCCTTCAGTCCCTTGGACTCCCGCATCTTCTTGTTTGATTTCTCCGGGTCGTCCCAAAAGTCCGGCGCCTGCATTTCCATGTCAAGCTCCTCGATCCGCTTTACCTTATCCGCTAAGTTAAAGTGAATCCCTCACTTCCGCTAAGGGGCTTTCGTACGCAAGAAGCTCCGATTTCATATTGTCTAATTCTACCACTTAACTTCACCTTCTTTCTTAATATCTCTTGTAGACGTCTCCACGGTTATCAATATTTTCAATGTTTATCACTCTGATCTCTTCCGTTATAGAATAAATAATTCTTATATTACCTACCCGTATTCTATAAAGGTCATATCCTTTTAGCCGTTTTATATCTGTACCGTCCGGCAGCTTATAAATTGTCTTCATCAAGTTCTGCTGTGTCTTAGGTGTCTGTTTCCTCAGAAACTTTTCAGCAGCCTTTTCAAATCTGATAACATACGGATCGCTCATAGTACCACACCTAACTCATGTGCCAAATCCTCAAGTGCAACCGTCTCACCGTCATTTTCTCTCTCTGCCTGCGCAATCATTTGCAAATCCCATTCATCCGGCTCAATTTCTTCTCCCGCATACGCCTTCAAGGATTCCAGCATTTCTACTACGAAGTGCAATTTAATATCCGGTATGTCTGCTATCAGCTGTAACACTCTTTCTCTATTACTCACGATATACACCTTCTTTCCCTATAACTAGTGTATGATTGCTGAGTGTATTTCCATTCACCAAAGCATAAACCACATTTTGGACGCCATTTCTTTCACGTCGTCACTTCCGGCCGCAGCACTGCTTATACTTCTTCCCGCTCCCGCATGGACAAGGATCGTTGGGGTAAACTTTCGCCTCCATACGCTTTACGGGGCCCTTTTGCAAGGTGTCGTCCTTGTTGGTGCCGGTCACCTTGGCCACCTGCTCTCTCTCCACCTTCTGTTCGATGCGCACGTTGAAGAGCAGCCGCACAGTCTCTTCCTTAATGTTCTGCGTCATCTCGTCAAACATCTCGTAACCGCTCAGCTTATATTCCACCAGAGGATCCTTCTGTCCGTAAGCCTGCAAGCCAGCCCCCTGCCTAAGCTGCTCCATGTCGTCGATGTGATCCATCCACTTTCTGTCTATCACTTTGAGAAGAATCACGCGCTCGATCTCGCGGATCGCCTCCGGCTCCGGGAATTCCGCTTCCTTGCTCTCGTAGAGCTTTACGGCCTCTTCTTTTAGCTGCTGTTTCAGGCTGTTTTTCTTCGGCTTTAAAACCCTCGACGCTTCCATGGGCTTTAGCGGCACCGTCGGAAGCAGCAAGGTATTTAATTCATTGTAATCCCAATCCTCAAAATCGGAATCGTCTCCGATACAAATATCCACACAGTTTTCCGTGATGTCAGTGATCATCTTGTAGATCGCGTCACGCATACTCTCTCCGTCAAGAACGCGGCGTCTCTCCTCGTAGATAATCTCCCTCTGTTCGTTCATCACCTGATCATATTCAAGCAGGCTCTTTCTGATGCCAA
This sequence comes from uncultured Lachnospiraceae bacterium, assembly GCA_910587095.1. GTDB lineage: Bacteria > Bacillota > Clostridia > Lachnospirales > Lachnospiraceae > UBA3282. Next base: position 24,724 of record CAJUMJ010000034.1, read on the forward strand.
AGTTATTGTTCTCGATCTTCTTCTGCGCCGTCTCAATGGCTTTCGTCAGGGAACTGTGCTCGATCTCCTGCCCCTCCGGGATACCCAGGGCGTTAAACATGGTGATCATGCGGTCGGAGCCGAACAGTCTCATCAGATCATCCTCCAGAGAAATATAAAACTTGGATTCTCCGGGATCACCCTGACGGCCGCTTCGGCCTCTGAGCTGGTTGTCGATGCGTCTGGACTCATGACGCTCGGTGCCGATAATCATAAGGCCGCCCGCCGCTCTCGCCTCCTCGTCCAGCTTGATGTCCGTACCACGGCCCGCCATGTTTGTGGCGATTGTGACCGCGCCGTGGATGCCGGCATCCGCCACAATCTCCGCCTCAAGCTCATGGAACTTGGCGTTCAACACCTTGTGCTCCAGTCCGTTTCTCTTAAAGATAGCGGAGAGCTCCTCCGAAGCGTCGATATTGATCGTACCCACCAGTACCGGCTGTCCCTTGGCATGGGCCTCCTGCACCGCCTGAAGAATCGCCTTGAGTTTTTCCTTTCTGGTCTTGTAGACGGCATCCTGATGGTCGATACGTGCAATCGGCTTGTTCGTGGGAATCGATACCACATCCATACCGTAAATCTCGCGGAACTCTTTTTCCTCCGTGAGTGCCGTACCGGTCATACCCGCCTTTTTCTCAAATTTATTAAAAAAGTTCTGGAAGGTAATAGTAGCAAGCGTCTTGCTCTCCCGCTTCACCTTCACATGCTCCTTCGCCTCAATCGCCTGATGCAGGCCGTCGGAATAGCGACGCCCCGGCATGATACGTCCGGTGAACTCGTCCACAATCATAACCTGATCGTCCGTCACCACATAATCCTGATCTCTGAACATCAGATTATGGGCTCTCAGCGCAAGAATAATATTGTGCTGGATCTCCAGATTCTCCGGGTCAGCCAGGTTCTCGATCTGGAAGAAACGCTCCACCTTGGAGACGCCCTGCGCGGTCAGGTTCACCACCTTGTCCTTCTCGTTCACGATGAAGTCCCCTGTTTCCTCCCGCTCAATTCCCATAATGGCGTCCATTTTGGAGAGCTCCTCCATATCCTCGCCTCTCGTGAGCTGTTTTGCCAAAATATCGCACGCCTCGTACAGTTTCGTAGACTTGCCGCTCTGACCGGATATAATGAGCGGCGTCCTGGCCTCGTCGATCAGCACGGAATCCACCTCGTCGATAATCGCATAGTGCAGACTCCGAAGTACAAGCTGCTCTTTGTAAATCACCATGTTGTCACGCAGATAGTCAAACCCAAGCTCATTGTTTGTCACATAGGTGATATCGCAGTTATAAGCCTCTCTGCGCTCCTCGGACTTCATATCATTCAGGACGCAGCCAACTTTCAAGCCCAAAAATTCGTGCACCTGACCCATCCACTCGGCGTCACGCTTCGCCAGATAGTCGTTGACCGTGACAACATGCACACCCTTGCCCTCCAGAGCATTCAGATAGGCCGGCAGAAGACAGGTCTGCGTTTTACCTTCACCGGTTCTCATCTCCGCGATACGCCCCTGATGCAGGATAATACCGCCGATTAGCTGCACTCTGTAGTGCTCCGTGTTGAGTACTCTCCTGGCCGCCTCCCTTACCAGCGCGTAGGCTTCCGGCAGAATGTCATCCAAAGTCTCCCCTTCGGAGAGCCTTTTCTTAAACTGCTTCGTCTTATCGCGCATCTGCTCATCCGTCAGCTCCATCATCTCAGGCCGCATACCCTCGATTTTGTCGACCAGACCTTTGATTCTCTTGATCTCCCGTTCACTGTGCGTTCCGAATATTTTTTGTACTACGCTCATATTTTCTCGTTTCCATGCGCCGTCCCGGCACACGCCTTTCTCCAAAGAATCCCATCATAATAAAACACCAGATTATATTTTACCAGATACAAAGGGCAAATTCAAGCAAAACCCCTCGCATCGCGTAAAAGCAGCCGTTCAACCCGTGCCATTCACAAAGGCGGAGGAGCCCTCTTTCTTGCCCCTCCGCCGCCTCATGTTCCATGAGAACCTGATTCTCAATATACTTTCACTTCTTCCTCACCGCGCAAAACGCGTAAGCCGCCCTGCACAAGAGCCATCAGCTCATCCTCGCCGGGATAAACGGTAAACGGAGCAATCCATTCCGCCCTCTCCTTGAGTCCCGCAACCACTGCCTTATCGTAAGCAATACCGCCGGTCACGAGGATCTGATCCACCTTGCCCTGCAAAACACAGGCCATGGAACCGATGTCCTTTGCCACCTGAGTAATGAAAGCTTCTCTGACTTCCTCAGCCTTCTTGTCGCCCTCATCTACCATCTTATCCACATCGCGCATGTCGTTGGTGCCGCAGTAAGCGTTGAAGCCGCCGCCACCCACAAATTTTTTGTAGACTTCCTTCTCCGTATATTTCCCTGAAAAACACATTTTTATGAGCGCACCACTCGGAGCCGCGCCCGCTCTCTCCGGTGAGAATGCGCCGTCACCGTCAAGCGCGTTAAACACATCCACCACACGTCCCTGTTTATGCGCGCCCACGGACACGCCGCCGCCCATATGTACCACAACCAGATTCAGGGAATCGTAAGCTTTCCCCTGTTCCTTCGCGTAGCGCTTCGCCACCGCTTTCTGATTCAGTGCATGGAACACGCTTGTTCTCGGAAGCTCCGGCACACCGGAGTATCTGGATACGGGATCCAACTCGTCCACAACCACGGGATCCACAATATAGGAAGGAGCACCGATAGAATCTCCGATCTCCCTTGCCAGAATACCGCCCAGGTTGGAGGCGTGAGGCCCCTGCACACCGATCTTCAAATCCTCCAGCAAATCGTCCGTCACAGCGTAAGTACCGCCCGGTATAGGCTTTAACATGCCGCCGCGGCCCACAACCATATTTAAGGACTTGATATCAAAGTCTTTCTCCTTAAGCAAATCCTCAATAATTTTTCTGCGGAAATCTTTCTGATCCACAATCTTCTCAAACTGCGCAATCTCCTCAGTTGAATGTCTCAAAGTCTCCTCAAACAGGAGAGTTTCATCCTCAAACACACCGATTTTTGTCGAGGTGGAACCGGGATTGATAATTAAACTTTTCACTGCCATTTCGCTTTGCCCTCCATAATATATCAAAATAATTCTTCTCGTGTCGTTCAGCTCACACCATCTGCCGAGGCTGCGAAGCAGTCCTCTCGATCGAGCTTGCTCGATCAGTTCATTTTCGCCATCGCACCGGCCATAACCGCGCCAAGCGCCAGGGAATTTACCTTCGTCTCAAAATCGTCGGAGCGGGAAGTCAGGATAACCGGAGCCTTCGTACCGGTCAGAATATTGCCGTTCTTCACCTTAGCCGTATGTACGAGACATTTGTATACGAGATTGCCCGCATGGATATCCGGGAAGAGCAGCACATCCGCATCGCCCACGATCTTTCTGCCTTCCGCTCCCTTATGCTTTGCCGCCTCGGGGTCAATGGCCAAATCCAAGGAAAGCGGGCCGTCCACAACGCAACCTGTGATTTTTCCCTCTTCGCACATCTTCGTCAGCTCCTCCGCCTCAACGGTGACAGGCATCTTCGGATTCACTACCTCCACCGCCGCAAGAGGCGCAACCTTGGGATTGGGAATACCGCACGCATGGCAGACATCCACTGTATTTTCAATGATATGTACCTTATCTTCCAGCGTAGGATAAGTCATGAAAGCAACGTCCGTCAAAAACAACAGATGGTCAATTCCTTCCACCTCAAACACACACACATGGGAAAGCGCTTTGCCTGTCCTTAACCCTACCTCTTTGTCCAGCACACTCTTTAAGAAGGATTTTGTGTCGATCAGACCCTTCATGTACATGTCTGCCTTACCCTGGTGAACCAGTTCCACCGCTTTTAAAGCCGCCGTGTAGTTGTCCTTCTCGTCAATAATCTCGAAACCGCTCACATCAAGATTGTCTGCAGCAGCCACTTCCCTGATTTTGTCCTCGTCGCCCACAAGAATCGCTTCCGCAATGCCGCGCTCTTTGGCTGCGACCACAGCCTCAAGCACCGCGCTGTCCTGCGCTACCGCCACCGCAACCTTCTTCATCTCACACTCAGATACCTTCGATAACAAATCCCCAAAACTCTTGCTCATTGTCCCTTTTCCACTCCTTTGTTCTCATGATAAAATGGCCGCTTTCTTTCTTTTGCGACACCTAACAGTTTAACACTTTCGTCTGCAAAAGTCTAGTGATGGAACAGCCGGATTCCTGTAAAGCACATGGTCATACCGTATTTATTGCAGACCTCGATCACATTGTCGTCCCGCACGGAACCGCCGGGCTGCGCCACGTACTGTACACCGCTTCTGTGGGCGCGCTCAATGTTGTCGCCAAAGGGAAAGAACGCGTCGGAGCCAAGCGCGACGCCGCTCATCTGGTCAAGCCATGCGCGCTTGTTTTCCGCCGTGAACACCGCGGGCTTTTCCTTGAATATTTTCTGCCATGCGCCCTCAGCCAGCACATCCATGTAGTCCTCCCCGATATAAAGGTCGATGGAGTTGTCCCTGTCCGCCCGTCCAATGCCGTCTACAAACTGCAGGCCGAGCACCTGCGGAGACTGTCTGAGGAACCAGTTATCCGCTTTCGTTCCCGCAAGCCTGGTACAGTGGATTCTGGACTGCTGCCCCGCGCCAATGCCGATGGCCTGCCCGTCCTTTACATAGCACACGGAATTGGACTGCGTGTATTTCAGCGTAATCATGGCGATAGCCAGGTCGATTTTCGCCTGCCTGGGCAGATCCTTTTTCTCTGTTACAATATCGTCAAAGAAAGCTTCGTCGATTTTCAGCTCATTCCTGCCCTGCTCGAAGCTGATACCGTACACCTGCTTTACCTCAATGGGCGCAGGCACGTAAGAGTCATCGATCCGAATCACATTGTAAGCGCCTTTCTTCTTTGCTTTCAAAATCTCCAACGCCTCCGGCTCGTAACCCGGTGCGATCACCCCGTCGGATACCTCTCTCTTGATCAGCCTCGCCGTATCCACATCACACACGTCCGACAGCGCAATAAAATCGCCGAAAGAACTCATCCTGTCCGCTCCTCTGGCCCTGGCATAGGCACAGGCAAGCGGCGAAAGCTCTCCCAGGTCATCTACCCAGTAAATTTTCGCAAGCGTATCGGAAAGCGGAAACCCCACCGCCGCGCCGGCGGGCGAGACATGCTTAAAGGATGTAGCCGCCGGAAGCCCTGTGGCTTTCTTTAATTCGCTGACTAGCTGCCAGCCGTTGAAAGCATCCAAAAAGTTGATGTAGCCCGGCCTGCCGTTCAACACCTGAATAGGCAGATCACTGCCGTCCGCCATAAAGATGCGGGAAGGTTTTTGATTCGGGTTGCAGCCATATTTCAATTCCAGTTCGTTCATCGTCTCTGTTTTTCTCCTATCGTTTCTGTTTTGCTTCCATTAACGTGACATGACTCCACACATCGGTGCGATTCCTCCGATGCTCCTGTATGTACTTCCGGAGTCTCTTTGTGCCTGCTTTCTGTATCCTACCGGTTCTTATTCACGATTCTCGTCTCATACTTCCCTGTGGCAATCTCGATGTAACGCACAAACAGCGACACCTTGTTCTCCTCATTCAGATTTTCCCAAATCATATTTGTGAACGCGTCGATGCCGTCCTCGATCTCCACCAGCGTCGGCTCTCCCTCAAAGCTCGGAAGCGGATTCCCGTCCCCCATATATGTATGGATAAACCGCCCCTCCCCTGCTTTCGGATTTTCATAGGCGAAAGTATAGCGGTTGCAGGAAGAGGGATCCCCGTTATTGCTCTTTAAAATAGACATGGCATAATTATAGCCACCGTTCTCCACATGCATGATCCCTGAAATGCGGGGAGTGTAATTGGGTGCGTCCGGTTCAAATTCCCGGGTGCGCAACGCCTGTTCGAAGGTCTGCTGTCTGTCCATCAGCTCATAAACCGTGTCAGTCTGGTCACCGTTTGTCACTATTGTCTTGTTTCCAAGAACACGCACCGGAGCGTATATAATCAAACTGGGATCCTCCAGTTTCGAAGGATCGAAAGCCTGCGTGCGGATTCCCTCTTTGTCCTCCACAAACACCCGGTTTCTGCTGTTGCCGCTGCGCCCCATAATAAAGTACGCCGTCACTGCATATTTTCCGTCAGCCGACTTCCCAATCACAATACCCCGCCCCGGATAACTGTTCCCCGCAAGCTCTTTTGCCAAACTTTTTTTCTCCATCCTTTTCCTCTCCCAAATCAAATTCATAGTGGAGAATACCGCTTTTTGGCATTCTCCCGCGTGAGATTTAGAAGTCCCTGGCATCGCGTCCCATGACGCAATGTCTTTAGAACTTCTTCGGAGAATGCCGCTCTTCAGGCATTCTCCCACGCGAAACATAGAACTTCCAAGTCAGCTTTGCTGACTTTGCGAAACAGCCTCTGCTGCGAGTGATTAGAAGTTCTTTTCGCGTTGTTATTCATCCACCGAATAATTCGGCGCCTCTTTCGTAATATGAATGTCGTGAGGATGGCTCTCCTTCAGGGAAGCCGCCGATATCTTCACAAACCTGCCGTTTTGCTTCAGCTCTTCTATCGTGGACGTGCCGCAGTACCCCATACCGGAGCGCACCCCCCCCATCAACTGGAACACGGTGTCCTCCACGCTGCCTTTGTAAGCCACACGACCCTCGACGCCCTCCGGCACCAGCTTCTTGGCGTCCGTCTGGAAATAGCGGTCTTTACTGCCGTTCTCCATTGCCGCAATGGAACCCATGCCACGGTATACCTTGTATTTTCTGCCCTGATAAAGCTCGTAGGTGCCCGGGCTCTCCTCACAGCCGGCAAACATACTACCCATCATGCAGACGTCACCGCCCGCCGCAATGGCTTTCGTCATATCGCCCGAATATTTGATACCGCCGTCCGCAATAATCGGTACGCCGAACTCCTTCGCCACCTCGTAAGCGTGCATGATCGCCGTAATCTGCGGCACACCGATACCCGCCACCACACGCGTGGTACAAATAGAACCGGGACCGATACCTACTTTGACCGCGTCGGCGCCCGCTTCGATCAGCGCCCTCGTACCCTGGCCGGTCGCCACGTTTCCCGCAATTACCTGTAAATCCGGATATTTCTCCTTAATCATTCTCACGCATTTCAACACGTTCTCCGAGTGACCATGCGCGGAATCCAAAACAACTACGTCCACCTTTGCCTTGATCAGCTCTTCCACCCGATCCAGCACATTGGCGGTTATACCCACGCCGGCGCCGCACAAAAGTCTCCCCTGGCTGTCCTTTGCGGAGATCGGATATTTGATGGTCTTCTCAATATCCTTGATCGTGATCAGGCCCACCAGATTATAATCGTCATCCACGATGGGCAGTTTTTCCTTTCTCGCCCTCGCCAAAATCTCCTTCGCCTGGTCAAGCGTAATCCCCGCCTTTGCGGTAATCAGGTTTTCGGAAGTCATAGACTCTTTTATCTTCTTCTGAAAATCCGTCTCAAATTTCAAATCCCGGTTTGTGATGATACCAACCAGCTTCCTTCCCTCGGTAATGGGAACGCCGGAAATCCTGAATTTTGCCATCAATGCATCAGCGTCAGCCAACGTACGCTCCGGAGTCAGGGAAAAAGGATCCGTAATAACGCCGTTCTCCGAACGCTTCACCTTATCCACCTCCTCGGCCTGCGCCTCTATGGACATGTTCTTGTGAATGATACCGATTCCTCCCTGTCTGGCCATAGCGATTGCCATCCTGTGCTCGGTCACAGTATCCATTCCCGCACTCATCATAGGAATATTCAGCCTGATCTTTTTTGTAAGATTCGTTGTCAAGTCCACCTGATTCGGAATCACCTGGGAATAACTCGGCACTAACAGTACGTCGTCAAAAGTAATTCCTTCGCCAATAATCTGACCCATCTTCTCTCCTCCTGTGTCATTATGCTGGTTAGTAAGTAAGTTGTTTGCCGCAGGAAAAATAAATGCCGCTTCGCGTCCCTTTTTTTCTTTTGCGGCCTTTTTGACTCGCAAACACGCGCTGGCGCGCTCCCTGTCCGGCTTTGCCGGACGTTTGCTCGTTATCGCCGCCGAGAAGCAAATGTCTGCTTCGCAGCCGCTTGCTTCTCTTTCGCGGCTAATATATGACAATACTGCCAGCTTTTTAACTGACAGTATTGGTTCAATCGCTTTATTCTGCTAATCCGTAAAAACCTTACGGGGTGCAATACTCTGGATCGCCTTGATCAGCTCTGCGTTGGGCTCCAGAATAATCTTTGTATCGCCGTTCCAGACCATCATGTATCTTCTCTCCGGCTGCGCGGCAATACCTGAGCTGTAATCAGCCGTCTTCATCTGACGGTTTCTGTAGGAATCCAGCCTGTGGGAATTCAAAGGCGCAAAAATCTCCATCTGTTCGAGGGTATAGCTGGCCGCCTTCTTTCTACGGCTTTTCGCCATAACCTTGTCGATGCTGATCTCCCTGTCCACATACAAATACTCGTACTCAATATCCGCCTTCATGTAAGCAACATAAGCGCCCACAGCAGCCACAGCGGCCAACAGAAGCCCCGGTATGCCGGGCATAAATAAAAATCCGACCAGTACAAGCGCCACTGTCAGCATGATCAGCAGGATTTTCAAAAACTTCCATATAAAAGACGGCTTTCTTGCCACCAGACACTCCACATATGTTTCACTCATAAAGTAACCTCCGTCTTTAAAGACAAAACATTTTTCCAGTTTGGATCCTTTCCTGATCCATCCAAAAGACTCTCACGCCATTCGCCAGGCATCCGTGCTGGCACGGCGTCTGATTCATTGATCGCGGAAATAAATTTAGATTATCATATAACAAATCCGGAAAAGTTGCAAGCTCAAACGTGCCTTATCGGAAGCCGAATTACACAAAGCCTCACTTCCCGGCCATCACCTTTCCGTATTCCTCCCGCTTGTCCCTCATCAGTTCAAGTCCCCGGGACAGCTCTTCTAAAGGAAATCTGTGCGTAATCACCTGCGCGGGCGCAATCCGTCCGACCCGCAGCCTGTCCAACACATAATGCCAGTCGTCCTCCAAGCTGTGTGTAAAAGAAGAATTCCATGTCCCGAGCACTGTCAACTGATTGCGCAAGATCTTCCAATAAACATCTTTCGGAAGCGTCATATCCGAAGCCGGATTCCCGACCAGCATAATCCGCCCGCCCGGCCCTGTCATTCTGACCGCCTGCGCCACCGTCTCATTTCTTCCTACGCATTCGAAAAATACATCCGCTCCCTTTTTACCTGTCCGTTCCTCCAGCCACTTTTCCACGTCCTGCTTCCTGCCGTCGCAAAAAGACTCCTCCGGCAAGCCAAACTTGACGGCCATCCGCTTCTGGAAATCCTTGTTGCCTACGGCGAGAATATTTGTATGCCCCGCCTCAATCAAAAACATGAGCAAAAACAGACCGATCGTCCCCAGGCCGCAGATCGCAACACACTCATCCTCTGCGGGAGCAATCCTTCTCATGGAATGAACCGCCACTGCCATGGGCTCGAGCATCGCCGCCTCCTCAAAGCTTGCTCCGTCAGGAAGTTCGAGCAGGCATTTTTCAGGAACCGCCACATACTCCGCAAATCCCCCGTCCCTGCGTGATCCCATATAGCTGTAGTGCCTGCACATCTCATACTGCTCTTTTTGGCAAGGCCGACATTCCCCACAGGGAATCAGCGGAAACACGCCGACTCTTTTTCCCAGCCAGCCTGCGTCCACACCCGCACCCACAGCCTCCACCTGCCCGGCAAATTCATGTCCCGGTATGAGAGGATAGGAATACGTTCCGGTATGAAAAACTCGCGGAATATCGGAGCCGCAGATCCCTACCGCTTTTACCGCAAGCAGCGCCTCGTTCTCTCCCATTGTAGGAGTGTTTGTATTCTCAAATCTCAAATCATTGATACCGTGCAACACCCATGCTTTCACTTTTTCCTCCTGTCCCGAGCTCTTGCCCTCTTCGTCAAAGCTTCCTGCCTCAGCCAACACCTCCACGGCCGGTTTTCCGGATAAATACCAAGCTTCTTCTCCATTGTTATAACACATTCAGGCCCGCCCTAAAATATCGATTGGAACCGCTCCAAATCCGCCATCGTGGTTATTTTATAATTCCCCTCGTCCCCCGGAATCATGGCGACATCCATTCCCGCCATAACCGCAGGCTCCGTGGAACCGTTGATTTGCAAAATCTTTTCCGGCAAAAGCCTCCGGTTCGCCTCATAATATTTCCCCAACGCAAAAATCTCGGGCGCCTGCCCCGCAAAAATCCGGCTGCGCTCCAGAAGAGACGAAACCCTGACACCGTCCTCGCTGTAATATACCGTATCCTTCATAGGCAGAACAGGCAAAGCGCCGTCATGCCCCCCTGCCACGGCTTCCAGACAGTCCGAAATCTGTTTGGCCGACACACGGGGCCTGGCCGCGTCATGAATCAGCACGTAATCGGAATCCGCAGCATATTTTCTGATGTCCTCAAGACCGTTCAAAATAGAAAGCTGCCTCGTCCTGCCCGGCTCGGAAAATCCCCGAAACTTGCCGCAAATCCCGCTTCCTCCGCCAATTTCAACGCTGCCCTTTTCCTTTCGACCGGCATCCAAAGCAGCCATGCACTCTAATACAACCTCGCGCCACATCTCGTCCGCCACAATTTGCACCGAATCTATACCCCCATGGGAGAGTATTGTCTTCAGACAACAGGCAATGATCGGCTTGTTATTCACTTTTATGTACTGTTTCGGCGTCTCCGTCCCCATTCTTGTCCCTGTTCCGCCTGACAGAAGAAGCGCTGTCACCATATCCTCACCCCCAATGCAGTCTATGCCAAAACAGAAACGGCTATGTCAGAAAAACTTCCTGAAAAGCCGTCCGTTTTACTCAAAATTTCAAGTTTTTGATATTTCTGAGCGTTTCCCCGTAAGGCGCTTCCTTCCCGAAAAGGAGCGTCGTGCCAAGCACGAAGCTCTTCACACCCCTGGGGGCATACTGCTTGATCTTGTCCTCCCCGCAGGCACCGTCCCAGCAGATCTCGAAGTTCGCCTCATCCTTGATCGACAAAAGCCTGGTAATTTTCTTCCCGACATAAGGCATGTACATCTGTCCTGCGTTTCCCGGGTTTACCGCCATCACCAATACCCGTTTCACAATCACAAGCATCTCCATCACCGTCTCAATACTCGTTCCCGGATTAATGGCGATTCCCGGCACCATACCCGCGTTAATGATCTTCTGCAACGTGGTGGATGGATGGTATTCCGCCTCCGGGTGAATATAGACAGTGTCGCCCTGGCGCAGGTTCTCCAGGAATATATGTATGTTGTTGTTCGGATGCTCTATCATCAGATGAACATCCAACGGTTTTTTCGCCGCCGAGGCAATAAACCTCATATCATTCAAAGACATGGCAAAATTAGGGACATAGCGCCCGTCCATGATATCAATGTGGAAGGAATCGATACCGCCCTCCTCCAAATCATGCACTTCTTTTTCGAGATTGCCGTAGTTGGCACACATCATGGATGCCGTCAATTCAAATTTCATTCGATTCACCTTTTCTATATTTTTCTCTCGTACACATAATACTATTATGTATGAAAAGCCCCGGACAATCAAGATAATAAATTAAATTTCCAATCATTACGCATTATTCAGCCGCCAACTGACCGTCTTTTTCTTTATACCGTGATTTGCAATGCCTCCAATATCCTCCTGCAGCTTTGGTCATCGCCAAAGCGATGCATTTTTTGTTTGAGCGCCCGTCTTTTCTGCATTGTCGCATCCTGTCTGTCAGCCACTTCCTTTACAAATTTGCACATGTCCTCAAAACAAAATATTTCTTTTCCCGGAAGCCACTCCCTGATATTCTCAAAAACAAATCCCCGGCTCCTCTCGTATTCTTCCACATCTTCCAGCATAAACGCAATCGGTCTGTCCAACAGCATATAGTCCACTGCCGCCGAAGAGTAGTCGCTGATCAGTGCATCCGCATGTCCCAGCAGACGGTTTATAGGAACATCTTTCTCCACCATCTCCTCATTTTCAATCAAGTGAATATTCGAACATCCCTCACAGAACACCTCTTTTCTATCCTGAAACGGATGCAGCTTTACAACCAAAACTATATTTTCCTTCTCCAAATATGTATTCAGTTCCATCAACTGATTTTTTGTATTCACGATCGGCAGCCCTGTCTCCGATTCCAGCGCATATTCATTTAGCTGCGCCAGCTTTCGCTCTGTAGATCGAAATGTAGGAAGCCAAAATATGTATTTTTCAGCGTATGGAATATGCAGTTTTGTAACGTCGTCTCTGTCCGAATGAAACAGCCAGTCCTGCTTCGCATAACCGGTCACAAGAACCTGCTCTTTTCGCAGACCGTAAATGTCCGTGTGAATATCCGCATACAAATCGCTGATAACCGTTGTGTACTCATAACGTTTTTCGCAGCGTACAAAATTAACTCTCGTTTTAAAGCCGCATCCATGCCATAATTGTACCCTGATCTGGTCTTTCCTGCAATTTCTTGCAAATCCATAGGCATCCGTAAAAAAGATATACTTTGCCAGACATAAAGCACGATAATACGCTTCCCGCTCTGCCGGTTTCTCGGAAACCGACCAGTCAAAAGACAAAAAGCTTACATTTTCCACATTCCCATATCCTTCAAACTCTTCCGGATTCTTAACAAACCAAATTAGCTCATATGTATGATTCATTCCACTTTTGAGCGCATACTCAAACAACGCTCTGGCATTGTCTGAAAAGTCCATACCTTTTACATAAGAAGAAGCGTGTGGGCCGCTTCGAAACACAATGATATTATCCAGGGGTACATCTGCATATTTCTCGCGATAGTAATCTTCAAACTCTGTTTCCCTGTTTGCGAAATAATAGATCGTGATATCCGGCGCATTCTCTCCCAAAACTGTAACGATGTCTTCAAATACTTCTCTATAATAATCGCTTGTTATTACAATAGCTGTTTCCTCAAGCGCTTCTCTTATTAAATAAGATATATGTACTACTTCGATCTCTTTTCCATGGAAAATAAAATGCCCTAAATTTCTCCGGTTTGTGTCCACAATATAAGATATTCGTCCAAGAACATCATATTTGCCGCAAAACTCTTCCAAATAGGCAATTGATTTTTCCACACAGCAGATTTTTTTCCCAAGCAAACAATTACTATTTTTTTCTGTGAGCTTTGACAGGGTCATAACACACGTCTCCTTTTAGCTTCCGCCACTCAGATACTTGCCGGCATCTTTAAAAAAGCTGATAATAATTATCAATATGACGATTCCGATCGGAAACGCCGCTATAATGGAAACCGACTGCAAACTGTACATAGAATTTTCAGTAAATATTAAAGCAATTGGGAGCAAAATAAACATAACCGCCCAAAAAACCCTTACTCTTTTATCCGGTTCCGTACTTACACAGAGCTTTTTATAAGAATATGCAGAAACCACCATCGTCAATGCGTCAAAAGTTGTCGAGTAAAACGCAATCATCGTAACAATCAGTAACACCAAAGCGATCTTCGATAACGGAAGCGTCTCAATTACTTCTAATATCGCCTCGGCATAACTGCCTCCCTTTGCAATAAACCCGGAAATCTCTACCCCATGTTTCAATTCCTGTGCCATTCCATAATTCCCGAGAATAATAAAGGACATAAAAGTCCCCGCAAGCCCCCATGCATATCCCCCAAGAATCGTATTCTTCACAGTCCTGCCCTCACTGATCACACCGATAAAAAACGGCGTTGCCACACACCAGACCATCCAGTAAGACCAGTAATAAATAGTCCAGTTCTGTGGAAACGAGGTTTCCCTAAGCGGATCCATCCATGTAGACATTGAAATAAAGTTTTGCGCCATATTTCCCATTGCGGAAAATCCGGTTTCCAAAATATACCTCGCTTCCCCGCCGCCAAAAAGCACATACGAAAGCAGCAAAAAGAAAAGATAGGCGCAATATGTAGCAAGCTTCGAAACGCCTCTCATCCCAAACCACACCGTCATTGTGTAAACAAATGCGATCAGAAACAATACCGCCACAGTCATTCGTACGCCAGGCGAAATTCCGAATAGACGTCCAATGGCCCCTGATAACAGAGGCGTCGCCAGGGAAAATGTGGTAGCCGTTCCCGCTATCAATGCAAAAATAGCCGTCAAGTCAATGAGCTTTCCCCACCCTCCGTCTGTCCTGCTTCCAAGTAACGGCCTGCACGCTTCCGAAAACTTCTGTTTCTCTCGCTTTCTGACATGCAGCATAAACCCAAATGCAACTGCCAGTATAATATAAAAGCTCCAGGCAATCGGCCCCCAATGGAACAACGGATATGTGGACGCCCATTTTTGGACCCCGCCCATACTTTCGATTAACGGCTCATTGGCATAGAGAGCCCATTCACACAGGGAGTAAAACAGGATATCCGCCGCCATAGTAGAAGTAAATATCATCGTTCCCCAGCGAAAGGAAGAATACCGTGGAGTTGGCATATCGCCAAGCCTGATTTGACCGAACTTCGAAAAAGCAACATATATCGTGCATCCGAATATGCCTAAGCCCAGTATTGCGTAATACAGCCCCCCTTCATCGCCCAAAAGCGTTCTGATCACGCCCAGTACAGCCGAAGAATCCCCCGGAAAAATCATAAAAATACCATCCAGCAGAATAACTGCTGCCAAAGGTAACATGATCGTTATCCAATCAATCTGTCTTCGCAAACCTGTTTTCCTTATATTATCAGACTGCGTTTCCCGCATATTTTTCATAAGTTTTATCTATCCTTATCAACTCTTCCAGACTGTCAATCTCTGTAACGTCCTGCGCTCTCATAGGTTTAATCCCTAACCGATACTCTTCGGGGTAGCAGAACAACGCAACATCATCCCAATATATCTGCTTATGGTTTTTCTGTTCAAACTCAATTTCCAAATGTCTCCGTAGTTTTCTGCCGTCCTCTTTCGTCCATCTTGAAATGCTGTACAATTGCCAGCCGGCTGTACCTCCTGATCTGCTGCACTTTGTCACAATGCCATTCTCTACGGTCAAAAGCCATTCTTTCGTCTCAACATCCGTCCATACGCAGTTATAACCGGATTTTTCCGTCTCCGGAGACAGAACCAGCTTATTGTTTATCATCTGATCCCCATCCAGTATCATGGCATTTTCAATATAATTTCTCGCCGCATAGAGAGAAGAAATATTATTCGTTTCCCGGTAATACGGATTATAAAGAAGCGACACCCCCGGATATTTCTCCTCCAGATAACCAAATTGTTCCCGCAAATGCCCTGTCACTATATATACCTCATTGATACCGTTTTGACGCAATCCTTGAATAGCTGTTTCAATCATCGGTTTTCCCATGACGCTGACCAGCGGTTTGGGAATATTGGCAGTCAGAGGCATCATTCTGCTGCCTGTTCCCGCTGCCATGATAATCGCTCTTCTGACGTATTCCATTTCTCACATAAATTCCCTTCCCTTATATATTGTGCCGCGATTTCAGAATACTCCTTCGCAAACAAATATTGTTTCAACGCGTACTCACCGAATTCTATCCCAATCCTGCTTTTATACTCACACCAATTGCTCCACAGCAAGCCGCACGAAGCTATGTAACAATAGCATTTTACTCTTTCGTATAACTGACATTTTCCTTCAAAATACAGGTCGATTACATGGTCAATATTATCCCTTCCATATCCCGCATAAATACAAAACATCGCGATATCCACATGCGGATCCTGCATCCCCGCGTATTCCCAATCAATCAACTGCACCTTTGTTTCCTCATTTTCCGACGTAAACAGAAAATTATCCGGCACCGCGTCTATATGCGTTAATATCTTCTCCTTTGGCAGACAATCCACAAAAGGCTTTAACTGCCAAACACTGGCCTTCGTTATTTCATAATCCTCATATATAGAGGGCTGTTGTCTTAGCTGTTCATAATATTGAATCTGTCCATAAATATCAAATTCATGGGCAACGCCAAGCCGCATTCTATGAAATTCCTTTAATTTGGCAAGGCAAAGCGCTACATCCTCCATATCCATCGGATTACATACCCGTGCGTTATGTACATACTTTGTGATTTTATACCCGTCCTTTGCATTAATATAAATCACATCATCACAAAGCCCTTTTCCCGCAATCGCCCGGTACACCACCTCCTCCTCCGATCTTTTGATTAACTGCTCTGTCCCTTCACCCGGAATCCTGATAATGTATTTGTGTCCTTTACAGTCAAAAAAGAACGACCGGTTTGTCATTCCTGCCTTTGCAATCTCTATATTCGTAATGTCGCAGTCCCAAACGCCAAACACCTTCTTTATTATTTCAACCGCTTCGGCGGGCATCTTCTCTCTGTTCTCATCCACATTTATACTCCTGTTTCTATAGCCGGATAATATTTCAGCAATAGTTCATCCGGCTTCCGTTCACTGTAGCACATAAATCTCGTTCTCCTGCGTTGTATCCAAAAGACGGTAGCCCCTTTCTCCCATAAGCTTTCGGATACCGGCTCCTGCATACGACTCCACACAGATGACGTCAATCGGATATTTTCTGTAGTCAAGCCGTGTCAATAATTCCAAATCCAATCCCTCCGTATCAACGTCAAGTACATTTGGATATGTTTCAAAATTCTCGGCGATAATCGTATTGATCTCCTTCATCGGAATCAGCTTACAGTTTTTTTCCATACCTCTGCGTACCGCCACTTCCTCTAAAAACGTATTTAAACCCGGATGCATCGGATCATAATAGTATGTCAGTTTCTCCCTCGTAAATTCCGAAGCAGCTCCTAAGTTTACAATCTTATTCAATGGGCGGTATTCCCTGGCCAGATTGCACATTTCCGTATTCGGCTCCACCAGTACTCCCTTTGTGAATCCCTTTTCGTAAAAGAGATATGTGTTATTTCTGACAATCGGATGACAAACACCAATATCCATATATGTAAAATCTTCATATCTGTTTTGTATATAATCGAATATAATCAAGTCTTCCTGACTGGCCGAGTACGTCGATTTCCGGCCCTCTATATCGAGCAGACGGGCCACAATCGTATCAGCTTTCGGCAAAAGTGCGGATACCTGCTCTACAATCTCGTCCTCAATGTTCGGGTAAATAACCACAAGTACAGAATCGTTATCCTTTAATTCCGAAACCGCCCCGTCATCCTGAACCACAATCCCGTTGATCCTATTGCCTGCGTTTCTGCCAGCCCCGTCTATCATATAGTCAAAGGCCAGCGCTGCCTGATCATGATATGTTTGAAATTCAACGCCTGCACCCCATCCGATTATAGTCGAATACCTGTTTCTAAGTTTTTTGTAGTCTTCTTTTTGTAAGTATCTCATAGACAAACCCATTCCCTTATTTCTATAGACAAGTTGATTACAGACACAGCTTATCCAAATCGCACACTGTAATCTGCCCTTTCACTTTTTCATAATAGTGCCGCTTCTGTTCTATGTTCTCTATTCTCTCTTCGGTAGCCGCGGAATATAATCTGACCTCTCCGTTTGCAAAAACCCCAAGCTTATATCCATCGGCAAACTCAAACATTTCATAAGCCTCCAGTCCAGTCTCCTGTCCCATTTTCTGGTACAAGCTTCTAAGCGCCTGGTTATATACCTTTGAGCGCACCAGCTTTACATACTCCGTTTCCGGTCTTACAAACTCCCTTTTCTCCATCAATGCCAGCAAAATATTATTAATTGATGCCAGTGAAATGATTCCGCTGTCCACTCCAACTCCATTTTCCGGGGATTTTACAATGAGAGGAATCTGTATCCTGTCCTCATGAAACGTATATTCCGTCTCTCCCCATTCCTCCAGCTTCTTTTCCTTAGCAGGCAAAAGATTACCATGATCAGCGAATAATACCATCCTGCATTTCAATTTTTCCAAAACAGGAGTCAGAACATCATCAATGTACCGTATAGAATCGTCATGCTGTTTTCTGTAATCCCGTCTCAGTTTGCCGCCGTTTTGGTCGGTATACTCCAAGATAATAACGCTTCCAAAGGTTATCAGCTCATCCTGCGTATAAGGATTCGGGAAAGCAAAATGACTCTCATATAAAATATGTACATAAAATAAACCATTGTGCTCATCACAGGCATCCATGATAAAATCCCATATTTTCTCCGTGACAGTCTGCGTGGCCGTCGTTACGTCAATACAATCCGTATCAATATAAGGTGTTGCATCCGTATAAAAACGGATCCTTCTTCTCTGCTCTTTCGCCTTACCTATAAAAAGACAGTTCTCTTCCTTTACGGTGCTCTCGTCATAGCATACCAAATTCAAATCCTTGTAGTCGCTGAATGCCGGGATCAGGCTTTCATATGTCGAAGTTGATACGGAATAGGCATTGTCGAAAAAAAGCGCCGTTTCATCGATATACTGTTTGAATTTTGGCATGATATTTTGCACGTCTTTTCTGCGAAGGCCGTCCAGACAACACATCAGAACGTTGTCTTCCGCAATCTCCTCCGCCGCCTGCAATTCAAGACGGTACACTTTGCCAATATCATCTGCCAGCTCCTTATAAACTGGTTTTCCTGTCAGCGCAAAAAGTTGTTCCGCATATGTAACTGCCGTCCTGAAATCCTTTTTGCCGACAAATCCCTCCACCAGCTCCCGGCATATCTCCTCTTTCTCCTGTGATGCAGGCAAATTCAAAAACCTGCGAAGGAGCCTGTTCACCTTATGATAATAGGTATAAGGGCTTCCCTGGGCATAATACTCCCCCGTCAGTTTCATACCTTTCTGCTCCAATACGGCATACATATCAAGACACTTTATATCAGGGCAAATATTTTTGATATCGTTTATGATCTCATCCCGCCATCTGAATGTGGAAATAATAACTCCGTCAATCCCGTTTTCCTGCACCTGCTCCGGCTTAATCACCTGAAAGCCACTGTACTCGGTAGGATTCTGAAATTTATCCACAACAAATTTCACGTTTCTCATTTCAAACATGAAATCTGTCATCAGGCTTCTCGTATGCATACCGTTACACCAAATGGCCGGCCGTTCACACTGCCTGCAGAACATATCCAGAATTTCCTTTATGGCAGCATTGATTCCTTCATTATTTTGCTCAATCTGCATATGATATTTGCTGACCAGGTTATCATATTCCCGCTGTAAAACTTCTTTTTTCATCAATCTCTCCCTCTCACGTCGTCAAGCAACGTCTCCCAATACTGCAAGTGCCTACTCATCTGGCACTTCGGGAAAATTTGCGTATGCGCATTTTGTCCCATAGTCCCTATCCTGTCTCTATGGCAGTCCAAAAAGGCTATCCTCTCCGCCAGGGCATCCATGTCTCCTACGCCGACAATATAACCGTTCTCACCGTCCGTTATATCCTCATGAACTCCCGATGTCTCCGTCACGACAGGAACCGCGCCGTTCGCCATCGCCTCCATGATGGAAATACTTCTTCCCTCATAATCAGAAAGACTCAAACAGATATCCTTATCCTTCCAAAAACCGGATATCTCTTTCCTCTCCAATTTCCCAACGAGTTTAACCCTCTCCTCTAAGCCGTTGTCGGCAACAAATTCCCTGAGTTTTTTGCTGTAGTCTCCTTCCCCGGCAATCTCAAAGCAATAATGTATACGGCGTGAATCCAGTTTATTCACAAGCGCCGGCACCAGGTCCATACGCTTCTGTTTTGCGTTTACTCTACCGGCAAACCCCAGCTTTATAGGCTTTGTCTCTTCTGTTGTATATGATCTTTCCAATATTGCATCGCATTCAACAGGGCACGTCATATGATCCGTTTTATTTTCCAAAACACCGTGTCTACGAAGCCCCTCCGTGATATCTTTACTCACACCAATAAACAAATCCACATAAGGCTCCTTCGACGCGTATTGGCGATATAGTTCTTCCTTTCCAAAGTGAATGACCGAAATAATATGTATCTGATCCGGGAAATGCTGTTTTACAAGACAGGCTGACAAAAATGTCATATAAAACTGTCCCGTAACGACAACACACGGCATCTGACTCATGAGATAGCGGATAATATTTACAATGCTTTCCGGGGCAAACATTTCGTCATGATGAATCGGAAGCTTTACAACCTTCTCCCTCAACAGATCCGGTATTTCATACGTTCCGCTGTCAGATATAATGTGAATATTTTGCCGTCCTCTTAAAAGCAATTCCTTACATATGCTTTTCGTCCACGCCTCGATCCCTCCGAGTCCCAAACCGTAATCACATTCAAAAATACATTGAGGGCTTCCTTTTATTGTTGTCTCGTTTAGCGCTCCCTGAATATCCGAATCGCTCTGATATATGTCCCAAACCAAATCGAAATACCCAATTTCCCTCTCAAGCCCGATACCGTACTCCGTAAAAATTCTTTCCCGGACGGCTCCAGCATCTTCTTCCTTTGCAATCGCTATACATATATACGAAGTATTATCATCTTCCAAAACATCGGGACTTGAAATCACCGTATTGTAAAAAGGCGTATTCCATTTTTTTTCGTTTGTATCTATAACATGTTTCACATTTATACCATTATTAATTAATAAGATATATATACCTCTTCCTCTTTGTCCGGAACCATATATGATAATCTCATGATTACTATATTTCATATTCTCCCACCCACGCAATACCTCTAGCTCCCATCTGCACCTGTACCATATCAACTAGCTTATCATTTCAGATATTATATCCGTCAGCCAAAATATCTTCGCATCTACTCTGTCCTGAATATTTTGTTCCACCGCAATCGTATTTTTTCCTTTTAATACCGCAATAATAAAAACATCCACTTTCTCCAGATCATCTTCCGGTGTTTTCAATACAATATCCGTATCAATATATCTGGCATTCCGGTCAACAATATAGCTTACTTTCATACCTTCATTTTGTAATTCCGCAAGCAAATGTTTTCCGAAATGCCCATATCCATAAATCGCAACTCTGTATAGCTGCCTCGTTTTCAGATAATCGCTGATATATCGGTGATTTTCCCTGGCTGTCATCCAGTCGCTCAAAACGCGGAACATCCGCTTGCACTTCTCATTGTCCCGCATTCTCTTTCTCTGGACATTTTCTGCTGCGCCCGCCAGCATTTCCAGTTCCTGCCCTTTCAGCAGGCCGCATCTTCCCACAATCTCGACAACCTCATTCTCGGACTCCGCCATCCTGATACTGTCTGTTGACGTGTTGCTGTAATGAAGCTTATGTTCGAACAAAACCTCATTATTAGCAACAATTTTTTTCCCCTCGCATAACATACAAATCCACAATAACCAATCATCCGCCCCGGTAACGCGCATGATATTTTCCTTCCAGATGTCCGAAATGGAAGCCTTGCGTATCAATACCTGTCCCGGAGATAAGATCATGCATTGCTCAAAAAGCATGCTCTCCCTCGTGATCACATGCTCCAAAGAACGGTCCACGTCATAATACATATGTCCGTCGTGCATTACATTGCATACCACAGCATCCGCATCCCCGATCAACGCAAGCTGCCTGGTCAGATATTTTTTATGTATTGTATCATCCTGATCTAAAAACAGGACAAAATCTCCCCTGCAGTAAGATAACCCCCTCACCCTCGCCCCGTGGATTCCTCTGTTTTTGTCCGTTTGAATTACCCGGATATCTGTCAGGATTGATTCCGGCACCGCACCAATCGGCATATCCGGATCATCATTGACAAACAGAAGTTCTACGTTATAATCTGTCGTCTCTTTAGCCGCTTCTTCCAATTGCCTGATAAGCCCTGGCATATACATTTGACCATGATAGATCGGAACAATGACGCTCACAAGTTTCTGCATATTGAATATCCCTTTATATTTTTTCCCGGTATGACTCCAATATTTCCGTCAATCCAATGATCGGATACGGACATAAGCTTTGAAGCCATTCCCGGATTTTTTCTTCGATAGAAATCGCCGTGACAACAATGGCGTCTACACAAGGCAGATTCTCATCCGCATTTACCACCGGCACAATTTTATCAATCGTCTGAGGCTCTTTATCCATTACATACGCAATTTCAATGCCTGCCTCCTCCAATTCATCATATAAATCGCAACCCAAAAACCCCATTCCGTAAACCGCAATTTTTTCTGCCCCTCTTTGCGTGAAAAAGTCGGCCAGCGTATATCCCTGCTGCTTAATCCTAAGCCACAGTTCCGTATACTTGAACATCGTTTCAAACTTTTTTTCCTCTGTGCCGGTTGGCTTTTCCTCCGTATGCCTTAGGCTCTCATAACGCCTTTTCATCCTTTGCCGCAGCGTACGTCGTTCCTTCTGCTCTTCTGTCTTATAGCCGCCCACAACGGCATCATACAGCTCTTCCACTTGCATCGCATACTTTTCGAGATGAAACGTCCTTTTTACAAGCTCCCTGGCCAACCGGCTTTTCCCGATCTTCTCCTGCGGCTTCGCGCACATCACATCGTACATTACTTGCGCAAGATTTTTATAATCTCCCTGTCGATATAAATATCCTCTTTCCCCGTCTTCTCCAAGGATCTCCAAGGTCCCACCTGTATCGGCGCCTATCACGATATTTCCCGAAAGTATCGCCTCAATCGTTGTCCGTCCAAGCGCTTCCATCTTAGAACAGGTAAGCGAATACGTATGCTCTTCCCTTAAGCTGGAAAGATTATCACGAAACGGCCGTACAAAAATATTCCGATCCAAGCCTTTTTGCATGATATATTTTTTCATAGACCATATGGTTTTCTGATCCCCGTTTCCGACAATGGTTAACCGTATATCATCCACTCCGCGGCTCACTAGCATTTCCGCCGCCCGAACCGCGTCCCATTGGCCCTTACCGTCATTGATAATACCTGCCAGCAAAAAAGTATGCCCCCTGTCGCGGTACACCTCTTCACGAAGATATTGCTCCAAATCCAAACCGTCATAAACGCGCACGGTAGAAATCCCGAATTTCCGTTCGTAAATCTTCTTCACACAATCGGATATCGCAATAAATTCTTCCGTGCATTTCAATAATTCGCGTTTGAAATCACGGTCCGGAAACTCACAATCGAAATGCTCCTCCAATAATTCCCGCAAATGCCAGACGTGGGGTTTATTCGCCAGCACTGCCGCTATCGCCCCCACATTGCTGATACTGGAATTTGTATGTATCAAATCAACCTTTTCTTCATCAATAACAGGCAACAATCGTAAGGCAGCCTCGTAATCCCCCTTAAAAACAGAATCGTCAAGCCGCGGGCTGCCAGTTCCGATTTTACAAAATTTGACTTTAAACGGAATAATATAGTATTGTATTTTTAATTGTTTCAGCCGTTCCTCCGTCAGTCCTTTCCCCGGAATAATAACAACAGGTCTGACTCGATCCGCCATCTCCCTGAGCATATCCAATAAAGCCCAGGCTGATCCTCCCATAAAGACATCTGTCAGCACATACATAATCGTCTTCAATACAATACCTGCCCTTTCCTAATTCGTCCTTTCTATCACTTGCTCGTAAAATCTAAGCAGCTGTTTCACCACAACTTCAGGACGCAGCCGCTCGATTCTCTCATGCGCCTTTTTCTCCATCTTCTCTCTGTCTTTGGCAGACATCCGCACCACTTTCTCCATCTTATCCAATAAATCTTGCGAATCCCCTATTTTACACAGCAGGCCGCTTACGTTGTTTTGGATCAGCTGTTCAAAGCTCGCACCGTCTGTTCCGATTACAATTTTTGAAAAATACATCGCTTCAATACAGGCATTTGATAAATTTTCCATAATCGAAGGCAAAACGACAAAATCTGAATTACGAATCACCGGATACAGCTGTTCATGCGGCAGTTCACCCAAAAATATAACTTTATCCTTATAATCCCCTGCCGCCATAGATAAAATTTTAGCGGCGCTTGTCCCCTTGATATCCAGGGAACGTCCCGCAAACACCCAAACATATGCCGGGTTATCTTTTAAAAAACGCTGAATGATTTCTGCAATTACCAAAATACCTTTTTCGTAATACAAATTCCCAAAGAACAACACGTATTTTTTGTCTGACAGCTGTTGCCGCATAATCCGGTCGTCATATCGTTTCACATCATTGATGAATGGAGATTCTATGATATGAACCTTTTTGCGAAAATCCTTTTCATATGCCTTCGCCGTAATTTCACTGGGTGCAAACACCGCGTTGCAGCGTTTTCCCGCTGCAATCTCGAAAAAAGACATCGTTTTGACTGTTTTTTCGCTTAACGTTTCAAAAGTCGGGTAAGCTTTTTTGGCATAAGACGACAACCGCATAACAGACGGGATTTTACCGGTATACAGAAGCGACTGGGCAAAAAGAGAAGTAAATTGAATCACATCGATCTTCCTACTCTTTGCTATTTCCTTTATTTTTCGGTTAATACGTCTGCTGGAACGGATATTGTTCACAATCACATTGATTTCTTTATATGCACTGTTATAATAGTGCATTACGACTTCCCAAACCTCTATCCCATCCATATACCTGTGTGCCGTTCTGTTTCCGCACGTCACGATAATGACTTCATTTCCGCTTTTTTGCAGCGCGCATGCGACTCTGTACAGATAATTGGGAAAACCGGTTTTGGGCTTTCCGTATTCTACAAACTCATTAGCGGTCAGTATGATTCTCATAATAATCTCCCAGTCTTATGTCCATATTTTCTTCAAAATATCCTCCTGCGGAGACTTTCGCATACTAAAAAATCCTCTTGGTATGGAAAATCCTTTTTTAGGCCTGTACAATATTTCCTTTCCCACTTCCTGCTCGTATGCTTTTTTCAATAAACCTTTACATTCTCCATTAGGACAACGATCATCTTCCGATAAAGAAAAGGCAAATTCTACAATGCGTTTATCTAAAAAGGGAACCCTTGTCTCCAATGACACCGCCATACTGGCTCTGTCTACCTTGGTCAATATATCTCCTGGCAGATATGTCTTGATATCTACAAACTGCGCCCTGGTCACAGGCGGCAGATCAACCCTGTAATTTTTTCTGATTGCCCAAAATTTATCGTAATACTTGTCTATCTTAAGCTGCTTTCTTAGAGTCTTATCGTCTGTTTTTAATGGAAAATTACTTGTTCTTTGCAAGAAATGAATCCCATCTTCCCACTGCAAACCACATGGAAAATCGAATATGCACTTGATAAGCAGTCTTTCCAGCAGCTGTCTGATATGCCCTTGCTGAAATTCTTTTTTCTGCAGCATCGTATATCTGGGATATCCGCCAAATATTTCATCGCCTCCATCTCCTGTCAGCACTACTGTTACTTTCTTTCTTGCGATACCGGAAACTAAGTATGTTGGGAAAGCAGATGTATCCGCAAATGGCTCATCATACCATAATTTCAATTTATCATAATTTTGGTTTAGTATATCTTTCTGAAAAACATGCAGATTATTCGAAATATTATATTGCTTTGCCAGCATAAGTGCATATCGGGATTCATCATATTGAGCATCCGTAAATCCAATTGAAAATGTCTCAATATCCGAATTAATTCTGCCACTTTCATATGTTATGATGCTAGAATCCACTCCGCCACTTAAAAAGGTTCCTACCGGTACATCCGCCATCATTTGCTCTTTCACGGATTCTCTCATCAAATATCTTAATTCCTCAATCAACTCCTTTTGATTTCTCTGACTACCCTTTTGTTCATTAACATTCAATTTCCAATAAGAACCGTTTTTCAGTATTTTCTGTGACTTAATATCAAACGTCAGCCTATGAGCCGGCTGCAATTTATATATTTTTTTATAATAAGTCTT
The DNA here is from genome assembly GCA_910587095.1 of uncultured Lachnospiraceae bacterium. GTDB lineage: Bacteria > Bacillota > Clostridia > Lachnospirales > Lachnospiraceae > UBA3282. The sequence continues at coordinate 50,585 of CAJUMJ010000034.1, forward strand.
TGGATCAGGAATATATAAATAATTGAGATAGTCATATACTGCAGAATTATCTATTTGGAAAGAGATTGTATTACACATATTTACAATCCCTTTTAGTTCCGATGCAAAACCAAAATTTGTTCCATCATAGTAATAGTATAATGGTTTGATACCCATACGGTCACGGAACAATTTGACTGTGCCATCCCTTTTATCTAAAATGGCAATTCCATACATGCCGTCAATTTTGGTTATGAAATGCTCTCCCCACTCAAGATACGCATTTAAAATCACCTCTGTGTCCGATGTCGAACGAAACTTATACCCACGCTTAATCAGAATATTTCTTAACTTAGTAAAACCATATATTTCCCCATTAAATACAATTCCTACCTTATAATCTTCCGAAAACATTGGCTGCATTGCATTGTCAGATAAATCAATGATGGCTAATCTGGTAAAAGCCAAGGAAAAATCGTCCATCCTGGCTATCCTCGTACCGTCAGGCCCTCTATGTTTCATACATTGTATTCCCTTTTCATAATCCCAATATGGATTATTTCCACCAAGTATTCCGCACATATATCTTCCTCTTTGTTATCAAACTATGTCTGCAGTAAACGATTCCATATTTCCATTATTTTTTCAACATCGTACATAGCCGCTCTTTTCATTGAACGCTTGCTATATCTCTCGCAAAGTTCCTCATTTCTTAAAAGTTCCAACATTGCCTGTCCTAACAGGCGTTCCTCTCTGGTCAACTCTCCTCCGGCACGTATCTGTCCGGAAATATGTGGCGTCAATATCCCATATGGACAATATTCAATATCCTCACACGCTCCCGCCTCTCTTTTTTTACCGACAATTTCACCACAGCCCCCAGGAGCGTCAGTAGTAACCACCGGAAGACCATTGGCCATAGCCTCTATCATACCATTGGGGAAACCTTCGAGGCGGGACGCTAATACAAATATTCTACTATTTTTTAAATAATGCGCCACATCACTTTTGAATCCTGCAAATATAACATTCTCTTTTACCTTATGTTTATAGGCTATGTTTTTTAAATATCCTTCATTTGGTCCGGTTCCCAAAATAAGCAGGCGGGCATCTTTTTCTGACGCAGCTACATAAGAAAATGCACGAATAATTCGTTCCTGCTGCTTTTCCGGCGCCAGCCGCCCCACGGTTATAATCACCTTATCACCATACTCCAGCCCCATAGAAGATTCCTGCGTATTCCCTGTCACAACCGGATTCGGAATTTTAACCATTTTATTCATAGGAATGTTAAAGTTGCAATACATGTCCCTCTTGGCATATTCACTCATCACTACAATTCGATCCGATTTCGGATAAAAGAAGTGTACAATATCCTTTCGAAAAAAAAGATTCACCCACTCTCCCTCTTGTGAAAGAATCGTACAGACTCTGGTAATTACTTTTTCTCTGCCCTTTGAAAGAATATTCAGATAATTAAATTCTTCCATAAAACTAACTGCTACATCAATTTGATATCTTCTTTTCCATTTGCGCATTTGCAATGAGGCCAAGAACAGTTTTCCTAATGCCTGTATATCCCCAAATACATTATTTGACAAGCATCCTTTTATTCCCGTATCAACAATCTGACCTTTTACAGGATATACCGGTTTTACAGAAGTATGGCCCAGGAAATAATATACGTTATTTCCTCGATTCACATAGTAATCGCCGATAATCTGAGCAACTCTTTCTGCACCGCCGCCACCCAATGTCTGTATTAAGATTGCAATATTCATATAACCACTCAAACCTTTCTTCAAGAAATTGAATGCCTGTAAAATATCTTCCGCAGGTTCTATTTATCTTTCCGAATCCAGATAGAACCGTCTCCGCATCCGGCCAATTTTTCTCCCAGGCGTTCGGCATATTTATGCGCCATAAATCCGCCGAACCATTGAATGGAATATTCCCTGTTGTGCATCAAAAACGCTCTGAGCATATACGCCTCATTGTATGCCCTGCCTTCATATATCCATTTTTTCGGATAAATAAAAGGGTAAAATATATCGTGAAAATGGATATAAACCCCCGCCTGAATCCGCGGCAATATTTCAAAAAACAGATAATTGATATCCGAGCCTGTCTTAGATACATGTGAAGAATCGATAAAAAGAATATCGTTCTCCTTCAGCTGTTCAAACACTTCTACCGGTATGTCCTGTAATTTTGACTCATGAATCTTTATATTGTCGGAATCGCGCAGCAACGATTTTAATCTGTCCGAGTACGGTTCAATGGACATAATTTCTATCTCGTTATTAAAAACTTTTTCGTTCATATCAAGCATTACGCTGGTTGAAAATCCGCTCCCGACTTCTATGATCTTTTCGGGATGCAGGATACGCATCATATAATACAAAATATCAGCGCCGTTTTTAGGAAAGCAGGGATTGACGCAGTAGTACCTTGTGTCGCTGCTCTCATAAAGATTCCACTTGGGAGCTTCCATTTCCTGCATTTTTTCAAGCAGCTCCAAATGCCTCTCCTCATTCAGAGATATTTCCTTAATGCAGGACTCTGGATCAAATAACGTTTCCTCTTTTCTATGTATCTCTTCCATGTCCGGGTAAGGAGATTCGTAATGGTTGAAGGGGAATACGTTATTAAAATCATCCGGCTCATACCGTTCTGGCAGAAAATAAGTGCATTTATCTGCAAGTTTGTGCAGATCGTATACATTTTCAAATCCACGCTGCTCTAACTGTTCCAATATATCCGCGCATCGATGGGGTGAAACCAGTACGACATTCTCCCTTGCTCCCCGTTTTTCCGCCTCCTCAACGCTGATACACATATACTGGTCAACGACTGGCTTTCCCCACTTCTCTTTCGCATTGTCAATAAATGCCGCCATTTCTATCCCGTTAATCTTCAACAGTTTCAGCAGTCTTTTTCCGTTACTGCCGCTGCCAAATATATAAAATTCTTTTTTCCTAACCATTTCATCCGCTCCCTTATAAGCAAAACAAGCCAGGCACCAATCTTTTCGCGCCAACTTTCCTAATAAGCTTTACACCTCATACAAAATATCTTCCAGGGAAATAATCGGGCACGAAACCTTATCCCTCAATGTTTCCTCTACCTCATCAAAAAATGTAATCGCGGTAACAACCACTGCATCCACTTCCGGAAGCGGCTCGTCCACTGAAAGAACGTCGATGTAAGAATATATACCCACTTTTCTGTCTATTCCGTATACCGCTTCTATTTCGGAGTCTTTTAATTCATTGACCAGTGTCTCTCCGGCATAGCTCATACCGTAAATAGCTATCTTCTGATATCCATGGTCTTCAAAATATGAGGAAAGCTTTTTCCCCTCCTGTTTTACCTTCACCCACTGATTCATCATCAGAAAAAGCGCCAAATGCTTATCCGACTTCTCCTGAATTTTCCCGGCCTTGTCGCCGCTGATCTTCCCGACTGCGCTTGCTCCCGCAATACCGCCCGCTACCATTGATAATACTGAAATGACTCCTTTTTTCATCTTGGTTTCCTCCTTTGCTACATAAATTATCAATTTCTCATTCTATACTTTCCATAGCTTCTCCAAGAGTTCCTCCTGCACTGACATTCTTCTCCTGAAATATTCTGTCGGCATTGCAAAGCCTTGTTTTGTACGATATAATATCTCCTTATTAATTACTGGTTCATAAGCTTTTTTCAGTAATCCTTTGGCCTCTCCTGCCGGACATCTGTCTTCCTGCGATAAGGAAAAGGCAAACTCCACTATCCTTCGGTCTAAAAACGGCACCCTGGATTCCAGTGATACAGCCATGCTTGTGCGGTCGACTTTCGTCAGGATATCACTGGGAAGATAAGTTTTCAGATCAAGATACTGCATTCTGGTAACCGCAGGTAAATCCTTTCTGTAATATTTCCTAAAATACCACAGTTTATCGTAATCTCTTGGAATCCTCAATCGTTCCCTCAATTTGCTGTCACTTCCCGACAATGTGGGAGCCATATATCTGTCATACAAATTTAAACCATCTAAAAATTTCCAGTCGTATTTTCCATCCTTCCTCATCCTGCAATATAATTTGGAAATAAGTATATTATCATAGCCGTTTTTCTGCTCCTTTTCTTCCAAAACACCATATCTGGCATATCCGCCAAATACTTCATCGCTTCCATCTCCTGTCAGGACGACCACCACTTTATTCCGTGCCTCCCTAGATACCAGATAAGTTGGAAAAGCGGATGTATCCGCAAACGGCTCGTCATACCATGTTTTCATATTGGCAAAGTTTTCATGAAAAATATTCCGATTAAATATCTTTTCATTACGTCGAATCTGGTATCTGTCAGACAGCTTTCTGGCAAAATCCAGTTCGTTATAAGGAGCCTCGTTGAAACCGATGGAAAAGCTCTCAAGCTGCGGATTAATCTGACTACTCTCATAAGCAATGATACTGGAATCAACACCACCGCTTAAAAATACCCCTACCGGGACATCTGCTATCATCTGCTCTTTCACAGATTGTTTCACTAATTCTCTTACTTCACAAATTAGGTCTTCCTGTTTTCTCTGTGCCCCCCTTGTCCCATTTATCTCCAATTTCCAGTACGCACCATTCTTGATAACCTTCCGAGAGTGAATATCAAATTCTAATCGATGCGCAGGCTGCAATTTGTATGTATTTTGATACAGTGTCTTTGGTTCCGGAATATAAATATAATTCAGGTAATCATAAACCGCCGTATTATCAATCTTCAAGGAAATATCAGTGCACATATTGGCGATACCTTTTAGTTCAGAAGAAAAGCCAAAATTCCTTCCATCATAATAATAATATAGTGGCTTGATCCCCAACCGATCCCTGTACAGCCTAACAGTTCCGCTTTTGCCCTCTCGCTTATCGTAAATGGCAATCGCAAACATACCATCAATTTGAGTAACAAATTTTTCTCCATATTCCAAATAAGCGCTTAAAATCACTTCTGTATCTGTAGTGGAGGAAAAGTGATACCCCTTTCTTTCCAGTTGACGACGCAATTTCTGATAACCATAAATCTCTCCATTATATACAATAGCCACTTGTTTATCTTTGGAAAACATGGGCTGCATTCCTTTGTCCGACAAATCAATGACCGCTAACCTTGTAAATGCTAAACAGAAATCCTCTAGCTTCACCACTTTGGTTCCATCCGGTCCTCTGTGTTTCATAGATTCAATTCCTTTTTTGTAATCCCATCTATGATTATTCCCTCCTAAAATACCACACATTTACCAATCTCCTATTTATCGTATATTATACTTTTTCATTGCTTCCGACTTGCGCTGCGTTTTCATGCACATGAACATTTGGAAAAGCCCGCAGCCGGCAGCAATACCCCAATTCCCACAATAGCAAAATTACATATCATCTAAAACACTTGCAAGTGAGATAATTGGACAAGAAACCTTATCCCGCAGCACCTTCTCTATCTCATCAAAAAAGGTAATTGCTGTAACAACAATCGCATCTACCTCAGGCAATGAACTATCTACTGACAAAATATTAATATAAGAATATAATCCATCTCTTTGATCAATTCCATATACCAACTCAATCTCTGAATCCATTAGTTCATTAACAAGCGTCTCACCCACATAACTCATTCCATAAACCGCAATTCTTTCATATCTATGCTTTTTAAAATAGGAAGATAAATTTTTCCCTTCCTGCTTCACTTTAACCCAATCATTCATCATTAAAAAAAGCGCTAAATGTTTATTAGACTTTTCCTGAATTTTTTCAGCTTTGTCATTTCTAATTTTTCCGACTGCACTTGCCCCTATTATTCCGCCAGCCACCATTGTCAACGCTGAAATTATGCTTTTTTTCATATTAACTTCCTTCCTGATTTTCAATTACCAACTAAAGTTTGATATATTTTCTTCCCCGCCGACTCTGTCTTTTCAGCATTCTTATGTTTTCGTTCTTGATTAATCGCTAAGTCCAATAGTTCCACTCCTAAATTATCCATTTCATTTACAACCCGATTTTGGCAGAACTTTCGCTCTATAATTTCTTTCAAATATGGAATTGAATCATTATTGACTGTTAATTCCTTTCCTTCTATATGGTTATTTACAACATCATATAACAAAAGCATATTACCTCGGGCAGGATGTATCAATACTTTATGCTGTTCGATTACATTAAAAGCTCCAAATGCCGTCCACTCCTCTAACCCTTCTAGAAATCGAAAGCCTGCAGGATAATCTATTGCTTTACTAATAGTGCGTTTTGTTTTATCTATCTGCATTATATATTTTAAACCCAAGGGTAATACAATAGCCTTATCATCTATAAATATCATATTGACATATGGTACAGTTTTGCCGCTAAACCATTCTTCTTTCTCTAATTGATATTTTATCAAGCCATCTGTTGTGCGATCCCATTCATATACATCGGTCGATGTAAACGATAATATCCAAAAGTTATTGCCATCGTATCTAATTCCCCATATATTATAGTCTTCCGTAAATTGTTTACAAAAAGTTCTCTTTTTTTCCTGAATACTAATCCCGATAATTGTAGTATTCCCAGACAAAATGGCAATTTCCGCTTCATTTATTCTAATCACATTATCAATATTATAAATAAATTCCGTTCCATCCAACAAATCCTCTATATCTCTATTTCTTTCAATTTTTAATGTTTTCAAATCCAACATGAAAATACCCTGTGACAGTCTGGTCGGGAATATATATACTTGTTCATCATAACAGACTACTCCTGCTGTCATATAAACATTTGAACCATCCACTGAATTGATTGGAATCCCCCACATATTATTTTTATCAATATCATAAACTAAAATCTGATTGCAGTTTGCAGGAAACAGCATTATTTTACTTCCATAGCAACAATTTACATGACCCAAATAGGCTTTCTGAATAGCCTTTTCCAAAAATGGTATCCTGCCTATAAATTGCATTGACAAGTCATGAATATCCACTGAAAATAAACCATTAAAACCCCCATTGGAAAAATATATCTGATCGTTAAACAGGATTCCTCCCACATATGATATATATTCTTTATGATTCTTCATACAGCTCCTTTACATCCAGCAAATACATATTTTCTCTTAAATAGCTATAAGATATAGGCCTGTTATACATAGCAAGTCCCAGTCCTCCATTATCCTTACTGCTATAAGCAACTCGATGATTATTTTTCCATATATTCAAAACCTGCCAATACTTTTCCATACATTTAGTTTCTTCTTCTGTAATCTTCCAAGTGTGATCCAGCTTTTCATTCATTTCAATCGTAGCTTTTAGTATCTCTTCCTCTGTATTATCAATCAATTCAATTTTCTCTTTTTTAAAGCGCTCACTATGTCGGTCACACTTGAGCGATACTTCCCACATTTCATATAAATTAAGTAAACGTTCCTTCCTCCTGGAATAAAATTTTTTAGGTATATACAAATCATAGTCAGTCCACGGTAATGCTTCCTGCCCATAACACCACACGATTAAATTAGTCTGTAAAACTGGTCTGCCCCAAAAAGTTGAAATAGCTGTAATTCCTGATGAGCATCCTATTAAAAACTTACAATTGGCAATCAAATAGAAATCCATCAATTCATCATAAAAATAATTGGCATAGTCAACAACATCTTCTATTTCACATTTTTTGCTTTCATCCTTTCCCATTCTTATTGCCTGACAACCTAATTTTTTCATATATGAGCATGCCTGTCTATAAGAATTAATATCTGCATCAAGTACTGATGTATCATCATATTCACTAATAAAATTATTTGTTTTTGTAGCAACCTCCCTCGCATGGATACATATATATTCGCCCACAACTCCCATTTTCTGCATTTTTTTATTCGCATATTCTTCGATTTCTTTAGTAAATGGAAGCAATGGTTTCCCTATTTTTATATTGAAAACTACGGATGAATCCCGATACCTATATTTGTCAAAATATTCTGTAGAAATTTTATCAGAATGAAAAAATATACAATATTTCCAAAATTCAAGATTTCCTTCTGAAATAAAATGTATACGTCTTCCAAAAACATCGAAAATCTTTTTATTAACCACTCCCCCTATATAGTAATCCTTATAAAAAGTAGGTAATACAACATGAAAAGCATTTTTTGATCGTTTCAATCTGTCCTCTAAAAACATAAATAGTCTGGCTACTGTTTCTCCTATGCTTACGAATTCAATTCCATATACATATATGCAATCATATTTCTGAACAAGCCTCTTCCAGCGTTTTTCATACCTTTTGATTTTATGATATGTCCAGTTTGATTGATAGTTCAGCTTATGCTCGTATTCCTTTATTTTATTATGCAAAAAAAAAGTTTTACTATTTTGCATAAAATAATCGTGAATTTTATTCATTAAACACTCTCACTCCCTACTTTTTGTTACAGCATACAGCAAAAATATAGCATGACATCGGTGCAAAACCTGTATTTACAACTTCATCATTCATATTAAAAATAAACACATTATGAAAATATTTTTTCATTAAACTATATAATCTTTTCTGATCATATAAATTTATATGCGCCATTTTGCTTTCCTGAGAAGCATATGGGCTTAGCATTATGTTAGGCGTTCCTACAATAGCAACCCCATCCATCGTAAGGCTGGATTTAACAATTTCGCAATATTTCTCCTCCATTTCCGGAGAAATATGTTCGATTACATCAAGGCTTACAATAGCATCAAAATTTTCATGTCCCGTTTCCGCACAATCAAAAAAATTTGAACATACGAATTTGAACTCCTCTGATAAATTCATATTATTCCACTCAACAGCACGCTTATCTAAATCTATGCCAACGTATTGATTTAACATTATATTTTGCTTAAACATTAATGCCCCTAGAGCTTCTTGACATCCCAGCTCTAATAAATTCACTTTTTCCCTATACATGAGCAATTTACTTACAAACTTATACCTGCTCAACGTAAAAGCCAAGTGTTTAATATCCTGATTAACAGCATGACTATAATATGTTCCCAACTGCACCAAATTTGTATTTGATATATTTTCACAAACAGCATTCCAATTATCGCTATCATTGTCTCTTAAAATATTCTGACTTTTCTGTTCCATACTTTTCATCCCCTTGCTAAAATCTATCTGCAAATTCACATGCCGACGCTATACATTGATTAATATCCAAATATTTATATGTACCCAACCGTCCCATTGCATACACTCCACTTGGTAAATTTTCCATATATTTAGCCGCTTTATCCTGTTCACTTTTAATATTATAACTATACAATCTATTACTGTGAGAAGGTACTTCCATAACTAAAAGAGTAGAATCAGCTTTATGTCCAGTCAAATTCTTATACTCCACAATCCTCGTAAATTTCTCTTGATTAGGATAATAAATAAAATGATGTTCCTTGTTAAAAGCATATTCTACCGGAAGAACAATTGTATGGAAATCCCGTCCCATATACCGTAATTCTCCAAAGCATCCCTCTAGTAAGTCATCCAACGCTATTGTAGAAATAATAATATCCCCGCTTATTACTTCTCCCGATATATATACTTCCTTTTTATCTAAATCCACTTTGTTAATAACAGTATTCAAGTATACTTCACTATTTCTTGCACAATATTCAAAGAATCTATTATATCCTGTTTCTTCAATAGGATAAGCATGCAGCTGACTCTCAGACACTGAACCCAAACGGCACATTCTATCGCCATGTTGTATCGGTGAGCCTTTTACTGACCAGGAAAAATCTTCAAAAACTTTATTAGATTCTACCTCCCACATTTTCTCTGTATATGTTTTTATATACTTTCCATAAAGTGTTGGTCCCACTGCATTAATCCAACCATCTTCCAAATTAGTTGCATCATTAACCTTTGGCTTATCTTCCAATTCCCTTAAAATTTTATCCTTATCCGGCATGATTTGAATATCGTCCCAATGAATCGGAAACCCATAAAATTTCTGGTCCTGCTCATTATAAGAATCTAGGATAAGAGGAAATTTTCTTAACGCTATAACAGAATTAATATATTCAAATGCTTTTCCATCTTTTATGGATAGCGGTCTAGGGCCCTCAGTATACGGATGCCCCCCGTAAAAAAAGGTATGACACCCACCTCCTAAGTAACTATTTTTCTCCAAAATTATCGTTTGAATCCCCTTCTTATTCAGTTCGTTAGCAACAACACAACCTGTCAATCCACCACCTAAAATCAATGCTTTCATAAATTAAAGAACCTCTCTTTCTTTTAAACGACACAATTCCTCTATGATATTCTTTATCCCTTTAGAAACATAGCCATACTGTATTGCCTTTGTCACATCTAAAGTAAAATATCTCTTTTGATCTGTATCTTCACTACAAATCAGGGATCCTGAATGATAAAACTCCTTTATATAAACAAGTATCTCTTTCAATTTTACCAGCTCAGTATTACCCAAGAGAAAAATCTGCTTATCATCCATGTCTTCTCGCTCACACAAAAGTATGATAAAAGTTATCAAATCATCAATATGCAATATATTATTAAAGAGTCTGTCAATATTATATAATCTGAGATGTTCTCCCTCTTTTATTTTAGAAATCGTATTACAAATGAAAACATCTCTCCAAACTCTTCCTACAACACCCGGCATGCGCAAAATATAATAGGGTATTCCGCTTTCCAAAATCACTTTTTCCGCCAAATATTTTGTCACACCGTAAACATTGGGATTTACCATAATTGTATCCTCGGTAACAATATCTGTATTTAATTCGCCATATACAGAGTCAGAAGAAAGATAAATAACTCTTTTTACGTGATGCTCTCTACTAAACCGCATCATGTTTATCGCAGCTCCCACATTATCTTGTAACAGCTTTTCTGTAGTTGCGTTACTCACAGCTGCTGAATAAATCAGAATATCGTAATCCCCTTCATATTGTTCCAAGTCACTGCTTCGTGAGACTTCATATAACTGTATTTCCCTGATTCTCTCGATTTTTGCTTTTATAAATCCTCCAATATATCCACCCGGACTAAATAGAACTATTCTTTTCATCTGTCACCATCCCAAAATCAAATAGCATAACAAACCGTTTCGTCAATTCTATCCTCGTAATTTCTAATATAGAGTCGATAATCCGGATTTAAAGATTTCATTAACAATGGTACCTTCCAGAAATCCTCAATTTGATGATAGATGCAAATAGCTAATTTGGGCTTATATTCTGCAATAATCCTTTTAGCTCCTAACAAGGCATCCTTTTCTGACCCCTCAATATCCATTTTAATAAAAGAAACAGTTTGGTTTATTATGTTATCTAACTGATAAACCTTAACACTTTCTTCTCCCGTCTTTTTCAAAGATGAACTAGTCCCCTTTTTGCCATCAAAATACATAACCGCATCTTCTGAGTAAACTCCCCCTTGAACTAATTCTACCCTTACATCCTTTTCTTTCTCAATATAAGCAGTCAGCTTTGAATAGTTATCCTCATCCGGCTCAAATGCCCATATTTTTTGAAATTTATTCTGTGTAATCGCTTTAAACTTTCTGATAGTATCACCGTCATATGCGCCACAATCAACAAAGCCTTCCTGCTCTGACAGGAAAAACTCTTTTATTTCATCGCTCGAACCGTATATTGGGAAGTACTGCATATCTCCCTTAGTTCTGGACAAGTTCCCTATATTCCCATCCAAATACACTTCAAAAAGAGATTTATATATATATTTAGACAAATCATCTGACAGTAACCTATATGTCTGCTCAATCTCGCTTCTGTTATTCTGTAAAATTTCTAAATCAATATCATCTATCAATAATTCTGAAAAATAGTAGATATGGTCAACGGAAATCCCTTTCTCCATTATTTTACAAACCATCTTATTGACAGCATAAGTCGTAATAATAAAAACTGCTTCTAAAATATCACTCTGCTTAATATTTTCTGTCAAGTGTATCGGTTTCCCGAAATAAAATCCTTCCTTTATATTATCATCTATAAATCCAACTACGTTTTCACCCATTCCTAAACGATTCAAATTTTTTAGTGCAACCTTTCCTCTTGTCCCTGCACCATATAAATAAATACTTTTCCCTTTCAGTTTTTCTAACAGCATCTGTGTTCTTCTCAATCTCTGATTATCCATAAATTTTCACCTTCAATTAACAGAACTGTTGTCAAATACATATCCATTCTATATAATCTGCTCAGTCTCTGCTTTTATTTATGCAATGAAATATTAGCATCCCTTAAATATGTATATTTCTTCAACTCTAACTTTTGATAATTATACCGCTGATGAATCAAAATCGATTTTAGATTATTTGTATTAATCCAGGAAACGAATTTACCCCCTCTTTCATCCTTGGCATATTTCTGATAATAATGATCATGTAACAAATAACTTATTCGTTTCCCTCTTTCTTCCGGCCTCACATAATAAAATTCTATCGTGTATTCCTTTCCTCTCTGACTATAAATCAAACAACCTAGCAATCTATCATCCTCTTTTGCGTAAATATTAATAAATTTTTTATCCTTCAAAAACATAGCTATATCGCATTTGCGAGGCAAATAATCCGTATATTTATCAAATATTTCAAATATCAAATTAATTGCTTCCTGATCTTTTTCATATCCAAAAGCTACCTCCTGAGATGCCGATTCAAGTAATTGTTTCGGGCATTTCGCTCTCCACTTCTCAAAACAAGCATATTGATGAAAATAGCACGCATCCAGTTTTTCCATTATTTTTTCTAATTCTTCATTTTCTTCTCTGCTGAACAAATCACAAACAACAATCTCGTTAGATTCTTCCACATTAAAACCGTCAAACGCTGCAATATAAAAATACAGCCTCAAGAATCCCTCCTCCCTACATAATAAATTCAGGTATTTACCTTCTTTATAGTCATACGATATTCCCCGCTCTTTTATTAAAGCTTGAAGTTTTTCTGCATCCAAATAGTAATTCGTAAGCAATTTCCTTCCTGTCTTTTTCAATTCCTCAACATAACTTTCGATCTGCTCAGCACTACTTATCCAGCCCTTTTGCATAATGCAGTCCCTCACTCAACTCCACACGGTCAATCTTACCATTAGCATTTATTGGAATTTTGTCCAATTTAACAACTCTATTCGGCAACATATATTCTGGAACAAGCTTTGAAATTTTATGATTAATATAACTTTTCTCTAAGTCCTCTTCAATAAATAGTACAATCTGCCGATGAATTTTATCGTATATACAGCAACATACAGAAATTTCCTGAAGAGAGGATACCGCCTTTTCAATTTCACCCAATTCAATCCTGCGCCCCATATGCTTGATTTGGTAATCTTTCCTTGACAGATATACCATTTCTCCATACTCATTAAATTGCACCAAATCACCCGTACGATATATAATTTCCGGTACGAACGGATTTAATGGATTCTGAACAAAAACTTCCTTTGTTTTCTCCGGATTGTTATAATATCCCATCGAAAGCGATGTTCCCCTTACGCATAATTCTCCACTTCCTTTTTCTGTTACAAGCTCATCATTTTCATCCAGCACAATAATATCCTTATTTGACATGGGAACACCGATGGGGATTGGTTCCTCATCCGCAAACTCTCGATTCACAATATAATATACACAAGTGTCCGTTATCTCAGTTGGCCCGTAAAGATTTGCATATAACACATTAGGAAGATAACTACGCCAAATATTTAACTGCCTGCTGGGCATAACTTCTCCGGCAAACAATACTCTTCTCAACGTATCTGATAAATCAACTTCACGCAAAGCCTGTAACCTGGATACCATAATCATCGCCGAGGGAACCCAATATATAGTTGTAATCCTCTTTTCCTTTAAGTATTCCAAAAGTAACACTGGATAAGAAAATAAAGATTTGGGGATAATATAGGTCGCTGCACCGCTCTTTATCGTACTATAAATATCCAGAATAGACATGTCAAAATAAAACGGAACCTGATTTCCAAAACGGTCATCTTCCGTAATATTAAAAGTTTCTACTACCCAGTCAATGTGATCAATCACCGAACGATGCGTAATAGTGACGCCTTTTGGCACACCAGTTGACCCTGAAGTAAATAATACATACAAAAGATCTGTGTCAATCACCTTTCGCTGTACCAATGCTATTTTTTCCTCCTGAATCTCAGCCGTGATAGCCGTATCCAGAAGCAGGAAATCTCCTTGATAACCGCTCTCCGCAAAATCGTCTTTTCGCTCCATAGTCGTTATAACCAATGCCGGATTCAATATTTCCATAATCTTATTTGCACGGCTCATTGGCATATCTGTGTCAATTGGAGAATAAAAATTACCACTATACGCAACAGCCATAAAAGCGGTGGGAACATCAATTCCTTTGTCCAAGTATATAACTATGGGCTTTTTAAACAGCCCCTTCTTTACTATCTCTGTAGCAATTCTCTTAGCCCGCCTTTGCGTTTCTTCAAATGTAATTTCCCCTTTTTCATCCGCAAAAGCAGTCCTATCAGGAAATTTTGCCGCCGTTTTGTCTAACCAATATGTAACATTCGCAATCATTTACTTTTTTCCTCCAACACTTTTTTTACCAAAGAAATTATCATCTCCTTATTCCCAAAATTTGCAGGCAAGACACATCTTGCAGGAATAATAATATCAAATTCCCCCTCCAAGGCATCAACTAAAGACAGAACAGTAAATGAATCTATAATGCCGTCTTCTACCATACACTCTCCATCATATTCCATTACATCCTCAAAATCTTCACAACATTTTTTTAGAATATTTATAATCTTCTCTTCCATATTTTATCCTTTCTTATAATATGATTTCAATCCTCAATAGAGGATTCTAAACGGCCAGATTAAGTTGATTCATTAGGTACTTCACAGTTGAGTTCGGCAATAAAGAAAAAGCCTCTATATAGTTTTGGTCTTTCAAACACTTTCTCACTTTGGATGTTTTAACAATTTCACCTCCAATTTCTTTTCTGGGAATTTCCTCAAAAATAATTCCTTTGGAGGGCAAGGCTTTTCTTAGCGCTTCATAATAAATTTTTGAAATTTTTCCTTTTGGATCCTTTCCCGCAAACCGATGTGTAATATGAAGTATTTTTGCCACATACTCTGCAAAAATGTAAGCATCATATTCCGCATTAAGAGATACCACCCCATTATCCGCCTTAGAATACATTTGCGGAAAAGTCTTCATGGAAAGGACGAATTCACCGCTTGGTACAACCATAACATTGTCTAAATCTTTTATCCCTTCCTTAACTAATTTAAAACGTTCTTCGAACGGAAATAAAAATCCCTCTTCTTCGAGTACAAATATGATTAAAAAGTCTACTTTTTTCTTGGCTGTTTCAATTAGATAACGATGTCCTATATGAAAAGGGCTGCATTTTACAACGACAGCGCCAATAGTATTATATTTTTCTGCGGAAAAGTCAGAAAAATATTGATCAAAGTATTTATGCTTCATATACTCCTCCATAACAGTATAAAAATCTATGCCAACTTTTTTTACCCCTCCCCCATTTTCTATTTTCTGCTCACATAAGTATGGTTCTATTTTTTTCAATATACTATCTGCAAGCAACTGATTCGCTTTGTGATTACAATGCCCATAGCTATCTGCAACCCATTCATTTGGTATATTATGTTCTTCATAAAATTTTTCTAACGAGCTGCCTTCTATATCGATTACCTCTCCCACACCGGATTGATACACAATTATATCATTTGTCTGAAACTCTCCAATCTCTTGAAGCCGCATATCTATTGCTGCATCAAGCCGCATCATTTCCCCATAGTTTTCAACTTTATACGCATAACCTTTCTCCAAAATTTTTTTTTGCAACCAGCTCTCAACAGTATATTGATCTTCTACATATGCGCCAATCACCCAACATGGTCCCAAAAAATAAATTGTCCCTTGATAATCATATGGCTGAAAGCAAGTAACTCTCCTTCCTTTTTTTGCATTAAAATATTTTCCCGTAATATCATGCTGATACATATAATTATGCATAGCATCAAAAATTTCTTTTTGTGCACTCTCATCCGCATAATCCTCAATTTGATATAGCTCGTCATAAAACTCTTCGTTATCTGTCCTCTTAATCCACGGCTCCTTTAAGTCTATCGGATGCTCCTTTAATCGTTCTGCTAAATTCTTCTGAAATTTCTCTCCGTACTTTGTCATCTGGTCTTCATTATGGCGAAGATGAAAGCATTTTATTCCGTGTTTTCTGAGCAATGAGAATATAACAGATGCTTTATCATCTATTCTGTCCAAAAATAATTTACTGCCAGCCTGAATACCTAATCTTTCTAATTGTCCTTTCCTGTCTATTTCAATCAATAAACTTCTATATGTTGCCAGCCTTGCCTTCAAATCTCTGTTCACTAGCAAATCGTAGCTATAAATATCATACCCCATGCTGTCATACGTCAAAGGTTCTATTCCATATAGACACTGGGCACATCTTCTTTCATCTTCATTTACAAATATACAAATACAATTTTCTAATAATTTTTCTCCAAGCTGATCCCTCCTCAGAATTTGGTAGTCAGCCCGAGAAAAATTCAAGTAATTCACTAAACTTAAGTAATTGCAGTCATCTCGATCCATCGGTTCTACCACGTACACCTCATCGTATGGCTTTAAAATTCTTTTCACCATATCTTTCTGCATAAGCAGCTCCTGATTCCGCTCTACATATAATTCATCGTCCCAGCGAGAATAATCCCCCAATAATTCTCCCTGCTCATTAACAACCGGAATACTATGTATTTTGGTCTTTCTGGAAAAAATTTCATGCGCTTTTATAACGTTATAATCTACCATTTTTGTAAAATTTCTATTAATCCGCGCGTATCCGTCCACATCCAGGTGCAGCGCCTCTCCCATGCAAACAATTCCATACAGATGTTTGTCTTTAACAACATAGATACTCTCTGATACTTTATCTAAATATAATTTTTGAAAACGCAAAAATGGCAGAGCATCAACTTCTTCTTCAATGTTATAAACCGCAAGTTGTGACAGTTTTCTCTTTAACATAACTTCTTGTATGGTATTTCACAATACCAAACACCATCTTCCCTTTCCAATAGTTTGTATCGTTATACAATTCAATTAAAACATCATTCAACACCTATTTGTTTTTCCAAATACTTTCTTGTTGTATTTGGAACTAACTTCCATGCTTTCTCAAGTTCTCCGTCTTTCAATGCTTTCCTCACTCTGGATGCACTAATAATCTCACCTTCTATTTCTGTTCTCGGGAATTCTATAAAGAAAATTTCCTTCTGTGGCAAAACTTTTCTCATCGCTTCATTATAAATATTCGTTACTCTGTCTTCCGGCTCCTGACCAGCGAAACGATACGTAATATGAAGCGGTTTGGCTATATAATCCGCAAATATTCCAATATCATACTCTGCATTCAATGCAATTACCTCATCTTCCTCTTTTGAAAAATATTCCCGAAAATTATTTCTTGAAAGAATAAAATTCCCACTCGGTACAACCATAACATTCTCCATGTCTTTCGTACCCTCTTTTACTAATCTGAATCGTTCCTCAAAAGGAAATAGAGATTCATCCTCCTCTACCACAAACACAATGAGAAGTTCAACCTGCTTTCGAGCCTGTTCGATAAGGTAATGATGCCCTCTGCTAAAAGGATTACAATTCATTATAATTGCTCCTGTTGTTCTACCCCCCCCCCAGGAAAAATACCTCTCAGAAAAATATCTGCACAAATATTTGCGTTCTATAAAATCCTTCATTATAACATTGATATTAATATGTATCTCTTTTTTAGAAACCTCAGGCATTTCTTTTGCCAGACAAGGTTCTATCATTTCTAATACACTATCCGCAATCAGCTGATTTGCTTTATGATTACAATGCCCAAAACTATCTGTAACCCAATCGCCCGATATACAATATTTCTCAAAGATTTTCTCTAAAGATATGCTTTGAATATCAGGTACTTCACCTATCGTTGATAAATAAATTACAATATCATTTTTATAATATTTTCCTATTTGTTCAAGCCTAGTATCTATTGCAGCATCAAGTCTGCACATAGCGCCATAGTTCTCTACTCTATAGTGATATCCTTTTTTCAATAACTTCTCTTGAAGGTAACTCTCAATCGTATACTGATCCTCAACAAATACTCCTATAACCGTACATGGTCCTAAAAAATAGATTGTCCCGTCATATTCCTCCGGCTGATAGCACACCATTCTTCTTCCATCTTTTGCATTAAAATATTTCCCCTTTATATCTTTCTTATATTCAAAAATATGCGACGCACTATATGTTTCTTTTTGCACTATTTCTTCTTTGTAATCGTTTAATAAAGCCAGTTCTCCATAAAATTTCGTCCCCTGATCTATAGGAATCCACGGTTCCTTAAGATTCAACGGATGTACACTCAATCGTTCTTCTACTTCATCACAGAAATTCTTGCCAAATTTTGTTAATTCGCTTTCCTCCGGATATATACAAAAACACGCTACACCTTTTTTTTGTAACTCACGAAGCAATATCGTTGCCTTCTGATTAATTTCTATATATGCGGAACGTACTGCACGGTCTATATTCAGGTTCTTTAATTGCTCAGCTTCAATCCATTGTATCAACAAATTCTTATATGTTGTCATCCTCCCTATCCATCGTTCATCCGCCAGTTTATCCTGCATACGAATATCTCTTCCTCGATCGTCATAAATACGCGGTTCGATCTTATTTAAGCACTGTATTCCCCTTTTTTCATCCTCGCTCATGAATATACATACAACATTCTGTAATAGCTTTTCTCCAATCTGTTGTTTATCTAAAACCGCAAACTCAACTTGAGCATCCCTCAAATGCTTTTTCATCCGATTGTAAATAGCTGGTACTTCCCAAGAAGGTTTTATTACATATACTTTATCATAAGATTCCAAAAACCCTTTTATTGTCGTTGCCGCTATTTTCTCGTTGCTATTCCTCTCTATATACAAAATATCATCCCATCGCGAATATTCCGCAAGCAGTTCTCCTTGCTCATTAACGACCGGAATTTTATGAATTCTGGACCAGTTGCGAAAAATCTCATGCGCTTTTATAATATTGTATCCAACTAGCTTTTTGAAATTTTTGTTAATCTGAACCTCACCGTCTTCACCGGCATGCAGCACCTCTCGCATACCTACAATTCCGTAAAGCTTTTTATCCTTGACAATATATATAATTTCCGATGTCTTATATAAATATAAATCACACAAATTTTCAAACGGTACTGTTTCCATTTCCTTTTCAATATAATATACCGCTAATCGTGTTATATCTCTCTTTACCATATTTTCTTTCCGATTCCCACATCTAATTTGCACATCTGCATAAAATATTTCTATCTTAAAGCAGATATATATTTTCAGCCTACATTTATTTGAGAAAATCCCATTTACCTTCTTAAACATTCATCAAAGTACTAGCATACTTTAATACATTGACTTTTTCCACGGCGTCTTTGTTTCCTACAATATTAGCCCCCAATGCACCGCCAATATTGCCTACAAAAGTTCCGACCTCCGTTGGCGCTCCTACTGCAGCAAAAATACCCGCTACCGCAAAAAAAGCATCTCCCGCCCCAATCGTGTCCTTTACTGTTAGTGTAAATGCCGGGCATTCCTGTACTTTGCCCTCGCATATTCCCCACGCTCCTTTAGATCCCCTAGTCAGCCACCCCATCCCGTTCAGATGATCTGCTAATTTCATTAGACCCGAATTCTCATCCATCGAACATTCCGGAAATGCCAGCTTTAGCTCCTGTTGATCCAATGTAAAAGCATCCGCTCTCGTATATTTTGTAATGATATTTAAACCTTTATTAGACGAATTAGTCTGGCAATTCAAAACAAGATATTTCGCATCTTTCTGAATAATATCCATTACTTCCCTGTCTACCAAGCCATGTCCAAAATCGCATAGAAAAACTACATCATACTTTGCCACTTCCGTTTTTAAATTTTCCTTAAAATTTCTGTACGCTTCCTTTTCGTACAGCATATTGTCGGGAATATTATTAACTGCAAATATTTTTTTATAATCTTCACGCTTTTCATTATGCGTGAGATATCTATGCTTTACAATCGTTGGAACCTCTTGGCTGTATACCAAATTCAGATGAACCTGGTCTGCTAACTCGTCAAGAAAACGTCGCCGCACACTTTCCTCATTCCCCACTATCGATAGCAATGTAATATTATTCGTAAACGTTGCCAGATGCCTCGTTATCGCTATAGCCCCTCCCAAATATTCCTCTGTGCGAGAAACCCTTGCCGAATATCCCATATCCTTCGACATGATGCCTTGCACATTGCAATATGTATATTTATCTATAATTACATCTCCAACAACCAGTACATTCAATTTACTGATTTTTTCCACATAACCTTTGATTTCTTTTAAACTATGCCTCAATTTAAAGTCTTCCATAAAGTGCCTAACTTCATCTGTCAGACCAGACATTGCTGTATTGATCAGTCTCGTGGAACTAAATACATCTCCGGTTGTAAATGCGATCCTGCCGCCATGTTTTTCCACCTGTGTTTTTTCTTCAGTTATTTTCCCTGTAATATCATCCTCTGATTTTGCATATTCTTCCCCCTTTACATAAATGTCCGGTTTAACGCTCTCTATCGTATCATCAGCTGTATATCCTTCAGACAACATGACATAGTCGACACACTCTAAAGCACTCAAAACTTTCATACGCATTTCATCATCAAAATACGGTCTGCCAGGTCCTTTACGCACATATTGAGCTGCAGTAATTGATACCACTAAGACGTCCGCCATCATTTTTGCCTGTTCTAAATGAATAACATGCCCTGGATGAATTAAGTCAAACACCCCATGACACAATGCTATTGTTTTTTCTTCCTTCTTCAACCACGGTCTAACTTTATCCCTAAACTCTGCTTGTGACACTTCTTTACACATATCTCTCATTAACCTTTTCATATATGGCAAATTTTATTCGGTATTTAATTGCGCTTTTCGTTTAAATGCGTATTGTACAATTCAAACTCACATTACCCTTTTTGCTACTCAAAAAATATAAAACTATAATCTCCTGTATATCCCCATTGTTTATACAGCCATTCCCATTCGTCCACGGCAAAATAACTTGCACAAGTAATCTGCCAGTACAACATATTTACTTCTTCTTCATCATTCCTAAAAGATTCCACCATAATATAACTATTTTTTTTGCTGACACGTTCAATTTCCTGAACCGCCTTTTTTAAATCAAATATCTTTAAATTGTGCAGAGTTGCCAGACTAATGACCAGATCAAATTCATCATCACCAAACGGAATATCCTGTGCCTGCCCATATTTTAAGCTATCTCGAATTTCTTCTTTTGCATGTGCAAGTGCATATTGTGAAATATCAATTCCATGTACCTCAAGTCCCGGAACCACCTGTGTTAATTCGTACAACAAATGTGCCATTCCGCAGCCAACGTCCAATACCCTTTGTTCTGGTTTTAACTGATAATAATCTGCAATTTTTTGCGCGACCGGTTTCCATCTTCCATCATATCGATAGCCGCCATAGCCAAATTTTCTTTCACCGTCCCAATAATCAAATCCATATTGTTTCGCAATTTTAGCACACTCTGCTTTACTTGCCTCATTTACTCTGCCCAAATAATCTCTTTTGGTAGCTTTGTGTACTTCCGATACCAAATCAATATAAGCCATGGTTCCTCTCCTCTCATTTCATTACGATTTGTATTGCTTCTTTTAAACAAGCCTGTCCGATCCCGTTTTGATTTTTAACCTCTTCATATGTACCATACCCGTGTGAAAACTCTCGCAATCCCAATCTCTTAAACCTTACGGCCTTACCATACTCCGCAATAACCTCAGATACTGCACTTCCTAAACCGCCTATGATATTATGATCCTCTACAGTAATAATTTTACCGGTTTCCTCAACTGCTTTTATGAGAACTTCCTGATCTAGTGGCTTTATGGTATGCATATTAATAACCCTAATTCCAATCCCATCTTCTTTTATCTGATCGGCCACCTCCAAAATATCCGGTAAAACAGTCCCCATTCCTACAATTGTCAAATCGTTTCCCTCTCTGACAGTAACAGCTTTTCCAATCTGAAAATCATAATCTTCCATGTAAATTTCCGGTTCTCTATTCGTCCCAAGCCGTAAGTACACTGGCCCCACATGCTCATATGCTGCAAATGCTGCCTTCCTCACTTCCATGGGACTTGCTGGCGTGATAATCTGTAAATTGGGCAATGCACGAAGCCCTCCCAAATCCTCTGTCGCATGATGTGTTGGTCCCAGTTCACTATAAATCATTCCCGCACCGGTACCAATCAACTTGACATTTTGGTTTTGCAGACATACATCATTTCTAATAAATTCTAAAGCGCGAAAAGCAAGAAATACTCCTATTGTATAAGCAAAAGGAATTTTCCCTTGATTCGCCATACCAGCAGCTACAGCAACCATATTTGCTTCGGAAATTCCTAGATTCAAATATTGATTTGGAAAACTTTTTTGATATTTGTCATACACAATAATTCCATTATCAGCTAATAAAGCAAATACTCTTTTATCCTTTTGAGCCAATTCATATAAGGTATCCAAATAAGCTGTTCTCATTCCCAATTCCTCATTAAGCTAAGTCTTTTTCCGTTAATCCAAGCTCAGTCATCAAAACCGGCAATTCCTGTTGATTAGGCATTCGATAATGCCAAATCGGTACTCCTTCCATAAACGAAACTCCCTTTCCCTTAATTGTATTAGCGATAATTAAAGTTGGCTTTGTATCCATCCTTGTAAGCAGCGCTTTTTTTATTTCATGATAATTATGTCCGTCGATCTCAAGCACGTTCCATCCAAATGAGCGCCATTTATCTCCAAAGGGTTTCAAATGCACGATATTCTCTACATTATCCATTCCCTGCAGCTTATTATGATCAATAATAGCCGTTAAATTATCCAATTCTAACGTAGGTGCTGATAATGCCCCTTCCCACACGGAACCTTCCTGGCACTCTCCATCTCCTAATACAACATATGTATGATTAGCTTTTCCATCTATCTTATTCGCATATGATATGCCTATTCCAAAAGAGAGCCCATGTCCTAGTGCACCCGTGGATGCCTCTACACCTGGTATCTCATGAATTTTCGGATGTCCTCCAAATCTTGATCCTGGCTGACCCACACTGAGCAGTTCTTCTTCCGGGAAGAAACCAGCCTTTGCCAATGCTGCATACAAAGCATAACTGGCATGACCTTTACTTAATATAAAATAATCTCTGTCTTCCCATTCCGGATTTTGTGGATCATAATGCAGCACATCGTCAAAGTACAGCACGCTGATGATATCCGCAGCCGAAAACGCTGCACCCATATGACCGCCCCCTGCGTGATGCGCTATTCTATAAATAGACTTCCTTATTTCCTTTGCATTTTCTTGTATTGACTCCATGTGCAGTCTCCTTAAATGAAATTAATATGATTCAAATCCATATTAACAAACGATCCTATCAATTCATTTCTACTGTCGTAAGCACAATTATGCTTACATACTTTTTTGGCATCAAATTCTGCGAATTTCCTTGTTACCTCTTCGGAATACCAGCCATTCTTGAAAGAAATTTCTGACAAATCACAAACTCTCCCTTTGCTCATATATGCCGTGTCCTGACAATAATAAACTTTAGAATTTGCAGCAATCACACATTCAAATTCCTTGCGGAAGCATTTGCTATATCCTCTTTCAAATACAACACTGTTGTCAAAGTCTCCGGTATATAAATCTATGACTTTGAATTTATCGTCTGTCAGCTCTCTTTGCATGACTGTCAATTCTTCTGTTACATATCTTCTAAATTCCTTATGATATTCCTTGGTAGCAGTCGTAATCAGCGGCGAAAACTTCACATGATTAACTCCCAGCTTCTTCATCAGCTCAGCAATTGCTCTGACTTCCTGATGATTTTCTTTTCCAACCACCACATTAATTCCAAATTCACAGGTATCCTCTTTTATTCGCGCAAAATTCTCTATATTTTCACACAACTCATTAAATGAATGTTCTTTAATACCACGTATTTTGCAGTACATTGCATCATTTAACGATTCTACTGATATTCTTACCCACTTGGCTTTTGCAAGAAGCTTCGCTTTCCTTCCCTTCAACAAACTCCCATTTGTAATTGCTGATAAATCAATACCCGCTTCAACAATCTTTTCCATGGCCTCTTCAATATAGGTATAAAGAAGCGGTTCCCCGCCGCCCGTGAAAGTAATTGCTTTCACACCCATATCTGCCATATCAGATATAATTTCCATCATTTTGTCATGTGGAATCTCGTCATTAGGTTTATATTCATCCAAATCCACATAAGAGTGTCTATAATGACAATAACTACAATCATGGTTGCAACGGTTCGTTGGTTTCATTCTAATATATACAGGTGCACATCTTCTACCATTCATTAAATTCTGTAATAGCTCATGATGATAAAAAATTTTTAATTCGCTGTAAGGCGTACTATTTCTTCCCACTATAACCTCCACCCCTTTCATCTTAGATAAAGTTAGCATGTTCTCCCGGATGCTTTAACTCATGCAAATATTTATTCATTTCATCCATCCTACATATTTTTCCGCAATTCTCATCAAGATTCATCTCCGTCAAATATTCAACAACCTCTTTTCTACGCTGTCCTTCCCAAATATTACAAAAGCTTTCCTCATATAAATTTCCATATTTCAATTCCCCTCTCCCGAGAATCCTAATGCAGGAATATACATCCCCATCCGCATTTATATATACCATAAAAGGAAGTGCAAGACATTGCGTATACCCTCTATCACATGAAATATTTTTCATGGTATGAGACCTGAAATATACTTTGAAATCATCCGTTTCCAGCGCTTTCACGCTCTTTCCTAGTTCAATCATCTCCTGATAATCCACCTGAATAATATGCTGATTTTGAGGATGCTGCAAAAATGGCTTAATTGTAAAATAGTCAACTCCTATTTTCCTCAATTCTTTTCCCATTTGCACTAATTCATCTTTATTATCCGGAAGCAACAACAATTGAACGCCTATCGTTGTTTTTAACTTTTGATCATACTTTACCCTAACCGCTTCCTGCATATTGAACAGCACACGTTCCAAATCCCCTTCTGTCCCACGTTGAATTTTATTGTAAGTGTGATGCGTAATTCCGGCCGTGCTAAAGCGAATCCACGTCAAAGATTTTAAACATTCTTTCGAAACCTCTGGAGTCAGAAGTACACCATTGGTGGACATCGCTGCATCAATGCCATATGCTTTTGTCTTATTTATAATTTCCGGAGCATCCTTATGTAGAAGCGGCTCTCCATCACCTGCATATACGACACTTTTCAGGCCTTTAGAGGCCAACTCTGACAAATTATCGACCAATATCTTTGTATCCAAAAATTTTGAATTATGATTCATATATTCAAAAGAACAAAATACGCATCTATGGTTACATCCACTAGACAATGACACTTCTATTTCTATAGGATATATATTTTCTCCCTTTAACCAACGGGCAACTACCTCCGGATGATAAATTAATTTGTGTGAATCAAGCCGTAGATTATTCGACATATTCCTTTTCCTTTCTTTTAAATTAAAGTCAGTTTAAAGCGCGCTTATGTTTCATATTGCTTTCTACATACTATCCCAAAACAGCTGACTATACACCTCATTTAGCCGTGTTTGCACACACCTGTAGGCGTTCAGAAGCTCCGCTTCATTTCCCTCCGCATTTATTTCCAATACATCCTGACACTTAAATTTTTTCAGATACATCTCCTGCAGCTCTTTTCTTGTAAATGCAGCATCGCCATAAGGATACCCATATGTTTTCTGATACTTTGCTTTGCAAAAGCAGATTCTCATTTTGTCAAAAGGGGAAAACAGCTCCGCATAGTCCCTGTAAACCGGTGTCAGATCATAACCGACTATATTTTTTTCGCCATTGCAAAAGGAGGATTCTTCGCCAATCCTTCTAATTCAACACTTCAATATTCTGTATCATTACCGGTTTCCCTGTCTGTTGGTATAGCTGCACAACGCTGCTCCTGTCCCCATAATAGGCATCGCTTATCGCAATTGCCCTGTCTAAATCCGGTGTATCATCGTAAATCCCCCACGCTTCCTCAATATACCGATCTCTGATTTCTCTGTATCTCTCCACCATTCCCGGACGCATGGATTTCATCGTATTTTCTATAAGAGGATGCGGACGCCACAAAAGTGCTACCTCCTCCTGATTTTCTCTGAATATCCGCAATGTATTCTCTACTTTCTCAATCCATTTTTCGTTGTAATGTAAAAATGTGCTGATGCTTATATTATAGAAGATTACCTTCTTAAGCTCCCCATTCGGTTTCCCTATAATCCGCATCCAGTCTTCAGGTATATTAGACTCCGCTTTTACGGCATTCACTACCTTATCAATTTTCGGGGAACCCACCCCCAATATTTTTTTCTCCAGTTCCAACCTTGAAGCCGGAAAATTCGCCTGCTTTGCCTCCTTCAAATACTCTTCGATGTAAATCTGGCGCATAGCCTCGGACTGTACAACTACCTTGTCAGCATAAATCGTTCCCGGCAGAAAACAGAAGTGCTTCATGGAATCAATTTTTCTCTGCCTTTCCAAATCATCAGACGTTATCTCTTCCAAAATAAAATATGGTATATATACTAATTGATCTGTATACTGTTTTAAATTCTTTGCGTAATACCTCGGATGCACACTTGTCACATGATTCCATTCATCATATGGATTATGAATAAAAATCATATCCGGCTTTCTCTCCTCAAGCTGATATGTCTGCCAATCTGTAATTTCTATATTCTGAGGATATTCATTACCTTCGTAATGCATCAAACCAAAAGAATGATCGTCATTCAAATCAAAATAGGGAATCGGCACGCAGTAGGCATCGCAGTCGGGATCTTCCTTTGCCGCTAAATACACACTTTCCAGTGAATCCCACATAGCTGCCTTGTATGGAAAAAAAGCAATTTCTCTGCGAACCGGGATATCATTCTTAACACTGTTTTCCACACGCAGCAATTGTTTTTTTAATAATTTGTACACTTTATTTGGCTCGCAAGCAGCATTCGTCCTTTCTGCAGACGACTCTTCCACATTGGAACTCATGCTTTCAAATACACGAAAAAGAGTCTCGCAGTATTCTTCTACATGCGAAACTGTAACACATTCTTCTCCCTCAGTCTCCTCGATGGCGTTTCCCAGCTCTACGGCAAACTCCTGACATTCTGCCAACATAGTCTGTACGGACGACAACTCATGTTTTTCGAGAGCCTCCCGGATTTCGCCATGCGCCTGCTGCAAACCATCTATGAAATTCAGTATTTCCCGCTTCCTTGCTTGTCTCATACTTTTCTCAGCTTCCCTGCATATATGATATACTCAACATTCACCTAGTACATCGTTCGACAAATAACTGGATCAATCACGCAGAATGCTTTTCTGAGTGTACAGGTAAAAAAACGTAGGCGTAGCGGGCTACGCTGAGGATTTTTTACCTGTACAATCGGGAAA
>CAJUMJ010000035.1 GCA_910587095.1 uncultured Lachnospiraceae bacterium
AAGCGTGAAGCCCCCCTCAAGATGAGATATCCCATAGGGAAACCTATAAGACCCCTTGGAGAGTACGAGGTAGATAGGCATGAGGTGTAAGCACAGCAATGTGTTTAGCTGACATGTACTAATAGGTCCAGGGCTTAACCAAAACAAAGAGAAGTTCTAAGGCGTCAGAAGACGCCGCCTAAGAACAACTATAGCTTTGTTTCAGAGAACCGCAAGCGGTTCTCCGCAGGAAGAGACAAACGGATAGAAAGAAAGTGGAGATTCAGTTTTCGGTTTTGAGGGTATGATATCTGATTTTGGCCCGATGGCTCAGTTGGTTAGAGCGCCGCCCTGTCACGGCGGAGGTCGTGGGTTCGAGTCCCATTCGGGTCGGTTGTATGAAGAGATGTGATATGATTTATTCCGTATGGCGACTGTAAATGCTGTATGCCAATTCGGAGAATTGTCATCCCGCGTTTACAGCCTGATGACAGTTTCCATCCTCGATATGTCTTGTGTGTGCGAGCACCCACCGACATATACAAGTCTGGAAACAGCCGCCATACTCTTTCATACGCGAGGGATCTTAGCTCAGCTGGGAGAGCATCTGCCTTACAAGCAGAGGGTCATAGGTTCGAGCCCTATAGGTCCCATTTATAGTCCGTTAGACGAATTTCGATTTATATGCCGATATGGCTCAATTGGCAGAGCAGCTGATTTGTAATCAGCAGGTTAACGGTTCGAGTCCGTTTATCGGCTTTGATGTACAATATCATATGGACGGATTCCCGAGTGGCCAAAGGGGACAGACTGTAAATCTGCTGCAAATTGCTTCGGTGGTTCGAATCCACCTCCGTCCATTGACGCAAGTTCTTTAGAATTAGCGTCTGGAGTATCACTTCGTGATTTTTTATCAAGTGATAAACCATAATTAAATAACGCGGGGTGGAGCAGTCTGGAAGCTCGTCGGGCTCATAACCCGAAGGTCATAGGTTCAAATCCTGTCCCCGCTATTTGATGCCCAGATAGCTCAGTTGGTAGAGCAGAGGACTGAAAATCCTCGTGTCACTGGTTCGATTCCGGTTCTGGGCATTAAAAAAGAGATCCTTATAATTATTACATTTGTAGTGATTATAAGGGTTTTTGTTTGTGTCAGAAATCGGAGAGGGAGGACTTCACTGGTGCTGTAGAAAAATCTGGTAAATGACATATATGTAAGGTATAATTATGGAAAAATCAGGATTACGCTACGGGGTGACAATATGGGATTGGTGGCAGCTAAATGTACGCAATGCGGTGCGAATATTGAAGTGGACGCTTCTAAGGATGCCGGGATATGCAGTTTTTGCGGCACAGCGTTTGTGACAGAAAAGGCAATAAATAATTATATTGTAAATAATACATTTAATATACAGAATGCCGAATTAATTATTCCGAATGTAAATGTTGAAAATCTAAGAAAGCTTGGAAATGAAGAGTACAAAAAGGGTAATTATGAGAAGGCGTACGAGTACTTTAGCAGAATATTGGAAGTGAACGAGGACAGTGAATGTATATTTAAGAGAGAAATAATAGGTCAATTGCAGGATTCAAATGATTTAGCTTACATGTACTTTCCCAAAATACTGAAGCCATATTATGAAAGCATTCAATTGTCGGAATTGGTTTATGAAGAAAAATTAACTGTCATACAGTCGGCATGTGAAGACTGCTTTCATGTCATATCACAATATTATTATAAAAAGCGAAACAAATATGTGACAGCAGGTAAAATTGTAAATAACTCCTACGCCAATTTTTTACTTGCAGGGCGAGATACCGTTTGGGCAATTAAACATTTGGTTGATTATGAGTTTACGATGAAAAATGAATATAAAGAGATTGAGGATATCATATTATCACAGTGTAATTTTGCGATCTCTGTTTTAGATGCGCAGACGAAAAAATATGGCTGTTTTGAAGATGCATATAGATGTTACACATTAGGCGGGTATTTTGCTGATCAATGTTATGAAAACGCTTCCGTAATAGTGAACTATAAGAATAGAATTATGCCGTCTTTTCTGCCAGGTAATTTAATATCTCCCAGTAACGGCGGAACAGGTGCGGAAAAGAACGGATGCTAT
Organism: uncultured Lachnospiraceae bacterium; assembly: GCA_910587095.1. GTDB lineage: Bacteria > Bacillota > Clostridia > Lachnospirales > Lachnospiraceae > UBA3282. The sequence continues at coordinate 2,106 of CAJUMJ010000035.1, forward strand.
ATTGCAACTTGCGTATACGGCTCGTACAATTGTCCTCAAGTGTGGACACTTAGAAGATTTAGGGACTACTCGTTGAGAAAAAGATGGTATGGCAGAGTATTTATAAAATACTATTATGCATTGAGCCCAACTCTGGTGAAACTGTTTGGTACAAGAAACTGGTTTAAGAATTGTTGGAAGTTTTCTTTGGACAAGCTGGTAGCCGATTTGAACGAAAAGGGTATAGAAGATACGTATTATGAGGACGGGTATTGAAAAACAGCGGAGAAAGGCGACGGATGGTGGGGAGATGAGTAAATTAAAGAAAGGCATTCTGGCAGTATTCGATCACATTACGGAGTGCATGATGCCTATTATACCGCTTCTTTTGGCGGGCGGTATTTTGAAAATTATTGTGATGCTTTTGACGGCGGCGCATCTTTTGTCGGGGACGACAGAGACGATTATGTCGGCACTCGCGACAACGCCATTTTATTTTCTGCCTATATTTGTTGCGTATTCTGCAGCAAAGCATTTCGACACTGACCCGCTGCTCGCACTGGCAAGTGTATGTATTATGCTGCTTCCTGATTTTGCGGATTTGATGGAGAGCGGTGAGAAAATTACGTTTGCGGGCATACCGGTGGTGCCGGCAACCTATGCATATAATGTGATTCCGATTATTCTGCTGATTTACTGCATGTCCCACATTGTAAAATGGATGAAAAAATGGATTAAAGAGAGCTTACAGCCGTATTTTTTGGCAGTCTGTGTGATATTTTTTACTTCGCTTCTTGGGATTCTTGTGATCGAACCGGTAGTAAGTTTGCTGAGCAATTTGCTGGCGGACGGGCTTGAGGTTATGCAGATGAAGATACCGGTGGTAGCCTGGGCTTTATTTGCGGCGGTGGCAACAATGCTTGTGGCTACGGGAATGCACTGGATTTTTATTACGCTGGCGATTACTCAGATGGGATTGACGGGCGTGGATTATGGTATTATGGTTGGCTTTCTGATTTGTAATATATCGCTTGCGGGTTGTGACCTGGCGGTGTTTGTCAAGTCAAAGACAGCGGAAAAGAGAGCGATGGCGGTAAGCGCGATGATTACGGAGTTAGTTTCCGGTATCGCGGAGCCTTCCATCTTTGGCATATGCTTCAAAGAAAAAACGCCTCTGGCAGGCAATATTTTGGGTAGCATGATTGCGGGAGCGGTGCAGGGCATTTTGACGGTTCGATGCTATGCTTTCGCTTTTCCGAGCGTCTCGACGATCTTGATGTTTTACAGCGTGGATGATCCGAACAATTTGTGGAAAGCGATAGCTGTGGCTGCGTTTTCTTTTGTGACAAGCTTTGTCATTACGGCATTTATCTACCGCGATGCAAAGAAGCCATATGTGTAATAAAGTCATAAACCGGGATTTTGCCCGGAAAACGGCGCTGAGAGGATATGTGGGGGAGCCGGAGGGACAGGGAAGGTTTTCGGAAGATTTTACCCGGTACAGAAAATACGGGATACGGCCGATATAAAAAATGACTGACTGTGTGGTCGGTAGATGTGTGAAGAGGCGGCAGACGGAAAGTACGGGGAGATGAAACCGGCTATGAAAAAGCTTTTATTTTTTACAGGTGATATTGAGACGCAGGGATATTTTTCATTGCAGATTGCGGAAGCCATGAAGCAGCTTGGGCATGAAATTTTTATCTATGACCTGAGCCGGCCCTGGGAGAGCACGGAAAAATTTTTCCGCTTTTTTGAACTGGAAAACACGGCGCTGATAAATTTTAATTTTCATGGCATGAGCGGGGAAGAATATTTTCTGGACGAAAACGGCACGATGATGTGGGAGGCACTGCGCATTCCCAGCTACAATATTGTGGTCGATCATCCCATGTATTACCATCATTTTCTTGAGAAGACGCCGTCCAATTATCATCATATCAATATCGACAGAAAACATGAATCATATATGCGCAGATTTTTTCCGGAGATAAAGAACGGCCCTTTTGTGCCTCTTGCAGGGACGAAACTGTATCCGAATAAGTCGAATGTCCCTATCGCCTGCCGCAGATACGATGTGACGATGGTGGGAAATTATTGTAAGCCCTCCACTTTTGACAAATATATTACACGAATCGACGATGAATACACGGCGTTCTACCACGGTATGATAGATGACCTTCTGGATAATCCACATAAAACCGTGGAGGAGGTGGCAGAGGCGCATCTTCTTGCGGAGCTTGGCGAGGTGCCGGAGGAAGAGCTTAAAAAGACGATGGCGGCTCTGACTTTTATCGACTTGTATGTCCGTTATACGTTCAGAGGGCGGGCTGTACAGGAGCTGGCGGATGCCGGGATCAAAGTTTATGTTTTCGGTGACGGCTGGGATCTTCTCGAGTGCAGACATCCGGAAAATCTGATTATCATGAGCAATCTCAACTCGGAGGGGTGTCTGAAAAAGCTGCGTCAGACGAAGCTTTCTCTCAACGTGATGCCCTGGTTTAAAGACGGTGCTCACGACAGGATTTTTAATTCCATGTTAAACGGCGCGGTATGTCTGACAGACAGCAGCGTGTATTTGGATGAAATTTTACATGACAACAAAGATAGCAGTATCTATTCTCTTGCGCGGATGGAAAGCCTTCCGGAGATCGCGATGAAGCTGCTGGGGGATCCCGATCGGATGCAGGAGATAGCGGATGGCGGATATGAGCTGGCGCAGGGCGGACATACCTGGGCGCATCGGGCAAAAGTACTGCATGAACTGGTGGAAAACGGACAGTGATTTAAGCGGCGTCCGATCAGAATTTGCGTATGATAGTATTGTGAAAGTATATGATATGGGGGAAAACAGATGGAGTTTATGAAAAGTTACAGGGAAAAGCGCAGGGAGCGTCTGCGCAGACTCTTTGAACGGCACAGGAGACTCCATGCAATGCTCAAGGAGCATGGCGGGGATATTCTGGATTCGGAAAATTTCAGGAGCACCAGAAGCCATATCCAACATGGTACCATGACAGTACACAATCATTGTATGGATGTGGCGCGTTACAGTATTCTTTTAAACAACAGGTTTGGGATCGGCTGTAATAAGCACGATCTGATCAGAGGCGCGCTCCTGCACGATTATTTTCTCTACGACTGGCATGACAAGGCGTATTTGTCAAAGCGCAAACGTCTGCACGGTTTCCATCATCCGATGACGGCGCTTTGCAATGCGGAGAAGGAGTATGAGCTGAATGATACGCAGCGGGAAATTATCAAAAAGCATATGTGGCCGTTGTCGGTAGTGCCGCCTGTATGCAGAGAGGCATGGGTGGTGACGGCGGCTGACAAATACTGCTCATTTATGGAGACGGTGGGTCTGCACAAGGGACATGGTGCACGTGCCTCCTGAAGCAGGTAAACGGTTTTCGGATGACAACAAAGGGTGACATGCGCACAGACAACGGAAAAGAGACGGAAAGCTTATATCAAAGATTGTCCGCATATGCCAGGAGCGATTTTTATCCCTGCCATATGCCGGGGCATAAACGAAATCCGGCAGGCGGGGAGATGGCGGATTTTTATAAGGTGGATATCACGGAGATTGACGGTTTTGATAATCTCCATCAGGCGCGGGGGATTTTGCTGGAAGCGCAGCTTCGGGCGAACCGCCTTTATGGGGCGGATGAAACTTACTTTTTGGTAAACGGGAGCACTTGTGGGATACTTGCCGCAATCATGGCGGTGACGAAACCGGGAGACAAACTTCTGGCGGCTCGCAACTGCCACAAGTCCGTGTATCACGCGGCGATTTTGCAGGAGTTGACCGTACATTACTGTCAGCCCGGATTGATCCGGGAGTATGATATTTGCGACGGGATTTTGCCGGCGGCGGTTGGCCGGCTTCTGGACGAACACCCGGATGCAAAGGCGGTGGTGATCACTTCTCCTACCTATGAGGGGATTGTTTCCGACATTGCGGGGATAGCGGACACGGTTCACGGGAGAGACAAAATTTTGATTGTGGACGAGGCGCACGGCGCGCATTTGGGGTTGTTCCCGGAGACAGGGGCGGAGACATCGGGTGAAGGGCGGCAAGGGCACTTTGCCGGTGTTTCGGGTGCGCTGGCGTCAGGTGCGGATCTGGTGATCCACAGCCTGCACAAGACGCTGCCATCCATGACGCAGACAGCGCTTTTACATGTGAACGGAGGCAGAGTGGACAGGGGGAGACTGCGCAGGTATCTTACCATGGTGCAGAGCAGCAGCCCGTCCTATGTACTTATGGCGAGCATGGATTCCTGCGTGCGCTTTTTGGAGAAGCACGGGGAGGAAAGGTTCGCGGCGTTTCAGGCGTATTATAAAAGTTTTTGTAAGAAGACGGAAAGTTGCCGGCATATCAGAATTGCAAAGATGACGGATGTGTCGGATAAAGGATATGCGCTGCGGAACTGGGATGCGGGAAAGCTGGTGATTTCCGTCCGGGGCACAGGGCTTAGCGGGCCAGGGCTTTATGATATTTTGCGGGAAAAATACCATTTGCAGATGGAGATGGCGGCGGAGAGCTTTGTGCTTGCAATGATGACGCTGATGGACACGGAAGAAGGCTGGCAGAGATTGGCTGACGCGCTCTGTGAGATAGATGATAGGATAGAGAGGGGAACCGGCAGTCGGACAAAGCCTGTGCAGGAAGAAGGGACGGACGCATTTTCGCCGGGAAAGCCGGAGGCAGTTATGACATTGGCGCAGGCTTTTCACAGCGGGCGGGAGGAAGTGACGCTTGGCGAAGCGGCAGGCAGGACTGCGGCTGATTTTATCAATCTGTATCCTCCGGGGATTCCGTTGGCGGCGCCGGGAGAAATGCTCGGTGAGGCGTTGATTCAACGGATCATAAAAAGCCGCAAAACCGGACTGCCGGTGCAGGGGGTGTCGGAGGACGGCAAAGTGGCTGTAGTTGCGGCGCGGTAACAGTTCGGCCTTGTGACATTCTGCGGGTAAAATTGCGCTGTATTCGGTTTATAGCAGTTGAAATTTTCGTAAAATTGTGGCATTATTAAATTGAGAAATCAGGTATACCGGAATAAAAATAGAGTAAGAGGGGGTGACGGGAGTGGATATCAAAGTCAATCAGTTACAGCAGGCGCCGCAGATCGAACAGCCGGTGCAGCAGCATGAGACGGACGGTACCTTTAAGTTCACTCTTGTCAGCAGAATTGAGGAACAAGATCTGCAAAATGCCCTGATGGGTATGATGGAGGAGATTACCAGGCAGGGTGACAAGCTGGCCAAACACCGGGATATCAAGGATATGAAGAGGTATCGCGCGCTGGTGAAGGATTTCTTAAACGAAATAGTCAACCGTTCCCACGCCTTTGCGAGAGAAAACTTTCTGGACAGGCGAGGACGGCACAGGGTGTACGGGATTATTCGTCTGATTGACCAGAACCTGGATCAGTTGGCTCAGGAGTTGGTAAAGGATGAGCAGGATAATCTGTCGATCCTGGAAAAAATCGGGGAAATAAGAGGGCTGTTGTTGGATATTTTCACATAAGATGGGGGAATTGGTACGGATGGCAAGGTTTTCGGACATTATCGGACAGGAAGAGCTGAAGCAGCATATACAAAACGCGGTCGAGACGGACAAGGTTTCCCATGCGTATATTATCAATGGCGAGCGCAATGCGGGTAAAGAGTTTATAGCCCGCCTTTTTGCGATGACGTTGCAGTGCGAGAAAGGCGGCGTTGAGCCTTGCGGGGAATGCCATTCCTGCAAACAGGCTAAGAGCCGCAACCAGCCGGATATCATTTACGTCAGTCATGAGAAACCTAACACCATCGGCGTGGAGGATATCAGGGGGCAGATCAACAGCGATATCGGTATCAAGCCTTACAGCAGTCCGCGCAAAGTGTACATTATGAACGAGGGGGAGAAGATGACGCCGCAGGCTCAGAACGCGCTTTTAAAGACGCTGGAGGAGCCGCCGGCTTACGCGGTTATCATTATTCTCACATCGAACGTGGAGTCGCTTTTGCCGACGATTATCAGCCGTTGCGTGGTTTTAAATATGAAGCCGGTGCCGGATACGCTGGTGAAAAAGTATCTGATGGAAGAACTCGGCGTGCCGGATTATAAAGCGAATATCTGCGTGGCTTTCGCAAGGGGCAATGTCGGCAAGGCAAAGCATCTTGCGGGCAGCGAGGAGTTTGAGAAGGTCAAGGAGGAGGCCATATCGCTTGTGAAGTATATCACCGATATGGAGTTGAACGAGATAGTAAAAGCCATAAAAAAAATAACGGAGTACAATCTTGATATAAATGATTATTTGGATATTTTGACCGTATGGTATAGGGACGTGTTGTTGTTTAAGGCCACCAAGGACGTGAACAGTCTCATTTTCAGGAATGAGTTCCAACAGATCAGAAGAGTGGCGGACAGAAGCACTTACGAGGGAATAGAGATTATCGTGAACGCGCTCCAGCAGGCAAAGAGAAGACTGGAGGCCAATGTCAATTTCGACTTGACCATGGAGCTTTTACTTCTCACGATCAAGGAGAATTGACTATATGCGGAGGTTGACAGATTATGCTTAAGGTGATAAGCGTGCGGTTTCGTACCGCAGGCAAAATATATTTTTTTAATCCGGGGAAACTGGAAATCAAAAAAGGCGATCATGTGATTGTGGAGACTGCCAGAGGTATTGAGTATGGTACGGTGGTAGCCGATCCCCGGGAAGTGGAGGAGGACAAGGTGGTGCAGCCTCTCAAGGCGGTACTGCGGATTGCGAACCAGAAGGATGATGAGCAGGAGGCGGCCAACAAGAAAAAGGAGAAGGACGCCTTTCAAATCTGCCTGGAAAAGATCAGGAAACATGGTTTGCAGATGAAGCTGATCGATGCGGAGTACACCTTCGATAATAATAAAGTACTTTTCTATTTTACGGCGGATGGCCGTATTGATTTCAGAGAGCTGGTAAAAGACTTAGCTTCCGTCTTTAAGACAAGGATTGAGCTTCGCCAGATCGGCGTCAGGGACGAGACGAAAATTTTGGGAGGCATCGGTATTTGCGGCAGACCTCTTTGCTGTCATACGCATTTGTCGGAGTTTGCGCCGGTATCCATCAAGATGGCGAAGGAGCAAAATCTTTCGCTGAATCCTACGAAAATTTCCGGTGTGTGCGGCAGACTGATGTGCTGTCTGAAAAATGAGGAGGAAACGTACGAAGAGCTGAACAGAAAGCTCCCTAATGTGGGAGATTTTGTGACAACGGAGGACGGCTTAAAGGGCGAGGTGCAAAGCGTCAATGTCCTGCGGCAATTAGTGAAGGTTGTAGTGGACGTAGACGACGAAAAGGAAATTCAGGAGTACAGGGCGGATCAGCTCCGCTTTAAGAAACGGCATGGAAAAAATCGCAAGACGGACGCCAACGACGCGGAGTTACGGGAATTGGAAAAGCTGGAAAAGCAGGACGGCAACAAAGCCGGAATAGACGAAAAGTAGATGCGGGAAGTATTTTTAAAGGAAAATGAGAGAGTTGACGATCTGCAGAGGAACGGATACCGGATTATACAGGATCCGGGGCGTTTCTGTTTCGGGATGGATGCCGTGCTTTTGTCGGGTTTTGCCAGAGTAAAAGACGGGACGCGGGTGCTTGATATGGGGACCGGCACAGGGATTATTCCGCTTTTGCTCGAAGCAAAGACAGGGGCGGTTCACTTGACCGGTCTGGAAATTCAGGCGGACAGCGCCGATATGGCCAGGCGCAGCGTAGCCATGAACGGGCTGGAAGGAAAAATAGATATTGTCACGGGAGATATCCGGGAGGCAGGGAGCATGTTCTCCGCTGCTTCTTTTGACGTTATAACCTGTAATCCTCCTTATATGATCGGAAGACATGGACTGAAAAATCCGGAGGACGCGAAAGCCATTGCAAGACATGAAATTTTTTGTACGTTGGAGGATGTGGCTGCGCAGTCGGCGAAATTATTAAAGCCTGGCGGGAAGCTCTTTTTGGTGCACAGGCCGTTTCGGCTGGCGGAAATTATGGCGACTCTTACAAATTATAAGCTGGAGCCAAAACGTATGCGGCTGGTATACCCTTTCGTGGACAAAGAGCCGAATATGGTTCTTCTGGAGGCGTCCCGAGGCGGGAAACCTCGTATGACGGTGGAAAAGCCGCTTATCGTATACAGCAGCCCGGGTGTCTACATGCCGGAAATTTATGAGGTGTATGGGTACTGAGGGTAAAATGGGTAAGATTGCAGGCAGGAGGCGGAATTTGGCATGAAAAAGCTTATCTGCGTTTTTTTCGTTTTGATTGTGATTGCCGGTTTATGTACAGGCTGCGGAAATGATGTGGAAGAAACGATGTCGGTGTCCACGGAAGCGACAAAGGAGATGAACCAAAAGCCGACGGAGGAAACAAACCGGCGGGAAGAGAGGCTGGAGAGCGTGTCGGAAAACAGCGACGCGCAGGCAGCCGGGGAGCAGGTTTTAGAGGTTAGCGACAAAGAGAAAGAGTCGGCAAAAGAGCAGCGCCCCAATTCCGTAAAGGTAAAGGGAATCTATGTCAGCGGCCCGGTGGCGGGAATCGCCAGGATGGATGAGCTGATTGACCTTGTGGATCGGACGGAATTGAACGCCATGGTTATCGATGTCAAGAATGACGAGGGTAAGGTGACTTACCGGATGCGTTCCGACCAGGTGCAGGAACTGGAGGCTGCCGTCGGATATATCCCGGATATCGGGGAGCTTGTGCGCAAATGTAAGGAGAAAAATATTTACCTGATCGCCAGAATCGTCGCTTTCCGTGACCCTTACCTGGCGGAACGAAAGCCGGAGTGGGCGGTACATAGCCGCAGTGGAGAAGTTTTCCGCGATAAAAACGGAATGGCCTGGGTCAATCCGTATCAGCGTAAGGTATGGGAGTATCTGGCCGAGGTCGCTTCCTGCGCGGCGGCGGACGGCTTTGACGAAGTGCAGTTTGACTATATCCGTTTTTCCACCGATGTCCGGGAGGAAGAGGTGGATTACGGGCCGGAAGCGGAAAAGACCGACAAGGTAGAAATTATCACGGAATTTACAAACTATATTTACAGGAAGCTATCGCCCTGCGGCGTGTATGTGGCGGCGGATGTGTTCGGAACGGTGATCGACAATGCAACCGATCAGAAAATTGTCGGCCAGGATTACGTGAAAATGGCGGAAAATCTGGATTATATCTGCCCGATGGTGTATCCTTCCCACTATTATGTCGGCGCTTACGGGATTGCGGTGCCGGATGCGGATCCATATGCGACAATACATGCCGCGGCATCTTCCTCGGTGAGGCAGCTTGAGGCCGTGCCGGAGGAGAAGCGGGCAGGCGTGCGTCTGTGGCTGCAAAGCTTTACCGCGAGTTGGGTGCCGAATCATATCGGTTACGGGCCGGCTCAGATACGCGAACAGATAAAAGGCGCGTATGACGCGGGATACGAGGAGTGGATACTCTGGAATGCGGCGGTCAATTACCGCCCTGATTCCCTGCTGACACCGGAGGAGGCCGAGGCGGAAAGACAGCGGTGGGATGCGGGGGAGACGGATGAATCGCAGGCAGGAAAAACCGTGTCCGAAAATTCCGTGCAGAAATCGGTCGGGGCAGAGGAATCAGAGCAACCTGAGAATAGATAAGGAGAAATCACATGGCGGGAATGTTATATCTGTGCGCGACACCGATAGGAAATCTGGGAGATATGACGCCGCGGGTGGCGGAGACGCTTGGCAGCGTAGACCTGATCGCCGCTGAGGATACGAGGAACAGCATAAAATTGTTGAATCATTTCGGTATCAAAACTTCTATGACCAGCTATCATGAATATAATAAAGTAGAAAAAGCGGACTACCTTGTAGACCAAATGAGACAGGGAAAAAACGTGGCGCTGATTTCGGACGCGGGGACGCCCGCTGTCTCGGATCCAGGGGAGGTACTTGTTAAAAAGTGTCAGGACGCAGGTATCAGGGTCACTTCTTTGCCTGGGCCTGCAGCTTGTATCACGGCCCTTACGCTCTCCGGTCTTTCCACCAGACGCTTTTGCTTTGAAGGTTTTCTGCCTTCCGATAAGAAAGAGAAAGAGCAGATTTTGGCGGAACTTAAGGAGGAGTCCCGCACGATTCTCATATATGAGGCGCCGCATCATCTGACGCGCACTTTGGGGGAGCTGTATGAGACGCTGGGGGATCGCAGGATTACACTTTGCAGGGAGCTTACGAAAAAATTCGAGACGATACTGCCTACTACGATCGGGCAGGCTCTTGCGCTGTATGAGACGGAGGCCCCCCGGGGCGAGTATGTACTTGCCGTGGAGGGGAAAAGTCTGCGGCAAAAGAAAGAGGAGAAACAGGAAGCCTGGCAGAGCATGTCGATAGAAGATCATATGGCATTTTACGAGGAGGGGGGAATGGATGAAAAAAGCGCCATGAAACAGGTTGCCAGGGACCGCGGCGTGCCAAAAAGAGAAATTTATCAATATTTAAATATTTATCGTCAAAGTGATTGACAAAACGCAAAGAATCCGTAAAATTATGATTGACAAATAATAAGTCAGATCATATACTTTGAATATCAAACTATTTTATGAGGAAAAGGAGAGCAGGAAAATGTTAGAGAGAGTTATCGAGATTATTCAGGAGCAGTTAAATTTGGATGGTGTTGAGATCACAGAGGATTCCTCCTTTAAGGATGATTTGGGCGCGGATTCCCTTGATTTGTTTGAACTGGTAATGGCTTTTGAGGAGGAGTACGGCGTAGAGATTCCCTCCGAGGATTTAGAGCAGATTACGACTGTCGGCGCTGTCGTAGAGTATATGAAGAGTAAGGGTGTAGAGGCATAAGCCGATACGCTTGCTTTAAGAGGGCAGAGGTTATCGAATGAAGACTAAAATTACAGAACTGCTGGGGATTGAGTATCCGATTTTGCAAGGCGGCATGGCCTGGGTCGCTGAATATCATCTGGCGGCGGCGGCATCGGAGTGCGGCGCGTTGGGAATTATCGGCGCGGGCGGCGCACCGGCGGATTTTGTACGGGAACAGGTGCGAAAGACAAAAGAACTTACGGATAAACCGTTCGGTGTGAATGTGATGCTGATGAACCCGGAGGCGGATGCGATCGCTGAGATGATCGTGGAAGAGGGTGTTAAGGTAGTAACCACCGGAGCCGGAAACCCGGGCAAATATATGGCAATGTGGAAGGAAGCCGGAATCAAGGTGATTCCCGTGGTAGCCAGCGTAGCGCTTGCGAAAATGATGGAGCGCGGCGGTGCGGACGCGGTTATCGCGGAGGGAATGGAATCCGGCGGGCACATTGGCGAAGCGACTACCATGACGCTGGTGCCCCAGGTAGCGGATGCCGTAAATATACCTGTAATTGCGGCGGGCGGTATCGCGGACGGCAGAGGCTTTGCGGCGGCGATGATGCTCGGTGCGGACGGAGTACAGATCGGCACCAGATTTTTGGTAGCGGACGAATGCACGGTACATGAGAACTATAAAAAGAAAGTAATTGCGGCGAAGGATATAGACTCCGAGGTTACAGGAAGATCGAACGGCCATCCGGTTCGACAGATTCGCAATAAGCTGACAAGGGAATACCTTCAGATGGAGAAAGAGGGAGCTTCCTTCGAGGAGATGGAAAAGCTCACTTTGGGCTCATTGCGCAAAGCTGTTGTGGAGGGCGACATGGTGTCCGGAACCATTATGGCCGGGCAGATTGCCGGTATGGTGAAGCGGGAGCAGACCTGTGCGGAAATTGTCCGCGAGATTATGGATCAGGCGGAAACGCTGTTGGGATTAAAGTGAGGACAACAGGCGGCACTCGGTTTTTATCTTATAGGAAGTTGCGACAGTGTGAATCATTGAAGGAGAATGCGGAGCATTTTCTGAATCGAGCGCGCGGGCGCTCGATTTTTTATATAATAGAAAATTGCGACAGTGTAAAACATTGAAAGAGAATGCGAAGCATTCTCTGAATCGTCGCAGCCGGGCGACGAATTATTATATAATAGAAAATTGCGACAGTGTAAAACATTGAAGGAGAATGCGAAGCATTCTCTGAATCATCGCAGCCGGGCGACGAATTATTATATAATAGAAAATTGCGACAGTGTAAAACATTGAAGGAGAATGCGAAGCATTCTCTGAATCATCGCAGCCGGGCGCTCGATTTTTTAATAATAGGAAATTGCGACAGTGTAAAACATTGAAGGAGAATGCGAAGCATTCTCTGAATCGTCGCTGCCGAGCGACGATTTTTTATATAATAGGAAATTCCTCCTGCCGGAGGAATCTTGAATTAAAATAGCCCGCCGGAGACGGGCACGCTGATAAGACGAATGATTTAGAAGATATAAAAACCTTCTTCAAATTCGTCATCAT
>CAJUMJ010000036.1 GCA_910587095.1 uncultured Lachnospiraceae bacterium
CTGCCATGAACCTGAAGAAACTGGCGATGTGGAAATGGAAGGCAGCTCACCGACAGTTTTTTGTCGCGATGAGTATTGCTGCTTTAAAAAAGAACCTCTGCTGTGCTGCTGCATAACAGGGGTTCTTTGACAGTCTGGGAGGAAGAGGGAGCATAAGCTTCCTCTTCCTCTTTTAACAACATGGCTGGTACAGCGAATAATTTAGAATCCAAACACATCCTTGATAAACAGATAAGCAACCGTCAAAATCAGGCCGATACAAAACAGCAATAGCCCAAAGGACATGCTTCTTGAAATCATCATGGAATTTTCGCTCCACTCCAAATGAATCAGAGCCAGTCTGTGTTCATAATCCCTGTTTCGGGGATTTTTCCGGTGAATGGTTACATTTCCGAGGAACTGGAAAGCGCCTGCAACACAGGCGAGCAGGTGGGTCAGGGCTGTGCCTTCCGTCCGCTCATGGGGCAGTTTCTCGTCGCGGTAGACAGTCTTTCGAAGCACAACAACAAGAGTGTCGACCAGGCTGTCAAGAAAGCGACAGACCAGCGCAAAAGTAAAGGGCAGGATTTTTAACAGCGCAGGACGGTAGATCAGGTTTTCCAGATCAAGCCAGACGGGCCAGCGATCCGCGTAATGTTTTCTCTTCTCTTCCCCGTTCTTTTTCATAACTGCCAGGCGGACGACAAAGCCGTAGACCAATGCGCCCAAAACGAGGGAGATCAGCGCTCCGCGCAGATTGGCAGGTGTGAAGTAAGCGGTTTTTTCTATCGTGTTTATGCGCAGAAAACCTTGTCCGAGGTCGGCGACGCTGTCCATCACAATACCGGGGAAAAGGCCGCCTGCAGGCAGCAGGGTGGCGCTCACGGTAAGAGCCAGTGCGCTTGTGCGGTTCATGTATTTCCCTTTCAGACCATCGTATTTTTTCTGCACGGAGGAATCCGTATTTTTTTCAACAAAGAGGCAGACATATAGTTTTGCCATGTAGGCTGCGGTGAGTCCGCCGCTTATGAGGAACATCCACTCGACGGCATTCATAAACGTGGCGCTGAAAAAAGCGGGAATGATTCCGGCATTGATTGAAAACACGTACTCCACAATACTCTCATGGATAAGGGTTTTGCTGACATAGCCGTTAAAGAGCGGCACGCCGCCAATCCCAAGCGCTCCCATCAGAAAAATATAGTTGAGGAGCGGTTTCTTGTGACCGAAGCCACGGATATCATTTAAGTTAAGCTTGTGCACATTCATAAAAACCACACCTGCCGCCATAAACAGGACAAGCTTGATCAGAGAATGATTTACCATGTGCAGAAGACTGCCGCGCCAAGCGACGGCGTTCTCGCTGCCGAGGAGCCCGGACATTCCGACACCGACCAGAATAAAGCCGATCTGCGAGACGGAGGAGCAAGCCAGCGTCCGTTTTAGATCGACGCAGAACAGTGCGAGCAGAGCGCCGATCACCATGGTGAAGACGCCTATGATCAAAATCATGCCGCCCCAGGCGGCGTTTCCCCAAAAGAGATAGGCCGTCAGAATCAGGATACCGTACATACCGGCTTTGGTCAGAATACCGGAGAGCAGAGCCGAGGCGGGCGCAGGGGCGACGGGGTGGGCTTTCGGAAGCCAGATATGCAGCGGAAACGCGCCGGCCTTGGCGCCGAAGCCGAACAGCAGGCATAAGCCGGCGGCCCAGAGGCGGGGAGAGCTTTGCACGGCAAAGAGGGACATGTCTGTCAGTTCCGCAAAAAAGAGCGTGCCCGTCACATCGTAGAGCAGGAAAATACCCATCAGCATCACCAGGCCGCCGATCACGGCCACAGCCAGATAGGTGGCGCCTGCCCGCATGGATTCAGGTTTTTCATCATGAACTATCCACACATAGGAGGTGAACGACATGACCTCAAAAAAGAGGAAGGTAGTGTAGAAATCCGCGGAGAAAAATACGCCTTCCGTTGCGCCGAGTGTCAGCAGCAGGAACAGATAGTAGCGATTGCGGTTGCGGTAGCGGCCAAAATATTCTCCTGAAAAGAGGGTGGTCATGAACCACATGAAGGCGGCGATGGTCCCGTACAGGGCGCGGAAGCCGTCCAGGGTAAAGTGCAGACCCATGCCGCAGACGTAAGGGATCGTGACAGACACGCCGTCCGCCGTACCGATTGCCGTCTGTATCAGCACAACAGCGCAGAGCACGAAGCAGGCGCCCGTTACTATATTTGCGAAAAGGCTGCGCGCCCTCTTGTGGGAACGGCCAATCAGATAACCAATGAGAGCCGCTGCCATCGGAAGAAAGACCACGCCCTCGATCAGATAATTTTGCATTTTAAGTTCCTCCTAATTCCTTCTACAGGATGCCGCCAGCCACATCGTAAAAAAAGTTTACAAGAGGCTGCGAGCGGAGCCCGAACAGTACGATAAAGACCGTGAACACAAACAGGGGCAGAAGCATCTTCCAGCCCGGATCCTCCGCATCCGCGACCGTGTCGTAATCAAAGTCCTTTCCCGGAAAGAAAGCGCGCACCACCATGCCGAGCATATAGATTGCCGTGAGAAGCGCCGAGACCAGGAGGCAGGCGATACCACCCCATGCCAGGGGAGTGCCGCTTGCCGCAGCCGCAGTTGCCAGATTCCACTTGCTGATAAAACCTGCCAGTCCCGGAACGCCCATGAGGGCCAGAGAGGAGACGGTAAAAATACCGAATACACAAGGCATTTTATATCCGAGGCCATTCAGTTCATGTACATAATGCCGCCTGGTCTGGTGCATAACCGCGCCGGCGCAGAAGAAGGAACTGATTTTCATAAACGCGTGAAAGACCAGATGCGACAGAGCGCCTACAAGCCCGAGCGGCGTCATAATTGTCACGCCAAAGAGAATGTAGGAGAGGTTGCTGATGGTGGAATAGGCCAGACGCCTTTTGATATGCGTCTCTTTCACGGCCCTGCTGCATCCGTACACAGTAGTGAACATGACAATTCCCATGACGACCGTCTGCGCCCAGGTGCCCCGCAGAAAGTCCGCGCCAAAACTGTAATAGGTCAGTCTTATAATGGCGAAAGCGCCTGATTTCACCACAGCCACCGCATGGAGAAGGGCGGTGACTGGCGTGGGGGCGACGCCGGCCTGCGGCAGCCAGGAATTAAAAGGGCAGACGGCTGCTTTCACGCCAAATCCCATAAAAGCCATTACATATACCAGAAGCAGTATATTTGTCTGCTCTCCGATTTTATCTACATCCAAAACGCCGCCGGGAATAAATGCCGTGGTGCTGCCGTAAACGATAATCATAATCAGCCCGATAAAAGCGAAAGCCGCGCCGCCAAGCGAGTAGTAAAAGTATTTGCGGCTGGCGAGAACGGCCTCGCGGGTCAGCGTATGCATGACAAGGGGCACCGTGACAAGAGTAAGCAGCTCATAAAAGAAATACATGGTGAGCAGATTGGCCGCAAAGGCGATGCCCAGCGTCACGCCGTAAGTCAGGGTGTAAAAGAGAAAAAAAACATTTTCATGATTTTCCTTCGTCATATATTCAAAAGCGTACAGCGTCGCGAAAGGCCAGAGGAAAGACACAAGCCCTGCGAACACCATGCTCATGCCGTCCACATGGAAACTGATATTCAAGTTGCCGGTAAAGTGTGCCAGAAGAAAGGTACTGTCAGAGTGGTGCAGGAGCAGATACCATACCAGTATACTGTTGACTACTACCGCTGTTTCCAGGAAGACCTCTTTTAGCCATCTCTTCCGAAAAGGGAGAGCGGGAACGAGGATTCCCGCAATAATGGGAATCAGGATAACGGTTATAACCATGATGCAACCTCCTTATAATACGGCGCTGACGATATTCGCCAGATAATCCGTAACTGCGTCGGGAAAAAGGCCGATCAGGAGCGACAATACAGTCATAAACAGGATCGGCACAGTCATCAGCTTACAGGGTTCTTGTTTCTGAAGCTTTGTATAGTCGTAGTCCGCTCCCGGGAAGAAACCGTTTATGGTTAAGGGCAGAAGATATCCTGCGGTGAGCAGCGCGCTTATAAGCAGGATAACCGGCCCGAGAACGGAAAAGATTGGCAGTCCGCTTTTCAGGGAACCGACAGACAGATACCATTTGCTGATAAAGCCGCCTGTTGGCGGAATACCGATCAGCCCGAGGGATACGAAGGTGTAACACCACATAGTGAGGGGCATTTCCTTACCGATGCCGCGAAGCTCGTCCACACGCGTTTTTCCGGTTTTATAGATGATTGCGCCGGCGCACAGAAAGAGCGTCGCCTTGATAAAACCGTGGGCCAGCACATGTAAAAGGCTTCCCGTCAGAGAGTCGGCGTCCATCACAGCCAGGCCGAACAGGATGTAGGAAATCTGGCTTACCGTGGAGTAGGCCAGCCGCTTTTTCAAGACCGGTTCTCTGTAAGCGAGCATGGAGCCCATAAAAACCGTGACCAGTGTCAGGATAATCCATACGGTTTGCACCCATGTATCGTTTAGAAAACCGGTTCCGAAAACATAGTATACGATCCTGCAGATCGCCAGCACGCCTGCTTTCACGATCACGGCGGATAAAACGGCGGAGGCCGGCGCGGGCGCTACGGGGTGCGCGGTCGGCAGCCATGCGTGCATGGGAAACATGCCGGCCTTTACACCGAACCCCAAAATCATGACAAAGGCAGTAAACAGAAGGAATTCCCCATGCTGCGAAACAGAGGATGTTTTCAGAATGCCGCCTGCGGTGAAAGCCAGGGTATCACTGTTTTGACAGACGAAGTAGATGCCGTACAATGCCCCGTATGCGCCGCACAGAGAGTAAAATAAATATTTCAGGCCCGCCATGATTGCCTCCCTTGACCCGTTATGGAGTACAAGGGGCATGGAGGACAGAGTCAAAAGTTCGAAAAACAGGTAAAAGGTGATTAAATTGCCCGCAAAACACAGACCGTTTAGAACACCGAACATTATCATGTAATAACCATAATAGCGTCCTTCCCGCTCCTCGTGTTTCATATATTCAAAAGAAAAGAACCCCGCGCATGGTAGAACGACGGATGAAAGCAGTGAGAAGAGCACGCCCACCTCATCAATCTTAAAACAGATCGGAAGGGTTTTTGTCAGGTAAAAGAGGGTAAAGCTATTTCCCGCTGTGGATCGCGCGGCGGCACAAAGGAGTACGGTGATGACAAGGAAGCAGCCGGTCAGGGTAAGCAGGGTTTTTCTGTCAGTGTTTTTCTTCTCTTTCGCAAGAGGCATCCGATAGCGGATCAACAGAAACAGCCCCGACAGGATCGGGAAAAATACGGATAAAAGAATCAGGTACATGTTATCACCTCCGTGTAAATCATTTAACAAATAGTGACAGCACAGATCATCCGGGAAAGTTGCGAAACAGGTCAGGAATCTTTGCTGTCCTGTGACAATCAGGCGAACATGACCAGACCCTGTTCGATCATATCCACGATGGGCTGGGAGCTGACGCCCAAAATGACGTTTAACAAAATGAAAAACAGAAGCACTACGGCGTAGGCTTTCATACTCTTAAAAGTGATACCGGCATAGGCATCCTCCTGCGTGGAAGTGTAAATGCGTATCACGGTTTTCATAAAATAGATGGCGTTCAGCACCGTGCTTATACCCAAAACAATCAGTGACGCCAGCATTTTTCCCTCCACCTGAACCGCAGCCTGGGCGAAGAGAAGCTTGCTGATAAAGCCGGAAAACAGGGGCACGCCAACCATGGACAAGGAGCCGACCGTAAAAGCCACGCCCGCCCATTTGTTGCGGTAGGCGGCACCCGTAAGGTCGACAAATCTGCGGCTGCCTCCCGATACGTCCGTAAGCCCGATGGCGGCGATAAACAACAGGGATTTTGTGGCGGCATGTGACAAAATGTGGAAAATGCTGGCCACCATGCCCGTCTGTGTGCCTATGCCGAAGCCCATATAAATATAACCGATCTGAGCGACCGACGAAAAAGCGATCATCCGGCGGATATCGTTTTCCTTGATAGCGCTCAGCGAACCGAAGATCATACCCATGAGGCCGAAAACAAAGAGCATATCTATGATCCTTGTGCTGTTGAAGATGTCAAAGCCGATTACCCGGTAAATCATTTTAATCAGCAGAAAAATATATCCTTTGGACACCAGGCTTGAGAGGATTGCCGCGGAGGATACCGTCGAGTATCCGTAGGCGTCCGGCAGCCATGCGTGGAAAGGGAAAAGCGCGCTCTTGATGCACAGCCCTATACACATCAAGGCCACGGAGACGATCAGAGGGATCTGGTATTCCCCTGTCACAACGAGCAGGCTAACCGATTCTTTGATATTGCTCATCAGAAGATGGCCAGTCAGGTCATACATGATACAGAGGCCAAAGAGCAGAAGTCCGGAACCCAGCAGGCTCATAATCATGTAGCGGACGGCCGCCTCGATGGTGCGACCCACCTGGCGGATCATAATCAGGCCGCAGGCGGAGATGGTGTTGATTTCCACGAAGACGTAAGCCGTAAACATATCGTTTGTGTAGATCAGTGCCAGCAAGGAGCTAAGCAGAAGATTTACGAGGATATAATACAGATTATGTTTGCTTTCCACCACCTCGCCGTAAAGCTTGTGCGCACCGCCCGCCATGGAAAGATACATGATAACGCAGAAGAAGAGAGCCATGCCCGCTTCCAGCACGCCCGCCCGGATTTCGTTGCCCCAGGGGGCGGGGAAATGTCCCATCCGGTAGATGAAAGACTCGCCTGTGTCCAGAAGATATACGAGCAGTACCGCCGACAGGATACCTGTCGTAAGGATGACGATACGGTTTACGGCTTTTGCCGCCTTTGCGGGCAAAATGGAGCAGACCGTACCGGAAAACAGGCTCAAAAGGATGGAAAAAAAAGGGAAATTACAAATAAAGTTCATCTTTATCTGCCCTCCTTCTTAAGCAGCGTGGAGATCTCGTCCAGATCCAGCGTATGGTATCTGGTGTAAAGCCGTATCGTCAAAGACAGCATAAGGGCGGTTACGGATACGGAGACAACGATACCTGTCAGCACAAGGCCGCTGGGAATGGGATTGATGTAGGATTCCGCACTGGTGACGCCGTCCACAACTATGGGAGCAACTCTTCCGGCGATATACCCTTTTTCCGCAAGAAACAGGTAGATCGCGCTGTCCATGATATTGAGGCCTATAATCTTTTTGATCAGATTATTTTGTAATAGCAGATTGGTAAAGCCGATACAGAACAGAACAGCCGATACGGCTTCCCCGTAATTGGCCAGCAAATTCGGACCCATTTTAAAATCCTCCTTTTCGGAACATGGCATAAAAAGCGTAGATCGTACAGGCGACTACAAGCCCTACCGCAATGTTTAAGGGCAGGATCAGGCCGCTTGAGAGAATCGCGCCGGGCGTGCCTTTCGGAATCACACTGTGGAGGTGGTTAGCTCCCGTGTAGAAAGAGTAGCTCTTTGCCAAACAGTAGAAGGAGAGGGAGAAAAAACACACTCCCTTGTAAGTTTTTTCCGTAAAAAACCGCTCCGTTTTGGCGAAGCCGAAAGCATTTAAATAAAGTACCAGTCCCGCGCCGATCACCGCGCCGCCGGAGAAACCGCCGCCGGGACCAAGATGACCGTTCAGGATAATGTAGATACCGAAGATAATAATGATCGGCACCAGAAAAGTCGCAACAAACTGCAAAATGGTATCGTTTTTCGGCTCAAACTGACGGTCGTTTATCTCCACCTCGTGTTTTTCCGTCTTATTTAACCGGAGTAAAACCAACACGGTAATGGTAGCGACAAACAGGACATGGGATTCCCCGAGCGTGTCGAATGCCCTGTAGTCCAGTATCATGCCGGCTACAATGTTGATTGCCCCGGTTTCCTCCAGTCCCTTTTCAATGTAACGGCTGGACACTTCGTTGTTGACCGGACGCTCCACCGTGCCGCTGGCGGGCAGCCAGGAGATTGTCACTAAGAGCAGCGCGATCAGAAACAGGCAGAATACGATGCTGGTGACATGATAAAGTTTGCGGAAAATTTTCATTTCCACATTGCGCTGCGAATCGTAAACTTTGTCAAGAATTGCGTCGCGTTCCTTTTCGTGGCGCAAGACGGCTTCCTCGTCTACTTTGTATTCCTCCTGGGGACGCATTTCCAGTGTTCACAGATAAGGGTCCTTCTCCCCGTCAAGCCATCTGAAAAAGCGGAAGGCAAATGTTTTTTGGTATTCCTCCGAGGGACGTTTCTTACTCACTGTCCTTTTCCTCCTTCTTTCCGGGCTTCGCAGTCTCGATGGCATGGATTTTTTTGAGCGTCACAAAAAAGAGGACGCTGGTAATGCCCGCGCCGACAGCGGCTTCCGTGATGGCAAGATCCGGCGATTCCAGACAGATCCATAGCATGGACATAATCAGACTGAAAGACATATAAATTAATATGGAATTTAACAGGTTTTTGGAAAAGCTGACGGAGACTGCGCAGATAATCAAAAAAACCATCAGAATGCCCTGAAAAGCTGTCATGACAACCGGTCCTCCTTTTCCCTTGAATTTTCTTCTTCTCTTTTCGCGGCAAGCTCCCGCTCCAGTATTTTCACATCCTTGTAGATTTCACACTGGGTATTCAGTTCTTCGTTGGTGGCGGCCTCCAATCTTGAGAGCACATGGGAGGAGACGGGTGAGGCAAACCATAAAAAAACGATCACGAAAAACATTTTCAAGGTCGTAAAGTTGAGGCCCGAGAAGATCATCAGACCGATCAGGCAGGAGCCGATACCCAACGTATCTCCCATGGCGGCCGCGTGCATTCTGTTTAGCACATATTTAAAATGAAATACGCCAAACACTTCTGTGAAAAGGATGACCATACCGATCACCAGTAAAATACTTCCGACAATAAAGCGGATCCATTCAACTGCGTTCATCCGGGTTTTCTCCTTCCATATTTTTTCGTTCCTCATATATCCCAATATATACCTTGGAAAAAACCACTACCGAGAGGAAGCTGATCATGGCGTAAATTAGGCAGATATCCATCAGATAACCCTCCTTCAGCATCAGCGCCAGAATCGAAATCATAACCATGACCATAGTGCCCATCATGTTGACGGCCATCAGACGGTCGGCGACCCGAGGCCCTTTTACGGCACGGATCAGGCATACGAGCAGCATAAAGGATAACAAAATTAACAAAGTGATAAAAACAAAGTGATATAGCAGCTCTTTTTCCATACCTTAACCTTTCTCTATTTTTTTCAGAAGTTCCACAAAGACGGAGGAGGAAATGCCCTCCGCAAGCTCCTTGTCAAGACAGTGCACCATATATTCATTTTCCGTCAGAGTGACGGTGATGGTGCCCGGCGTCAGAGTGATGGAGTTGGCCAGAAGCACACGCGCAAAGGTGGAACGCAGGTCCGTCTTAAAGTATACGACAGCCGGTTCCGGTTCATATTTGGCGGAATAAATCAGCTTAAAGACTGTTATATTCGCTTTCAGGATTTCTGCTACGAGAATAAAAAGATATTTGATCAAAAGAGGAGCCTTTTTCAAAAAGAAAAAGTCATACCGGGGGCTGTAATTAAAGAATTTCCATAAAAACCAATACATAACCCCCGCTATGACAATACCAAAGGTCGCGATTTCCGCGGTGAGCTGTCCGTTAAAAATAACCCAGACCAGAAAAAAAAGGATAAACATTTTTGCACTCCATTCCTGCAAAGATTTATTAGGCGTTTGCGAAACTCTTTTAAAATTGTTGAATTTGCACAAATAGTATAATCAACGCAGACTCGCTTTCGCTCCATTCCAAACGCAGCGGTACTAGGCTCGAAAAAACCTCGCCAAGTGCCGGCAGTTTTAATCCGAAGGATTTAAACACTTTCTAAGGGTCTGCTTATAATTATACTATTTGCACAAAAAGAGCCACGATTTGATGAGTTTCGCAAATACCTAAAAGATTTATTGTGTTTCTTCCTATTTATATAGGGGATTGAATAGACTTTGATATTATGGACCCAAAACGGAGAAGTGTCAAGAGGGATTTTCGACTTGTGGATTGGAGGCGAATTCGTTAAAATATAAGAAACGAGAACGGAAAGGATGCGTGGAAACGAGTATGAATATGAAATATCTGATTATTGGTGCGGGCGGCACCGGCGGAAGCATCGGCGCGTACATGACTGAGGCCGGAAAGGATGTGACTCTGATTGCGCGGGGTGAACATCTGAGAAAGATGCAGGAGCAGGGTCTTAAGATGGAGACTGCAAAGAGAGGCGATTATACCGTGTCGCCCATTAAAGCTGTGGATATGGAGCACTATGAGGAACAGCCCGACATTATATTTGTGTGCGTGAAGGGATATTCTCTGGAGGAGACGATTCCTTTTATTAAAAAAAAGGCGAAACGGGATACCATTGTCATTCCGATTTTAAATATTTACGGGACAGGCGGAAGAATGCAGGAAAAGCTCCCGGAACTTCTCGTGACGGACGGCTGTATCTATATAGCGGCACAGATACGTGAGCCGGGTACAATATGGCAAAACGGAGATATTTTCCGGATCGTGTACGGCACAAGAAAACCGGAGGAGATGCGCCCGGAATTGTTTCAGGTGGCAAAGGATCTGAGGGAGAGCGGTATTGACGGTGTGCTCTCCGAAAATATCAGAAGGGACGCTTTGCAAAAATTTGCCTATGTATCACCCATGGCCGCCTGTGGCCTTTATTATCACGTAAATGCCGGGGATGTGCAAAAGACAGGAAATCCGAGAGATA
The DNA here is from genome assembly GCA_910587095.1 of uncultured Lachnospiraceae bacterium. Taxonomy (GTDB): domain Bacteria; phylum Bacillota; class Clostridia; order Lachnospirales; family Lachnospiraceae; genus UBA3282. The sequence continues at coordinate 10,759 of CAJUMJ010000036.1, forward strand.
CATTTGTAAAATTAATGCAGGAGGTGGACGCGCTGGCGACGACGATGGAGATTCCGTTTCTTGTGGATATCGTTGCTACCAACCTGCGCATTTTGGACGGGCTTGACCCTTCGGCAAGCACTTCCATGCAAAGGGATATTTATGCGGGTAAGCCTTCTGAGATAGACGGTTTGATTTATGAAGTTGTGCGGATGGGGGAACGGTATGGCGTGCCTGTGCCAACCTACCGGATGATTGCCGATAAGGCGCGGGCGGATGGGCTTAAGTAGGATGAATCAGTTGAAGATGCGAACGGGGGAAATATGACGGAAAATTCGGAGAAGAAATTTAAGGAGAAATATCTGGCGGGAGAGATAGAGTTTGAGGAGATCGACGATTACAGCCAGGAATGGGGATTCAGCGACAACACAGAAACTTTGCGGGAGTATCTTGGATTAAATGTGGAGGAAGAGGATGCCTGGATCAGTATCGGGGATGAGAAGTTGAAAGAGCTGCTGGATAAGCAGCGGTGATATCCGTGAGGAGACGGGCGGAACCCCAAAGAAGGTTCCGCCCTGTCAATTTTCAGTTTTCATGGCGTTTCAGTCCTGAAACGGACAGAAGTGAAAATAAAATCATATACACAATGCAGGAAATTGCAAAAACCCCGGTATCCAGTTTAAGTTTCGGATTGTTGGCGCGCATTCCCAGTGAGTAGAGAGAATACGGGTAGTACAGTCCAAGTCCCTTATTTGTGAAAAGCAAACCGCCGATACCGCCAGCCAGCCCGATCCCGATCGGAATGGCAAAGGAGCGGATCCGCATGGAGAGGGCAAGCTGTACACAGCAGACGACCATGCCTCCGAGGATGCCGCAGCCAAAACATGCAAGGACAGCCGCGGGAGGCAGGCCCGGAAGACCACAGATTTTTCCGCACAGGAGATACAGGAAAAAAATCCAGAGATTTCCGGCCGCAATCATCATGGCCGCCTGGACAAATTTTCCAAGATACAGCGACAGAAAGGAGACAGGAGCGGTCAAAAAGCTGTTCCAATTGCTACGCATATGTTCCAGCCGCCACAAATAGGAACAGTAGGTGCCGATCAATGCCGGCATAAACATGTAGCAGAGGAAGAGGGTATGCTGTGTCCAGAGGCTATACCATTCGCTTTTCAAAATGCCCTGATTGAGGGTATAGTTGGCTGTGCCGAAAAATGCGGAGATGACCGGCAGGATAAAGAACGCCAGCCAGACGGGGCTTCGTCTCAACTTCAGGCGTTCCGCCTTTATAGTTTTCAGTACGGATAGATTCATAATACGGCTCCTTTCTATGCTTCCCTGTGTGTGAATAAATATCTTCCCATCGTGTAAAATACAATAATCCAGACAAATATGAATATTACATCTACAGTTTCCCGGGGACTGAATGTGCGGTAATAATATGTGATGACACGTGTAGTTTCATTCCAATCCATTCTAACCAGGGCTGCGCTGAGATTGCCGCCCCATGGAAGAAAAGAGCTGGTGGACACAAACATTAAGAGCAGCGCGACCATGGAGCCGCAAAGCCCTGCCACCAACGGAATCATCTGATTGGCAAACAGCATAGACAAGGCGAGCTGCAGCAGGAAGAGGACAAAATTGCTTGCCAGCTTCAGAACAAAGGAGAGCAGGTAATATTTTGTATCGGGGTTGCCGGTGTAGCCGAGACAATATCCTAAGAATATAAAAAAGGCAAATTGGGCGAGAATCATTCCTGTAAGGATAATCAGTCCGCACACGGCCTTGGCGTGGTAAAGGCTGCCGGCGCTTCGAAGAGTTTCAAGCTGTTTGTAAGTATTGCCCTTGTGTTCGATGTCTGCGAGACGGGACGCGAGAACGGACATGACCGTTGGCAGCATAATACCGTCCAAAACCGACAGCGAGTACAAAAGTGACATCCATCCGCTTGCAAGCTCCCAGTCTTTCGGATCGTTCAGAGCCCATAATCCCCATAGCGCCTGTACACCGAGGAAAGCGAGCATGGTCAATATAACTTTTCTTCTTTTAATTTTGTAAAATTCCAATCCCAACGTCTTCATAGACTTGACTCCTTTCCGGTCAGAGAAAGGAAGATATCTTCCAGACTCTTTTCCCTCTTTTCCACACGGTACAAAGAGATATTTTGCCCGACAAGCCGCCTGCAAAGACCGGCAACATAGGCGTCGTCCATCAGGGGAATCAACAGATAGCCTTCTTCCTGCTCCACCTCCAGACCGTCCTGATGAAGAAGGGAGATCACGGTAGCCGGCTTGTCGGTGCGCAGGGCAAGCTGCCTTTTTGCATGGGAATGCAGGGATTGCAGCGTGTCCTGATAGACAAGCTTGCCTTTGCGGATAATACCCACGTGATCGGCCATCTGGTCGATCTCGCTTAAAAGATGGGAGGAAACCACCACGGTAATTCCGTATTCAGAGGGCAGGGTGCAGATCAGATCGCGCATTTCCTGTATGCCGGCCGGGTCAAGACCGTTGGTTGGTTCGTCCAGAATCAACAGACCGGGAAAACCAAGAAGTGCGGCGGCGAGCCCGAGACGCTGTTTCATGCCGAGCGAATAGTGACTCACTTTTTTTCTTCGTGCCTCGTTCAGACGGACGATTTGCAGTACTTTGTCGATATCGCTTTTCGGACATCCCTTGAGAGTCTGGAGGATTTGCAGATTTTCTTCGCCGGTCAGGTGCCCGTAATAGCTGGGTGATTCGATCAGAGAGCCGGTGTTTGCAAGAAGCCGGATACGGTTTTTGTCGCTGACTTGCATACCGAAAAGGACAATGGAACCTTCCGTGGGTTTGGCAAGCCCCAAAATCATTTTGAGCGTGGTGGATTTGCCCGCGCCGTTCGGCCCCAAAAAGCCGTAAACCGTGCCTTTTGGAACCTGCATCTGCAGGGAGTTAACACAGCGGGTCTTGCCGTACTGTTTTGTGAGATTGTGTGTTTCTATCAGATTTGTCGATGCCATGACAGCCTCCTTTTTGATATTAATTATTATTTTCGCTTTTGTTTGCCGTAACAAAAGCGATTACAATGTCAGCATAGGAAATGCGGCTTACACACGTATGAAGGGAAGCTTACATTTACATTAAGAATTGCGGATCGGACTTTTCAGGCAAGGCGTCAGGCAATATACTGGAATCAGAGAGGAATCGCGATAAAGCGTTATCATGTACCGCAGCGACCGGCGGTTCTGACATGGAGGAATTTCAGATGAACTTGTTTGATTATAAAATTTTGCTGGTGGATGATGAGGGTACGTTGCGGGAGATGGTTGTTGGTTTTCTCCGGCAGGCGGGATTTCATCAGGTAGTTGAGGCAGAAAGCTGTAGGGCGGCGGAAAAAATGTTTGCTGCGCAGGCGCCGCATTTGATACTTTTGGATGTGATGCTGCCTGACGGGGACGGTTTTACTTTGCTCAGAAGACTTCGGGAAAATTCGGAGATTCCGGTGATCTTTCTCTCGGCCAGGGATGAGGACGAGAACAGGTTGCGGGGACTGGGACTCGGCGCGGATGACTATATCACGAAACCTTTTTTGCCGGAGAAGTTGATTTTGCGTGTAAAGGCGGTACTTAAACGGGTATATCGGGCAAAGGAGACGAGAGAGGAAGAGACAATAGTGCTGGGAGACTGCGTGGTTGATTTGGGAAGCGGTGTGGTGCATTGGAATAAAAAAGAAGAATCCGCGGCGGATACGGAAGTTAGCCTGACAGCTAAGGAGTACGCTGTTTTACAAAAACTTTCACAGGAGAGAGGGAGGATTGTGACGATTGACGCGCTTTGCGACGCCGTCTGGCAGGAGGGTAACTACGGATATGAAAATACGTTGGTTGTCCATATCCGCAGGCTGCGCGAAAAGATAGAGGAGGATCCCTCGCATCCGAGGTATCTTCTTACCGTGAGAGGATTGGGGTACAGATTGGTATGAGGATATTTCAAGAAGAAAGATTGAAAATTAAAATTTTCAATCTCTAGATTTGTGCCTGCGCGTTGCTTGACACAAACTCGTTATGCGCAAAGAGCAGCGCAGAAATGGAGAGAAATATGAAATATAGTTGCAGGAAAGTTGTACGCCTGTTTTTCTATGGAATTGTAACATGTATTACAATTGTTTTCCTGCTGGGGATTGTAAATCTTGTATTTTTAGGAATCGGGTTTCTTATCTATCAGGATATGGAAACATATTATATTTCCGGCGGTGATGTAATGGAGGCGCTGACAGTTACGGATGACGGTTACGTGCTGGAAGATGAGATGATCCAGATGTTTGAGAACAGGAATCAGTGGGCGATGCTCCTCGACAGGGACGGAAAGGTGATATGGAGTATAAAGAAACCGGATGAACTGCAGGATTTCTACACGCAGGCGGATATCGCCCGCATGAGCAAGTGGTACTTGCAGGGGTATCCGGTGCACCAGCGGGTGTGGGACGACAGAATTATGATTGTGGGATTACAGAAGGACACCCAGTGGAAATACACGGTCGAATTCCCGATCTCATGGATGAATTTTGTGAAGAAGGTCTGGCTCTATCTCGTACTGAATAACTTTATTCTGATCTTGATATTGGCGTTTCTGGCGGCGCGACGGTTTACAAAAAAAAGAGAGGAGGCGCGGATTGAATGGATCGCGGGTATTTCTCACGATATCCGCACTCCGCTTTCCATTGTGATGGGGTATGCCGACACAATGGAACGTAGCAGTGAGCTTTCAGAGGAGGCAAGGCAGCAGGCGGCAGTGATCCGTCATCAGAGTATGGTGATTAAAGACCTGATCGCGGATTTGAATCTGACTTTCCAACTGGAAGATTCCATGCAGCCGTTAAGAAAGGAGAAGGTGCGCCCGGCACAGGTGCTGCGGAGCGTGACGGCGTCAGTTTTGAATGATACCCCGGAGGAGGAGATAGATATATCGCTGGAAATAGCGCAGGAAGCCGAGCAGATAACCTTGTATGCGGACAGGAAGCTTTTGGTGAGAGCGTTTCGCAATCTGATCAATAACAGCGTGAAGCATAGCGGGAAAACGGACGCCGTGAAAGTCAGGATATCTTTGTGGAAAGAGAAACGCCGCTGCTTTATCCGGTTTCAGGATGACGGGGCAGGATATCCACAGGAGACGCTGCGCAGACTGAAAAAACGAAAAAAAGATGCTGCGGCACAGGATATCCGGGGACTTGGCATTGTGAAAAAAATTGTTCTGGCGCATGGAGGAAGGATACGTTTTGGAAACGACGAGAAGGGGGGAAGTGATTGTCTGATAATATTTTTCGGAAATAAATAATTTCGCAGAATTGTATATTCTGCGAAATTTCTGTAGAAGCCTTCATAAATCCATTACTTTTTTCTTGGCTGACCACATAATTGACCATAATCAGCCGAGAGTGCATTAATATATTTTCTTTTTGTATCCATGCTTGGATGAACATAGCGATCCAATGTGATCTGTACATTGGAATGTCCCAAGATTTCACTGAGACTCTTGATATCCATACCGCTGTCAATACAGTTGGTCGCGAAAGTATGCCGCAGCGTGTGGAAATTATAGTCAGGAGCCTTAATATTATCCAGATATCTCTTAAAATGATTTTGATAAGTGCGGGGCTCCATGGGCCTGTCCATACACAAAACATACTCCTGGCCCGTTTTGTGGAACGACAGAAGAAGGGTAAGCAAAGTATCAGGTATCGGAATTTCCCGATTAGAAAAAACACTTTTAGGAGCTGTTTCCAATAATATGGTTTTGGCAGGTCCCTCTTTGCTTTTAATTCTCTGCACGGTTCTGCTTACATGAAGCAATCTGCGTTCCGAATCGATATCTATCCATTTTAAAGAACAAATTTCACCCAGGCGAAGCCCGGTGGAAAGGCAAAGAAAAATCCCGGCCTTGGAGATATCCATATCTTTGTGTAGAAACTGCATGAGCCGTGCCTGCTCCATGCGATCCATAATATCGATAGAATGCGTCTTACTTCGGAGGGAATTATTTGCGATGGATGGCATCGGATATCCGTATTGCTTCTCCGTATACCGTAAGGTCTGTTTGATAATTGCAAGCATACTGTGTTTGATAGAATCCGATACTTCCAGCGTAGCGATTTGATCCTGAATATAGCTGTTCGTTATGTCCGTGAACACATCATCCGGAAAAAGTTTCTGGATGTGGCATTGATAGAGCGTCCTGTACTTAACATACGTAGAGTATTTTCTGTTTTTTTCTATTTCTTTAAGCCATTCTTCAACAAGCGAACAAAAACGGATGTCGTTTACAATCGCTTCCTCAAGCAGACCGGGTATGTTTGCCATACAGATCTTGTCCGTAAGTTTTTCCTTTACTTCTGTGTACGATTTCCCATAAACCGACCTGTAATGTTTCTCCCCGTCCGCAGATATAATCCGATATCTGCCCTCCCATCGCCCGTCTGAACGTTTCCTTATGTTGTCACCTCTTCTGGACATATGTACATCTCCTTTCTGACCACTTTTTTGACCATAAATATATCACTGATAGAAAAATATGTGACAATTTACGACAAAACTCCACAAAAGGTTTAGCGGAAACGACTCGGAGAAAATGCTTCTTTGGTCTTGGCGCATTCATGGTTATACCTTGCAACGACTACAAATAATACTGTTTTTAGACAATAAATATCCGGAACAGCATTGTTTTTCTGCCCGGATCATATAAAGCCGATTACAGAATTTCTATGCATTAAAAAACTTACACAACTTAAAAACAGGGGATTTCAGAAAGATACAATATTGCGCCTGCGCGCATCGGTTTTTTCCCGCGGAATAGGATGATTATGAATTGCAAACGAGACAAAAGGGCGGGACATGGGAATTTATGGTGATTTATATACATTGATTTACCAGAAACGGGCCAAAATTGAAAAATTTACCGATATGACAGTACCGATTACTCCGCTCATTAAATTGACAAAAGAGCTTATCTAAAGTATAATGTTTGACGATATATATTTTGCAGGCAACCGACAATGAGTGATCAAATTATTGCAGAAATTTCGCAGAATATACAATTCTGCGAAACTTCAGACAGGAAAACAGGGGAGCAGAATACAGCGATATAATGCCAAGCACTACTATATGTAAGACTGTCCGGCAATACAATAGCGCGCCTGTCCCCGAAGCGGATATGAGGAAGCTTCAGGAGATCGCGAAGGACTACAGCACAGTCAAAAATTATGTGTATCAACGTTATGGCGGTATCAGGAGCTTACCAAAGATTTATCCCGGCTATACCGTGCAGAATGAAATGACAGGAAGCGGCTTGCGAGCACAGCTTGGATTGCCCTCCGTATATTTTTATCTGGCTGTCTTTGATGCGTTGGGTGACATTAAAAACCAGTGGACACAGACGAAAAGCAGAACAGAGAAATGTATACGCGAAAATGATAATCTGACACCGGAAGACAGACATTATCTGCGGTTTGTCATGAAGCAGAGCCATTGTTTTGAAAGCATTCTTCTGGAAAAGGAAATGGTTCTCACGGAGGAGTGGATAAAATCTTTCGATGAGGTGCGAAGGGATGTGGACGAAGAGCGGCTGAATCAATATCTTCGCAGGCAGGTGCGCAGACATTTACGGAAGATGCACACGGATACGGTGGATGGGTTTGCCGTATCGGGGAAGGCGTACCGCTATGCCGATCATGGCATCTATTTTGCCATAAAAGAAAAGAGAAAGCGGGTTTTTATCCCACTTACGGACAACAACTGCTATACGAAACAGCTTTATGTCCGTATCTTTCCTGAAGAGGGAAATATCATTATCCACGCGCCTGTGGAGGCAAAAGTCAGGCAACACGAGGATTACCGCAGGGAAATCGGACTTGCGATGGGAATCCGCACTATGTTTGTCACAGACGAGGGCAGTATTTACGGGGAGAAGTACAGCGATTATCAGTACGCCTTGGCGGATTATGTCAGGGCGGGTAATATCAGCTACCGGAGAAACAAAAAGAAGAATGCCGGCAGAAAAAAATATATGGCTGGCCGGGAAAGGCTGGAAGCGGCTCTCCATACCTATATTAATACGGAAATCAACAGAATGCTGCGCACGGAAAAACCGGCTGTAATTTATCTTCCGAAACTGCCCCAAAGTTCCAAAGCCGGTGTCAATAAAAAAATTAACAGCTCCGTCAATATGTGGCAGAAGGGATATGTGAGAAACCGTCTGACCCAAAAATGTAAGGAACAATCCATTGAATTGATAGAGGTGCTCGGAAAGGATATCAGCAACGAATGTAGCCGCTGCGGTATAACAGGAGAGAAAGCGAATGGCGTTTTTACCTGTAAAGCCTGCGGCGCGGAGCTTCCAGAGCGCGAGAACACCGCGAAAAACGCTTTAAAGCGGGGACGGTGTGAAAAGTAATTGCTCCGAGACAAAAATTGATTTGTTCACAATGAAAAATTTCACAGATAAATGTTTCTTCAGGGAGGCATTTTACCAAAACCGGTAATGAGGGAGTAGGACTGCGGGAAATTTCTTTTGATTAAAAGGCGTGACGAATGTGCGGTATACGCAAACCGTAACGCCAAACGGCATTAGAAGCCGGCTATGGCCGGGTATTGGGTATGCCAGGACCCGAGGGAACTTCCGAAAGGAAGACGTACCGGGAGCGAAGCGGATTTCCGCATCACCTGTTTGGGTGACCAATATGCCTTGTTAAATGAGCCGTGCAGTCTCGGGTAAGAACAGAAAATGGCTGCTTGCAGACACTTTTCTGTTCTTACCTGAGACTATAGGGCGAAAGCCCGCAGCGAGATGAAGCGAAGCGGAATCGAGCGGCACGGCGGGTAAGGGCGAAAACAGAGAGAGGGTGGCAGAGGTGGAGAGATACAGAAAAAAAGATATGCTTCAGACTGTGGATACGCTGCTTCGTGCCAACGATGCCATTGTGAAAACCGCCGCGTCTAATCCGAAGGGAGTGGCGGAGGCGTTGGTGCAGTGTCAGGAGTCGGCGATCGCCCTTGGCACTTACATAGACACCCTCGATGAAAGGTTTGCGCTACTTGTGCACACACTTGAGGATTATTGTGAAAATATCTACCAGATGGGCGAGAGCCTGTCTGATGAAAATAGATGCAGGAAAGTATCAAAGAAAATTAAGAAACAATTGACCAGCCTGCAGAATGGCATTAAATATGATCTGCCTGACGACAAAAAGGAGGTTGTGTTTCTTCCATATAAAGCATCCATGTGGGATTCACTGGAGAGTGTGTGGAAGGCGGCGGATGAAGATCCTAACTGTGATGCTTATGTGATTCCGATTCCCTATTTTGATAAGAATCCGGACGGGAGTTTCAGGGAGGAGCATTACGAGGGAGACTTGTATCCGGAGTATGTGCCGATTACCCGGTATGACGAGTATGATTTGGAAGAGCGCAGGCCGGATGTAATCTATATTCATAATCCTTATGATGAGTGTAACCATGTGACCAGTGTGCACCCCTATTTTTATTCAAAAAACCTGAGAAATTTCACTGATAAGTTAGTGTATATTCCTTATTTCGTATTGAATGAGATAGAGCCTGACGATCAGGCGAGAATCGATGGCATGAAGCATTTCTGCTTTACGCCGGGAACGATTTATGCGCACCGGGTAGTTGTGCAGTCTGAGAATATGAGGCAGATTTATATCAACGAATATATGAAAGCCGCGAAGGAAATGGAACTTTCCGGGGAGCATATAGACAGGAAATTCCTGGGAAAAAAGTTTCTTGGGATTGGTTCTCCGAAAGTTGATAAAGTTTTAAATACGAAAAAAGAGGATTTGAAGCTTCCGGCGGAGTGGAAAAAGGTGATTGAAAAGCCGAACGGAAGCTGGAAGAAGATTATTTTCTACAATACCAGCGTGAGCGCGATATTGGTTCATGATGAAAATATGCTGAAAAAGATGGAGTCGGTGTTTGAGTGCTTTAAGGAAAATAAAGATACTGTGGCGCTTCTCTGGAGGCCGCACCCGCTGATCCAGGCGACGATTGAGTCCATGAGGCCGCAGCTTTGGGAAGGGTATAAGAAGCTGCGCGAGCGGTATATTGCGGAAGGCTGGGGAATCTATGATGACTCGGCGGATCTGGACCGGGCGGTGGGGATTTCTGATGCATATTATGGGGATCAGAGTTCGGTGGTGCAGCTATGCGAGGAGGCAGAAATGCCGGTAATGATACAGTGCCTATAGTGCAAACGGCTCTGAGGTGGAGGACTATTATGAGATTCAATAGAGAGATTAAAATTGGTAATTATACGATTTCTGACAGTTCATCAACGTTTATCGTTGCGGAGGCGGGCGTCAATCATAATGGAGATATGACGCTTGCAAAAAAAATGATTGATACGGCAGTAGAAGCTGGTGTGAATGCGGTAAAATTTCAGGCATTTAAAGCGGATAATTTAATTTTAAAAAATGTAAGGAAAGCGCCATACCAGAGCGTGACAACCAGTAGCAGCGAAACGCAATACGAAATGTTAAAACGCTTGGAAATTACCCGGGTACAGACTCAGGAATTGATGCAGTATTGTAAAGAGAAAAATATTATGTTTCTCTCTACACCGTTCGAAAAGGCAAGCCTTGACGAACTAGATGAGATGGGAGTATCTGCTTTTAAAGTAGCAGCTACGGATTTGACTAATATCCAGTTTTTGAGGCAGGTGGCGGAGAAGGGAAAGCCGATTATCCTGTCAGCGGGTATGTGTTACCAAGAGGAAGTGCGACGGGCTCTGGAAGCGATATATCCAATAAACAGGGATGTTGTTTTATTGCAATGTACAGCAAATTATCCGATCCGGGATACAGAGGCGAACGTAAATGTGATTCGTACCTTTGGGGATGCGTTTGATGTTTTGGTCGGGTATTCAGATCACACACAGGGGGTTGGTGCATCTCCATTTGCGGTGGCTGTTGGCGCTAAAGTGATAGAAAAGCATTTCACACTTGATAAAAATATGGAGGGGCCGGATCACAAGGCATCAGTAACACCCGATGAACTTAAACAGCTTGTGACGGATATCAGACGAGTTGAAAAGTATTTGGGAGATGGAGTAAAGATGCCCACGTGTTCTGAACAGATGACGAGAAAATCATTGCAAAAGTGTATTGTTGCGAGTCGCAAAATATGTTGTGGGGAGCAATTTACAGCAGAAAACATTGTGGCTAAAAGAACCAATGGGGAAGGTATTTCTGCTGTGTACTTTGATGATATTGTGGGGAGAGAAGCTGTAAGAGATTACAAGGTGGATGAGATTATTGATATTTTATAACAAAAGCTTAATTTGATAGAAGGAGCAGCATGATATATCTGTCGTCGTCATGTATTAGGAAAAGTAATATAGCGGAAGTAGTTACTCTTTATGGGGAACGGGGCATAAAAAACATAGAATTGTCAGGAGGCACGGACTTCTATGAAGGAATTGAAGATGACCTAAGGGCGTTGAGCGGAAAATATGACCTGACATATGCCTGCCACGCATATTTTCCGCCGCCAAGAGAGCCGTTTGTGGTAAACCTTGCTTCTTGCAACGATAAAATTTATAGGCAGTCCATAGAGCACTATGAGAAATGTATTCGTATGTTAAAGCGTATTGACTGTAAATTTTTATCAGTCCATGCCGGATTTATGGTCGAGGTAGGAGCAAATGAGATTGGGAGAAAGCTGAGCAGCGGGATTGTTTATGAGGAGGACAGTGCGTACGAAAGATTTTGTAATGCATATGAACATATTTTAAAAGAGTGTACGAAAAATGGAATAGAACTTTATCTTGAGAACAATGTTTTAAGTGCAGAAAACTATGAAGAATTTGAATATCATAATTACCTGATGATGACAGATTACAGTTCTATTTTGAAGATGCGGGAAAAACTGGATTTTAATCTCTTATTGGACTTGGGTCATCTTCATGTATCGGCACAGACTTTACGTAGGGACTTTCGGGATGAATGCAGTAGGTTAAAAAAATATGTGAAGTGGATTCATATAAGTGAAAATAATGGAATTTCAGACGAACACAAGCCGCTGAAGGCGGGGAGTGAGATACTGGAAGAATTTCATAAGGTATATGTTCAGGGATTGAATGTTACATTGGAAACAATTGGGAACATAGAGGATATTTTGGAGAGTATGAAATTGATAAAAAGGACACACTGAAAGAAGGAAGACATGGAACTGGAAAAATTGATATGCAGCTATAGAGCGACAATTAGAGAGACTATGGTATGCATTGAAAGTAATTTTAAAGGAATTGCATTTCTGTCAGATGATTCTTGCAGACTTGTAGGGGTTATGACTGACGGGGATATCCGAAGACTTCTCATCAATGGATGCGGAATGAACGATTCGGTGCAAAAGTATATGCGCAGAGAGTTTGTATATGCGACAGTAAATGATGATTCTAAAGATATTGCAAAGAAATTTGACAGCGGAATAAAGATTATTCCGATCGTGGATGAAACCATGAAGCTGGTGAATTATGCGGAATATAACAAAAATATGCATATAGCATTGGCTCAGCCACATTTGACCGGAAATGAATATAAGTATCTCATAGATGCCTTTTTATCTACTTGGATATCCAGTACCGGTAAGTATGTCACACAGTTTGAAGAAAATTTTTCGAAATACTGTAGAGCAAAATATGGGGTTGCGGTTTCAAACGGAACTACCGCACTTCATTTGGCGCTCACAGCGCTGGGAATTGGAGAGGGTGACGAAGTGATTGTACCTGACATCACTTTCGCGGCAACTATTAACGCTGTTATTTATACAGGAGCTACACCTGTTATTGTTGATATAGAGGAAGATAGTTGGTGTATAGATCCGAACGAAGTAGAAAAAGCGTTAACATTAAGAACGAAGGCAATTATTCCTGTGCATATATATGGACAGCCTTGTGATATGGGAAGGATATGCGACATAGCAAAAAATAATAACTTATATGTTGTCGAGGATTGTGCGGAAGCGCATGGCGCCGAGTGGGATGGCAAAAAAGTGGGTTCTTTTGGGACTATTTCCTGTTTTTCTTTTTTTGGAAATAAGGTAATTACAACCGGAGAGGGAGGAATGTGCGTTACAGACAGCAGAGAATTGAATGACAAAATGCGCATATTGCGTGACCATGGTATGAGCAAAGAGAGAAAATATTATCACGAGGCAGTTGGCTTTAATTACAGAATAACAAATTTGCAATCTGCGGTCGGCGTAGCACAGATAGAACGCATAGAGGATATTTTAGAGTGGAGATCTAAACTCGAAGAAAAATATCGAAAGGCGTTTTTGGGGAGAGAGGATATCATAATACAGAGAAATGACCTTCCGGGAAGAAAGAAGATTACATGGCTTGTGTCTATTCTTGTGGAGGAGGGGAAAAGAGACAGGGTACTGGAACAATTAAAAGAAAACGGAATTGATGCGAGGAGCTTTTTTATACCGTTGAGTGAAATGGATATTTACAAAATGTATGCAAAAGATTGCAAGAAAAGTAAAAAAATTTCAAGAATGGGGATTAATCTTCCCACAACATATGAGGTATCAGAAAAGGATGTAAGTAATATTGTAAGCTTGATAGAATCCGTTTAATCAGTTTAAGGAGTTTGTGTGACAAATAGAATGGAAAATGTGGAAGAGTATGTGCTTAATCCACAGATTTTTACAAAGAAGAAAAAATACATATGGTTTGACAGGAATGAAATATTTAGAAAAGATATTTTAAATATATTTTAAATATATTTAAGCTGTTTTTGTTTTATGAAATATATTTGGACGGTTTTGCTTCTGATCATAGTAGGGACATTGTCTTAAAAATTTTTCATAAGGAAATTGTGGATATTACTGTATTGGATGAAAATGAAGCAATCGTAGTGGCTGACACGGACGTGAATTATGCAGTCTGTTGTCCTGTCAAGGTACGCATTTTGGAGGGAAATGCAGAGTTCGACACAAAAAATATATATGATGATAATGCTGAAGGATTCTATCTAAAAACGGGAACTTATCTCAGAATATATAGAATTACCGAGATGGAACAGTTATTATGCGATAAACCGGTTTTTGTGTATGGGACAAGTGATGAAGCGGCGAGATTTGCCAAATATGTCAGGCTGTTGGATTTTCACTTTAAAGGATTCTATGAAGATTATGAAACGATAAGAGCCGAAAAACTCGAAGAGATAGATGGATTTAGGCGGTTCTACTACAGATGGACATTTATTCGGCTTTAAGTCGTGGCCAGAAATTATGTTTGAGCGGTTTGCAGATAGAAATGTGACAGTATGGAATGGTGGTGTGGCCGGTTATACATCATCACATGAGGTGATAAAGTTTATTAGGGATGTTCTGCCGATGAAACCGGATATGGTTATTATATTTGATGGCTACAATGACACCTGTCAGGGAAATCCGGCGCACCCGTATTCCTTTTTACAGCCGATGCTCATGAGTAAATCAAGGGATATGAGAGAGGAGGAGATTTATATGTCTTCTCGTCAGTTTTATGAAGAAGAATTATATCTGCAAGAGAGTTTTCGTGATAAGCTAAAAAGCCGCAAAAGGGAAAATGCATATGAATTTATTTATGATTTGTCATCTGTTTTTGAGGATGTACACGACGTGTACATGGATATATGCCATGTGTGCGAAAAAGGCAATAAAATAATCGCGGATGCAATTTATGATGTGATCAAGAATGAGATAAGATAAAAAGATATGGGAATATAGGGAGTCAATCTATTGGTATAGTCGAGGAGAACGATGAAAATAGGTTTATATCAGATGAATATTGCATGGGAGGACAAATTGAAAAATTACTCTCAATTAGAAAATATACTTAAAGAACAAGGTGATAAAACAATTGACCTGCTGCTATTACCGGAAATGAGTTTTACGGGATTTTCCATGAATACAGCCAGAACAAAAGAAAGCGATATGCAGACGATAGATAAAATATCGTCTTTTGCAAAAACATATCGGATGGCGATAGGGTTTGGCTGGGTAAAAGATTGTGGAGAAAAATCAGAAAATCACTATACGGTTATTAATAGAGAAGGATTAGTAGTTTCGGATTATGTGAAAATACATCCCTTTTCTTTTTCGGGAGAGGACCGGAAATTTCAAGGCGGAGAAAATATTGTATTGTTTGAACTTGGCGGCATCACATTTTCCACATGCATATGTTATGATTTGCGGTTTCCGGAAATATTTCAGACAGCGTCCTCAAAAGCAAATGTAATATTGGTGCCGGCTAACTGGCCGCTGGAACGAAGGGAACATTGGAAATGCCTGCTGAGAGCCAGAGCAATTGAGAACCAGGTATATATGATTGGAGTTAACTGTGTAGGAAAAGTTGGGAAATTGACTTACGCAGGTGATAGTTGTGTGATTGATCCGAATGGTGAGGTACGGTTGGAAGCGGGTATGCAGAAAATGGTGTTAGAGTATGATCTTACGGATGACGTCAAACAATTTCGAAGTGCATTTCCAATGAAAAGGGACAGGAAGGAACATTTATATTATTCATTTAATTTATCGAAAGTAAGCCGGAATAGGCAGTAACAGGGGGGAAGTATGAAACCATTGTATATAAAAAATCCTTTACTTGAGGATAAGAAAATTGTGATTTATGGAATTGATGAAAAGGCTGTTCTCACATTTACCACACTTTTACAAAATGAGGTTTATGTAAGCTGTTTTTGTGACCCTGAAGCGAAGAGTACAAATCTCAAGATCATGAATAAATCCGTAATTACAATAGAAGAATTAAAAAATTGCAAGAGCGAGACAATCATTGTTATTGGCGGCCTCGATCATATGAATAAAGCAGAAATGTTGGAGCAGGAGGGATTTCAGGTTTTATATGATTTTAATCTATCTGCCTACGAAGGAAACAGCATATGGGTGCAGGGGGAATGAGGAATGCTGAGAGTCATTAGCGATTACAGCCTTTGGGAATTAATTGAAGATTCAAGACAATATAAAATGATTTTATATGCTGATGAAAAATATAGGAAACAGGTAAGAAAAATCTTAAAGCTCGTGGACGTAGATTTGGCTTATGAAGTGTCGGAAGATGGTGCGGATGATTGCTGTCAGATATATGATTTGCTGTACGAAGATATAGATAAAATCATGGTTATTGTAGCAAAAGATGATTTTTCCAAAGCCCAGAAGACACTGTCGGAAGTTGGACTCCGAATGGGTGTGAATTATAAAAATATTGAGCGTTTCAGCAAGGAAAGCAATTTACTGCCTTATTATTATGATCCGGTAATGGGCTATAATCTTGAGACAAAAGAAAAAGACACGGCGGGATTTTGTATTTTTGGAGATAAGGAGAAAGCGGAATTACGAATTTTGACACTGGGAGGAAGTACGACAGATGCATCTATTTATTCTTTTAAGTCCTGGTCGGAATGCTTACATGAGGTATTAAATGAAAAGGGAATATCCAATGTCGTCATGTGCGGCGGAGTAGCCGGTTATGCGTCTTCAGAGGAACTATTTAAGTTGATAAGAGACGGATTTTCTTTAAATCCCGATATTATTTTAAACTATAGCGGCGTAAACGATATGCAGGTTGAGGAAGAGTATCCTTATATCAATTTTTACATGAGACAGATATGCCAGCACTTAATACAGAAAAGAAATATGAATGGTTTGAACTTTGACAGTCATAGTTTTGGAGTTTCATATGGCATCAATGGTTTTGACAATGGTGAACTAAGTGAAAAATGTGACTTTTGGGTGCAAAATCAGAAGATGATTCATGCCATTTGCAATATGAGAAACATAAAACATATATCTTTTTTGCAGCCAGCTCTTTTTAATGGAGCCAAGCCGTTGTCACATCGAGAACAGTCATACCAGTCAAATCTAGTATATGTGGGAGTAAAGAGGGAGCATAAAGAAAGCTATGCCTATAGAACAAAGAATTTTGCACGGATAATAAAAGAAACGATACAGGAGTATGAATGGATAGTTGATTTAACAGAGATTTTTGATGCAAAAGACGTTTACATAGATTATGCCCATGTTAACGAGAGTGGAAACAGAGTGATAGCAGAACACATAGCCAAAGCTTGTTTTGGTAAAGTATGAGGGAATGATAATTAATGAAAATAATTTTGTGTGGATATCATTGGGCTGGTTGCAAGGCGTTACAACTATTGCTTGCAGAAGGACATACTGTGTATGTTTATACGCATGAGACTTGTAATAGTATTGCAGATTTAGAAGGCTTGTGTATTAAGAAAAATATAGAGTACAAATTGGAAAAGATCAGCGTTGAGAACATGCCTTTTATACCTGATATGATTTGTTCCGTTTATTACCGCTTTATAATCAGTAAAGAAGTGATTGAAAGCGTAAAAGGCAGGATTTTTAATTTACATCCGGCTTTACTTCCAAAATATCGAGGATGCAGCAGTATCGCCTGGGCAATGATTCATGGGGAAAAAGACTGTGGTTTTACATATCACTATATTGATGAAGGTTGCGATACGGGCAAAATAATTTTGCAGAAGTTAGTACATATAGAAGATTTTGATACGCAGCTAACATTGTATAACAGGGTTATGTTTGAGAGCATGAACTATTTCTTGGAAGTAGTTAGATTGGTTGATGAAGGATACGAGGGCAAGGAGCAGCAGGGTGAGGCTACAGTATTTAAAAGAGGATGCCCGATGAATGGAATAATAGATGAAACCATGAGTGAAGAAATGCAGGAAAGATTTGTCCGTGCAATGTGTTATCCTCCATATCCGCCAGCGTTTTATAACAATCATGAGGTTAGAACTGTTCGGGAGTTACAGGAGTATAAAAATCATGTTAAATAGAATCGCATCTTAAATCAAGCGGCATGGAGAGGATTGGGAAATGAATATTTGTGTCATCGGTTTGGGTTCCATGGGAAAAAGAAGAATTCGTCTGCTTTTGGAAAAGGATTCTGAACTGACAATAACAGGTATTGATTATAATGATGAGCGTGTAAGAAATGTGAGTGAACAGTATCATATACCATGCTATTCGTCACTTGATCATACGGATATAAAATTTGACTGTGCATTTATATGTACCTCCCCGTTATCACATGGAAAAATTATTCGGGAATGTCTTAACAGGGATTGCCATATTTTTTCTGAGATTAATTTGATAGACGATTTATATGAGGAAAATATGTGTTTGGCGAAAGAAAAAAATAAAGTCCTATTTTTGTCGTCAACGCCAATATACAGGTCGGAAATGCAATATATCAGTGGAAAAGTGAGGAAGAATGGTAAACCGTGTGTGTATCAGTATCATGTAGGCCAGTATTTACCGGATTGGCATCCATGGGATAATTTAAAGGATTTTTTTGTGAGTAGCAGGGTGACAAATGGATGCAGGGAATATCTAGCCATAGAACTTCCGTGGATGCAGATGGCTTTTGGAAAAATAACAGGAGTAAATGTAATCAAACAAAAGCTGACCCAATTGGAACTGGACTTTCCAGACACTTATTTGATTCAGTTAACCCATGAAAATGGCAATAGAGGAAACCTATTGGTAGACGTGGTGAGCAGACAGTCAGTCAGACATCTGGAGGTCATAAACGAGGATATTTATATAAGATGGGATGGAAAACCTGATTCCTTATATGAAAAGGATATCCAGACAGGGGAATTGATACAAGTTCTGACAGGTGAATATGTACATACGCCCGGGTATGCAGACTGGATTAATGAAACAGCATATGCCAACGAGATTAATATGTTTTTTCGTGTGATTGATGGCGCAAAGCCAGTCTATGGATTTGCGGAAGATAAAGAAACTCTGAAAATAATTGATGAGATCGAAAGGTAAAGAACGATGAGTATAAGCGAAGAGTATGGTAAAAAAGCACATATGTTGATTCCGGCGGGGGCGCATACATACAGCAGAACCGATGAAGTCTTTCCGGGAAATGCCCCCAGAGTCATTGAGCGAAGCAAGGGTGTATACACATGGGACGTCGACGGCAATAAGTATCTGGATTATGGTATGGCGTGCAGATCCGTGACAATCGGATATGATTATGACAGAATTTCGGATGCGGCAATAGCGCAGATACATAATGGAAATACGGCGACAAAAGCATCAAAGATTGAAGTGGAAGCGGCCCAGGCGATGTGCGATTTGTTTCCGTGGGTTGACATGGTCAAGTTTGCGAAGAACGGATCAACAGTCACAACTGCGGCGGTGAAGCTGGCGAGAGCTTTTACCGGAAGAAAGTATGTTGCACGATGCAGGGAACATGCGTTTTTTTCTTATGACGACTGGTTTATTGGCAGCACTGCAGTGACAGCCGGTATCCCGCAGGAGATTCAGGATTTAACCTTGCAGTTTAGCTTTAACGATATCGCTTCGGTTAAAGATTTATTTGAAAGGTACAAAGGAGAGATTGCGGCGCTGATTATGGAACCGTGCGATACTGAAGAGCCGAAAGATAATTTCTTGCAGGAGGTACGTAAACTCTGTACGGAATATGGAGTTGTTTATATTCTGGATGAAATGATTACAGGTTTTCGCTGGGATTTGCAGGGTGCCTGTAAGTATTATGGGGTAGAACCCGACATGGTTACTTTTGGAAAAGGCATGGCAAACGGCTTTTCTGTTGCCGCATTGGGTGGAAAACGGGAAATCATGGATTTAGGAGGACTGACGCCGGGAAAGGAAAGAGTTTTTTTGGTTTCTACAACGCATGGCGCTGAGATGAGCAGTTTGGGAGCGCTTGTTGAAACAATCAAGGTGTATAAGGAATTGCAGGTAACGGATCATATCTGGGATATGGGAAGGAGACTGACAAAGGGATTGGCAAATCTCGCAAAAGCGTGTCATTTAGAAGACTATATCTATACAGAAGGAGCGGACTGTTCCCCCAATCTGGTGATATGCGGAAAAGATGGGAAGCCTTCTTTCGAACATCGAACAGTATTTCTTTATGAAATGATGAAGCAGGGGATTATGATGCCCTATATAGCCATTGCCTATCAGCATAAGGAGGAGGAAATAGACCGGACTTTGGAGGCCGCAGAGAAGGCGCTCAAGGTTTATGCGGATGCTTTGAATGGAGACGTTGATAAGTTTATTGACGGTAATGTGATTAAACCTGTTTTCAGGAAATTTAACTAGTACAACGAATATTACGGTTTTTACAAGTTAATTATTCGCTGTACCAGCTTGATAGTTACCGGTATAAAGGGAACTTTATGCAGTCAGAATGGGAGTAAACATGGGAAAAAGTGACAAAGAGAAAGAAATGCTGTATGAGTGGGGAATAAATCATTATTCCGATTCTATTTTTTCACAATCAGATCACAGGAAGGACAGCTATTTTCAGCAGAGAACAGAAAGTTCCTACTGCAGAGAATATACCTTTGAAACTTTGCCTGAGCTGATGGAGAAATTAAATATTTTATGGAAAAATGATGAAGCAATGGAAAATATCAAAAAGGTTATCGCCGCATCTGCCATGAAAAATAAACCGATGGCAGATGCCGGAAATGGTCAGGGAAAAAGCCAGGACGGCTTGGAAGAAAAATTACCCATTTATATTTATAACTTTTAAGTGGAAGAAAACGCAGAAGACTAAAAGTGGAGGCATATAAAGATGGTTGTTTTAGGAATAGCGGCGCTATACCATGACGCGGCGGCCAGTATTGTAATAGATGGTGAGATTATTGCCGCGGCTCAGGAAGAGCGGTTTACAAGAATAAAGCATGATCTGAGAATGCCGGTCAATGCAATTAACTATTGTTTGAAGGAAGCCGGAATAAAGAAAGAAAGTGTTGATATTGTCGTGTTTTATGACAATCCGCTGTATACACTTGACCGTTTTGTAAAGAACGTGGCGGCTGTGGGGAATGACTCGAAAGATGTTATTGAACGCAGCTTTGATTCCATCTTTTCGAGCAGGATATGGGTACATAAAACAATAGAGGCTATTATGGGTAAAAATCCGAATAGAAAGTTTCTGGTATGTGAACATCATATTTCACATGCAGCTTCGGCGTTTTATCCGTCTCCTTTTGAGAAAGCCGTTATATTGACATTGGATGGGGTTGGCGAGTGGGCGACAACCACGATCGGTATAGGCGACGGGAAGAAGCTGACAATCAAGGAAGAAATGAAGTTTCCTCATTCTTTGGGATTGCTATACAGTGCATTTACATATTTTTGCGGATTCAAAGTCAATTCCGGAGATTATAAATTTATGGGACTTGCTCCGTATGGGGAACCCGTATATGAAAACCTAATCCGGGACGAATTACTGGATATCAAGGAGGATGGCTCCTTTTGCATGAATATGGAGTACTTTGATTTCCAACATGGCCGCGCGATGACAAATGATAAGTTTGCAAAGCTGTTCGGAGGAAAACGAAGAGAACCGGAAACGGAAATCACAAAGCGGGAAATGGATATTGCGGCCTCGGCTCAAAAGGTTGTAGAAGACATTATATTGAGGATGGTGCGTCACGCAAAGGAGACATACGGAGAAGAAACAGATAATTTGGTTTTAGCGGGAGGCGTTGCGTTAAACTGCGTGGCCAATGGAAAAATCAAGAACAGCGGTATTTTTAAACATATGTGGATACAACCGGCAGCCGGTGATGCGGGAGGCAGTCTTGGCGCGGCATTATACGCATCCTATCAGTATGCGGGTGTTGAGAGAAAGGTTGAGGAAAGCGATTCACAAAAGGGAAGTTATCTCGGGCCACGGTATTCTTCGGAAGAAATTGAGGCGTATTTGACAAAGAGCCATTATACATATCACAAAATGTCAGAGGAGACTTTGTATAGGACTATTGCGGAAAAACTGGCGGATGCGAAGGTGATAGGACTTTTTCAGGGGCGGATGGAGTTTGGGCCCAGGGCACTGGGAAACAGAAGTATTATAGCGGATGCCCGGTCGGAAGAGATGCAGGTGAAATTGAATAAAAAGATAAAGTACAGGGAATCTTTCAGACCATTTGCACCGTCTGTCTTGAGGGAGGATGTGTCAGAATATTTTGAACTGGACGATGATAGTCCCTATATGCTCCTTGTAGAAAATGTGCGTAAAGAACGCAGAGAAGAAACGGCAGTGCAGAAAGAGCTGCAAAAATATCACAATAATATGTTGGAGATCGTAAAGCAGAAACGTTCGGATATCCCGGCGGTAACGCATGTCGACTACAGTGCAAGGATACAGACGGTCAGTAAAGAAAAAAATCCGTATTACTATAGGCTTATACAAGAATTTAAGAAGCTGACAGGAAGCAGTGTTATCGTAAATACATCTTTTAATGTAAGGGGAGAACCGATTGTATGTACGCCGAAAAATGCGTATGAATGTTTTATGAGAACGGATATGGATGTGCTGGTATTAGAGAATTGTGTGTTATATAAGGAGGAACAGCCCGAGTGGCATGAGACGGAGGACTGGAGAAAACTGTATTCTTTGGATTGACTCCAGAACAGGGACCGGAGGAGAGAAGGGGAAATTATGAAAATATTGTATGTTGTTACAGCTCGTGGCGGCTCGAAAGGAGTTCCGAGAAAAAATATCAAACTGCTTGGTGAGCTGCCGCTGGTAGCATACAAGATTATAGCAGCCAGGAAATGTCATTATGAGAGCAGGGTGATTGTATCGACGGATGATGAAGAAATAGCGGGGGTCAGCAGACAATATGGCGCTGAAGTACCGTTTATGAGGCCGGCAGAATTGGCTACTGATTCAGCAAGCAGCGCGGATGTTGTGATGCATGCGATGAATTGGGTGAGCGAAAATGATAAGGAAAACTACGATTATGTATGTATGCTGGAGCCGTCCTCCCCATTTGCCAGTTACAGGGATTTTGACGAGGCAATAAAGCTGATTGTGGAGAGTGGAGCGGATACTTTGCTTGGTATGAAGGAAGCGGAGATCAATACGGTTTTTATTCATTCATTGGATGAAAAAGGCGGCTTATCGGAGTTTTACCATGCAATAAAAGATCTGCCAAGTATCAGAAGGCAGGATCAAAAGAAAGAATATACGATGAATGGATGTATGTATATTTCAAAATGGGATTATTTTATGAAAAATAAAATGTTTCATTCGGAAAATTCAGTGCCCTATATTATGCCGGAAGAAGCGTCTGTTGAAATTGACACGCCGTTAAATTATGAACTTGCATGTAAGATTGTAGAAAAGGGATTAGTTGATTTGGAACTTTGGAAGTAATAAATGAGAGAAAAGAACATGAGTGAAAACGAAGAAAGATTTATGACTGCCATGGGGGACGCATGGTTTGAGAGAAATCATGCAAGGAAGGAACTGGATATTCCAATGGGGTGTAAATTGTTTGAGAAGGCAATGCAACACAGATTGATAAGAATGGGCCCAGAGAGCAAAATTTTAGAAATAGGATGCAGTAGCGGATATAATCTGACTTATTTATGTGAGAAATATCAATTGCAAGGATATGGAATCGATCCTTCCGGAGAAGCGGTGGCATATGGAAATGAGAAAATACAAAGAGAGGAGAGCAAGATAAATTTAAGACAGGGTACTGCAGATAAACTACCGTTTGAAGATCAAATTTTCAGCGTTGTCATACTTGGATTTTGTATGTATTGCATTGACAGAAAATATGTATCTTGTGTGGTTTCGGAGATTGACAGAGTGTTAAAGGTTGGTGGAATGGTTGCAATATGGGATTTTGATACACCGTTTCCTTATAGGAGAGCTAATATACATCATGAAAATCTTTGGACATACAAATATGATATGGCAAAACTGTTTAGTGGCAATCCGCAATATACGCTGATTGAAAAGAGATCATTCAGTGATGAAGAAGAAGGTTTTGTACCGGATATTCAGGAAAGGTGCGCTTTAAATATATTGTACAAGGAACAAATGAAAGATGTATACAGAGAAAATTCAATTTAAACAGTATGGGAGGAAATAAAATGGATGTCATTTCAATTGAAAATACAACATTGTGTGCGGCTAACTGTATTATGTGCGTGCGGGAAAAATATACACGTGGGATTACTTGCATGACACAGGAGCTTTTTGAAAAATGTGTGGACGAATCGGTACAGTGCGGTGTGAAAATGATTAATATATGTGGACTTGGCGACCCGCTGATGGACCCGGAGCTTGAAAAAAAGTTGGTATATATTAAGAATAACTACGAAAATATCAGCGTAGTACTTTCTACTACCGGATACCGAATGAATGGAAAATTGTTAGATATCGTATGTGATTATGTTGATGAAATGAATATTTCCATGTATGGCATACATAAAGAAACGTACGAGAGAGTTCACGGCGGCATATTAAAATATGAAGAAAATAAGAAGAACATTGACGAGCTGCTTTCCAGAAAAAAAAGACCGTATGTAATAATGGCGCTTTTGGATATGCCGGAAACACATGGTGAAATAGAGGAGTGGAAACGTTATTATAGCGGGAGGGCAGACCAGATTAATATATGGCAGCTACACAGATGGCCTCATTCTGGCAATACAGATATGACTTTTAAAAAGAAGAAGCCTTGCAGATGCTATCGGCTGGATACGCTGGAAGCCTGCTATATTAAAGTGGATGGGGAAATATCTCCTTGCTGCTTTGACTTTAATACAGAGTTGTCGATAGGAAATATTACAAAGAGTTCTTTGGCCGAGATATTGAATGGGCCAAGAGTACAAGAGCTGCGTGACATGCAGGAAAAGGACTGCCTGAGAGATAGCAAACTGATTTGTGGAGACTGCGATCAGCTATATAGCAGAGAGGGTGCACTTGCGTATTCAACCAATGAAGAAGTAGGAATAGGGCAGAATATGTTTTATCAGGTGCTTACACAGGGAAATGCGGATTCAGTGGAAAGAGGATAATTGTGAGAAAAGTTATTATTTGGGGAATCGGAAACGAATACGAGTCTATAATCAACCAAATAAAATTCGAGATGTTGAAAGGAAACATGGTGGTGGAAGCATTAGTTTCCAGAGACATCGTGACACCGTATTTTGATGGATTTCCGGTAATTCACAAAGAAGAGCTCAACATGTTGGAATTTGATTATTGTATTATTTCGAGTGCGCCATTGTATGAATCGATAGAAGAAGAGGCCATAAAAGCAGGTATTCCAAAAGGCAAGCTTATTAATGGGAAGGTGTTTAAACTACCTGATTTTAAAAAATATATTAATCTGATAGAGAATCCTGTAACGATACTTTCCGATGATTGCTGGGGAGGATATGTATACAACCTGTTGGGATTGCAGTTCAGTTCTCCTACCATTAATATTGCATGGAGAAAAGATTCTTATATTAAATTTGTTAAAAAAATAGATGATTATCTGGAACAGCCTTTACTGATGTTGCGCGAAGGAAATATACGAAATAATGCATATCCAATTGGAGTATTGCGAGATAAAGTAGGAGAAGAGGTAATTGTGGACTTTGTACATTGTGCCAGTTTTGAAGAGGCAAAATGTCAATGGGATAGGAGAAAAGCAAGGGTTAATCGAAATAATATATTTATTAAATTCGGGTTTGATGTCTGTGATGAAAAATCAGGCGAGTATTTAAAGGAGTTTGAAAACTTTGAGGCACCTAAGATTGGTTTCTATTCCGGAGAGACGGATACTGCCCATATTGTTCTTTTAGATCGGTTTTTATGGAAACAGGAGCAGGATATGAAAAAGGGAAAAAGAATAGATTGCATCAGTTACAATGATTTTTGTAGAAATATGAAAGTTATGCAAAAATCAATATCGCTTTTGTCATTATTAAACGGTGAAAAGGAGTATTTACGTGAAAGTAGGTAAGGCTGCTGAAATTGCAATCAAAGATGAAATAAGAGGAATGTGTTATGAAAATGGAAAATTGTATATGACTATACCCTATATCCACGCGATCATAACATATGACTTGCAGACAAGACAGATAAAAGCACTGGGATACTATAACCCAGGAAAGAATGTGTTTGAAAAGATTTTAAAATTCAGAGATAAAATTTACTTATTTCCGGCCAACGGAATTGGTATATATTATTATGATTTGATAAAGAAAGAATATAAAGAATTATTTGATTTTGACTCCGTAAAAAGTGGAGCTGATTTTACAAACAGAAAATTTTTCGAAGTTTTTGAGTATAAACAGCTCATATATGCGGTATGTAGGTATCCTAATGCGGTAATCTGTATTAATCCGTTTGATGATGTTGTGCAGGTACATTGCTTACCAGAGAAATTGTTGGTAAACAATCCAATGGTAATAGAGCATTTTCCTGTATACATATGTGAAAACAAATTCATTTATGCATATTCATCTACAATGGTAATAGAGTTTTCACTCGTTGAAGAGAAATTCAAGATCGTATATTTGGAAGAAGACGATTGCAATACTGAATATGAATATATGGTATACGGCATGATATTAAACGATTCGGGGGATACATGGCTGTATAATCTGTATGGCGACTTGTTCCGGATAATTAATAACAGGAAAGTCAGAGTTGCAATACCAGAGGAACTAGTGGGCGCATACGATGACGGGTATGCCGAGCAACAGTATAGAATTAATCAGGTTTTATCAATAAAGGATAAATTATGTTTTGTCTCTCAATTTGACCATAGGATACTGCTATATGATATTCGGACGAACGTATTTACCTGGCATGAGAATCCTTATGCGGATTGGGAAGAAGGCAGAAGAAAGTTAGCCTATATAGTGTGTGCAAAAATGGATGCAAATTCATATCTGTTCTATCATTATAACAATAGTGCGATATATGTCTGGAACGTTTTAGAGGGTTTTACAGACAAACTGGAACTGAAGATGCTTGTGGAGGAGATCAAGAATAATACAGTGTTCAATGAGTACGCTCTGCAATATTTTTCACGGGAAGATGACTTGGAGTTTTATCTGGCATATATAAGCAGAGCCGGAAAAAACAAAGAAACTGCGGAAGAAAAGTATTGCGGGGAAAAAATTTATCAGAGTATGGATGCATAGAGGATTCTTTGTTTACTGCCAGAGGAGAGACAGGTATGGAAGACGTTGTAGCTGAATTTAAAGAAAAATTATATAAGATAGAGGCGGAAAGCGGAATTTTTGAATTAGAAGTAAATAAGATCCGTTTATGGCAGTATATGAGATGGTTTTGCTTAGTAGAAATTTTGTACGATGTCACCGGCAGAGAGGAACGTACACACATACGGCGGACTGTGAAGGCGCAACGTGAAAAAATGAGCATCAGGGAGCGGATATCCAGATGGCAGTTTTTGATTGGGAAAAAAGATCTGGTAGTGATAAACCATTGCAGAAGGGTTAAAGAAGGAAAGTATTATAGATGTTTTGTTACGGAAACTATGTTGGAGAATCTGGATTGTTCTTATTATGTATTTGAAGAGGATTACTTTGGCAGACACTTCAGGCCGGTTACAACTAAAAATTTGAAATACATAGATATGAATTGGATTCGAAAATATTTTAATAGGAAAAACGATAGTACTAATCGGGAAATCAAAAAATTTTTTGACCGGATTATACAGGTATTTGAAAAAGAATACGGAATACCACTGTCTCAGAATGTAAAAAAGGTGATGCATGATTATATATTTCATAAATATTATGAAATACACTATAGAACAATCTGGGCAAAAATAGTGTTTAGCCTGGTTAAGCCCAAGGCATTTATGGTTACGTCGCCTTACACGCCTGATTTAGAAGCTATTATTGTGGAAGCGAAGCGAAGAAATATTAAAACGATAGAGTTACAGCACGGCATCGATCATACGCATATTGCCTATAATTACCTATATCAGGGAAAAATTGATGTTTTTTGTGATTATATATTTGTGTATGGAAAATACGACAAAGAAGTACCGAGATACCCAATTCCACGGGATCATGTCATTGCGGTAGGATATCCTGATCTGGAAAGAAAGGTAGAAATTTATAAAAAAAGGAAAAGAGACAAAAAGAAGACCTTGGTGTTTATTTCCGGTGATCGGACAGCAAGCATTTTGCCCGATTATGCAGTAGCGCTTAGGAAGCGTGATGAGTTAAAAGAGTTTAGAATGATTTATAAACTGCATCCGGATGAATACGCTGCGTGGAAAAGTATATATCCGCAATTGTGCAACAGCGGATTGGAAATTATTGATAACAATAATAAGGATATTTACTATTATCTGGGACTTGCGGATTATGTCATTGGAATAACATCCAGCTCTTTATATCAGGCAACGGCGTTTGATGCGGAAATATTTATTGTCAAAGGCGGACAGTATCAGATATCCGATATTTTATATAAAAACGGTTATGCGCATCTGGTGACAAGCGAGGATATGATAGTGGATAAAATTATAAATTCTGTTGAGGGAAAAGGAGCGAGTAAAAGCTATTTTGAAAAGAATGCGATAGAAAATATAAAAAGGGAGTTAAATAAAATAATGAAGGAAAGCGGCAATGGAATCTAAAAGTAACTACATGCTTCGGATCAGCGGGGTTAATAAAAAATTTGAAAACAATGACGAAATACAATCTCAAATAGACGTTCTGGAGGATATCTCATTTGATATAAATGAGAATGAAATTTTATCGATATTAGGACCTTCCGGGTGTGGAAAGACGACCTTGCTAAAAATTATGGCAGGTCTGTTAAAAACCGATGAAGGAGAAATCAAAGATAAGAATATAACGAAAGGGATGGTATTTCAGGAGGATGCTTTGCTGCCGTGGTTTAATGTTGAACACAATGTGGAGATAGGATTGTTTATACAGGGAGAGGCGAAGGAAATAAGGAAACAAAAAACGAAGGAAATGCTCCATAAAGTCGGATTAGACGGATTTGAAAAATTTTATCCGTATCAATTGTCCGGCGGGATGAAAAAGAGAGTTTCCATAGCCAGAAGCCTTGTTATGGATTCCAGATTAATATTGATGGATGAACCGTTTGGCGCTTTAGATATTACGACGAAATATGGGATATTGGATGACCTGCGGGAAATGCAAAAAAAGAATTGCTTTTCTATTTGTATGGTGACGCATGATATTGAGGAGGCAATATATTTGTCTGATCGGATTCTGATTTTATCCAGAGATAAAAACGAGCCTTCCAGGATTTTGAAGGTGCTTGACATTCCTAAAACAGATGATTGGTCAAGAAGCAGCCATGAATTTATAGAAATAAGGGATTTTCTTACAGGTATTATTGATAACAAGGATGGTGGAGCAGATGATTAAAGAACTGGTAAAAAAGCAGGCGGTGCTATATGGAGATGAGCTATTCGCTACAGATATCGATTCTTTGGAAACATTAACATACTGTGAACTGGAGAAGAAGGCGCGGGAGTATGCAGATTTGTTCAAAAACAGGGGAGTTGGAGAGGGACAGGCCGTAGGATTGTTTATGGGGAACTGTCTGGAATTTATGCTTTGCTTTTATGGGATATTGTTCTTAAATGCGATTCCTGTTCCCATGAACCCGGCAATTGAAAACAAAAAACTAAGATACATAATTGACGATGCCAATTTACATTATATTATCAAAAAAGAAGCGGATATTTCGGTAATTTCCGATATTAGTGTTTGTGAACATAGCGTGATTCAGAAAGTAACTATGTTAGAACTGAGTCACGGTGATAAACATCATAAAAAAGTGGAATGCGTAGAGGATACGGCACTGATATTGTATACGTCCGGGACCACGGGCGAACCAAAAGGAGTGCAGTTGACACATAAAAATTTAATATCGGAAATGAGGTATATTACAGAGGCGCATAGACTGGAGAGGAAGGATAAGGTTCTGTGTGTATTGCCATGGTATCACATTAACGGACTTGTTATTACGATGCTGACGCCTTTGCTTGCGGGGCATGAATTGTTTGTCACAAGCGGTTTTGATGCAGAAAAATTCTGGAAACAGGTAAAGACATATCAAATCACTTGGTTTAGCGGGGTACCGGTCTTTTACTCATATCTGCTGCTTGAGCAGGAGGAGACAGTGGGAGAGACTACGCTAAGATTTGCTCGTTCCGCGTCATCACCGCTGTCTGTCAGCGTAATAAAGAAGTTTGAGGAGAAATATAAAATACCGGTTATCGAATCCTATGGAATGACGGAAGGAGGAAGCCAGCTAACGTCTAATCCTTTGCCGCCGCTGCAAAGGAAGGCCGGTTCTGTTGGATTGGCATTTGGCAATAAAATCAAAATTGTAGACGAACAATGGAATGATATGCCGATCATGGAAGAGGGAGAGGTGGCAGTAAAAGGAGACAATATAACGGCGGGTTATCTGAATAAGCCATCGGTGAATCAGGAGA
Source organism: uncultured Lachnospiraceae bacterium (assembly GCA_910587095.1). GTDB lineage: Bacteria > Bacillota > Clostridia > Lachnospirales > Lachnospiraceae > UBA3282. The sequence continues at coordinate 41,095 of CAJUMJ010000036.1, forward strand.
CGTTTCATGATAAATGGATGAAAACGGGCGATATTGGTTATTTGGATGAAGACGGATACTTATTTCTTACAGGGAGAAAAAAGGAACTGATTAACCGAATGGGAGAAAAATTTTCGCCGAAGGAAATAGATGAAGTCTTATATGAAATAGATGGAGTGGAGATTGCCGGGACGGTAGGAATCACACATCAACTTTATGGGGAACAGGTTGTATCCTTCATAAAATTACGTGAAGGGACAAAATTATCGGTAGCTGAGATAAAAAAGTATTGCCGCAATAAACTCATGGATATTAAAGTACCAAAAGAAATAATATTTCTCGATCAATTTCCATTGGGAGATAACGGGAAAGTGCAGAGAAAAAAGTTAGTTGAACTTTATAAGGAGAAATATGATGAAGAATAGGTGTGGATTGCTGATTGCTTTGCTGATGCTTTGCTTTTTGTCTGCTTGCGGAAAAGGAAGTAAGGAAGAAAACCCTGAAAGCATAAAAATCGGAACCAACAGGGCGATAGGGGCAAGCGCTGTCTATGTAGCGGAAGAAATGGGATATTTTGATGATTTAAATGTCAAAGTAGAGGTGTTGGATTTCTCGGACGGCACTGCAATTATGGAAGCTATGGCGGCTGGTGAATTGGATATGTGTGTGGTGGGAGCAATGCCTGTTGCGGTGTGGAATGCGAAAGGGCTGGATGTGAGGATTTTAGAAGGTGTGAACAATGGCGGTCATGTCATATTGACCAGAAATGACACGGGTATTCAGAGCGTATCGGATTTGAAAGGAAAATCATTGACAGTTCCTTCGCCGGGAACGGTTACGGATGTTTTACTTAAGGGTTTTATTTTGCCCGATGCGGGAATTGCGGAGGACAGTATTACGGCGATAACGGGAATTGCTCCGGCAGATATGGCAAATGCCATGATGCTGAATCAGGTTGATGCAATTATGACTTGGGAACCTTTTGCATCGGTGGCGGAAGCGTCCTATGACAATGTCTCGGTGGTATATGATTGTGCATCTGAATGGCAGGAAAAATATAATTCCGATTATGCATATCCGGTAAACGTGTTGGCAGTTAACGGGGCATTTATTGATAATCATTTTAAATTGGTACAGTCCGTAACAAACTCGGTTAATAAAGCAATTGATTATATCAATACGGATGCATCTGCATATGGGACGATTGCATCGATTTTAGACATTGACGAAAATATTGTTGCAAACGCAATGAAACGCTCAATGGTATCGAATGAGTTGGATCAAGAGGCGGTTATGCAGTTCATGGAGAAATCAAAAGAACTGGGATATATTGAGAAAATACCGGAAAAAGAGAAGCTGTTTGATCAAAGAATAGAGGAAGGTATCCAGCGTGAAAACTAAGATAATAAGGGCGCTGCAGGATTATTCATCCATAGTGTTGTTAGTAATTTTCTGGCAATTATTATCGGCAACGGGAATGTTCGGAAAATATGATGACAACATGATTAAAATGGTGCTTCCTTCCCCTTTTCAAGTTGCCGGAAAGATGGCGGACATTACAGCGTCAGGATATTTATTAGAAAATATTCTGGTAAGTTTTGTACGGGTTATTGCCGGTTTCGCAATTGGAGCAGGAATCGGTATTCCAGTCGGAATTTTAATGGGGTATAAAAGGAGCGTTAAAAAGTTAGTCTATCCACTATTTAAAATTATTGCTCCGATTCCGGGAGTGGCTTGGATTCCGCTGGCAATTATCTGGTTTGGACTGGGAAACGATGCTGCGGTCTTCATAATTGCAATGAGCGCTATTACGCCGATATGTATTAACACGATGCAAGGAGTTGAGGAGATAGATCCTGCTTTGAAAGACTTGTTTTTAACGCTCAAGGCAAATTTGCTTCAAAAAACTACTTTGCTGATCATACCAAGTATTGTTCCCTATGTCATTACAGGAATGAAATTGGGACTTGGATATTCATGGCGTGTTGTTCTTGCGGCAGAAATGGTTGGCGTACCAGGCGGTTTGGGCTATGTACTGAATCTGGGGAGGAGCACGGCGCAGACAGAGATTACTTTTATTATTATCATCGTCTTGGGAATCATGATGACGTTGATGGAAAAAGTATTATTTTCACCATTGGAGAGAATAACGGAAAAATGGAAGGAGGCAGAAGAGAATTGAACGTAAGAGATAAATTACAGGAAATATTCCGACGTATTGTGGGGGATGAAACCATAGAGATAAGTGATGAAATGACAGTAGGGGATATTGGAGGATGGGATTCTATCATGTATATTGATTTGATATTGAGAATAGAAAAAACATTTAAAATTCAATTTACCATACAGGAAATTGTGCGTGAAAAGAAAATGGGCGGTTTTATACATATGATAGAAGATAAATTGCAGGTATAGGAGACTGAGGAAAGATGGAAACCGAATACTCACATAAAAGACTGGTTATATGGGGAACAGGAAACACAGGAAATGCATTTTACCAAAAATATAAAGACAGTTTTTTGCTGAATACATGTACAAGTAGTGAAGAAGTGATAAAGCCCATTGAAGATTTAAACGCAGTACATTTTGCGGATTTAGATAAAGCGGATGACTTTATTATTATTTGCAGCGCATATTATGAAGAAATTGAACGAAAGCTGTTTTTGAATGGTTGGACTTTTGGCCAAAACTATATTACTTCCGTTTTTTTCGAAGCAAGATATGAGAAAGAATATTTGGGGAAACGATTATTGGTTTCTATTGGCCGCTGCAAAATTTACCAAATTACCAAAACGTTGGGAACGATTCCTGCATTCCGGGAAAAATATGCAGTGGTACATTTTGACCAGCCTAATGTTTGCGCCAGTGAAAATGCATATAATTTCCACAAAGTCAGACAATGCATGGAAATGTTGAAATATGCGGATATTATGCTCAGGCCGACAACGGTTTCGGCGAGATTGATAGCAGATTATAAGAATTTAAAAGAGAAGGCATCGGATCAATGCGAAGACATCAGCGTTTCCCTGCCGCTATTTGGAAGCTACTGGCCACAGGATACGGGAAGAGAACGGGATGTTGCCAAATGGTATATTTCTCCGTTTGGAAGAAATTTAAAAGCATACTGTGAAAGAGATTATATTTTAGAGGAGTGGATCGAAAAGGGAAAGACCAAAAGAGAGATCATTGAGTCTTTCAGCGATAAAAAATTCTTTGATAAAGAAAAAGTACTTTATCATCATCAGGAAACATTAGAGAGAGCTTATTTTTGGGATAGAATATCTGAGGTCAAAATTACGGATTTTATAGAAGAAAATTATCAGTATAAAAAATTGTTCTGTGACAGAGGTCATTTTTCAGATTTGCTATTACAGGAGTATATAGAGAGAATATTGCAGTATTTGGGTGAAACGGAATGCCTTGAAATGTTAAAAGACATTACTTTTGAAGACCTTGTGAAAGAGGTTGGTATTTTGCCTGCCACAGAATCTCTCATTTATCCCAGCACTGCAGATGCGCTGGATTTAAAGTTTGTCGATGAACAGACAAAATATAGATTTCAACTGGCGGATGATACAAAATCGGTGACATTTCGTGAAGGATTGGAAATGCAGATTGAATATTATATGAAAGCGAGAGCATTACTTCAACTGTGCTATGTAGATGACAGTGGATTGTAAGGACCATGCGGGAGTGTGCAATAGATGAATATAGCCATTTTAATTCCGTCGTTATCAAACGGAGGAGCAGAACGGGTTGCTGCAGAAATAAGTAAATATTTTTCGAACAAGGGGCATAACCTTTATATTTTTACGGAACAGCAAAAATCTGCGGAATATGATTTCGCCGGTAAAGTGGTTCATTTAAAGTGCAGAGGCAGTTATTACAGTGACTATCAAAGCTGGTCTGGCCTTGTCCGAAGCCTTGGGAAAAGGGCACTGGAAATCAGAACGTTGAAAAAGAGATACAAAATAGATGCGGCTATAAGTTTTATGGAGCTTTACAATTTGCTCAATGTCCTCTCGAAGACGACAGAGCGTGTGATTGTCAGAGTATGTACAGTGCTTTCACCGCGAAATTATACCTCGAAACTTTATATGCCCGGACTGATTGGATTTTTATATAACAGGGCCGACTGCGTGGTAACAATTTCGCATTACGGTGCGCGTGATATGGTCGAAAATTATGGAATCAAAAGGAATAAAATAAAAATAATTCCCAATTCAGTTGAAACAGCGTCAAGTCAAAGGAATGATGATGAATGGATATATGGGGACAATGCGATTGTATGTCTGGCCAGAATATCCGAGATAAAACAGCAGGAATTATTGGTTGATATTTTCTTCAGGATAAAGAAACAGATTCCTGATGCGAAATTACTTCTTGTAGGAGTGGATACGGACGAATATGCCATTTCTCTAAAAAGGAAATTGCAGAAAGTACATGGTGGAAATGCTGTTATCTTTACCGGGCATATCAGTCATACAAGATATTATTTAATGCACAGTAAATTATTTATGCTCTTGTCAAAAGTAGAAGGATTTGGAAATGCAACCATAGAAGCCATGTCCATGGGGGTGCCTGTTGTCTGTATGGATTCTCCGGGCGCATCAAGGGAAATTCTGGCGCCGCACACAAAGATGACAAAATTAGAGGAAGTGGAATATGCAAAATACGGAGTACTGGTTCCGTTTATTGATGAAGCATCTCCTGTTTTTGAGGACGAGCGAAAAAAAGAGGTAATAGCAGAGGAAATTGTAAAGACTATGAGAAACCGCCGTGTTCTCGACAAATATGTGAAGAGCGGCAAAAAAAGGGCGGCATTTTTTACGATAGAGCGCGTAGGGAAAATGTGGGATAAGACGATAGGGGAATCATATGTGCGGAATCATGGGCGGTAACATCAAAGAGTGGAATTACCAGAAAGGGATAGAGCGTATCAGACATAGGGGGCCTGACGGAAGAAAGGTTCTCCAATTTGAGGACTGTACGCTTGCTTTTACCAGATTGGCCATTATGGATTTATCGGACCGGGCAATGCAGCCGTTAGAGTCTCCGGATGGAAATGTTGTGCTTTTGTTTAATGGAGAGATCTACGGATTTGATACCCTGAGAAATCAACTGAAGCAAAAATACCATTTTACGACGACTTCTGATACAGAGGTCATATTATATGCGTACATAGAATATGGGGATACATTTATCGATTATATCGATGGGATGTTTGCAATTGTAATTTATGACAAAAGAGAACAACTTCTCAAGCTATACAGAGATCGCTATGGAATCAAACCATTATACTATCTTTATAGAAATCAGCAGTTTGCATTCGCGTCTGAATTAAAAGCTTTTGTTGCCGCAAACGACGGAAATAGTACTTTTGTTATTGATAAAACGGCAATATACGACTATTTGGCGTATCAATATATACCAGAACCGAAAAGCCTGTACCAAAATATCTATAAACTGGAACCTGCAACATATCTATATTATGACCTGAAAAGAAAAAAGATCATAAAAAAAGCAAAATACTGGAACTTAAGAATTAATACGAAAGCACATGGTAATAAGAAAAGACAGGAAGTCCTGGATGATATCAGAGAATTGGTACACATATCGGTAAAGAAACAGATGATTGCGGATGTGCCGGTGGGAGTTTTTTTGAGCGGAGGTGTTGATTCGAGTGCTGTGAGTTATGAATGCAGCAAAATCCACCCTGATGTAAACAGTTTTTCCATTGGTTTTGAAAATCGAAGATATGATGAGAGCGATTTTGCCCGAAAAGCAGCGGAAGTATGCGGTATTCCGAATATATTGCAGGTGTTGTCTGCAGAAGATATTTTGAATTTGAAGGGCACCTTGGCGGATCTGTTTGATGAACCGTTTGGAGATACGACGGCTTATCCCACCTTACTTGTATCTAAGCTGGCAAGAAAGAAAGTTAAGGTTGTTTTGACCGGGGATGGAGGAGACGAAATTTTCGGGGGATATGAACGATATCGCTGGTTTATTGAGGGAAGAAAAGAAAGGCTGGCCGGTGGAGAAAAATTAGAAAACTTTTTGAAAAAATCACGTTTTGCGGGGAGTGTATTAAAAGGAAATACTATCAGAAAACTGGAAGGTGATTTGTCTGCGTATGGCCGTTTCCTTGGGTTTTTCGAGCAGGAAACATATAAAGGATGGAGAAAAAAGCTTCATATTGATGAAGAATATGACAGCAAATGGTTTTTGAGGAAATATTATCATAAAGAATTACCTCTTATGACAAGAATGCGGTATTTGGATTTTAAGACCTACTTGCCGGGAGATGTTTTGACAAAAACCGACCGGACGGCCATGCGTACATCGTTGGAGGCGAGAGTACCCTTTTTGGACAGAGATTTGGTGGAGTACGTGTTTTCTTTGGCGCAGGACGAGTATTTTTATGGAAACGAATTAAAAACAATATTAAAAAAAGCATATGAAGATGTACTGCCAGAGGATATTTTATATAGAAAGAAACAAGGGTTTGCGGTTCCTGATAATTACATCGGTGTTGGAAACTGTACAAGCTTTGAGAGACTATTAAAGTCGGAATGGAAAGACATGTGTGGAATACTATTATAAAGTGTTTCACTATAGAAATGGGAGAATGCAAATTATGAGGGCAGATTGTTGGTATGAACCGCTTGAGATCCTTAATGAGGTGCCAAAAGAATGGACCATAGAGAGAAGGCAGGTAAGGGATTTTGATCAGGCGCTAATATGCGGAATTATTCGAGAGCGTAAATCTAAAAAAATTGTTGAAATAGGGATTGCAGAAGGAGGCACTACGGCCGTAATTGCAAAGGCAGTTTCAATGCTCGAACTGGACAGCAGAATATATGGTGTAGATTTATCGAGGAAGCTGTATTATGACGACAGATACGAATCTGGCTGTATCTGTAGTTATTTCAATGATAAGTACGGTTGGGATAAGATGGTATCCATACTAACAGGAAGGACAATCGCAGGGCAGTTAGAGAGAATAGGAAAGGGTATAGATTTAGTTTTTATTGACAGCGCTCATGTTCTGCCGGGGGAATTGTTGGATTTTCTTGCTATACTTCCGTATTTATCAAAAGATGCGGTTGTTCTGGTGCATGATGTTTCGCTGAACTATTTGGGTATTTTAGAAGGGACTTCGGATATAATCGCGGTAAAGAAAAGCGTAGCTACTAAAATTTTACTCGGTACTGTCTGTGCGGATAAGTATACATTTTTAAATGATAAGGATGAATTTATCAATATTGGCTGTTTTCAGATTACGGAAGACACATATAAAAATGTCAGGGATATTTTCTGGATGCTTAGTATGACATGGGAGTATATGCCTGAAAAAAGTGTGCTGGATGAATACCATAATATCATTAAATTGCATTATGATAAAGAACTTTTGCGGATATATAATGCAGTAGTAAGCAGCAATTTGTTTATACATGAAAAAATGTTGGAGGAGGCAGAGAAAAGACAAAGATATAAGGTGAAAGATTACGTTATAGATAATGATTATAGGAAAATTATTGTATGGGGTTTAGGAAAAAGGGGAAAGCCGCTTTGCGATTTATTACTGGGAAATGGGGTTGACATTGTTGCAGGAATTGATCAGTCCGCTGAAGAATATAAAGGAATCCGAGTCATTAAACCGTATATGGAAATTCCGGATTGTGACTTGATTATACTGGCCTTTCCACATAAGGGTTACGAGGATCTTATTCGCAAGATAAAAAGTAAGAGAAAGTGTATTCTGCTGGATGATTTTTAGAGTGCAATATAGAAATAAAAAATTTACAGGTTTTAGGAGGAAATTGCAATGAAAAAAGGGGCAGTGAGTATTTTATCTTTATTAACAGGTACGGCTATAGGCGCGATTGGAGGAGTAGTTGCGACAGGCAAAGTGATAGGAGGAGATGAAAGCCAGCAGTTAGCGAACAAGCATCTTGCTATTATGAAATTGTATGATCGATGGATGCAGACAAAGCAGGAAGGAAAGTCAATCACAGATTATTTTCATGCGCATGATATTAAATCTATTGCTATTTACGGCATGAGTTTTGTGGGGCAGCGCTTATATGAAGAGCTGAAAAATTCTGATATCAGTGTGCGGTATTGTATTGACAAAAACGCAACGAGTATATATTCGGACATTGATATCGTAAGCCCGGAGGATGAATTGGAGAATGTGGATGCAATTATTGTGACGGCAATATATTTTTACAATGAAATCGAAGAACAATTAGAAGCAAAAACGAATATAGAGATCATGTCCTTAGAGGATATTTTGTTTGAGTTATAACAGGAGAGAGTAAATGGAGTTCGTATTCAATGAGAATGACAGGTCAATTTGTGTCATTTATTTTAACAAAGGGTTAAACCTTGACACTATTGAAAAAGAGTATAGCGATTATGATTCCTTAAACGTAATTTATCCTCAGAATGTCAGCGATGATGTATTTGATAAATACAAGGCTGTTATGAGTTTTATAGAATATGGTGGCTGCTGGGGAAATCATACGCATTCAATAGAAGTGTCTCTGTTGAAATCGCCGGAAGAGCTTTTGCGGCAAATGACTAAGAATACGCGCTATGAAGTCAGGCGTGCGCTAAATAGGGACGAACTCTGTACGGAATTTCTGCTGGACATATCAGAACAAGAACTGCAGGAATTTCTTACACTGTATAATGCTTTTGCCGATCTAAAGAATCTGGGACATATAGGAGAGGCTAAAGTCAGAAAATTAGCCGCAGATGGGATGTATGCGGTGACGAAATGCTATAGTAGTGACGGTACACTGCTTGTTGAACATACTTATTATCTGGACAAAGAGGACAAACGGGCGATGCTTGCCACATCATGTTCTCTGTACCGAAAGGAAGAATATGTTCAGTATAAAAACCTGATTGGACGTGCGAACAGAATGATGCATTATCAGGATATGCTGTATTTTAAATCGGAAGGGTATGAGATCTATGATTTTAACGGGATATCGGATTTTTCTGAGGAAACCCATGCCATAGCTGATTTCAAACGAGGATTTGGCGGAAATGTGATTACATATCAATCCGGTTTTGTAATACCTTGTAAAATGATCAAAATGATTGATGATAAATTAAAAAGTATGATGAAAGAACAGGAGAAAGAGATCATCATATATGGGTTTGGCAAAATAGGGAAATATGTGCGAGATGAAATGGAACGTCTGGAGTACACACATTACAAAATTCTTGATAATTATGCAAAAGCACCAGAAAAAGCACAGTATTTGCGGGATGAAGACTTGGAACGCTTTGATGGTGGCCGGCATCTGTTATTAATGACACTACAGGAACAGACCTTTCAAAAATTGGAAAGTAAGTTGTCAGAGTTCGGGTATTTCAGAGACAAGAATTTGGTTACATTACTGTTTTGATCGATTCAGATCTGAGGGGAGAAAAATATGTTTTGGGATGAAATGGGACGAAGGCTGGAGAAAGTTTTAGAGGGCAGCGGGGCGAGGCAGAAAGAAATTATCATATGGGGATATTACTGTGAGATCGGAGAATTTCTATATGACTATTTGAAAAAGCGTGGCGGATATCAAGTCAGCATAATTGATAAAAATGATACGAACGAGGGAATACAAAAAGCGGAGTTCTTAAAAACGAAGGACCCTGCGGGTGTAATTATTTTCTTATGTATGAAAGATACGGAAGAGCCTGAAATGCTGTGCAAAGAAATAGGCGCATTGAAAGATCAGCACTATTTCGACGTGCGGGAGGTGCTTTTTGACGATAACAAAGGACAGTCATTAAATTTTCTTATATGGATGGAAGACAAATACGGATGTGATTTTCTTGTGAATAAAAGAAACGAGAGTTTTGAGTGTGCGGAATATACGCCGTCTCCATATATGACAATTAAGGAAATCGTATCATCATTACCACTGAAAAGCGATGATGCCATATTTGATTACGGAATGGGAAAAGGAGCCGCATTGGTTCAGTTTTATGAGTATGGTTTTCGCAATCTTGGCGGAGTTGAGAGGGATCGGGAACTATGTACGATAGCGAAGGACAATTTTGACAGGTTAAAAATCAGTGATATAGAAATATGCTTTGCGGACGCGCGTGAAATTACAGAAATTGACAGATACAATTATTTTTACTTTTATAATCCGTTCAGCGGTTCTGTTTTTCAGAAGGTAATAGATAATATAAAAGACAGTTATATGCGAAACCATAGAAAAATCAGAATCATATATATCAATACGGTGTGCCACGATATGATTCTGGACAGTGGCATATTTCAAATAGAAAAGCAGATTGAAACAAAACATTGGTATCCGATGGTTAATATTTATATGACATAGGGAATATGGGCAGAGGAACGGCCATGAAGAAAAAATTTATTATTACAATTGATACCGAGGGAGACAATTTATGGAGGGTTAGAAACTCTGAGAAAGCGCTGGGCAGAATCACAAATAAAAATGGCGCTTATTTAGAACGTTTTCAGATGTTATGCGAAAAATACGGTTTCGTTCCCACCTATCTGACAAATTACGAGATGGCATTATCGGAGCCTTTGCAGGAGCTGGCGAAAGAAGGGCTGAAAAATAAAAAGTTGGAAATCGGAATGCACCTTCATGCATTTAACAGCCCGCCATCATATTCATTGCCGGATAGACAGGGGGGAAATAAGGCTTATGCAGGGGAATATCCCATGTACATTCTGGAACAGAAAATTGACTATCTGACAAAGCTTTTGGAAGATACTTTTCAGACACCTATTAAAAGTCACAGGGGAGGCAGATGGTATTTAGACCAAAAATATGTTGGACTTCTTGCTCAAAAGGGATATATTGCAGACTGCACGGTTACGCCCGGCCTTAGCTGGCGTCATATTACAGGTCAGACAAAAAACAGCAGAGGAACAGATTATAGATTGTTCCCAAGAGGAATTTATAATATTTCGAAGGACAGGGAATCACAGATGATAGAAGTCCCGGTCACTATAAAACCGAATTTGCATTTGGAAGCATGTCTTCATCCCCGCACATGCAAACAAGCAATTGTACATAAATGGTTTCGCCCGACAGGGAATAACTTGGAAGATATGAAAGCAATCGTTGATTGGAACCAGAAAACACGGCAGCCGTATATTGAATTTATGCTCCATTCTTCAGAGTTAATGCCCGGCGGCAGCCCTACGTTTGGAAGTGAAAGGCAGATTGAAAAGCTGTACTGTGATTTGGAGGAGTTGTTTTCCTATATGAAGGAGGATTACAAGGGGATTGGGTTGACAGAATTTGTTTATCGGTACGGAAAAAGTTTGCGGATAAGGAAAAACTGATATGAATATTTTATATGCAGCCAATGGCTATGTAGACAGAGGGATTCCAAAGGATGGATTTCCTATGTATATATATAAGGTATCTCATGCTTTAAAAGATATGGGGCACACGCCGGTTATTGTATATTGCAGTGACAGAGATTCCTGCAGGGTTGAAGACGGAATAAAAATATATGGAGTTAAGTGCCGAATTGTTAATACAGCGTATTCCTGGCTCAACGTTTTTTTCGCTTCGGCATGTAGAAGCTATTACCTGAATAATCGGTTGAAAGAGCTGATAAAACTGGAAAATATAGATATTATTCAGTTCACGTCTTTAAATGCCATATCATTGCTTTATAACGGCAAAACACCGGCAATAATGAGATTGTCATCTTATACGAGGAAACAGAATCCTACGTATGATTCAATGGAAAGATGTTCTGTTTTTGTGGCGTCAGTATTGGAGATTTTTGCCGGGAAACGTTGTCGGGCGGTATTTGCGCCCAGCAATGTGATGGCAGATGCTTATCAGAAAGACTTTAAGAAACGAACCTATGTTATTGAGACGCCATATATTCAAGATGTTAAAGTACATGATAATTCTTTTTATGATACGCACTTAGAAGGGAAAAAATATGCGCTGTTTTTTGGAAGGATATATTATGCAAAGGGTATAACGGTTATTGCCAAAATTCTTGAGAGATTTTTAGAGTGTCATGAGGATTATTATTTTGTCTTTATCGGAGATGCTCTTTCGGTTAATGGAAGACCGGCAGTAGATATTATCATGAAAGGAGCAGGAAGATGCAAAAACAGAGTAATGATTGGGAAACCGTTAGAGCACATAAAACTATATCCGGTAATAGAACATGCGGAATTTGTAGTGCTGCCTTCCATAATTGACAATTTCCCCAATGCCTGTCTGGAAGCTATGTCGCTTTCAAAGGTAGTGATAGGAACGGATGGCGCGAGTTTTGAACAACTGATAGAACACGACAAAAACGGATTGCTGTGTCGAATCGGTGATCCGGAGGATTTACTGATAAAAATGGAAATGGCGGCGAGAATGAATGTGCAGGAGAAACAGGAAATGGGAAAGCGGGCAAAAGAGAGGATAGAGAAATTACACCCGGATTATGTAGTAAAAGATCTTCTCAGATTTTATAGGGCGGTTATTAAAGTCTAACGTAAAAGGAACGGGTAGATATGAAACTATATTTTTGGGGAACGGGCAAAGGCTGCCGTAAAGCGCTTCATAATTATACAGGTACAGAAGAAATCACCGGCTTCATTGATAACAATCCTGAACATACAGGACAGTATTTTGAGGGCAGGGCGATTGTCCGGTTCAAAGATGTGGAAAATGACTTTGACTATCTCGTAGTTACCGTAGTGAACTATGCGGCTATTGCATATCAGCTCCGCCAAAGCAAAACAGACCCGGAGAAGGTTTTATTCTATTTTGATGGCAGTCAAAGTGAGGAAAAAATACGGGTATTCTTTGACAGTAAGGGATGGAAGATTGACATTCTCGAAAAACGGCTGGAAGAGCTGGAAAGAGTAGTAAATATCCGTTTGGATAATGCCGGATATGAGATCGCCGATAAGATACGGCAAAACGGATACCGATTTCCAATGATACATAGCGGTGAGGAAGCGGTCAACCGCATTGTGAATGAAAAATGCTCCATGATCCGGTTTGGGGATGGTGAATTTGAAATAATAGCAGGAAATGACCGTGTCAATTTTCAAAAGTATGACGGAGAGCTGGGGAGCCGGTTAAAAGAGGTTATCCAGACAGAACAGGAAAATATTTTGATTGGCATTGCCGATAATTATGGGAATCTGGAATTGTATTCTGAGGAAATTGCGGATGGGATACGTGGGTATATGACAGAGGAAACCAGGGCGAGGCATCTTTCTTTGCTGAGACTAAACCGGATATACTATAATGCGTATTTGTTTAAATGCTATTATCCGTATAAAGACAAATCGGGGACTGCCGAGCGGGTGCGTTTTGTCAAAAGGATATGGCAGGACCGGGACGTTATTTTAATCGAGGGGGCGCAGACAAGAACGGGACAAGGCAACGATTTGTTCGATAATGTGAAATCTATCCGGCGAATCCTTTGTCCGACCCAAAACGCGTACGCAAAGTATCAGGAAATACTGGATACGGCGAAAGACTTGATTAAAGACGAACTGGTTTTATGCGTCCTAGGGCCGGCCGGGAAGGTGCTGGCTTATGACCTGATTAACAGCGGGCATCAGGTGGTTGATATCGGGCAGATGGATATGGACTACGAGTGGTATCGCGCAGGGGCGGAGAAAAAAGTACCTAACCCGAAAAAGTATGTCTCGCAGCTTCCCCCGGCGGAAGTGGAGGACGTGGATGATGAAATATATCTCGGACAGATTATCGCCTGTATAGAAAATAAAGGATAGCGAGGAATTTGGCATGAAAGAAAAAATAGGAAATGTGGTTTTGGATTATTCTTTTTATACAGGTGAGGACAGATATTCGGACGGCGACATTGAGGATATCATATTAGAGGCATTCCGTGACGGTACGAGTGAGCGGCTGCTAAGAAGCAGCAGCCAGTGGGCGGTTCTGTATCATTTGTCGGACATCAGGGAGAATATTCTGGAATGGTATCCGTTTGACCCGGGTGCAAGCCTTTTAGAAATCGGTTCCGGGTGCGGCGCGCTCACAGGTTTGTTTAGTAGAAAGGTAAAGAAAGTAACGTGTGTCGAGTTGTCTAAAAGGCGTTCTCTTATAAACGCAGAGAGAAACCGGAAACAGGATAACATAGAAATAAAAGTAGGGAACTTTAAAGATATTCTGATAGAGGAAAAGTATGATTATATCACACTGATCGGCGTATGGGAGTATGCGGGGCTTTATGTTGGCGGCGACGAACCTTATATTTCCATGCTGCAAAAGATCAAAGGATATCTGAAGCCGGGCGGAAAAATCATCGTAGCCATTGAGAACAAGATGGGACTGAAATATTTTAACGGAGCGCCGGAGGATCATACGGCGAAGATGTACAGCAGTATCAACGATTATGCCGGGGAGAAAAAGGTGAGAACTTTTTCAAAGCCTGAAATTGAAAAGATATTGGATGAGGCTGGAATCGGAGAGGCAGCTTTTTATTATCCGGCGTCCGACTATAAGCTGCCGGATGTGATTTACAGTGACGATATGCTGCCCCAGGCAGGGGATTTGAGATATTTCAAAAAGGATTACGCAGACTGCCGTGTTTACCACTTTAATGATGCGGCGGCTTTTGACCAGATATGTACGGATTCTGTGTTTTCCTATTTTTCCAACTCTTTTTTGTTCATCTGTGGAGATACAGAAATACAGGTTCCTTTTTCGCGCTATAACAGATTGAGGAAAAGGCAGTACCGGATGAAGACCTGCATTGTGAAGGAAGGAGACGGCAGGAGAGTGATAAAGTCCGCTTTGCATGAGGAGGCAGAAAAACATATCGCGGCACTATCAGAAAAGGAAAGAAAGTGGAAGGGAACTTTGTCAGGAATTGATTATGTCAGCGGAGAGATGGTCAACGGGCAGTATCAGACACCTTATGTTGACGGTATCAATCTGGATGTATCTTTTTACCGTTACAGACATTCAGCGGATGCCATGATTGAAGCGTTAAAAAGTCTGATACGGGAATACCTGATGCCCGGAGAAGAACAGAAGATTCCTTTTGCCATGACAGAAGAGTTTGTGCGTGTGTTTGGGGATCAGGCACCGGAAGGGGAGTACAGTTTACCCGTCACAAACGCGGACCTGATATTTTCAAACTTTAAGATAATAGAGGGAAGAAAGCCTGTTAACTTTGATTACGAATGGGTTTTTGAGTTCCCGATTCCGTATGAATATGTTTTATGGCGGGCGGTTTATCAGCTATACGACAAATTTGCAGCCTACCTGCGGCCGCAGTTATCTCAGGAAGAGTTTGCGGTGAAAGCAGGAATCAGGAAGGAGCATCTCCCCATTTACCGGAGGATGGAAAGAAAATTCGGTGAATATGTGTGCGGGGAAAAGGGGGAGGAGAAATATATCAATCATTATGAAAAAAGTGTATTTACGCAGACAATACAATTTAAATGACAGGATTCGTTTGAAAAATCATGCGGATATAGTGATTTTTTAAATTAGTAATTTGAGCCAGAGCCTTACATGCTCTGATTGCAGTAAACGGTTCTGACATGGAGGACTACTATGAATAACAGTGCCATTGATCTGGTTCTCCCTTGGGTGGACGGCAATGATCCGCAGTGGCGTGCGGAGAAAAGCAAATATGACGCGGAACGTAAGGCGTCTGATGTTCGATACGAATCTTGGGATAATTTACAGTATATCTTCCGCGGGATCGAGGCGTATATGCCGTGGGTACATAAGGTTTTTTTCATAACATGGGGGCATATCCCGGAATGGCTGGATACTGCTTATGACAGGCTGGCGGTGGTAAGACATGAGGAATACATTCCAAAGGATTTTTTGCCGACTTTTAATTCCAATGTCATAGAGATGAATTATTTTCGGATCGAGAAGCTGAGCGAGAACTTCATTCTGTTTAATGACGACTTGTTCGTCACACAGCCGATACCGGAAACATACTATTTTCAGGATAATTTGCCGTGCGAAGAGGCGGTGGAGACACACTTCATATTAAAAGCGGACAAGGGAATGGATTTGCAGATGAATTATGCCTGCGTCAACAATATGGTTCTCCTAAACCGAAATTTTGATAAAAGGAACGTGATAGCGCGTAACCGGAACAAATGGTTTTCCCCGGTTTATGGGGAGCGGCTGCAGCAGAACCATAACTTGGAGTTTTGGAATAACTTTGAATCATTTGTCTATCCCCACGAGGCAATGCCGATGAAAAAATCGGTGTTGCGGGAAATATGGGAGAAGGAACCGGAAGCGCTTGCGGCAGCGTCACGAAATAAATTCCGCGCACATTCTGACGTGACGCAGAGATTGATTACCATGTGGCAGATTTGCTCCGGGAATTTTGTGCCTCATAAGTATCGGGGGAAGCTGTTTCTGGTTGATGAAAACAACTACCGGGCCGCGGCAGCGGCGATCGGGAAGCAGGAATATCCGATTGTCAGCCTGAATGAGACGGGCGAAGGGGACTTTACACAAATTAAATCGGAAATCAATAGGGCGTTAGCCCGGCTTTTTCCTAAAAAGTCCGCTTTTGAAATATGATTCAAATACCAGAGTGAGGGTTAAAATGCAAACATTGACAATTAATAATAATGACAGGCTGCTTATCGTCGCGCCTCACCCGGACGATGAGTGCATCGGGCCGGGAGGGCTTCTTGCATTGTATCCACAGCTCTGTAAGGTGGTTGTGCTCACGGACGGAAGACAGGGACAGGGAGATAGGCCGCCGGAGGTTGAAAAACAGATAAGAAAACAGGAATTTGTCAGTGAAATGCAAAAAGCGGGAGTCAGAGACTACGAAATGCTGGAATATGAAGACGGCGGCTTGATGCAGCATACGGAATGCTTGGAAAAGCTGGATCTGACTCCGTTTGGCAAAATCTTTGTGACAGGAATACATGACAATCATCCCGACCATACGGCAGCCTTTGTCAGCGTGCAGCAGGCGTTGAAAAAGCAGGGCATTACAGATGTGGAAATATATCTGTATGAAGTACATGCCCCGTTGCGGGAAACGACACACATATTGGATATTACGCGGGTACTTGAGAAAAAGCTAAGCCTGATCAGATGCCACCAGTCACAATTGACAAGTCTGCCTTACGATAAGATGGCCAGATGCCTGGCAGAATACAGGGCGTTGCAGAACCGGGCGGACGGCTGTTATTTTGAAAGCTATACCTATATGAGTCCTTTGGACGATCCGGACAGCAGTACCGTGGAGCTGGAAAAAAAGTGGCAGAAAAGTGTACTGTTTTACTGGATACTGACAAGGTGGATGGATTGGAAGATAGCGGGGAAACGTATAGCGGATGTCTTGCTGAAACAAAATTGGAGGCAGATCGCAGTGTATGGCTATGCGGAACTGGGACAGTTATTGTGCAGGGAGCTTGCCGAAGGCGAGGCACATGTTTCTTATTTACTGGATAAGAGAGTAGCGGATTCGGGGATAAAAAATTTGCCGGTGTATATTCCGCAAAGCGGGCTGCCACAGGTAGATGCGGTGGTGGTTACGGCGGTTTACTACTTTGACGAGATCAAAGAAGAGCTGTCAAAGATGGGGTATCAGAATATTATTTCTTTCAGGACACTTTTGGAGATGGACGAGTAAAAGCAAATGCTTATGCCTGGGGAAAGAGGGCGCTTATGGAAAACATTATTGTTTTTGGAATGGGAAAGTATTTTGAATGGAAGAGAGAAACGCTGGAGCAGAAATATAAAATTCTAAAATTTCTTGATAACAGGGTAGAGAAGAACAAGAAAGAGCTATATCAGAATACGGGTATAGAAATAATTAACCCGGATGATTTAGACGGGGATGATGACACGGTTATATTCCTTATGTCGGTACATTTTGTAAGCATGTGGAGACAACTTTGCCGGGCCGGTATTTCTCCGGCACGAATCCGGTTTCCCTATACGGAAAAACCGTTTTTTGAAAATGACGGCGCACTGTGCCATGATCTGAGCGGGATCACATTCTCACAGGACTTCTTTACGTGTACCCGGAAAAACGGGGAGGTAATAAAGGTGCGCAGTGAGGAGGAGTGGCGAAATCTGCTGAGGAAGGCATACCGGAGCCGCTACCCTCTGATCCGCGCCATGGCAGAAATGGAAACGGAACCCATCAGCCGCCAGTTCGGTACAGAGAGGGGGACGCCGGTTGACCGCTACTATATCGAAAGATTTCTGGAAGAGCATAGACAGATGGTCAGAGGAGATGTCCTCGAGATAGAAGACAGCACTTATTCACTGCGGTACGGGGAAGAACGCATACAAAAAGCCATTGTCATGGATGTGGGAAGAGAAGATGGGGATATTACCTTTCGGGGAAACCTTGAGACAGGGGAAGGAATTAAGGACGGGATAGCCGACTGCTTTATACTGACACAGACATTGATGTATATTTTTGACCTGAAAAGCGCTGCGCATCATATTGCACGGCTGCTGAAAAGGGGCGGATGCGCACTGATTACCTGTTCGGGCATTTCCCAAAATTCCAAGCGGTGTATGGACGATTACGGATGCTGTTTTAGCTTTAACCAAGATGCACTGCGCAGACTGTTTGAACAGGAACCGGGTATGGAAGTGACGGAAATTGGAAGTTATGGAAATGTGAAGACAGTTTCGGCGCACTTGAACGGTTTATGCTTTGAAGATTTGACGGCAGATGATTTTGTGCCGAATGACAAGTATTATCCTCTGATTGTGTATGCGGTGGTGAGAAAGATTGGAAAATGAGAGAAAAATACCTCAGATTCTAGCGGTTTATCTGCCGCAGTTTCATGAGACAAAGGACAATAATTTATGGTGGGGAGAGGGGTTCACAGACTGGGAGACGGTAAAAACGGCGGAGGCATATTTTCCCGGGCATAATCAGCCAAGGGTGCCGCGCAACCAGCATTACTATGATCTTAGCCAAAAGGAAGTATTGGAGACACAGGCAAGGCTGGCGGCGGAATATGGCGTCGGTGGGTTTTGCTTTTATCATTATTATTTTAAAGACGGGAAAAAAGAGCTGGAGCTTCCGGCGGAGAATCTGCTGAAATGGAAAGACATAAAGATGCCGTTTTGCTTTAACTGGGCAAGTGAATCGTGGATCAGGTCATGGAGCAGGTTTACGGGGAACGTATGGGCGGAAAAATACGAAAGGCAGGAAACGGACGGGGCCGGTTCCATAAGCGGGATACTGGCGGAACAGGACTATGGAAACGAGGAGGACTGGGCAAAACATTTTGCGTATCTTTTGCCGTTTTTTCAGGATGACAGATACATAAAAAAGGACGGCAGGCCGGTATTTATTTTTTATAGCCCGAACGATATAAAACCGCTTGGAGAGATGACGGAATGCTGGCGCAGGTTAGCAAGAAAGGCGGGAATAGATGATTTGTATTTGATTGGTTCCCGGCTGAGCGCGCCGAATCCATATCTGGATGCGGCAATTATATACGAACCGAGAAACAGCATCAACACGTTAAACGCAGGCGGGGAAGCCGGCATCAGGGAAGGAGTCAGATGCTTTGACTACGAAAGGATATGGGAGTGTATCAATGCTTCCCAGCCTGTCTATGGATTTAAAACTTATTTTTGCGGCGTTTCGGGATATGATGATACGCCCAGAAGAGGAACGAGCGGCGAGTGCCTGATTAATGCGGCTCCTGACATATTTGAACGGCAGTTGAAAGCTCTTGTGCAAAAGAGCATAAATGCTGAAAATGAGTTTCTTTTTGTCAATGCATGGAACGAATGGGGAGAAGGAATGTACCTCGAGCCGGATATGACGGATGGGTACGGTTATTTGAAGGCCATTAAAAATGTCGTGAACGCATCATATCATTGGGAAAAAACAGACGTGAAAGAAGAGGCGCAGGAAGCGGTAAAAGCGGAGATGAAAGCGCTGAACGACAATGTACAAAAGTTTAAGAGCCTGTTTGAACTGATAGACCGATGGCTGTTTCTGGAACAGGAAAGAAGGGTGAATTTTAAGCGGTATTTTCAGGACAGAGGGATTCATACGGTTGCGATCTATGGCATGGCGGCTTTGGGGAAACATGTATTGATCCAGTTGAAAAGGGAAGGGATTGCGCCGCTTTTTGGCATTGACCGTTATGTGGGGCAGTTTGGGGAGGACTTTAAAATATTCCGCCCGGAGGAAGAATTTCCGGCCGTGGATGCCGTCATTATTACGGCTTATGATGCGGACTCGATAGGCAGGCAGTTGAAAGACAGATGCGAAGGGAAAATGATTACATTGTGCGAAGTGATTGATGAGATGGCCAGATGGTGAAAAGGAGACTGTAAAATATGGGGTGTGAATCGGCGGCGTTTATAAAGAAGGCGAGAAAAGTATATTTTTCCCTTGAGGATGAGGAATCCCGGGAAATATTCAGGAAGAAATTTTTGTACATGATTACCGGTGAAGATAAGTATTGGCTGCAAATTATTATGAATAGAGATCCTGAAAATTATCAAAGACTGGAAGCGATACAGTCCGGTAAAATAATTATTTACGGCGCCGGGAATATGTGTGAGGCATCTATAAAAAGCTGCCAGGCGCTTGGCCACCCGGTCAGGTTTCTGTGTGACAGGGACAAGGCAAAACAGGGAACGGAAAGGTTTGGCATCAAAGTCATTTCGCCGGAAGAACTGGTAGAAAAGCACTTGGACGCGACAGTGGTAGTTGGCACATCGGACTATACACAAGAGGTTGTGGCATATCTTCAAAAATATTTCAGCAACGACTGCATCATACCGTTAGTAAGCCGGATTACATTGGAGCATCAGCTAAAGCAGTATTTTGAAGAGAGCATCATGGAATATCAGGACGGAGAAGTATTTGTCGACTGCGGCTGCTATGATTTTGAGTCCAGCGAAAAATTAATGAAGCTTTGCGATGTAAAAAAGATTTATGCGTTTGAACCGGATGAGCGGAATCTGGAAAAAGTAAAATCAAATATAGAAAGACTGCAGTGTGGGGATAAAGTGGAAGTGTTTCACTGCGGGCTTTGGGATCAGCCAGCCAGCCTGTATTTTAACGCTTCAGGAGACATGATGTCAAAGATCCGCTGTGATGTGCAGGAGGGAACGAAGATAGAGGTGGTGTCGTTAGACAGTGTGATACAGGAGAAGGTCACCTTTATCAAGATGGATATTGAAGGTTCCGAGATAAAGGCGCTGCAGGGAAGCAGAAACCTGATTCAGACATACAGACCGAAGCTTGCCATCAGCATTTACCATAAATGGGAGGATCTGGTGGATATACCCACTTATATACACGAGCTTGTCCCGGAATATAAATTCTATATCCGGCATTATTTTTATTCGCCGGCGGAAACGGTTCTTTATGCGACAGTCTGACATATTGGGAGGAAAGGGTATTGTGTGGGATTGGAAACTTGCAGGAAATTTATAAAAGGCTGCAGGACGACGAATCAAAAATGATCTATATAAGCAGGCTTAATTACAGCGTTACGCAGGATGTTTCCTACCTGCGCGAAATGGTTGGCCGGGTAATGAAGACAAAAACGGTATGGCAGAATTTTCTGGACAAACTGGTAAAATTATCGGAAAAACGGGAGCTTGTTATTTTCGGCGCAGGGATGTGGGGAAATATTCTATACCGGGAGACATGCGGGTTAGTGCCATGGAAATGTATGGTGGATTCCAACCCTGTGGAGAGGGAAAACAGTCCCGTACCGATTCTCCCCTTTCAACAGTTTGTGGATAGCGATCAGGGAGAATATATTGTCCTGTCCTCCTTCAAAAACTTACGGGAAATGAAAGGGCAGTTACGGAGTCAGGGTATCCCGGATGACCGGATTATTGATGCGGGAAGCGTGATTTACCAGTTGACAGAGAAAGCCATTTACTTTGATCTGGAGGAATTACTCCCATGTAAAAGCCGGGAAGTTTTTGTGGACGCCGGCTGTTTCGACGGGGAGACAACCAGACAGTTTCTTGCGTGGTGCGGCGGGAGCGGATACTCCTATTGTCTGGAACCAGATGCCTGCAATATCGCTTTGATCCAAAAGAATTTAGGAAGCAGCCTGAATTTTGAGATAATGGAAAAGGCCATATGGTCAAAGACAACGCGGCTTTCGATAGACGCCAAAGGGAATTGTGCAACTTCTGTGACCGAGCAAAAAAGTCTTGACGACCAGAAGGGGATAGAGGCTGTTGCGCTGGATGACATTCTGCTTGATAAGGGTGTAACGTTTATCAAAATGGACATAGAGGGCGCAGAGGTGGAAGCATTACATGGCGCAGGGCGGATCTTATCCGAACAGAAGCCCCGGCTGGTAATCAGTATTTATCATAAACCGGATGATATCTGGACGATTCCCCGGACAATCTTAAGCTATCATTCCGGGTATAAATTTTACTTGAGGCATTATTCGTTTTCCGATTATGATACTGTCCTGTATGCGATACCTTAACATGCGGTACAGATGCTTACGGCCTGTATGGAATTGATGTCCCTTATTTTGCAATCGGCATTTTGGCGCAGAGCATGAAAGATGCGATGATCGCAGGACACGGCTCTGACATGGAGAGAAAAAATGACAGGTAAAAAAATTCTTCTCTTTGGCACCGGCGATTACTACAACCGCTACAAAAAATGGTTCCCTCGGGAGGATGTCCAGGCGCTTCTCGACAACGCGCCGGACAAGCAGGACACGCTTTTGGACGGCATACCTGTGGTTTCACCAAAGCAGGGGGTACAGCTTCCCTATGATATCATCGTGATTTTAAGCTTTTATGTGAAGACGATGAAACGGCAGCTTGTGGAGCTCGGCGTGCCGGAAGAAAAAATTTATCATTTTTATGACTTGAACAGGCTGATCTGCAGCGGGAATGGGGAAGCGGCCGTCGATTATAAAAAAAATATCGAGTATTACGGCGGTGCGAAACAAGTTGAGCCGTCTTCTGCGATCCTGCTTTTATCGCATGACCTTACGATGGGAGGGCCGGCGCTCGCCCTCTATCATATGGCGCTGGCGCTGCTTAAGCAGGAGAAAAAGGTGGTGATGGCTTCCATGCTGGACGGCCCCCTGCGGGAAGTACTGCTGCAGGCAGGAATCCCGGTTATTGTTGATGCCAATTTACAGGTGGAAACCATGTGCGACGCCGGATGGCCGGAGAAGTTTTCCCTGATTGTATGCAATACCATCAATTTTCATGTGTTCTTATCGGAACGGAATACGGACACGCCGGTTGTCTGGTGGCTGCATGATTCTTCCTTTTTTTATGACGGGGTGATCCCGGGGGTTTTACAAGCAATAAGCAGAAAAAATATGCAGGTCTGTGCAGTAGGCCCTGTGGCGAGAAAAGCTATGGAGAAATTCCGCACGGATCTGAGCATACAGGATTTGCTGTATGGGGTTGCGGATGAAGTGGAAGGATGTGAAGGAACCGGAAACAGACCAGGCACAGACCGGGACAGAGTATGTTTTGTGACAATCGGTTACATAGAAATGAGAAAGGGACAGGATATTCTGGTAAAGGCGCTTCGGGACATGTCGGAGGAAATCCGAAAGAAGGCGGTATTTTATATGGCAGGGCCAGACACATCCTTACTTGCCGGGCGGATTAGGGAAGGTACAGAAGATTTGCCGGAAGTGGTTATGACGGGCGTTCTGGACAGGGAGGAGATTCACGCACTGTTGGAACAGGCGGATGTGCTTGTCTGTCCTTCCAGGGAAGATCCTATGCCGACTGTTGCGGCTGAGGCGATGATGCACAGTGTTCCTTGCATTTTGTCGGATGTCACAGGCACGGCCGGCTACATACAGGACAGGGTGGACGGGATTGTGTTTCGCAGCGGGGATACAAAGCAGCTTTCGGAAAAGCTTGTCTGGTGCATAGAGCACCCTGGGCGGCTTTCCGATATGGGTATCCTGGCGCGGAAAGTGTACGAGAATGTATTCTCCGTGCGGGTGTTTGAAGAAAATGTACGGCATATTATGTCAAAGGTGCAGAAAGCAGGCGGGAAATAGCTTGGTACAGACCGAAGCGGGGGAAATGTTTCAGCAACACATATATTTGGAAAAGAGGAGAAACAGTGTCCGATTTACGAAAATTTTTAGAAGAATACAGAGGCTGTAAGATTGCCATATATGGGCTTGGCGCGGAGACGGAGCGTGTTCTCAAAGAAATCGGAGACTGCTTCCAGGTAGTCGGGCTTTTGGATAGTTATCAGAGCAGCGGGAGCCTCTATGGGAAATCAATTATTTCTCTGGAGAGAGCCGTTGCGGAATCGATCAGTCTGATTTTGGTTGCGGCACGGCCGGGCTCCTGCCGGGCGATTGCAAAGCGGATTGGCGGAATATGCAGGGAAAAGCAAGTCGCTTTGTTTGATACGAGGGGAAACGATCTTTCCGATGTGCGTCGCGTCGTATACGACTTTAAAAAAGTGGAAGGCTATACGAAGAGCCAGGTGATGCAGAGAGCCCTGACATATGACGCCGTCAGCTTTGATTTGTTCGACACGCTGATTATGCGTCAGGTGTTGTTTGTGTCCGATGTTTTTGAGCTGGTGGATGACAGGCTGAGACAACACGGAATTATAATAGAAGATTTCCCGGCAAGGCGCATGGCGAGCGAGAAGGAGCTTTCGAGGGATCGCGCGCCGAGACTTTCCGAGATTTACGCCCACATGAAGCAGGTATATCGGCTTCCGGAGATTGAGCCGGAACAGATGGCAGTGTTGGAGTGGGAGATTGACTGCGGGCTCGTTGTTCCGCGCAGGGAGGCATGTCGTCTGCTTTCCGATTTGGAGGCGCGGGGGAAGAAGGTCTATATTGTGACCGATTCCTACTATAATAAGAAACAGATCGCGCGCATATTGAAAAAATGCGGCATTACGCACTACACGGATGTTTTTGTCTCCTGTGAATACGGGGTGGGAAAAACGCAGGGTCTTTTTCATGAATTTAAGGAGACGGTGGATGTCTGGTCATATCTTCACATAGGGGATGATGTGGCGGCGGATGTGGAGAGCGCGGAAAAGAACGGCGTCAGCGCTTGCCGGCTTTACAGCGGTATTGATTTTCTTGAACAGGCCGGATATATGGGATTGTGGGACTACACGGAGCACCTGTCGGACAGGATCAGGATCGGCATGTTTGTTGCCAATGTCTTTAACAGCCCGTTCCAGTTTGAGACAAAGGAGTGCCGGATCGGTGTCCGAACGGCGTATGACATCGGCTATGTCTTTTTTGCGCCTATGATTTGTGATTTTGTCCTGTGGTTCCGTGAACAGGCGGAAAACTACCGGCTTGAAAATATTCTTTTCTGCGCAAGGGACGGCTATCTGGTCAAGCAGCTCTATGACGAGCTTTGCAACCAGATCTCTTCCGTCTATTTTCTGACGTCGCGGATGGCGGCGATCCGGGCAGGTATGGAGAATGAGGAAGACATCCGGTATGTGGGGGATATGAAATTCAGCGGGAGTCTGTTTAAGCAGTTAGAGGAGCGGTTCGGGATCCGGGTCGGCGAGGAAAAGAGAGAGGAAAGCGGGCAGGTGGGGTTGCTTAGCTATAAATCGGAGATCCTGGAACGGGCGGCGGTGAGCAGGAGGAATTATCTTACATATATTGACAGGCTGGATTTAAAAAAAGGAGAGACGGGATTTTTTGATTTTGTGGCGAAGGGAACTACCCAGATGTATATGGGCAGGCTTATGGAACAGCATTTGAAAGGAATCTATTTCCTGCGCCTTGACAAGGAGCAGATGCGGGGAAAGGATTTGGACATCGTTTCTTTTTATGACACGGAGGAGATGAACAACAGCGTGATTTTCCGTGACTATTATATACTCGAGACGATGCTGACGGCTCCTATGCCTTCGGTCAGAGAGTTTGACGAGGAGGGGAATCCCGTGTATGCGGAGGAAACCAGGCGGGAAAGCGATATCAGGTGTTTCCAGGAGGCGCAGGAGGGGATCAGAGGATATTTCAGGGAATATTTGAAGGTGTGTCCTATTTCCGCCAGGAAAACGGACAAAAAGCTGGATGAAATTTTTCTGACGCTGATCCACGGCATAGAAATTGCAGACAATGATTTTTTGAATTTAAAGGTGGAGGATCCGTTTTTTAACCGCATGACGGATATGACGGATATGCTCTAGAAGCCGATGCGGTTAAGAGAAAAATTTACCAAATTTATCTTTCAAAACCTATTGGAAGCCGTCCCCAGTCGTGATACACTAAGAGAATAATCATACTGTAGATTGGAGGGCTATAGCATGACAGCGGAAAAAATCAGAGAGATCGTATCACAGATGACACTGGAAGAGAAGGCTTCCATGTGCTCGGGCGCGGATTTCTGGCACACGGAGGCGGTGGAGCGTCTTGGAATCCCGGCGAGTATGGTGTCGGACGGGCCGCATGGCCTGCGCAAGCAGGATCAGGCGGGCGATCATCTGGGTGTGAATGAGAGTATCAAAGCGGTGTGTTTCCCGGCGGGCTGCGGCACGGCGGCGTCTTTTAACAGGGAGCTTCTGCGGCAGATGGGCGAGGCTTTGGGTGAGGAGTGCCAGGCGGAGGGCGTAAGCGTAATTCTCGGCCCTGCGGTAAACATCAAGCGGTCGCCTCTTTGCGGACGTAATTTCGAGTATTATTCGGAGGATCCGTATGTGGCGAGCGAGATGGCGGGAGCGCTGATTCACGGTGTGCAGAGCAAAAACGTGGGCACAAGTATCAAGCATTTTCTTGCCAATAACCAGGAAACCAGGCGGATGTCGGGGGATTCCCGCGTGGACGAGAGAACGCTCAGAGAAATTTATCTGGCGGCTTTTGAGGGGGCGGTGAAAAAGGAGAAACCCTGGACGGTCATGTGCTCTTACAATAAAATAAACGGCACCTACGCGGCGGAGAATCACAAGTATCTGACGGAGATTCTGCGGGACGAGTGGGGCTTTGAAGGCTATGTGATGAGCGACTGGGGAGCGGTCAACAGCCGGGTGAAGGATTTACAGGCGGGGCTGGATCTGGAGATGCCCTCCTCGGGAGGCACAAACGACAAGCTGATTGTGGGCGCGGTGCAGAGCGGAGAGCTGCCCGAAAAGGTGCTTGACGCCGCGGTTGCGCGGATTTTGAATATCGTTTTTTGCTATGAGGAAAACCGGGATGAAAACGCGGTCTTTGACCGGGATCAGGATCACGAGCTTGCCCGGAAGGTGGCGCAGGAGACGATAGTCCTGTTGAAGAATGAAGGTGTACTGCCTTTGTCGGCGCAGGATGATATCGCTTTTATCGGAAAGTATGCAAAGACGCCCCGCTATCAGGGCGGCGGCAGTTCCCATATCAACAGTCATAAGGTTACGTCGGCTCTCGATGCCGTGGAGGGGATAGCGCGGGTGACTTATGCGCAGGGCTTCGACGACAAAGAGGATAAGACGGACGACAAACTGCTCGCAGAGGCGGTGGAGGCGGCGAAGAAAGCGAAAGTCGCGGTGATTTTCGCGGGTCTTCCCGACGCTTTCGAGTCGGAAGGATTTGACAGAGCGCACATGCGGATGCCCGACTGTCAGAATGAACTGATTTCCAAGGTGGCGGCGGCTCAGCCTAACACGGTGGTGGTGCTGCACAACGGTTCGCCTGTGGAAATGCCCTGGGTGAATGAAGTGAAAGGCATTGTGGAAGCGTATCTTGGAGGGCAGGCAGTGGGCGGCGCGGTCTGTGACATTCTGTTTGGCAGGGTGAATCCGAGCGCGAAGCTGCCGGAGTCGTTTCCTGTGAAGCTGGAAGATAATCCTTCCTATTTATCTTATATCGGCGAAGGCGACATGGTGGAGTACCGTGAGGGCATTTTTGTCGGCTACCGCTACTACGAAAAAAAGAAAATGGAAGTGCTGTTTCCTTTTGGACATGGTCTTTCCTACACGACCTTCGAGTATTCCAATCTGCGCACGGATAAGGACGCCATGAAGGATACGGATCGTGTGGAAGTCTCCGTGGATATCAAAAACACCGGAGAGAGAGCGGGCAGGGAAGTGGTGCAGCTCTATGTGGCGGATAAGGAGAGCACCGTGATCCGGCCGGTTAAGGAGCTGAAAGGTTTTGAGAAGGTGGAACTTGCGCCGGGTGAGAAGAAGACAGTGACCTTTATTCTGGATAAGAGAGCTTTCGCTTACTATAGTGTGAGAATCCATGACTGGTATGTGGAGACAGGCGCTTTTGACATCATGATCGGCGCCTCCTCTGCGGATATCAGATTAACGAAAGAAATACAAGTCGAATCCACAGGGAAGATTCCTTTTGTCTACACAACGGACACGACCATGGGTGATGTCAGAAGAGATCCCAGGGCATGGGAGATTGCAAAAGCGCTCATTCCGAAAGACCTTTTTGGCAATGAGGAGGAAGGAAGCGCGGCCAGCGAGGCGATCACCGAGGAGATGAATGAGGCGATGTCCAGATATATGCCTCTTCGCGGGTCCGTGAGTTTTGGCGGCGGCAAGGTGAGCATGGCGGATGTGCAGGCTCTTGTGAACACATTGAACAATTTGGAGGACGAGTAACAGGAATGGCTGGTGAATGATTATCGGCGAGGCGCAAGATGCCGGTAACAAATGATGAAACAAAAAGCGGTCGGGGATTAGCGGTTTGCTGTCCCCGGCCGTTTCCGTTTTTTATTTTTTCTGATCTAAAGCCGCCCGGACGAATCCTTTGAAGAGCGGATGAGGTCTGTTGGGCCTTGATTTTAATTCCGGGTGCGCCTGGGTTGCAACGAAGAAGGGGTGCTCCGGCAGTTCGCACATTTCCACGATTCGCCCGTCAGGGGAAAGCCCTGAGAGAAGCATTCCTTTTTCGGTGAGCACTGCCCTGTAATCGTTGTTGACTTCGTAGCGGTGTCTGTGCCGTTCGTGAATGGTTTCCTCCCCGTAGAGCTCGTAGGCTTTGGAAGTCTTGTCCAGCACGCAGGGATAGGAACCGAGCCGCAGGGTGCCTCCGATATCCTCCACGCCGTTCTGGTCGGGCATGAGCGCGATCACGGGATGAGTGGTGGAAGGGGCAAGCTCTATGCTGTGCGCGTCATTATAGCCCACCACATTTCTGGCAAATTCTACAATGGCTAACTGCATACCGAGACACAGTCCCAGGAACGGGATTTTGTGTTCCCTTGCATAGGTAACGGCTTCGATCTTGCCGTCGATGCCCCTGTCGCCGAAGCCGCCGGGCACCAGTATACCGTCCACGTCGCTTAGAACGGAATCCACATTGTCTTTTGTCACCGTCTCGGAATCCACCCATTTGATATCCACCACGCAGCGGTTAGAGATACCGCCGTGTTTTAAGGCTTCCACTACGCTGATATAGGCGTCGTGAAGCTGGGTATATTTGCCCACGAGAGCTATTGTGACGGAACCGGTGGGAGTCCGCAGGGATTCCACCATGGCTTTCCAGTCGGTCAGATCGGGTTCCGGGCAGTCGAGATTCAGGCACTCGCAGGCCACCTGGGCCAGATGTTCTTTCTCCATGGCGAGAGGCGCTTCGTACAAGTGCTCCACGTCCAGGTTTTGCAGGACGTGGTTGTTCGGAACGTTACAAAACAGGGCGATTTTGTCCTTTATGCCCTGATCAAGGGGATGCTCGCTGCGGCAGACAATGATGTCGGGCCAGATTCCCATGCCTTGCAGATCTTTGACGCTTGCCTGTGTGGGCTTGGTCTTAAGCTCCTGGGACGCGCTGAGATAGGGAATCAATGTCACATGAATCAGGATGGCGTTCTCATGCCCCACCTCGTGCTGGAATTGACGTATGGACTCTAAAAAGGGCTGACTCTCGATGTCGCCCACGGTGCCGCCAACCTCGATGATGGCGATACGCGTCTCCTTGTCTGTAAAATTACGGTAAAAGCGACTTTTTATTTCGTTTGTGATATGGGGGATAACCTGGACGGTGCCGCCGCCGTAATCTCCCCTTCTCTCCTTTTGCAGCACGGACCAGTATACTTTTCCTGTGGTCACATTGGAGTTTTTGTCCAGATTTTCGTCGATAAAACGCTCGTAATGTCCGAGATCCAGATCCGTTTCCGTGCCGTCCTCCGTGACAAAAACTTCACCATGCTGGATCGGGTTCATGGTGCCCGGGTCGATATTGATATATGGATCGAATTTCTGCATGGTCACTTTGTAACCGCGCGCCTTCAAAAGCCTTCCCAGAGATGCAGCCGTGATGCCCTTGCCAAGCCCCGACACGACGCCGCCTGTGACGAATACATATTTAACTGCCATTAGTCTGTTCCTTTCCCAAAATGAAAAATAACTATTCTGTAGATTTGGAATAGTTACCGTCAAAAGCAATACACTGTCTATTATACAATGAAAAGTCAGTAAAAATCTACTCCAAAGGTCAAAATTTGTAAAAAACTTTATAATTCTTTCACAGATGTGTCCAGAATTTCATAATTCTCATATTGATTTATGATTTTTCGTTAGATATACTGGTAAGGTAGGGCGAAATGGGATTTAACATCGCTTTGCGTACCGGTTACAGGTTATACAAGAAGAAAGAGAGGATGCCTCATGGCAGATAATGTAAATCCATACGATAACGGCGGCGGCCCAGGCGGTCCCGGGAATAATGGCGGCCCGGGTGGGCCTGGCGGTTCGGGCGGCCCGGGGGGAAGCGGCGGGGATCCGCGCAAGCAGAGCCTTATTATGCTGGTGGTGGCGGCGCTCGTCACCTTGTTATGCGTCAGCGTCTTTATGAAAATGCTGACAGGCGCAACCAATCAGGAAATATCCTACAACGAGTTTATTCAGATGGTGGAGGGCGGAAAAGTAAAGAGCGTTTCCGTAGGTTCTGACCGGATCACGATCTACCCGGAAGAGAAACAGCAAAATTCCGCATTCCTTTATGCCTATGGCATGGGAGCAGCTACTTATTATACGGGCAAGATGGAAGAGGACGACAAGCTGGCGGAGCGTCTTCTTTCCCACGATGTGGAGATTAAGAAGGAAGTCTCCGACAGTTCCAGCATGATCATGACCATTCTGCTCTATTACATTTTGCCGGTGCTTTTGATGTGGGGACTGTTGAGTCTGCTCTTTAGACGCATGGGAGGCAAAGGCGGCCCGATGGGCGTCGGCAAGAGTACGGCCAAAGCTTACGTGCAGAAGGAGACAGGCATTACCTTCCAGGATGTGGCGGGTGAGGACGAGGCGAAGGAATCTCTGGTGGAGGTGGTAGATTTTCTGCACAATCCCGGCAAGTATTCGAAGATCGGGGCGAGGCTTCCAAAGGGCGCGCTTCTGGTAGGCCCTCCTGGTACGGGTAAGACGCTTTTGGCAAAGGCGGTGGCGGGCGAGGCGCACGTACCGTTCTTCTCCTTGTCCGGTTCCGATTTTATCGAGCTGTATGTAGGCGTGGGCGCTTCCCGCGTCCGTGATCTTTTTAAGGAGGCGGAGAAAAACGCGCCTTGTATCGTGTTTATAGACGAGATTGACGCGATCGGCAGAAGCCGTGACTCGAAGTACGGCGGCGGCAACGAGGAGCGGGAACAGACGCTCAACCAGCTCCTTTCCGAGATGGACGGCTTTGACGGGAAAAAGGGAATTATTAT
This sequence comes from uncultured Lachnospiraceae bacterium, assembly GCA_910587095.1. Classification (GTDB taxonomy): domain Bacteria; phylum Bacillota; class Clostridia; order Lachnospirales; family Lachnospiraceae; genus UBA3282. The sequence goes on from CAJUMJ010000036.1 coordinate 72,669, forward strand.
TCTGGCGGCTACGAACAGACCGGAAATTCTCGACAAGGCGTTGCTTCGCCCGGGGCGTTTCGACAGAAGAATTATTGTGGATAAGCCGGACTTAAAGGGACGTGTGGAAATCCTGAAGGTACATTCCAAGGATGTGCTGATGGATGATTCGGTAGATTTGAACGAGATTGCGTTGGCAACTTCCGGGGCGGTTGGTTCCGACCTTGCCAATATGATCAACGAGGCGGCGATAAACGCCGTGAAGCTTGGCAGAGAGTATGTGAGTCAGAAGGATCTCTTTGACGCGGTGGAACAGGTGCTTGTGGGTAAGGAGAAGAAAGACCGCGTTATGAGCAAGGAGGAGAGAAAGATCGTCTCCTACCACGAGGTGGGACATGCGCTTTTGAGCGCCTTGCAGAAAAATTCGGAGCCGGTGCAGAAGATCACGATCGTGCCCCGCACCATGGGCGCGCTCGGCTATGTCATGCATGTGCCGGAGGAGGAAAAGTATCTGGATACCGAGGCGGAGCTTCGCGACAGGCTGGTGAGTCTGCTCGGTGGGCGCGCCGCGGAGGAGATCGTCTTTGACACCGTCACTACGGGGGCGGCCAACGATATCGAGCAGGCGACCAGTATCGCACGCAATATGATAACGCGCTTTGGCATGAGCAAAAAGTTCGGCCTGATGGGGCTGGCGACGGTGGAGAGCCAATATCTGGACGGCAGAGCTTCGCTGACTTGCTCCGACGTGACGGCGGCAGATATCGACAGTGAGGTAATGAAGCTGCTTCATGACAGTTACAAAAAGGCCAAGAAGCTCTTGAAGGAAAACCGGGAGATTATGGATAAGCTGGCGGCGCACCTGATTGAGAAGGAGACGATCACAGGCAAGGAGTTCATGAAGATATACCGCAAGGAGAAGGGCATCCCGGAACCCGCAGAGGAAGAGAAGCCTGCCGGGGAGGAGAAGAGTCCGGGGGAGACGCAGGAAGATACGAGGCGGACCGAGGCAAATCCCCATGTGGAGGTGCCTTTGCAGCAGGCGCAGCAAAACCGGCAGAGCGCGCCCCCTCCGAGCGTCCAGATGTTGAGGAACGCGGCATTGGACAAAGGAAACGAGACGAAAGCTAAGGAAGCGTCTGAAGACGGAAAGGAAGCCGATACGGCACAGGAGCCGTCCGCGGGCAGGGGAGTGTTTTCCCAGGTGCCGGATTCACAGTACAAGCCGGACGACAAGAAATAAGAATCAGGCGTATAAAATAAAACGGATAAGGCAGAGTCGCGGATAGACTTTGCCTTATTTTTCCTGTATGATTATGTAAGAGATATTTTTAGCCGAGGACAGACCATGTTTAATTTTGACGAAGAGTTAAAAAAGCTCCCGAACTCTCCCGGAGTATATCTGATGCATGATGGCAACGACACGATTATTTATGTGGGTAAGGCCGTTAATCTGCACAACCGTGTGCGCTCCTACTTTCGAAAGATTGTGGGCAGGGGGCCGCAGATCGACAGAATGGTGGAGCAGATCGCCCGATTTGAATATATCGTGACGGATTCGGAACTGGAAGCGCTTGTTTTGGAGAACAATCTGATCAAGGAGTACAGTCCCAAATACAATACCATGTTAAAGGACGATAAAACCTATCCCTACATCAAGGTGACGATGGGGGAGGAGTATCCGCGCATTCTCCTGTCCAGGGAGATGAAGAAGGACAAGTCCAGGTATTTCGGCCCATATACAAGCGCGACGGCGGTGAAAGACACGATTGATCTGATGAATAAGCTTTACCGGCTCAAGACATGTAACCGCAGGCTTCCCAAGGACATCGGGGCGGAGCGTCCTTGCCTCAACTACCACATCAAGCAGTGCGACGCGCCTTGTCAGGATTATATCAGCAAGGAGGAGTACCGGGCGCGGATCGAGCAGGCGCTGGATTTCCTGAACGGAAATTATAAGCCGATGCTCCGTGAGCTGGAAGAAAAAATGACGGAAGCGTCGGAAAAAATGGAGTTTGAGGAGGCGGCCGGCTACCGTGATCTGTTTAACAGTGTAAAGAGTGTGGCGCAGAAGCAAAAGATTACGGATTCGGACGGTGAGGACAAGGACATCATCGCGATGGCGGGAGACGAACACGACGCTGTGGTGCAGGTATTTTTTGTGCGGGGAGGAAAGCTGATCGGCAGGGATCATTTTTATATGACGCATGTGGAGGACTGTGGCAGTGCGCAGATTCTTCTGGATTTTGTCAAGCAGTTTTATGCCGGCACGCCTTATATTCCCCGGGAGTTGATGTTGCAGGAGGAGATTGCGGATATTAAAATTCTGGAAGAATGGCTCAGCGCGAGAAAAGGCAGCAGGGTTTATCTGCGGGTGCCCAAAAGGGGAGCCAAGGAGAAGCTGGTGGAGCTGGCGGCTCAGAACGCGAAACTGGTTTTGAGCCAGGACAAGGAGCGTATCCGCAGGGAGGAAGGCCGAACCATAGGCGCGATGAAGGAGATTGCGGCGCTTTTGGGATTGGAGGACGCAAGCCGCATGGAGGCTTACGATATTTCCAATATAAGCGGCTTTGCCAATGTGGGTTCGATGGTAGTCTTTGAGAAGGGGAAAGCGAAACGCAGCGATTACCGCAAATTTCGGATTCAGTCGGTGTCCGGGCCGGACGATTACGCGTGCATGAAAGAGGTACTTACAAGGCGGTTTCTTCATGGCATGGAGGAGAAAGAGGATCTCGACCGCAGACAGGTAGATCATGCTTTCGGCAGCTTTACCAAGTTCCCCGATCTGCTTTTGATGGACGGTGGTAAGGGACAGGTGAATATCGCTTTGCAGGTGCTTGAGGAGCTGCGTCTTAATATACCTGTCTGCGGCATGGTGAAGGATGACAATCACCGGACGAGGGGCTTATACTACCGGAATGTGGAGATTCCTATCGATACACGTTCCGAGGGCTTTAAACTGGTGACGAGGATTCAGGACGAGGCCCACCGCTTCGCTATCGAATATCATCGGTCGCTCCGCTCGAAAGCCCAGGTGAAGTCGGCTCTTGACGAGATCCCCGGGGTTGGGCCGGCCAGAAGAAAAGCGCTGATGCGGCATTTCGGCTCTATCAACGAAATTAAGGAAGCGTCGGTGGAAAAACTGAGCGAGTTGCCCGAAATCCCGGAACATATCGCAAAACAGATCTACGGTTTTTTCCGGACAGATTCGTGATTAGGGGCTTATTGCGTGCAGGTTTTTTGTATGCTAAAATGTACACGATAGCAATGGCGGTGCCGGGGATGAAGATACAAACCGACTGTTTGCAGGCGGATTTCCCGGTGACAGATGACAGACTTGACAGGGCGAAGGCCGTGAGCGGGATAGAGTGAAGCGGAATCAAGCGGGCACTGTGATGGATGGAAATGGTGAGGAGAGAATTATGGCGAGTATTAATTTGACAAAATTAATTGAAAAATTCAAATGGGAGAATCTGACGCCGGAAATCGATATTTCAAAGATCAAGGTATCGCAGCCGGATATCAACAGGCCGGCGCTGCAGTTGGCGGGTTATCTGGAACATTTTGAGACGACGCGTTTGCAGATTGTAGGATTTGTGGAATACTCTTATATGAACGGGTTGGATGAGCACAGACAGCGGGAAATATTTGAGAAGATTCTGAACAATCCTCTGCCGGGTATCTTGTTTTGCAGGGAGCTGCATCCCAACGAGATCTTCAGAGAGATCGCGGTCGAGCACGGCGTACCGCTTCTGATGAGCAAGAAAGCGACGTCGGCATGTATGGCGGAGGTGATCCGCTGGCTGAATGTGAAGCTTGCGCCGTGCATTTCCGTACACGGCGTGCTGGTGGACGTGTACGGCGAGGGCGTGCTGATCACCGGTGAGAGCGGTATCGGAAAATCGGAGGCGGCTCTCGAGCTGATCAAGAGAGGTCATCGTCTGGTGACGGACGATGTGGTGGAAATCAGACGTGTGAGTGAGGATACGCTGATCGGTTCCGCCCCGGATATCACGAAGCACTTTATTGAGCTGCGTGGTATCGGCATTGTGGATGTGAAAGCGCTTTTCGGCGCTTCCAGTGTCAGGGATACCCAAAATATAGATTTGGTCATCCGCCTTGAGGATTGGGATAAAGACAAAGAGTACGACCGTCTTGGCCTGGAGGAGGAATATACGGAATACCTGGGGAATCGGGTTGTATGTCACAGCATTCCGATCAGACCCGGACGTAATCTGGCGATTATCTGCGAGTCCGCGGCGGTCAACCATCGTCAGAAAAAGATGGGTTACAATGCGGCGCAGGAGCTTTACAAGCGTGTACAAAATTCTCTTGCCAATGGCAGGAACGAGGACGATGACTAAAGATGTGAGAAGGAGGAAACGGTATGGCAAATTATGTGTTTGGTGTGGATGTGGGTGGAACTTCCGTCAAGATGGGTCTGTTTGATACGGAGGGCAATGTGCTTGAGAAGTGGGAGATTCCTACAAGAACGGAGAATAACGGGGAGAAGATACTTCCAGATATTGCGGCGAGCGTTAAGGAGAAGATGGAACAGAGGCAGCTTGCGAAGGAAGATGTGGCGGGTGTCGGTATCGGCGTGCCGGGTCCCGTGGAGAAGAGCGGGATTGTGCACCGCGCCGTTAACCTGGGCTGGGCAGAGCTGAATATGAAGGAGGAGCTCGCCGCGCTTCTCGACGGTATGCGCGTGGAGGGCGGTAACGACGCCAATGTGGCGGCTCTCGGTGAGATGTGGAAGGGCGGCGGCCAGGGGCATAAAAATTTGGTAGCCGTCACGCTCGGGACAGGCGTAGGCGGTGGTATTATTATAAACGGGGAAATTATGACGGGTTCCACGGGCGCGGGCGGCGAGATCGGTCATATCCATGTGGAGGATGACGAGACGGAAGCGTGCGGCTGCGGCAATTTCGGGTGCCTGGAGGAGTATGCCTCGGCGACCGGAATCACCAGACTGGCGAAGCGCGCGTTAAAAGCGAGCGACAAGGACAGTGTACTGCGAGAAGGCGAGGTATCCGCCAAGACCGTGTTCGACGCGGTGAAAGCGGGGGACGAGCTGGCGATAGAGATCGCGAAGCAGTTTGGTGATTATCTGGGGAAAGGTCTTGGCGTGATTTCCGGTATTATCAATCCGGAGATTTTCGTGATCGGAGGCGGCGTGTCCAAGGCGGGAGAAATCCTCTTTGATTATATTAAGCCGTCTTTTGAGAGGACGGCTTTTCGGGGAAGTCAGGACGTGATTTTTGCTCTGGCGACACTGGGGAATGACGCAGGCATTTACGGCGCGGCTAAAATGTTGCTATAGCATTGAGCCATGCGGCATTACACTGAGACAGAGGGGCGAAAGCTTGCTTTCGAACCGAAGTATCAGTGTAAGGCCATAGGGCGAAAGCCCGTAAATGAGCAAAAGATAGCTGCGGAGCAGCGGTTTTGCGAATGCGCATGGCGAGTGTCCGGGGCTTGTGGCATTACACTGAAACAGAGGGGCGAAAGCTTGCTTTCGAACCGAAGTATCAGTGTAAGGCCATAGGGCGAAAGCCCGTAAATGAGCAAAAGATAGCTGCGGAGCAGCGGTTTTGCGAATGCGCATGGCGGGTGTCCGGGGCTTGCGGCATTACACTGAAACAGAGGGGCGAAAGCCCGTAAATGAGCAAAAGGCAGCTGCGAAGCAGCGGTATTGCGAATGCGCATGGCGGGTGTCCGCGGTTTGCGGCAGACATAGTTTAGCGGCAGATGGATATATTATATAAATAAAAAGAATGAGCGGGAGCAAATTTTGAGTACAGCAATGTATGAACATATCAGGACGATCGTACCGGAGAAACGGCTTATATTCAATGAGCCAATGAGCAGGCATACCACCTTCCGGGTGGGTGGCGAGGCGGAGTGTATCGTCATTGTACAGACAACGGAAGAACTGTCACAGATTATTTCCTACCTGACAAAATTGGAGCAGGACTATTTTATTTTGGGCAATGGAAGTAATCTTCTGGTGGGAGACAAAGGATATCGGGGTGTGATTGTGAAGTTGGGGCCGCATATGAGTGCGATCCGTGTGCAGAAAGATCACATTGCGGTTGGAGCAGGCGCTCTGCTCTCCAAGGTCGCGTCTGCGGCGAGGGACAGCGGTTTGAGCGGGATGGAGTTTGCGGCGGGGATTCCCGGCAGCATCGGCGGCGCTATCGTTATGAATGCCGGGGCTTACGGCGGGGAGATGAAACAGATTGTGCAGATGGTTCGGGTGATGGACAAAGAGGGAGAGATTCTGACTTTGGACAACGATACCATGGAATTCGGCTACCGCACAAGCATCATCAGGGACAGGCCGTTTACCGTGCTGGGAGCGGTTCTTAAGTTAAATCCCGGCAACAAGGAAGAAATCAGCGCAAAGATGGAAGAGCTGATGAAGCAACGAAAGAGCAAGCAGCCGCTTGAGTACCCGAGTGCGGGCAGTACCTTTAAGCGACCGGACGGCCATTTTGCCGGAAAGCTTATCATGGATGCGGGGCTTAGGGGCTACCGCATCGGCGGGGCGCAGGTGTCGGAGAAGCATTGCGGGTTTGTAGTCAATACAGGCGGCGCAACGGCGGCGGATATACGGGAATTGATAGAGGAAATACGGGAGAGGGTACTTGACCGGTTTCACGTCCGGTTAGAGCCGGAGGTGATATTTTTAGGAGACTTTTAAGATGAGATTTGTGATCGTGACGGGGATGAGCGGTTCGGGCAAGAGAACCGCCATGAAGATGTTGGAGGACGTCGGGTTCTACTGTGTGGATAATCTGCCTGTAGCGCTGATAGAAAAGTTTGCGGAGCTGATTACGACGCCCTCCAGCGAGGTCAACAAGGTCGCTTTGGGAGTGGACGTGCGGGCGGACCAGTCATTTGGCAGCGTCCGCCGTATTTTGGATCAGCTTAGGGAAAACGGTTATCTCTTTGAGATTCTGTTTATGGAGGCGGGCGACGATGTCCTTCTGAAGCGGTATAAAGAAACGAGAAGGCTGCACCCGCTCTCACCGCAGGGGCGCGTGGAGGAAGGCATACAGAGGGAACGTGAAATTTTGAAAGAGATCCGGGAAAAGGCGGATTATATCATCGACACGTCCCATCTTCTGACAAGAGAACTCAAGAAGGAGATCGACGATATTTTTGTCAGGAATAAGGAGTACAATTCACTGATTGTCACGATCCTTTCTTTCGGCTTTAAGAAGGGGATTCCGGCGGATGCGGATCTCGTCTTTGACGTACGCTTTTTGCCAAATCCCTTTTATATTGAAGAGCTGAAATATAAGACAGGCAATGACAGGGAAGTGCAGGATTATGTAATGTCTTTTTCGGAGGCAGGCGTATTTTTGCAAAAACTTACGGATATGCTTACCTTCCTGATTCCCAATTATGTGAAAGAGGGCAAGCATCAGCTTGTGATTGGCATCGGCTGTACCGGAGGCAAGCACAGGAGCGTGACGCTGGCAAACGCGCTTTACGCGGCGCTCAAAGATCACGGAACATATGGAGTGAAGCTGTACCACAGGGACGAGAACAAATAGAGGGTAAAACATGTCTTTTTCCGGAACGGTAAAGGAGGAACTCGCGGCGCATATAAGTTCAGCCAGACATTGCCAGCTCGCGGAGCTCGCGGCTTATATACTTTTTAACTGCGGCGTTTGCGGGGACGGAAAGCATCTGTGCCTGGATACGGAAAATGAGGCAGTTGCGAGAAAATGCTTTACATTACTAAAAAAAACATTTAATATAGAAACTGTTATGCGGGGCAGGTCAAGAATGATCCCGGATGACGGGACAGAGCGCAGAATAATACAGGCGTTATACCTTGCCGGGAGTGAGGATGGAAAGATAGAGCTGACCAAGACAGTCAACCCGCTTTTGATCAGACACTCCTGCTGTGCGAGAGCCTGGCTGCGCGGCGCATTTTTGAGTGTGGGTTCCATGAGCGATCCCAGGAAGAGCTACCATCTGGAGTTTGTCTGTGATGAGAAGGCGCAGGCAATACAGCTTCGGACGGTGCTTGCGGAATTTCAGATAGAGGCCAGAATTATAGGAAGAAAAAAATACCAGGTCGTCTATTTGAAGGAGGGAGCGGGCATTGTGGACCTCTTGAACGTAATGGGAGCGCACGTTTCTTTGATGGAGCTGGAGAATACGAGAATCCTGAAAGAGATGCGCAATTCCATCAACAGAAGGGTAAACTGCGAGACTGCCAATATCTCCAAGACGGTGACGGCGGCGGGAAGGCAGATTGAGGACATCCTTCTGATCAGGGAAAGGTATGGATTTGAGAATTTACCGGACAATCTGCGGCAGATGGCAGAGGTTCGGCTGGAATACCCGGACGCGGCGCTTAAGGAGCTGGGAGGGTATCTGGAACCGGTTGTGGGGAAATCAGGGGTGAATCACAGATTGCGCAGGCTGAGTGAAATTGCAGACAAAATCAGATCATAAAAGAGGAGGAAAGTATTATGATTCAAAAGTCAATCCAGATTAAGCTGGAGTCGGGTCTGGAGGCAAGGCCGGTAGCGATGCTTGTACAGGTAGCGAGCCAGTTTGAGAGCACCGTATATCTTGGTTCTGACAACAAGAAGGTAAACGCGAAGAGTATCATGGGTATGATGAGCATGGGACTTCGGAGCGGGGCAGAGGTAATGGTGACTGCGGATGGTTCCGATGAGGAGAACGCCATCGCGGAAATTGAAAAGTTCCTGAGCACCAAGTAAGTAGAAGAGTGGCAGGATTGACATTTGATAAGGCATAATGTGTTAACTGTTCAGAGTCTGATGTGTGTAGTTTACAAATGGGATTCTGGGCAGTTTCTTGTTTGGGAGGGAACTATGGCTAAACAGATGCTTTTCGTCTATAATCCGAGAGCGGGTAAGGCACAGATCAGGAGTAATCTTTTGGATATTATCGATACTTTCGTAAAGGCGGGCTACGAGGTGACGGCGTATCCGACACAGGCGCCGGGCGACGCGGTTAAGGCTGTCCGGGAGAGAAGAAGCGGCTACGAAATGGTGGTGTGCAGCGGCGGAGACGGCACTCTTGACGAGGTCGTGACGGGGATGCTTAAATCCGACGAACGGCTTCCTGTGGGCTATGTGCCGGCGGGCAGCACCAACGATTTCGCGAACAGCCTGAAAATTCCAAAAAATATGCTGCAGGCGGCGGACGTGGTTGTGAACGGCAGGAATTTTGCCTGCGATGTGGGAAAATTCAACGGGGACGTGTTTATTTATGTGGCTGCTTTCGGCATCTTCACGGATGTATCCTACGGGACGCCGCAGGATACGAAAAACGTGCTTGGCCATGCGGCATATCTGATTGAGGGGGTGAGGCGTCTGCCCTCCATGCGCGCCTATCCCTTGCGGATTACATGCAACGGGGAGGTCATTGAGGGGGAATTTCTCTACGGTATGGTTACCAATTCCCACTCCGTGGGAGGATTTAGGGGTATTACGGGACAGAATGTGGCGCTGGACGACGGCCTTTTTGAGGTGACTTTGATCCGCAGACCGACCAATCCGCTTGACATCAACAATATTATCCGCGCGCTGGTGGACAAGCGGGTAAAATCGGAGTATATCTATACGTTCACGACTGCCGGCGTGCTGGTGGAAGCGGAGGAGCCTGTGGCCTGGACGCTGGACGGGGAGTTTGGAGGGGAGCACCTGACGGCGCAGATCGAGAGCTGGCATCAGGCGCTGGAAATCCGGGTTCCCGGAGAATAGCGTGAAACGGAGTTGCTTTGCAAATCCGTTTCACGCCGAAAAACGCCAAAAGCAGGCGTTTTTCACACGGATTTGAGTCACAGCGGAGCTGTGAGATGGAGGTTGGCGTGAAAAAAGTTTCTAAAGACGTCCTGCCATAGGACGTGACGTCAAGAAGCTTGTCTCACACAGGAGAATGCGCAAAATACGGGCATTCTCCAGGAGGAACTTGTTCGTCCGTGGATTTTGAAATCGTGGACAGGGAAAGAAAAGGCAGCAGTTAGGCCAGTACCGACGCTTCACATTGACTTTCTGCGGACTGGCTGATAAAATAATAGGTGGATTCCAGATGATGGAAAGCAATAAAAATTATAATAGAAAGGAAGAAAACACTATGGCATTAGTAACTACCAAGGAAATGTTCAAGAAGGCCTATGACGGCGGTTATGCGGTCGGCGCTTTCAACGTCAACAACATGGAGATCGTTCAGGGTATTACCGAGGCGGCTGGCGAGCTGAACAGCCCCGTTATCCTGCAGGTTTCCAAAGGCGCGCGCGCATACGCTAATCACACCTATCTGGTGAAGCTGGTTGAGGCGGCTGTAGCGGAGAATCCGCAGATCCCGATCGCTCTTCATCTGGATCACGGCGATACCTTTGAGCTTTGTAAATCCTGTATCGACGGCGGCTTTACCTCCGTTATGATCGATGCGTCTTCCAAATCTTTTGAGGACAATATCGCGCTGACGAAACAGGTCGTTGAGTATGCGCATGATAAGGGCGTAGTGGTTGAGGCTGAGCTGGGTACTCTGGCAGGCGTTGAGGATGAGGTTGTTGTGGAGGCAGGCAAAGAGTCCTACACTCGTCCCGAGGAAGTTGAGGAGTTTGTAGAGAAGACAGGCTGTGACTCCCTCGCAATCGCAATCGGTACTTCCCACGGCGCATACAAGTTCACGGCAGCACAGTGCACAAGAAATGAGGAAGGCATTCTTGTTCCCCCGCCGCTTCGTTTCGACGTGCTTGAGGAGTGCATCAAGAGACTGCCTGGTTTCCCGATCGTGCTTCACGGTTCCTCTTCCGTTCCGCAGGAGTTCGTAAAGATGGTTAACCAGTATGGCGGAAACATGCCCGACGCAGTAGGTATCCCGGAGGAGCAGCTTCGTAAGGCTGCGGAGCTTGCCGTATGTAAGATCAACATCGACTCCGATATCCGTCTGGCTATGACAGGCAACATCCGCAAGTACTTTGCGGATCATCCGGATCACTTCGATCCCAGACAGTATTTGAAGCCCGCAAGACAGGCTGTGAAGGATATGGTAGCACACAAGATTAAAAACGTGCTCGGTTCCGACGGCAAGGCGTAAGACAAGAATCTGCGCTGTACAATTTCTTATAAGTAAAAAGCCCCCGGCTTGAAACCGGGGGTTTTATGTTATCTTATTTGTACATTTTCTTCAGCTCTTTCGCGTGTGTCTCCTCGATATCCGAAAAGGCGGAGAGCATCGGCTTTACATTCTCTTTCTTAAGTATTCTCGCGACATAATTTCTTGTAATGTTCATGACGACGGGCGACAGGCTCAGAACGCCGATCAGGTTCGGGATTGCCATCAGACCGTTGAATGTGTCGGACAAATCCCATGCCAGTCCGAGGTTCATTGTCGCGCCGACATATATCATGAGGACAAACACGATCTTGTATGCGATCATGGAATTTGTGCCGAACAGATACTCCCATGCCTTCGAGCCGTAGTGACTCCAGCCGAGCACCGTGGAGAAAGCAAACAGCAGGATCGCGATGGCGATAAACATGGGGCCCGCGCTCCCGAACTTTGTGGCAAAGGCTTCTCCCACCAGGGCGGAACCCTCGGAGGAGCTCAGCACAGCGCCGGTTTCCAGGTCGACTAGACCGGAGGAGAGCACGACGAAGGCGGTCAGCGTACAGACGATCATCGTGTCCGCAAACACTTCGAAAATACCCCACATACCCTGACGGACAGGCTCTTTGACATTGGAACTAGAATGGACCATAACGGAGGAGCCAAGTCCGGCCTCGTTGGAGAACACGCCCCTCTTCATGCCCCAGGTAAGAGCCATTTTGACGCCGCTTCCGACGATACCGCCGCCCACCGCGCGGAGTCCGAAAGCGCCCTTAAAGATGGCGGAAAAAATATCGCCGCACTGGTCTATGTTCATGATAAAGATTGCCAGAGCGCCCGCTATGTAAATGATAGCCATAAAGGGTACAAGCTTCTCGGTTACGGAGGCGATACGTTTCAGGCCGCCGACGATCACGAGAGCCGCCAGAATTAAGAGCGCGATACCCGTCACGTAAGTGGGGACGCCGAAAGCGGATTTCATGTTGCCGGAGATCGAGTTAATCTGGCTCATGTTGCCGATACCGAAGGACGCCAGCACGCAGAAGACGGAAAACAGGATAGCCAGTACGGAGCCGATCCGCTGAAAGCCCTTGTAGGAGCCAAGCCCGTCTTTTAAGTAATACATGGCGCCGCCGCACCACTCGTTCCTCTCGTTTTTGCGACGGTAGTAGATGCCGAGTACGTTCTCGGAGTAGTTGGTCATCATGCCGAAGAATGCCACGATCCACATCCAGAAGATCGCCCCGGGGCCGCCTGCGATCAGCGCGCTCGCCACTCCCACAATGTTGCCTGTGCCGATGGTGGCTGCAAGCGCCGTACATAGAGACTGGAACTGGGAGATGGACTGATCCTCCTTGTCCGTATGCTTTGTGATATGTTTGTCATGAAAAATACCGCCAATGGTATTTTTGAACCAGTGCCTGATATGGGATAGCTGGAAAAATCTGGTAAGGACAGTCATCAATATACCCGTACCGACGAGCAGCACTAGCATGGGAATGCCCCAGACAAAGCCGTTGACGGCACTGTTTACGTTTGTAATCATTTCAACCATGATACATTTCCTCCTCGTGTGTTTACGATGTACTCCCGGAATCTCTTTTGCATCTGCTTTTGTGGCAAATTTTCCGACATATACACATAAATTTAATCAACGCACGTTCCACGTACGCCTCATAAATTTATGCATATCTGACAAAAAATCATCTCACAAAATCGGGCACAAAGAGACTCCGAGAATACATTTTACGGTATCCAAGTATACCATAAAACATAATATCTGACAAGGGAAAATTGTATACATGCATAATATCGGGTAATAGCCAAAATCTATTGTCAGAATGTACAACCCGACAACTTATGAATGAGCAAGGCTGAACTGTTACAATATCGGAAACGCCGGAAACACCTGTTTAAACGGACGTGATTAAGCGGCGGAGGACAGGAAACTTTCCCAGAAAAGGGAGGATGCCAAGTAAGGTTTCCCCTACTTGGCATTTATTATGAAAAAGTTTTAAATTAATCAGCTAACTTTGCTATCAGCTCGCTGTGCTGTATCTTATGATCTTAGTATACGTGGCAGAAATGTCTAAATAATGATTCTAAAATGAAGTTTTTTGAAATTAAGTATGAACAAATTATGAACGGCAGACGCGTCACTTGGAGAGGCGAACTACATTCCAGCTCTTGCTCCCGAAGACGGTTCTCAACACCCCTTCGTCCACCTTGGCGTTTCCGTTTGCTTCAGGGACGACGTTATCCGGGTTTTCTTCCGTATTAACCGCCTTCAGATCATCGTTTTGCATGACGATGTGTTCCAGCACCCGGTAATTCGCATACTGTCGCAGATCTATGGTTACCTCCATATCTTCGTCCAGATCTTTGTTTACCGCAAAGACGACCAGTTCTTCTTTTTCAGGGTTATCGACAACCACGCAGTCGAGGCAGGGAGCCTCACCGTACTGTTTCGCTTCATAGACGGGGGATTTCACAATCGTATTTAAGACCGTCCCCTGTCCGAGAGTAGCCGTGTGCATATAAGGATAGAAGATAGTCTGCCTCCATGCGCCGGTATCTGAGGTCATGATCGGCGCGATCACGTTTACAAGCTGTGCAAGACAGCCGATTTTCACGCGGTCCGCATGACGCAGAATTGTAATCAGCATACTTCCCACTAAGAGCGCGTCCTCAAAATTATAGATATCCTCAAGCTGGTGGGGCTTTTGTACCCACTTGTCAAGTTTCTTATCCGCCTCCTCGGAATGATACCACACATTCCACTCATCCAGCGAGATGTTGATGTTCTTTTTGCCGTGGTGTTTGCCCTTGACATAGTCGCAGATGGAAATTACCGTCCGAATGAACTGGTCAAGATCCACGCTGCTTGCGAGGAAGTTTGCGGAATCGTTGTCACGGTTTCCGTAGTACTGGTGCATGGAAACATAATCAACCGTGTCGTAGCATTCGTCGAGCACTGTCGCCTCCCAATCGCCGAAGGCAGGCATCCGGGAATTGGAGCTGCCGCATGCCACCAGCTCGATGGAGGGGTCTAAGATTTTCATGGCTTTTCCGGTTTCGTGGGCAATTCTGGCGTACTCTACAGCGGTTTTGTGGCCGATCTGCCAGGGCCCGTCCATCTCGTTGCCAAGGCACCATGTTTTGATGCCGTGAGGCTGCTCGTAACCATGGGATTTCCGCATGTCGCTCATCAGGGTGCCGCCCTTAAAGTTACAGTATTCCAGCAGATCTTTTGCCTCCTGAAGCCCTCTTGTTCCCAAATTTACAGCCATCATAATGTCGCTGCCGGCCTTTTTTGACCAGTCTGCAAATTCGTTCAGGCCAAACTGGTTGGACTCCACGACTTCCCATGCAAGGTCGACCTGAGCGGGCCGCTTTTCCCTGGGCCCTACGCCATCCTCCCAGCGGTAACCGGAAACGAAATTACCGCCGGGATAGCGCACGATGGGCACATTGCATTCTTTTACCAGCTCCAGCGTGTCCTTGCGGAATCCCTGTTCATCCGCGAAAGGGCTTTCAGGCTGGTAAATACCTTCATAAACTGCCCGCCCCAAATGTTCTATGAACGACCCGTAGACTCTTTTGTCGATTTCGCTTACAATATACTCCCTGTCAATGATCACCTGTGATTTCTTCATATGAAACACATTCCTTTCTCCTGTAATAAGTCCATTTTAGCAAAACAGCTGGAAATAGCCATATCTTTTCTTGCGTGATACCTAGTTTTATTTTGATGCTGATGAGAGCCGCCATACTTTTCACGCTAAGATGTGCGGGGTGACATTCTCGGAATACAGATCGTAAACGTAGTCCCTTCCCCCTCCTTGGAAACCGCCTCTATCCGCCCCGCATGTTCTAAAACAATAGTCCGGGTAATGGCAAGCCCAAGTCCCTGCCCGCCCTTGTCGCTGCGGGTTGTGTAGGAGCGGCGAAAGATATTCGGCAGGTCTTTTTCCGGGATACCGCAGCCTGTGTCGGAGACGGCGATGCAGGCAAAATTCTCATCCGCCGTGAGAGAGAGCGTTATTTTGCCCTCCGGGGGCGTGAAGTCGGCGGCATTGTACAAAAGGTTTTCGAGCGCCCGGTAGAGCTGTTCACGGCTCGCCATGATATGGCAGGGAAAAGAGGTAATGTCCGCAAAAAAGTTCGGTCCGTATAACTCTATAATCGGACGACAGTTGTGATAGAAATCCGAGAGAAAGGAATTGAGCAGCAAGGGCTCCATTCTGACAGGGGCGCCCGCCTGTGCGGCAAACTCCTGAATGGATTTCAGGCGGTCGGATAAAATATTGCACTGTTCTTCTATATGAAGCATTCTCTTGTGTGTGTCCTCATCCAGCATAATATCATTCAGGCGTATGATCTGCGCCATGTTTGAGAGGGAGGTCAGAGGGGATTTCATATCATGTCCAAGCTCCGCGATCAGTTGCCCTCTCTCCGCGAGAAGCTTTCGCAAGTGTTCTGTTTTTTCCGCAACCTCCTCCTGCAGACAAAGATTCAGACGCTTGTTTTCCGCGGCCATTTCCCTGCTTCGCAGTACCATCAGGAAAGCGAAAGCGATTACCATACAAAAGGAGCCGTACTCCTCCGGATAAGCTCCGGCAAAGGGTTCGTAGTATCCGATGGAGAGGACGCCGTAAACCAGGCAGACGCCGTTTGCGACTGCGGCGGCAAGGACGATCTTAAGATAATGCAGTCTCAGAAAAGCGCCGTAAACCGTCAGGCTGATGAGAAAAAAAGCCATGATGATTTTGTACCATGAGACGAGCGGCCCGTACCACTGCACGAATCCGGGAACTACGGGAAATACAAACGTAGGGGCGGCGACGACAACGACGCAGGCTCCCAAAGCAAGGGCGCGGAGCGCTTTTTTCATGTGGTAAAACAGGGAAGATTCCGGCATAAACAGCAGTAGCGCAATCTGCAAGGAAAAGTAGATGCCGGATACGGCGGCGACATCCTCTGTTGCGTAGAGCGCGCGCACAAACGGTACGCCGCACAGCCTCAAAAAGGGATAGCAGATCCGCAGCGCAAAGGACAGACTCAGCATACCGAAATAGAAGGTGGCGGTTTTTCCGTCTTCCCTTTTGTCGTGCTTCCACAGTACGATGCAAAACAAGGAGAGCGTGAGCGTCGAAAAAAAGAGCAGCCCGTAAATGAGCATCCGGGAGGCAATGAGACGGCTGACGCTGTCCGGCGTCCCGATTACGGGCGCATACCAGATGCCGCCGTAATAGTGGGAATAGTTCGCGGTTTGGATGATCAGGTCGGCTTCCCCGTCAAGAAAAAAGGCGTAAGCGTTGTCCTTGATAAGAGGAGCGTAATTTTTGGAAGACACATCTCCGGTTTCGCCAAGACATGTCCCGTCCACGAAAACTCTCGCAGCGCAGAGAGGCTCCTGCAGGTAGAGAAGGACATTCCCGCCACCATATAGCCGTAGCCGCCAGGTCGAGGTTCCGTAAGGATTTTTGTCTTCATGGAACAAGGCAAGGTTTGGATATTCGCCGGCCCATGTGTTGTAATGGGCCGGTGTGCCGGAGGAAAAATCGTCAGGAAAGAGCAAGGCGTCCGGGTAAAATTCCCAGCCGTCCACAAGGGAACGGTAGCCATTTTCTGGAATTACATAAAGTTGGCCTTGTGAAGGAGCCGCCTTTGTTATATATTTATTATCGTACTGTGTGACGACCGACAACCCAAGCAGACATAATATAATTGTGCCTGCGATTACAAGGATGGTCTGAAATGCGGATTTCGTAAGTGAGGTTTGTTTCATCATAATACATAGTCCTTCCAAAAGAAGAGTGAGAAGATCGCGAGATTTGTGTCTGCGCATTGCTTGACACAAACTCGGTTATGCGCAAAAAAATGCAAAAAATGGAGTAAAAAATGAAAAAGCGTATATTCCTGTTTGTACTGAATTTCATAATTATGTCTTTATTATACAGAGCCGATTATACTGTCGCAATGGCCGCGCAGCAAAATGCGGAGGAGCCGGCGTGCGTGCCAGTCACTGTCCCTGAGGCGGGAAAAGGCGGCCAACCGACAGCAGGTCCTGGGGCGGAGGAAGGCGATAAACCGACGGCGGGCCCTGAAACGGAGGAAGACGATAAACCGACGGCGGGCCCTGAAACGGAGGAAGACGATAAACCGACGGCGGGCTCTGAGTCGGAGGAAGGCGATAAGCCGACGGCGGGCCCTGAGTCGGAAAAAGGCGGCCAGCCGACGGCGGGCCCTGGGGCGGAGGAAGGCGATAAACCGGCGGCGGGCCCTGAGTCGGAGGAAGGCAATAAGCCGACGGCGGATCCTGAGTCGGAAAAAGGCGGCCAGCCGTGGGCGGGCCCTGAGTCGGAGGAAAGCGATAAGCCGACGGCGGATCCTGAGTCGGAAAAAGGCGGCCAGCCGTGGGCGGGCCCTGAGTCGGAGGAAGGCAATAAGCCGACGGCGGATCCTGAGTCGGAAAAAGGCGGCCAGCCGGCAGCGGGCCCTGAAACGGAGTCAGGCGACGTATCCGCTGACGATTCGCCGGAACCGACAGAAAGCGTATCCACCGGGCCGGAATTGATCGAATGGCTGGAGGCGCACAAGTACACCGGCGGCAAGGTAAAGCTGACCGACGACATTGTATGGGATGAGGCGTACATCTTTTGTCCAAACGGGATAAACATGCCATCCATTCATGTCGACGCAGGCGGGTATACCGTCACCGTAACAGGACAGATTGAGCTGCTTGGCGATCATCACCTTAGCTTTTCGGGTCAGCCGGACGGCAAAAGCTTGTTTCAGGTGGCGGGAAACGGGCTGCTTTCCATGCAGGGCGTTGCGGTGGAGAGCGGTGATTGGGCCTTGTGGCAGGAGGAGGGAGCCGGGCTGGTGGTTTCCGACTGCCATATATCGGGAAGCGTCCATTATGCGGATACGCCTTACGTGATATATTATAGGGATAACGTCTGTGCCGTCGTAGAAAAAGGACAGACAATAAACGAGGCGCTTCCTTCGCAAGTAAATTGTCGGGTCAACCGTCAGGGGCGGCTTTGTAATGAGGAGCGGGTTCCGGTTTTGTGGAATCTGGAAGGAACCGAAAAGCAACAGGAGGAAAGACAGCGATTCAGGCTGCAAGGTTCCTTTTTAGATGTGGCGTCCGCGGAACCGGTATCGTGCACGGTGGTTTACAATGACTATCCGCTGACCTTTACGGACGTGATAGCGACGGCGAGAGGCTGTCTGTATACCTTTCAGGGCGGGTTCACGATACGGGAGGAATATCTGCCGTTTACGGTAAAGGCAGAGTATTCTTTCGACGGAGTAAACTGGCTGCTGTTCGAAGAGCAGCGTGTAAAGTGTGCGGATGCCGCGTTCTATATTGCCTGTAAGGACGAACGGAAAGTAAGAGAATCCGCTTCCAACATATATATCCGTCTGCAGCATGAAGCCGACGGAACAAAATATTTTTCCAATGTGCTTCGCTATACGGCCGATAACATGGACGACGAGGAGGACATAGGCGGCAGCCGGGGCGGCGGCACTTCCATCACAAACCCGCCGGACGAACCACAGGATGAGGTTGAGGGCGCGCCGTCGGATGAGGAAGACCAGAAGGAGCCCGGTAACGATGCCGATTCGGAAAATGTCGGGCCTGAAATTCCGCCGGCCACGGATCAGGAGGAAAGCGTTGACCGCGATCCCGAGGAGGCTTCGCCGGGCAGCGGGACGTCAGGCAAGCCGTCTTCGCGTGTGAATGCTTCAGGCAACAACGAGGATCAGCCGCTGCAGGCGGAGCCGTCAGACAGCAAAGCAGATCAGCCGTCGACTGCAGCGGTTTCAAAAACGGGCGAGGATCAGCCGTTACAGGCGGAATCTCCCGATACCGGAGCGGATCATACGAAGGAGGCGGAACTCACAAATAATCAAACGGGAGCGCCTTCGGAAAAACCGATAGAGCAGCCGTTATTTGCGGAGGTGGGAGATACACAAAGCGCGGGACAAAGCGTCCCCGCAGCAGCCGGAAACGAGGCGGCTGTCGAGGCCATATCCGCATATGGTGGAAACTTTATCCAAACGGATGAACATGCGCGTGCTGCCGGCCGGCAGGTTTATTATATGGCGATTGCAACAGGGTTTGTACTGCTGTCGGTTATTGCCGGAATTGCGGGTTTTTACGCCCGTTCCCATTATTCCCGGTCGGGGACGAAAAGATAACCTTTGTAGCGCTTCGTCTGGATGTAATCGTGATCGGGGCAGATATCGTGGAGCTTTTTGCGTATGCGTCCCATAATGACCTGCAGGGATTTCTGCCCCTTGTTGATCGGAGCTTTCCACACCGAATCGTAAATCTGCTCCGGCGTATAGATTTCGTTGGGATGCTTTGCGAGAAAATACAGCACATCAAATTCGTAGGAAGAAAAATCTACGGAATGTGTCTCAAAATCCGCGCTGCAGGAGGCCGGGGTGATGGAGAGCGAGCCGTAAGTGAGCGTTTTGGGCGGTTTTGCCGCCCGGCCGGCGCGGATGCGCGCCTGTACCCGCAGTTCCAGCTCCTTTAAGCTGTAGGGCTTGCATACATAGTCGTCTCCGCCGATGGACAATCCGCGGATCCGGCTTTCCTCCTCGGTATAGCCGGACAGAAAAATGATGGGAAGTCCTGTCTTAGCACGTATTTTTTCACATAGTGTAAAGCCGCTCATGCCAGGCAGATCGACGTCGAGAACGACACAATCCAGGGCGTTTGATAAAATGATTTTCTCCGCCGCTTCCGCATTGTCCGCGCAGACGACGGCATATCCCATTTTATCGAAATATGTCTTATTATTTTCTAATATCATCAGATCGTCATCCACCATCAGAACAGTATACATAGCCATCCTCGTTTTGCCCGCCCGCATGTTCCAACGCAGGCGGTATTTCTTTGCCTAATCTTTGATATTTTTTTTAGTATAGCATAAAAATATCCGCCGGACAGGGTTTTTCATACCGAAAATGACCGCGAAAATAAACGTCAGGTAACAATCGCTTCCCGACGCTTTTTTATATAAAAAAATATTGTAGAATAGTGATGTAGAATCAGGAAATCTGCCAAAACCAGTCAGGCGGGAGGGGAGAAATCAGGATGTTAGGCGGTTCTGTGTACATAGCATTGATACGGTTTGCAGTCAGTCTTGCGGGGACGATTGTGTTCTTTTTTCTGCTTGCAAAGCCTCGGTTTGGAAGGAAGATGATGATAATCTGCTATAGCTGTTTTTCCGCGGCGCTGCTTACGATGGCATGTGTGTGGTATGTGGTGGACTGGGAAAGCTGCGCGAGGATGGTGGCTTTTATCATGTATCTTTGTTTTGCCGTTTTTGCAGTTATCATGAGCAGCGATTCGGTTTATCTGAGCATTTATAAGTTGGTGCTTGTCTTTTATCTCCTCGCCGTATTTTTGGTCGGGGCGCTGGAAATTTCCATTCTGTTTTTTGACCGCAATGTTTGGGCGGATATCGTCGCGCGTATTTGTCTGATCGGATTGATTGCCTTTTTGCTCAACAAATATGTCAGAAAGGCAGTGGAAGGTTTTGGCGACTATGTGGAGAGCGAGGCGGACAAGTTCAGCGTTACCGTGATGATAATATGTATTTTGTTCGGGATCGGCTACATTTTAAATCCGAATCTGAACAGGGAGATGACAATCCATAGAATTTACCAGATTTTGATGAACTTTTTCCTGACGGGAACATTACAGTTTCTTGTCTTCCGTTTTTATCTGCATGTCGGGAAGGAGAAGGAGTATGAGAGAGAAAAGCAGTTGATCCAGATGAACTACCGGCTTTTGGAGCGGCAGTTGGAAATTCTGGAAGAATCCGTGGAGTCCGGCAAGCGGCTCCGCCATGACATCAGGCACCACAATGCGGTAATCGCGGAATGCGCGCGCAGAGGGCAGACGGAAGAACTTTTACAATATCTGCAGGAATATGACCGGGAAACGCAACAGGGGGCGCTCGAGATGATTTGCGCGAATGCGGCGGTCAACAACATGCTCTCGGCTTACACGAGAAAGGCGGAGCACGAGCAGATAAATGTGAAGCTGGATGTGGAGCTTGGAAAGGATTTGGAGATACCAAGCATTGACCTGGTGGCGATTCTGGCCAACGCGTATGAAAATGCGATTTACGCATGTATGGAAGTGAAGAGAAATCTGAAAGAACAGGAGTGCTTTATTGATCTGATAATAAAAAGGAGAAAAAATAAGCTGATTATTTTCTGCAGTAATACGTGCAAAAAGGAAGCGGTGTTAAAAGACGGAAAACCCAGGAGCGAATTTACGGGAGGCGTTGGGGTTTCCAGTATCGTCAGGACTGCGAAAAAGTACAGTGGAGAATATGAATTTAAAAACGACAACGGGGTGTTTATATTCAGGCTTATCATGAATGCAAAACAAAACGCATAGAGAAGTGGCTAAACGGGGCGCAGCGGATAGCTGTGCGCTCACCGAGGGGAAGACGGAAATTTTGTGTTTCATGTGATAGTTTCATGTTGATTAACAGACGGAGACAGACAGGATTAATCCTGCCTGTCTCCGTCTGCATGTCGGTATATTTTGGGTACGTTTACAGCTTCTCGGGTTCGGGATATTCCACGCCGAATGTATCTACCGTAACGGTCTGCATCACCTGATCTTCCAGCGGTCTGTCGTCATAGTCGGTCGCCGTCTCGGCGATTTTATTCACGTTTTCCAGTCCCTCGGTCACTTTCCCAAACGCCGCATAAGCGCCGTCCAAGTGGGGGCTTGTCTTGTGCATGATGAAAAACTGGCTGCCGGCGGAGTCGGGCTGCATACTTCTCGCCATGGAGAGCACGCCTTCGGTGTGCTTTAAGTCGTTCTCAAAGCCATTCTGCTTAAACTCTCCTTTAATCGAGTAACCGGGGCCGCCCATGCCGGTACCCTCCGGGTCGCCGCCCTGAATCATAAAGCCTTTGATTACCCGGTGGAAGATCAGGCCGTCATAAAAATTTTTATTAATGAGGCTGATAAAGTTGTTGACGGAAACAGGCGCGATTTCGGGGTATAATTCCGCCTTGATGACATCGCCGTTTGCCATGGTAAAAGTTACGATCGGATTTTGTGCCATGTTACTGTTCCTTTCTGCAGTCAAATTTGTGATAAACTTATCTCTTATTCTATAAGAAAGCGGCTGCGAGGTAAAGAGAAAATTGTGGGAGCCGTGGGATTATGCTATAGTAATAGGGAATGGTTTTGGCAGTCGGAAGAGACTGGCGGACGAGCGCAGGGGGAGGGGAGACGGCAAAATGGCTGACGGATTGAGGAAGGTATGCTTTATGCTGCGGGAAAAGATGGAAGAGGAACCGGAGGAGGCTGAGCCGCAGGAGGGCGTTTTGTATGTCACGGATTTGGGGGAGGTCTACACCGCTTTGCAACAGAGAGGATGCTTCGTCCTGCCCTATCTGCACGAGAAAAACAGGAACGAATCGTTTCCGGGGGCGTTCTATGCGGTGGAGCGGCTTGAGGAGATGGACTATACGTCGTTTGATCTGGCGTACCGCCGCCTGGCGGGACTGCCCTGGAATATTCTGGAGACAAAGCGGCTGATGGTGCGAGAGACAACGGTGGGGGATGTGGACAGCTTTTACCGGATCTATCAGGATCCTTCTGTCACGGCGTATATGGAAAATCTCTTTGCGGACAGGGATGAGGAGATCGCATACATTAGAGACTATATCAGGAAAGTTTATGCTTTTTACGGATACGGTATGTGGACGGTGATGGAGAAGGGAAGCGGGGAAATAATCGGCAGGGCCGGGATTAGCTGGCGGGAAGGATACGATCTGCCGGAGCTTGGTTTTGTGATTGGTGTGCCCTGGCAGAGGCAGGGATATGCATATGAAGTGTGCAGAGCCATCCTCGTTTATGCGTGGAAGGAATTGGGAATAGGGCAGATACAGGCGCTCGTTATGGAAGGGAATGAAAGGTCCGCGAAGCTGTGTAAAAAGCTGGGGTTTTCCAGAATAGGGACCGTATGGGAGGACGGGGCGGCGCATATACTTTTCCGAAGCGGATATTTGGAAGAAAGCGGTTGCTAAATCCGTCCGGATTTGTAGAATAGATAGAGAAGGGTAAGTTTGCGGCCATTACATAAAGGTAAGAAAGGGTTTGGATGATGGAGAGAGGGTTTATAAGAAAACGGCTTTTGATCGGGTTGTTGACGTCGGGCCTGATATTGCAGTCTTCGCCGGTCTTCGCTCTGGAGGTTTCGCCTGATGCTGTCGGGAAGAGCATCGCGGAAACGACGGATCAAGTGTCCGGCGGGCGCACGGAGGATACACAGCCGGGTGAGGAAATTCCCGACGGCGCAGGGGAGAATCCTGACAGAACAGAAGGAAATTCGGATGGAGGAGAAAACGTTGGCGGCAGCGGTGAGAGCGGACTTCCCGGCGGCGATGAGGAAGAGACGCCCGGCGGCAGCGAGGGGAATCCTGACGGCGGGACGGAGGGAACGCCCGGAGACGGTGGGAATCTGGACGGCGGGACGGAAGGAACGCCTGGCGGCAGCGAGGGAAATCCTGACGGCGGGACGGAGGGAACGCCCGGCGGCAGCGAGGGAAACCCTGACGGCGGGACGGAAGGAACGCCCGGAGACGGCGAGGGAAATCCTGACGGCGGGACGGAAGGAACGCCCGGCGGCAGCGAGGGAAACCCTGACGGCGGGACGGAAGGAACGCCCGGAGACGGCGAGGAAAATCCAGGCGACGGGACGGAAGAAACACCGGACGGCGGGGAGATATCCGATGAGGAGGTGAAGAATCCTGACGGCAGTGAGGTGATACCCGGAGACGACGTGGAAGCGGCGCCGGATCTGATGCAGAAGCCGCAGGCGGAGGAAGTAGCTCTTATTGACGAAGAAGTCTTTGAGGATGTCTGTGACGGGGGAGGCGCATATCAGGACGGTTCCTTCTCCGTACCTGGCGGGGATGCCGGACGGCGCCCGGAGGATGGCTCACAGAAAGAGTTTAACGCCGCAAGGTCGCTTGAGGAAGCGGCGGAGTACATCTATCAGGAAATGGTTAAGAAAAGCGCGGCCATCAATGTGGAGAAGTACGGAATCCAGAAAAGCCAGATTAAGGATGTGGTTATTGGCGCTATCAACGACCACCCGGAGCTGTATTATGTGCAGACCGCTTTTGGATACAAAAGTTATGCCAGCGGCATCGTGGTGGAGGTCGAACCCACCTACACGGAAGGTCTGGATGACGCCGCATTCCGCGTGGGGCTTCAGGAAGCCCTCGCTTCGGTGCAGCCAGGCATGACGGAGCTGGAGAGAGCGATCGCGCTGCATGACTATGTGGTATTGAACTGCGAATATGACACCGCAGGCAACAAGCCGAGGACTTCTTACTCGGCGTACGGGGTTTTGGCGGATGGGAAGGCGGTCTGTCAGGGATATGCCCTGACTTATAAACTTCTGCTCAACAAAGCCGGAATAGAATGTTATATGGTTACGAGCGAAGACATGAATCATGCCTGGAACCTTGTCAAACTGGACGGAAAGTTTTATCAGGTGGACACCACCTGGGATGATCCGGTGGCGGATCGTTTCGGAATGGCTCAGCATACATTTATGTTTGTCAGCGACGCGGCGTTTCAAAACAGCGACGTGAGAGACTCGCATTACAACTGGCAGGTTACCAGTGGAAGCTATGTGGTGGATTACAAGGCCACCGATACGAGATATGACAATGCGTTTTGGGTGAAAGCGGTGTCGCCGCTTATCCTTTCCGGGCATGAGTGTTATTCCTTCGGCTATGGAACCGGCATTGAGAAACGAACCTTGCCTGCGGGAACGGCGCAGACGATTCTTCCGTTTAACGAGATAGGGTACTGGCCTTATGGGGGCGTATATTCCGGGCTATTCCTGCTTGGGGACCGCTTGTATTTCAACACGCCCTCAAAGATACGCAGCGTGTCGGTGAATGGCACGGGCGTGCGGGACGAGACGGATGTCCTCTCGGAGGGGGACTCATATATATATGGCAGCGTTTACCGGCAGGGAGAGGTCAGATATATGCTGCGGGATAAGCCAGGCGGAAGCGGAGGGACGATTCACGTAGCCGAACTGTCAAACGGGGTGGAGATCCCGGTGTCCGCTGTCATCCTGGATCAGGAGAGCGTGACGTTAAAGCCGGGGGAGAGCGTCACTCTTCATGCCACCGTATCTCCGGCCAACGCGCAGAGCCGGGAGGTTACCTGGACTTCCGATCACCCGGAGACGGCTGCCGTGGATGCGGGAACGGTAACGGCCGTCGGTGAGGGGAGCTGTATCGTCACGGCGTCCGCAGGAGGAAAAAGCGCCGTTTGCAACGTGACGGTCACAGCGCCGGGGTATAAGGTACAATTTGTCGGTTTTGAGGGCAGGATTCTTGCCACTGTGATGGTCACGGGCGGGAACGACGCTGCACCACCCGCGGTCACGGCGCCTGCGGGGTATGAGTTTACCGGCTGGGACGGCGACTACACGAATATTCGAAAAGATACCGTGATTACGGCACGGTACAGGCCGATCGCGTATCGGATTACCTATCAGGTGAACGGCGGGACAAACGATATCGCTAATCCGGCTGCCTATACGATAGAGGAGGAGGTCAGACTCCGGCCGGCTTCCGGCAAAGCCGGTTTTCTCTTCACGGGCTGGTACATGGATGAGGCTTGCGAGGGGGATCCGATTGCGATGATTGAGCGGGGCCGCAAGGGAGAGATTACCCTGTACGCCGGCTGGCAGGACGAACGCGGCTTGTGGCTGCAGGCGGCGGATACGGAAAACAGCAATTATATTCCAAACCACCTGTACACGGGCAAAGCGGTGAAACCTGTTGTGGAGGTGTATTATGGGGATAAACCGCTAAAAGCCGGGACGGACTATACGCTGAGCTATAAGAACAACACGGCGGCTAATATGCTTCGGTCGGAGACGGAACTGGCGAAGGCGCCTACCGTGATCATAAAGGGAAAAGGAAATTACACAGGCACGCTCACGAAAACTTTCGTGATAGAGAGCCGGTCGATTGAGGAAGACGGTTTTTCGGCGGACGATCTGACGGCGGCGTACAATGCGGGTAAACCGGTGAAGCCCGTCCCGACGCTAACCTGGAACAAAAAGAAGCTGGCGGCCCAAAAAGACTTTACGGTCGAATACCCGGACGAGAAGACAAACAAGGACGCCTATAAGGAGCCGGGCGAATATAAAATTCTGATCAAAGGCTGCGGCAACTACACGGGGCAGCGGGAGATTAAGCTCACTGTTGCCGCGAGCGAGGAGAGACTGCTTGGCAAGGTTAAAATATCCAAGATACCGGATCAGAAATATGTGGAGCTGTCCGAACAGGGGGTAGAACTTACAAAGGATATGCCGACGCTTACCTTTGGCCGGGATGAGGTTCTGGAACTTGATAAAGACTACACGTTGGATTACGGCAGGTGCAGAGAGATCGGAACCTACGAAGTGGTGATTACGGGGAAGGGCATTTATAAAGGCGTGCGCAAGACGACTTTCAGGATTGTCGGAGACTCCATCAAAAAGGCGAAGGTGGCTCCGATTTCTGAAGAGATTTATACGGGAGAGGACATAGAGCCGCTTCCTTACCTGACAGACCAGGACGGACGGGAATTAAAGAGAGATATCGATTATACGCTGAAATATTCCAACAACCGGAACGCGGGAACGGCAAAGATAACTATCACAGGTAAAGGTAAATATACGGGGGTTGTGACAAAATCCTTCAAGATCAGGCCGAACACGCTGGCGCAGGAAAACCCGGATGTGCGGGCGGCCTTTGCAGCGGCGGAGCAGGTGTATGAAAAAGGCGGTGCGAAGCCGAAGGTCGTGCTGACATTTAGGGGAAGCACTCTGCGGGAAGGAACGGATTATACACTGAAATATAAAAACAATAATTCCGTTATTCCGGTATCCGGGAAAGATCCTACAGTCATTATTACGGGAAAGAAGAACTTCAAGGGAAGCCGGGAGATGACCTTTCACATTGAGAAACAGAAGCTTTCGGAGGTTACGGTTGCCGCCGCCGATCTGGAGGAAAACAACAAGGCGGGCAAGTATATGAGAGTCCCCGTTTTGACGGACAAAAACGGAAAGAAACTGAGGGCGGGGACGGATTACGAAAAGCAGTATGTCTATCGGGATGTGAACGGCGTGGTTCTTGAAAAGGAGGACAGACCGACGGCCGGATGCACGCTGACTGTCATAGTGACAGGCAAGGGGAACTATACCGGTGAGGCGGCTGCGCAATACCGCATCATCAAAAAGGGGAATAACATAGCGAAAGCAAAGGTCAGGCTGAACGGGACGTATTACTATACCGGACGGAAAATCACGCTGTCGAAGGATGACCTTACCGTGACAATGGGAAGATCGGTCACACTTACGGGAGACGACTATCAGATTGTCGGATATACCAATAACCTGAAAAAGGGAACCGCGAAGGTGACAATCAAAGGCGTCGGGGAATACGGCGGCACAAAGCAGGTTTCCTTCCGCATACAGTCACAGAGTATGCGGTGGTGGGAGAAAATATTAAATTGACGAGGTGTTATCATTGAAAAATACGATGGGAAAAATGGAGATCCGAAATTCGTTTCTTCTGCTTCTGACTGCTCTCGTTTGGGGGGTAGCTTTTGTGGCGCAGAGGCAGGGGGGCACGGAAGCCGGGCCGTATACTTTTAACTGTATCCGCTCTTTTTTGGGTGGACTTGTGCTTTTGCCGGTGATTCCTTTTCTGGACAGATATACGGCGGCTAAGAAACCGCAGTCGGCTAAAGAGCGACGCAGGCTGTCTGCAGGGGGCGCGTTGTGCGGGCTGATATTGTTTGTGGCCAGCACCTTCCAGCAGATGGGCATGTACTATGGTACCTCTGCCGGCAAGGCCGGATTTCTGACGGCGTGCTATATTCTTCTGGTGCCTGTGCTGGGACTTTTGCTTGGGAGAAAATGCCGCTGGAATGTCTGGATCAGCATTTTGGTGGCGGTGGTCGGGCTTTACTTTCTATGCCTGACAAACGGCATCTCTTTCCAGTTTAGCGACGGGCTTGTACTTCTGTGCGCAGTATGCTTTTCCGTTCATATTATGGTGGTAGACCATTTCTCCCCGCTGGTGGACGGGGTGCGCATGGCCTGTATCCAGTTTTTCGTCTGCGGGGCATGGGGAATGATACCGATGATCGGAGTGGAGATGCATCAGATGGGGGCGGCGGCGTGGCTGCAGTCGCTTGGAAGCATCGATGTGTGGATTCCCATTTTGTATGCGGGTGTGATGTCCTGCGGCGTTGGATACACATTACAGATCGTGGGACAAAACGGGATCAATCCCGCGATCGCATCCCTGCTTATGAGCCTGGAGTCGGTTTTCTCCGTGCTCGCGGGAATGCTAATTCTCCACGAGACTATGACCGGACGGGAAGCACTGGGCTGTGTTCTGGTGTTTGCGGCGGTTATTTTCGCGCAGGTGAATTTGGGGGAAAGACGGCGGGCATGATAACGGATCGCTTTACACCTTTTTTGATATCAGCTAAAAGGACTTGTTGCCAAGTTGTCCAGCCTGGGGGTTAATGTTGAGGACTTGACGCTCTAAAAACGAAATAGAGGAAAGGCAAGGGAGAAGAGATGGTATACAAAAATACAAATATACAAAAACGCTTGACACACTGAAATGATGGTGCTACAATGCAGAACGTAGAGCAAAGGCGCTTTGAGGAAACTCAAGGCGCCTTTTCCGCGTATAAGCGGAGCAGTTCCAGTTTGCGTATACGTAAAATGATGCTTCAATGAGGAGGAAAAAGTTATGGAAGAATTAATGGAGGTTTTAAACGGACAGATTTTCGGCGTCTGGTTTTTGATCGGCGCAGCTCTGGTGTTCTGGATGCAGGCCGGGTTCGCGATGGTGGAGACGGGATTTACCAGGGCGAAGAACGCGGGAAACATTATTATGAAAAACCTGATGGATTTCTGCATCGGTACGGTGGTGTTTATCCTGATCGGGTTCGGTCTTCTGCTTGGCGAGGACATGGCCGGGCTGATCGGAAAACCCGGGTTCGACATCTTTACAGCCTATGAGAGTTTTGACTGGTCGAATTTTGTATTTAACCTGGTGTTCTGCGCAACAACGGCGACGATCGTTTCAGGGGCGATGGCGGAGCGGACAAAGTTTTTGAGCTACTGCATTTACTCCGGCGTGATATCGGCATTGATCTATCCGATCGAGGCGCACTGGATATGGGGCGGCGGCTGGCTTTCGCAGATCGGTTTTCACGATTTCGCGGGTTCCTGTGCAATCCACATGGTAGGCGGTATTTCCGCTTTGGTAGGAGCAAAGATTTTAGGGCCTCGTATCGGCAAGTTTAACATGGACAAAGAGGGAAAGATTACGAAGGTAAACGCTTTTCCCGGACACAGCATTCCGCTGGGTGCGCTGGGTGTGTTTATCCTCTGGCTTGGCTGGTACGGCTTTAACGGCGCGGCAGCCACAAGCGTGGAGCAGCTCGGATCCATCTTTGTGACGACGACGATCGCGCCTGCGGTGGCAACTGTAGTGTGCATGATCTTTACCTGGATTAAGTATGGAAAACCGGATGTTTCCATGTGCCTGAATGCATCGCTGGCCGGCCTTGTGGCGATCACCGCCCCCTGCGATGTGACGGATGCTTTCGGCGCAATCGCGATCGGCGTGGTGGCGGGTTTGCTGGTCGTGTTCGGTGTTTGGCTTCTGGATTATAAGCTGCGGATCGACGATCCTGTCGGCGCGGTGGCGGTACATATGATGAACGGTATATGGGGAACGATCTCGGTGGGATTTTTTGCGACGAACACCGCGCCGGCTTATTCGATCGCGGACGCTTCCGGCACAGAGCTTACGGGTCTTTTCTATGGCGGCGGATTTAAACTTTTGGGTTTACAGCTAATCGGTTTTGCCTCTGTGGCGGCATGGACGCTTATAACTATCACAATCGTATTTCTGGTAATCAAGGCGACGGTAGGGCTGCGCGCTTCCCAGGAGGAGGAGATCGTCGGTCTTGACGCCACGGAGCACGGTTTGGCATCGGCTTACTCAGGCTTTAGTATTATGGATGTGTCCGGCGCCATGGTCATGGATGTCAATGAGAATACCAGTCTTGGTGTGGAGGAGTACGAGGCGGCTTCCCGGATACAGAAGGATGCCGCGGTGCAGGTGGCGCAGATGCCTGTGGCATCCGCTACGGGTATATATAAAGTGGCGATCATCGCGAAGCTGTCCAGATACGATAAACTGCGTAAGGCCATGAATGACCTGGGTGTGACCGGTATGACGGTGACGCAGGTGATGGGATGCGGGATCCAGAAAGGCGCCGGTGAGAAATACCGCGGCGTAGAGATGGACGCGACCCTGCTTCCGAAAGTAAAAGTTGAAGTGGTTGTCAGCAAAATTCCTGTGGATACGGTGGTGGAAGCAGCCAAGAAAGCGTTATATACGGGTCATATCGGAGACGGAAAGATTTTTGTCTACAACGTGGATAAAGTCGTCAAAATCCGTACCGGCGAGGAGGACTTCGACGCGCTGCAGGATGTGGAGTAGAGTCGGACAGAGATGTAAAGAAACCCCGCTTTGGATATCCCCCGCGGTCCGCGGGGGATATCCTGTTTACGGCTTTACACGATACCTATATTTTGCTATGCTTGTGTCATGAAATCAACAAAGCTGTAAATTCTTTTTCCGGTGCAGCAGGTATGATAAAGGAAGACAGACAGGGAAAATTGTGGTACTGGGAAAAGGCGGATAAGACGGGGGAAATTTACAAATGGCGGCGAGAAAGAAGCAGGAAATTGAATTTCGGTATTATGAGATCCCGCAGAACGAGCCATGTATGGCTCTTCTCGGTGAAGCATGGATTCGCCCTTACGGCATGGATTCCCTGCACTTTCATAATTATATGGAGATCGGATACTGCTATGACGGCATTGGAGAAATGGTGCTGGATGAGCAGACTATTCCCTACAAACCGGGTATGTTCACGGTGATACCGAAAAATTTTCCGCATAATACGGCCAGCGACCACTGCTCGCTGAGCAGTTGGGAGTATCTGTTTATTGACGTGGAGGCGTTTTTGAGGGAGGTGTACAAGGAGGATGCTCTCTATGCGGAAGATTTGGGCGCGTTGATTAACAGCCGTGCATGGGCGGTAGACGCTTCACAGTATCCGGAAACCGCGGGATTGGTTAAAAACATTATGAACGAAATGCGCTACAAGAAGGATTTTTACACGGAGAGCGTGAAGGGACTGCAGTTGTCTCTTCTTATAAATATTGCCCGCATGAATCAGGGAAAGCAGGTCAAGGTCAGGAAACAGAGCAGGGGCGTTTCACAGATTTCTTTTGCGCTGCATTACATTGGCGCGCATTATGCGGAGGAGCTGACGATCGGGGATCTTGCGCAGGAGAGCCATATGTCGGAAACGCATTTTCGCAGAGTGTTCCAAAAGATTATGAATATGACGCCTTCCGATTATCTGAATCTTGTGCGCGTGCAGATGGCATGTGAATATATGAAGAAGCACACGGACAGTATGGAACTGGTGGCGGAGCGGAGCGGTTTCCAGTCGGTGTCCACCTTTAACAGAAATTTTAAGAAGGTTCTCAATATTACGCCCTATCAGTGGAAGATTCACCCGGAGAATTACGAGGCGAAACTGCTGGATTATAAGATTTCCGCATATAAAGGATGGTAGCCGGCTGACTGAAACAAATAAGTGATTTAAGGCAATAGTGATAAATTCTGCAACGCAAACGTTTAAAGTATAAAAACGATGGTCGAATTTGCCTCTTTTTTGTTTTTTGACGATCACATGAGGCGTAAATGTTGAGTTATAATGCATATATAAGTCAGTTGAAAGGGACGCGATGATATACAAAATGACGGAACGCCTCGGAGATTGATGAAAAAACAAAAAGTGCAGTACACAACATGCACAAAAAGAAAGAATGGGAGGAAACTGAAATGAAAAGAAAGATTTTAGCAGCTTTATTGGCATCGACCATGGTTCTTTCTCTGGCCGGATGCGGCGGATCTGCTGAGACGCCTGCGGCTCCCGCAGGGGACAATGGTGCGGCGGCAGAGGAAGCACCTGCGGCAGAGGAAGCGCCCGCGGCAGAGGAAGCACCTGCGGCAGAGGAAGCGGCAGGCGGGGATGAGACACTGACAGTCTGGTGCTGGGATCCTGCATTTAATCTGAACGCTATGTACGAGGCGGAGAAAGTTTACCAGAAGGATCACCCGAACTTCAAGCTGAACGTGGTTGAGACGCCTTGGGAAGACATCCAGACTAAGGTTACCACAGCGGCTACTTCCGGTGATCTGAGCACGTTACCGGATATTTTCCTGATGCAGGACAACGCATTCCAGAAAAACGTCATCAGCTTCCCTGACGTATGCATGGATCTGACCGGCAGCGGAATTGATTTTTCACAGTTCGCGGCAGGTAAGACGGCATACTCTGTAATCGACGGCAAGAACTACGGCGTACCTTTCGATAACGGCGCAGTGGTTGCATGCTACCGTACCGATTATCTGGAGCAGGCAGGTTTGACAATTGACGACTTTACGGATATTACTTTTGACCAGTATCTTGAGAATGGTAAGAAGGTTCTGGAAGCAACAGGCAAGCCCCTCATCTCCATGCAGGCAGGTGAGTGCGACCTGATCATGATGATGATGCAGTCCGCAGGTTCTTCCCTGTTCAACGAGGACGGCACGGCAAACATCGTTGGCAACGAAACATTGAAGGTAGTTATGGAGACTTACAAGACTCTGAAAGACAGCGGCGTTTTGATCGAGGTTAATAGCTGGGATGAGTATATCAGTTCCATGGTAAGCGGCAATGTAGCAGGCACCATCAACGGATGCTGGATCATGGCTTCCATCCAGACGGCAGAGGATCAGTCCGGCAAATGGGCTCTGACCAATATGCCCAGCCTTGTAGGCGCAGCAAACGCGACCAACTATTCCAACAACGGCGGTTCTTCCTGGGCAGTAACCACGAAGTGCGCAAATCCTACTCTGGCGTGTGATTTCCTGGCGAGCACTTTTGCAGGCAGCACGGAGCTGTATGACAATATCCTTCCCAGCGGCGCTCTTGCAACATGGGCACCTGCAGGCGATTCCAACGCATACGGAACCCCCAACGATTTCTTCGGCGGCGACGCAGTATCCGCTAAAATCGTTGATTTCTCCACCAAGGTTCCGACCAACATCACAGGCGTATATTATTACGAGGGACGTGATGCTGTAGCAACTGCTATCACAAACTATATCAATGGCTCCGATATCGACACAGAGATGCAGACCGCAGCCGACACCGTAAACTTCCTGATGGGACAGTAGGCTTATTGCCGACGGTACTGCCGGATTAAGTACTAAGGTAAGACAGGGGAATAGTTTTAACCGACTGTTCCCCTTTTTTTCTCCAAAGACAGAGAAGGAGGGGGTTTCTTGAGTAAACAAAAAAAGATGACACTTAGTAGAAAACATAATTTAACCGGATGGGTTTTCCTTGCGCCGGGTGCGTTTCTCATTCTTATGATGAGCTTTGTGCCGATGGTACAGGCGCTTCTTTTATCCTTTAAAACTGGCGTGGGTGCGGCGATGAGATCCTGCGGCATCACTAATTACGTTCGAATGTTTCAGGATGCGGTATTTGTCCAATCCATTAAAAATACATTCTTTTATCTGATTATTCAGGTTCCGATCATGCTGATATTTGCGCTGGTTCTGGCCTCTATCCTGAATAACAGGAATTTGAGATTTAAAGGTTTGTTCCGAACGATGATTTTCCTGCCGTGTGCTACCTCACTGGTTGCATACGCCGTTATCTTCCGTTCCCTGTTTGCCAACAACGGTATTATCAATCTGCTGCTGGTAAACCTCGGGATACTGGATCAGCCCTACTCATTTCTGACCCATATGTGGAGCGCGAGAATCGTTATTATCATCGCACTGTTGTGGCGATGGACAGGATACAATATGGTGTTTTACCTGTCGGGGCTCCAGAACATAGAGTATTCTGTGTATGAAGCGGCTAAGATCGACGGCGCATCCGCGATGCAGACATTCTTTAAAATCACGGTGCCGCTCTTAAAGCCTACGATCCTTCTGACAGCGATCATGTCAACGAACGGTACGCTGCAGCTCTTCGATGAGTCTGTTAACCTGACGGACGGCGGCCCTGCCAATGCCTCCATTACCATGTCGCATTACATATACAATATATCTTTTAAGTATGTACCAAACTTCGGTTATGCGGCGGCGATGTCCTTCTTAATTTTGGTTCTGGTTGCCATCCTGGCATTCCTGCAGATGAAAGTAGGTGATAAGCGTGACTAAAGGTAAAAAATTTGGGATGTATTTGTTTTTATGTATTGTTTCCTTCATCTCGGTATTCCCGCTGTACTGGATGGTAAGCGCGGCCACGAATAAGAGCGCTGACGTAGTGAGCGGACGTCTGGTTCCGGGGACATATTTCTTTGAGAACTGGAAGAACCTTATGGCAAGTCAGGACGTAGGAGGGGCATTTGTTAATTCCTTCAAATATGCGGCTATCCTGACACTGGTTTCCCTTGTAATCAGCTCCCTGGCGGGCTATGGATTTGAGATTTATCATGATAAGGCAAAAGACGCTGTTATGAGCATTATTCTTCTGGCGATGATGGTGCCTTTCGTGGCTACGATGATCCCTCTGTTTCAGATGTTTTCCAAGGCGGGATGGCTGAACACCACGATCGCATTTATCCTTCCGACGATTTCCACGCCGTTTTTGATCATGATGTTCCGGCAGAGCGCCAGATCCTTTCCCCATGATATTATGGAGGCGGCAAGAATCGATGGCCTGTCTGAGATCCGTATTTTCTTCCAGATGTTTATTCCGACGATGCGTTCCACTTATGCGGCGGCTATGACCATCACTTTCATGAACGCATGGAATAACTATCTGTGGCCGAAAGTAATTATGACGGATGCGACCAGCCAGACGATGCCGATGGTGGTGGCGAACCTGACGCAGGGCTATGTGACAGACTACGGTATGCTGATGCTGGCCGTGCTGATCTGTACCCTGCCCACCGCAATCGTATTCTTCTGCCTGCAGAACGCGTTCGCGGAAGGTATTACCGGTGCGGTGAAATAAAGCTGCAAAGCAGCGATTTTGCCGATTGGGCTTTGTCCAATCCGTGCACAGCGAAACAGACTGATTTTCTGACAATAAGGTGTCAAAAACATCGAGGTATTTGGGTGCTTTTGGCACCTTTACTATAACAAATCAGACAAGGTCGATTGCGATATCCGCTTTGCGGACCCAAACATAAACAAGCAGGAGAGAAGATAAGGAGATAAGACGCAAAGAGCAGCGCAGAAATGGAGGAGAAATATGAGACAATCTGATTACGATAAAATAAAGGATCCACAGTTTTTCAAGGACAACGTGCTTCCCGCGCATGCCGCATTCGATCTGTATGCCAATGAAAAGGAGGCGTTGTCGGGGAAAAGCAGTCTGACACAGTCGTTGGACGGTATCTGGAAGTTTTCTTATGCGGTAAATATAGATTCCGCGGTGAAGGGATTTGAACAGGAATCTTATGATTGCAGGCCGTGGGCGGATATCAGGGTGCCGGCACATATCCAGATGGAGGGGTACGATATCCCGCAGTACGTCAATACACAGTATCCCTGGGATGGCAGGGAGGAAATTGTGCCGGGGGAGATTCCCGGACGGTTTAACCCCGTGGCAAGCTATGTAAAATATTTTGAAGTCCCGGGCCATATGCGCGGGCAGGAAATCCGTATTGTATTTGAAGGCGTGGAGAGCGGGATGGCGCTTTGGTGTAACGGCTCTTATGTGGGTTACAGTGAGGACAGCTTTACCTCCTCCGAATTTGATCTTACGCCGTATCTGAAGGACGGGGAAAACAAACTGGCGGTACAGGTTTATAAGTGGACTTCTTCAAGCTGGTGTGAGGATCAGGATTTCTACCGTTTTTCCGGCATTTACAGGAGCGTGTACCTGTATGCGGTTCCTTCCGTGCATGTGGAAGATGTGACAGTGAAGACCCTTTTTGAGGACGGAGGCTTTGACCGTGCGAAGCTGTCTGTATGCTGTAAGGTAAAAGGGAATGGCGTTTACAGATTCAGCTTAAAAGACGATGGCGCGACACTGTTTGATAGAGAGCGGAAAACGGAACCGGGAGCGGACGGCGACTTTGCTTTTGAGGAAACGGTAGAGAACCCCAAACTATGGAGCGCGGAGAATCCTTACTTATACCGGTTGGAGATCAGGTGTTGCAATGAAAATGGCGACGCGGAAGAGTATGTTTCCCAGCCTGTCGGTTTCCGCAAGTTTGAGATGAAAGACAAAAGGATGCTCCTGAATGGGAAGCGCATTGTATTCAAAGGCGCGAACCGCCATGATTTCAGCTCCGTATCGGGGAGACATGTTTCCTATGAGGAACTGGTGAAAGATATCGTAACCATGAAGCGCAATAACATCAACGCGATCCGCACCAGCCATTATCCCGACGATGAGCGGCTTTATGGGCTGTGCGACTATTATGGACTGTATCTGATCGCGGAGAGCAATCTGGAATCCCACGGCACATGGGATGCTTATCTGAAAGGGAAGAAGGACATGTCTTTTGTTATGCCTGACGATAAGAGGGAGTGGAAGGAAATGATGTACGACCGCATCCGCTCCTGTTATCACCGGGACAAAAATCACCCGGCGGTGCTGATCTGGTCTGTGGGAAATGAGTCTTTCGGCGGGGAGACGATCTTTGAGATGTCCGAGCTGTTCCGAAAGTTGGACGATACCAGACTGGTGCATTATGAGGGCGTTTTCAATGACAGGCGCTACAATGACTCTTCCGATATGGAAAGCCGCATGTACGCAAAGGTGGCGGATATAGAGGAATATCTGGCAAACGGTGACGGTAAGCCTTTTATTTGCTGTGAGTATACGCACGCGATGGGTAATTCCTGCGGCGCAATGCATAAGTACACGCAGCTTGCGGATCAGGAAAACTCCGCTTACCAGGGCGGCTTTATATGGGATTATGTGGATCAGAGCATATACAAAAAAGACCGCTACGGGAAGTGGTTTCAGGCTTACGGCGGTGACTTCGGGGAGCGGCCGACGGACTATAATTTCAGCGGAAACGGCATTGCCTACGGCGGGGAGCGGGAAGCGTCGCCCAAGATGCAGGCGGTGAAATTTAACTATCAGAATATCGCTGTGAAGGTGGAAAAGGACAACTTTGAGGTGTGGAACAAAAACCTTTTCGTTTCTACGGATAGCTTCCGCTGCGTGGCAGAACTTCTGAGGGACGGAATCAAAATTGAGAGCAGGGAGCTTGCGGGAATTTCTGTCGGACCGGAGAGCAGATGCACTTATCCTGCGCCTTTTACATTGCCCGAAGAACCGGGTGAGTATGCGGTGACAATATCTTTCCTCTTAAAAGAAGATACGTTGTGGGCAAGTGCGGGGCACGAAGTTGCTTTCGGACAGGCAGTAATCGGCAAAGTGGATGCGCCTGCGGAGGTAAAGAAAAAACCGTTTACCGTTATATGGGGTAATGACAATATCGGCGTTCGGGGAGAGAGCTTTGATATACTGTTTGCGGAACCGGCAGGCGCGTCGTCAGCCTTTGGTCTGGTGTCCTACCGCTATGCAGGAAAAGAACTGATTGAGGCGGTTCCAAGACCGAATTTCTGGCGGGCGCCTACGGATAACGACGAGGGCAACAATATGGCGGGCAGACAGGGACAGTGGAAGCTGGCGAGCCTTTACGCCACCGGCAAGGGGATGGGGCGGAAACTGGATGTGCCTGGATGCGCTTACGAGAATCCTATTGTCCGTGAGCAGGAGGATCATGTCAGTGTGACTTATCTCTATAACCTGCAGACGACGCCGGAGGCTTTCTGCCGGTTGAATTATAAAGTGTACGGAGATGGCAGCGTGCAGACTACCCTTACTTATGACCCTGTGGAAGGACTGTCGGATATGCCGGAGTTTGGCGTGTTGTTTAAGCTGAATGCGGACTATGACCGCCTGGAATGGTATGGCAATGGCCCGGAGGAGACTTACGCCGACAGGGATCAGGGCGCGAAGCTGGGCGTTTACCGCAACCGGGTGGCGGACAATATGGCGGATTACCTCGTACCTCAGGAATGCGGGAATAAGACAAAGGTGCGCTGGGCGAAGGTGACCGACATGCGTGGGCGCGGTATGCTCTTTAGCGGGGAAGACCTGAGTTTTTCGGCGTTACCCTACACACCCCATGAGATAGAAAACGCGAGGCATCCTTACGAGCTGCCTCCTGTGCACTATACGGTGGTGCGTGTGGCGAAGGAGCAGATGGGGGTCGGCGGCGACGATAGCTGGGGCGCGCCGGTACACCCGGAGTATCATCTGGATGTGAGCGGGAAGGTGGAGTTTAGCTTTACGTTCCGGGGAATTTGATATGCGGCTGCCGCGCGGGCAAGCATGCAGAAAGGGATACTGGTCTTCGGGCCAGTGTCCCTTTTTAGGGCGTCCGTGTTTAGTTTTTTCGTGTTTTGTGGTATGATAGCGAAAACAAAACCCTTTCGGCCGGAACCGGCGCGGGATGAAAGCGGCGGATTTGGCGTAAAATAGGTGTAGGAAAAGAGAAGAGAGAGCGGGCAAAGCGCCCGGGACGGAGGTAAGAATGTGCAAAACTAAGATTGTATGTACTCTTGGACCATCCACAGACAACGAGGAAGTGCTGCGGCAGATGATGATGGAAGGCATGAACGTTGCCAGATGTAATTTCTCCCACGGCGTCCATGAGGATCATAAGAGGAGAATGGACGTGGTGAAGAAGCTTCGGAAGGAAGTGGGAAAGCCGGTGGCGATTTTGCTTGACACCAAAGGGCCGGAAGTCCGCGTGAAGAACTTTAAGGAAGGAAAGGCCGTTCTGGAGGAGGGTCAGCTCTTTACCCTGACGGCTGAGGAAGTGGAGGGCACGCAGGAAAAAGTAAGTGTGACTTACAATCGCCTCTACGAGGACTTAGAGGTGGGGATGCGCGTCCTGATTGACGACGGTTTAATCGAGATGAAGGTGGAGAAGGTGGATAGGAGCGATATCGTTTGCCGTGTCATAAACGGCGGAGTGGTATCCAACCATAAAGGCGTTAATGTGCCCGATGTGGATTTGTCCATGCCTTATATCAGCGATAAGGACAGGGAAGATATTCTCTTTGGCATCGAGCAGGACGTAGATTTTATCGCGGCTTCCTTTGTCCAGAAAAAGGATGATATTTTACAGCTTAGAAAGCTTCTCGAGAAAAACGGAGGCGAGGACATCAAGATCATATCGAAGATTGAGAATGCCCAGGGTGTGGCTAACATCGACGATATTCTGGCGGTATCCGACGGCGTTATGGTGGCGAGAGGCGACATGGGCGTGGAAATCCCCTATGAAGAGGTGCCTGTGATCCAGAAGGAGATTATCAAGAAAGTGTACCGCGCGGGTAAGCAGGTCATCACTGCAACGCAGATGCTCGAATCCATGATCAAAAACCCGAGGCCGACCCGGGCGGAGACGACTGACGTTGCCAATGCGGTTTATGACGGCACAAGTGCGATCATGCTCTCAGGGGAGACGGCTGCGGGCGCCTATCCCGTCGAAGCGGTTAAGACGATGGTAAAAATCGCGGAGCGCACGGAACAGGATGTGGATTACCGCAAGCGGTTTTTCCTGCTTGAGAGAGAGGCGAATCCCGATGTGACGGACGCGATCTGCCACGCGACCTGTACGACGGCCCTCGACCTGAATGCGACGGCCATCGTGACGGTCACAAAATCCGGCAGATCAGCCAGAATGATATCCCGCTACCGTCCAAAGAGTGATATCATAAGCTGCGCAACCACCGAGAAGGTGTGCAGGCAGCTCTCTCTGACGTGGGGTGTGACGCCGCTTCTGATCAAGGAGGAGAAGGATGCTTACGTGCTCTTTGACAAGGCGATCGCGGCGGCCGAGAAGAAGGGTCTTTTGGCGAAAGGCGATCTGACGGTTATCACCTCAGGGGTGCCGATCGGTATTTCCGGCACCACAAATATGATTAAAGTACAGATCGTAGTGTGAGAAGAGTTTCTAAAGACGTCCCGCCATAGGACGGGACGCCAAGAAACTCTAGGAGTTGCTTTGCAACTCCCAGACTGTCAAAGAACCCCTGTTATGCAGCAGCACAGCAGAGGTTCTTTTTTAAAGCAGCAATACTCATCGCGACAAAAAACTGTCGGTGAGCTGCCTTCCATTTCCACATCGCCA
>CAJUMJ010000037.1 GCA_910587095.1 uncultured Lachnospiraceae bacterium
AAAGCAGAGAATACGACAGACCGGATTTTCCACCGGTCTAATCGTCGTGGAAAAAATTCATATTAAAAATTTATAAAAAACCTGCTAAAAAGTCTTGACTTTTGTTAGCAGGTTTTTATACCTTTATGTTACGCAATAGAAGCCAAAAGCGCCTTGCTACAGGTGGCTTTGCAGACGTGTTTTTGCAGGAGATAAGGATTTATACCTAACCCCTGTCCTTTTGTCGTGAAAGCAGCACCCTTTCCGTAAATTTGTCCATCTGCACCCTATGGCTTGCCGGACAGATTTCGCTTGTTGGGAGAAATCCCAAACCCTCTAAAATACCCCGTATGTCCCACAATGCCACACGGGACATCTTTACCAAAGTTATGCAAAAATTCTTTTCCGTCATTTATGTAAATGGTATAAACTTTTCTCGCCCACTTGACAACTGAAATGTGTAGCAGTAAAATGAATTCTTGTAATTAGAATTCTAAGTAGGGACGGGGCGATAGCATGAGGGACGAAAAAAAACTAATGGAAAAATATGACAAGTTGAATCGGCGAATGTTGAGATACTTTTCAAGTTTTTTCACAGATACACAGATAACCAGTATTC
Organism: uncultured Lachnospiraceae bacterium; assembly: GCA_910587095.1. Taxonomy (GTDB): domain Bacteria; phylum Bacillota; class Clostridia; order Lachnospirales; family Lachnospiraceae; genus UBA3282. Next base: position 599 of record CAJUMJ010000037.1, read on the forward strand.
AAGGTCTTATCCTGCACTATATTATCATTGAATCTGAAGCAAGGGACATATTTCCGAAAGATTTAGAAGAATTTTTAGAGATTAAGGGTTCTTCTGTCACAAGCCTTATCAGCAATCTGGAGCGCAATGGCTATTTGCGCCGGGAAAGTTTGGACAGCGACAGACGTTATAAAAAACTTGTATTGACGGAACAGACACTTGCGATAAAGGACGATATTACAAGCCGTGTCAATGAGTATATGCACAGTATGTTTGCCGGTATATCCGAAGATGATTTGGAAGTCTTTGAAAAGGTCATTCTGCAAATGACGGAGAATACAAGATAGGTATTCTTTTACCCATATACTTAGAATTCTAATTAAAAGGAAAGGAGGTTTTCGTATGAGATTACCACCCACGACAATTATTTCGATAATTACCTGAATCTATTTTTTACCTTTATATTTAGAATTCTAATTAAAGGAGGACACGATGATGAATGACACACAGACGACGGCCAATCCACTTGGTTATGAAAAAATCGGAAAACTACTTACAAGCTATGCCGTTCCCAGTATCATAGCTTTGATTATCAATTCCCTTTACAACATGGTAGACCAGATTTTTATCGGTCAGGGCGTAGGATTTTTGGGGAACGGAGCCACGAACATTATCGCCCCAATCGCTACGATTACGATTGCCATTGCCACTCTTTTTGGTGACAGTCTTGCCGCCTTTTTCAGCCTTAACCTTGGGAAAAGCGAGGGAGAGAAAGCTGCAAAAGGTTTAGGGACTTCGATTTTGTTTGGGAGCATTTTCGGCATTATCTGGACTGTTCTTGCCTTTGTTTTTTTGAAACCGCTATGTCTGATATTCGGGGCAACGGAAAATATACTGCCCTATGCACTTGATTATGGGCGTATTATCGTCATTGGATTTACCTTTCAGATTGTCGGGAATACCATTAACAGCGCAATCCGAACAGACGGAAGCCCGCGTTATGCCATGCTGTCCATGATGATTGGCGCGGTTTTAAACATTATTCTTGACCCGGTTTTCATATTCGTATTTCACTGGGGTGTTGAGGGCGCTGCGACTGCCACTGTCATAAGTCAGTTATTTGGGCTTTTGTTCAATATCGCTTATCTGTTCCGAATGAAAACAATCAGACTTTCCAGACAGTCTTTTACTTTGGATATTCGGACTGCGGGAAGAATCGCAAGCCTTGGATTTGCGAGCGGAGCAAATAACTTGACTTCAACGGTAGTGGCGTTCGTATCAAACAATCTGATGACAAAATACGGCGCACTCTCTCCCTATGGAGCAGATATTCCTCTCACCACCTTTGGCTTGTGTATGAAAGTGAGTATGCTTGCGTTTTCCATTGGTATTGGTGTTGCAAGCGGAAGCCAGCCGATTATCGGGTTTAATTACGGTGCAAAGAAATATGACCGTGTGAAAAAAACTTTCCTGCTTAGTGCCGGAGTTGCTACAATCATTACATTTGTTTCATGGATTGTTTTTCAGTGCTTCCCGTTGCAGCTTATTCGGATATTCGGTACGGAATCCAGTCTGTATGAGGAATTTGCCGTTAAGTGCTTCCACATTTATTTACTGCTTACATTCTTGAACGGTTTACAGATGTGTGCCGGGGTGTTGTTCCAGGCAATCGGTCAGCCCATGAAAGCAGCGATTACTTCCCTGTCAAAGCAGGTAATTTTCTACATTCCCGCTATGCTGATTTTATCACGCTTTTTTGGTTTGACAGGTATTCTAATGGCAGGACCTACCGCAGACGCATTGGCATTTATCCTTTCGGGGGCTTTTTGCTATAAAGAAATTAAGAAAATGGAGCAGATAAGCGAAAATGCGTCCTGATTTATCTGTGGGTATATGCCGCAAAGGCTTTATCCGTTGCCTTTTGTTTGAAATATAGGGACATACGAAAAGATTGGAGGAACAGTACCATGAAAAAGAAAATTATCACCATTAGCCGTGAGTTTGGAAGCGGAGGACACAGCATAGGAAAAATTGTTGCCGAAACGCTGGGGATTGGATTTTACGATCAGGAACTATTGGAAAAAATTGCAGAGGAAACAGGGTTCTCAAAAGAATTTATTGAAGAAGCCGCAGAATATTCTACTGCAAAGAACAGTCTTTTGTTTAACCTTGTTATGAACCGTTCTTTGCATGGACGTATGGAGCCGTCCCCCGCTGATACGATTTACTTTGCACAGACAAAGATTATTAAGAGCCTTGCGCAAAAGGAAAGCTGCGTAATTGTCGGGCGGTGTAGTGATTATATTCTTTGGGACAACAATGACTGCATACACGTTTTTATTTATTCAGACAGGGAAAACCGGGCGAAACGTATTCTTGAACGCTACGGAGAAAGCGACAAGCCTATTTCAATTTACTATCTGATGTCAGAGAAATATTTTGAACCGTCTGCTATGGACAGCTACTTTGAAAAGCGGGACAAGCCGACTGTATTTCTTGTGTTGGGAAAAGAAGTTGTAGTTGATAGTGAACCGTTAGCTACGGCATTATCAAGATTGCCGAAATTACGCCGGGAAGTCCTGTTGCTTTATTGCTTCATTGGCTATCGTGATGAAGCAATCGGCAGATTGTACGGGCGTTGCAGGAGTTCGATAAACCACAGGAGAAATGTTGCGCTGAAACAATTATGGAAAGAATGGGAGAAATTGGAACATGAGGAACAAAAAGCTGATACCTTTTGCAGTAATCGATATAGCGTGCCAGTTATAGGTACATCAAACAAAATACAGGGCAGGAACACACTGGAAAAGGGATTGCAGACACGCAGTCCTTTTTTGATACAGAAATTTAGGAGGGCTAGAGGATATGGCAAATTTAACAAAATACGAAATGGAAACAGTGGTAAATTACAATGCCGGAGAACATACAGCAACCGTCTACACAAGGGATAAGTCCGTGATGCGCAGGCTGGATCGGCTTGTGGCGGATTATCCTGACAGTTATAAGCTGCTGAATCAGACGGGCATTGACAAGACCTATTCCATGCCAATCATACGTTACTTACCGTAAGCCAAGGGTAGTAAGCGATGAGCAGAGGGAGCAGGCAAGACAGAGAATGGCAAAGTTAAATTCTGCTGTTGATTGATGTGGAAAAACAGATACGGCAGTTAGCGTTCACGGTATATGCACAGCAGTCACTTTGTTGGGCAAATTTCCGTATCCGCATGGTAGGAGTGGAGAATATCATGGAGAAGTCATTTTATCTCCAAAATCCCCGTTTATTATCGTGTAAAAAAGAAATGAAAAGGAAAAGAGGGATAATTCCATGCCAGACAATGAACATAAACAAAAATGCCGCTTAATGAGGAAAAGGAGAACCGGATAATGGATTTTGAATATTTTTATGGGAAACAGAGCAGCCAGTATGCTTTTTACCGTATACCGAAGCAGTTATTTACAGAGCATCGATTTGATGCGCTGTCAATCGGGGCAAAGCTGCTCTATGGAATGATGATTGACCGAGTGGAGCTGTCGCTGAAAAACGGCTGGATAGACAAACAGGGAAGGGCGTACATATATTTTACAGTCGATGAAGTAAAGGACAGGTTTCATTGTGCCAATGACAAGGCAGTGAAGCTGATGAGGGAGCTTGACAGTGACAGGGGGATAGGCTTAATCAAGAGCGTAAGGCAGGGGTTAGGCAAGCCGAATATTATCTACGTCAAAAACTTTATAGGCAGTTCACAGGCATAAAGAAAAAAAGCAATAGATGGATTTAGGATAGGATTGATATGATTGATTCAGTATGACTATAATCAGTTTAATTAATATTAGTATTGTTACATTCCGGTTTTCGGAATACAGAAAAGAATAGTGGTTTTATAAAGACGGAATATCGTGCAAAAACTTGTAGGAATGCCGTATTGATTATTTCGTTTTATTTTATGTATAAATAAAAGTATATGCTAAAAAACTGAGAGATAAAAAAGTAAACAAGTCTTTTTTCGTTGTATAGAATAAATTGTAAAAGTATCATAGGCATTTCTTGGGCTATATTATGTTGAAAATAAAGGTTAAATTTGCTATTCTTAATCTAAAGAAAAGGAGACAGGGCATTATGGAATTACGTGTTTTAAAGTACTTTTTAATGGTTGCCAGAGAAGAAAATATTACAAAAGCAGCGGCACTTTTGCACATTACGCAGCCTACCCTCTCCCGGCAGCTTATGCAGCTTGAAGAAGAACTTGGCGTCAAATTATTTCGCAGAAGTAAGCACAGCAATATTTTAACAGAGGACGGTATGCTGTTGAAACGGCGGGCACAGGAGTTAGTATCTTTATCCAATAAAACAATTCAGGAACTTTCTCACAAAGATACTATGTTGTCAGGAGAGATTGCCATAGGCTGTGGCGAAACGAAAAGTATGTCTTTTATTTCGGATCGGATTAGGGATTTCCGGCAGTTACACCATCTTGTGCAGTTTAGCATTCACAGTGCAATAGCAGACGATATTAAGGAGCGTATTGAACGAGGTATTTTAGACATGGGACTTCTGACGGAACCCGTGGATATTGGAAAATATGAGTTTATTCGTATGCCGCAGAAAGAGCAGTGGGGAATATTGACCCGCAGGGATTCAGAATTGGTAGGAAAAGAATATGTCACCCCGGAGGATTTGGCAGATGTTCCTCTCTTAATGGTGAAGCGTGAATTAGTAAAAAATGAATTGTCCAGTTGGTTTGGGGATTACTATGAACGGCTTCAAATTGCCGCAACATACAATCTTATTATAAATGCAGCGGCAATGGTGAAAAGTGGAATAGGCGCTGCCCTGTGTTTTAATCTTGGCGCAATTTATGATGATGAATTATGTTTTATACCACTTGAACCTGCATTGAAAACAGGTTCCGTTCTTGTTTGGAAGAAAAATCAGACAATGGGGGAAGCAGTTACACATTTTATTCTATCTGTTAAAAATGCGATTTAGGCATTTCTTATCATTTAATATAGGCATTAGACATTCAACTTTGGTTTGGGTATAATGTAGGTGTTCCAAGAGGATGCCTGCATTTTTTATTGTGGAAAGGAGTATATGAATGACGATTGATGAAGCAAGCGCACATTACAATATTCCGCTCGATATTCTCAGGGAATACGAAAGCTGGGGATTATGTGATGCAGTTAAAAAAGTCATGGGAGCATGGCAGTATGACGATCAGGATATTGAACGCCTGAGTATGATTATGACATTGCATGATATTGGCTTTACCAAGGATGAAGTAGAGAGCTATATGCGTCTGATGCCGCAAGGAAAATCTACCGAGGCACAGCGGCTTAACATATTGAACAAGCGGCGTTCCACAACTCTTGACGAAATTCATTTCAGAGAAATGCAGTTGGATCGTCTGGACTATCTTAGGCATAAAATCCAAATGGCAGGAGGAAGTATAAAATGAAGAAAAATATTGGTTTTGTGTTGGCATTGTACCCTACACCCATAAGCCAAACTGTTATGCTGAACCATCCGTGCTTAGTGAAAGCGGAAAGGTTGATTTTATAAAGAATCTGGATTCAGGATGCAGGTTATGAAAAGACAATAGCGATAAGGAGGAGCTACGATAATGAGAAAAATATTTGTAGTAATCATGGCGTGTACCATGCTGTTTGCTTTAGGTGCGTGTGGAAACGCAGCTAACGGCTCGGAAGAATATCCAGTATCGGAAACAAATGCTGGCGAAACGCCTGCAGTGGAGGAAGAAACATCGGCAGAGGAATCCGCTTCGGAGGAAACAACAGAAGTAATTTCTGAATCAGAAACGGAAAACACAGAAGCAGTGGCAACAGAACTGGTGGTGTATTTCTCGTGGTCGGGGAACACAGAAGCCGTTGCTGCGGAAATTCAAATTCAGACTGGTGCGGACAGCTTCCGAATTGTACCTGTTGAGCCTTATACAGATGATTATGATTCCCTTTTGGATATTGCGCAGGAAGAACAAAGAAATGATGCACGCCCGGAAATATCCGGCAGCATTGAAAACTTTGACAGCTATGAAGTAATTTATCTCGGTTATCCGAACTGGTGGGGCGATATGCCGATGATTCTTTACAGCTTTTTAGATGATTATGATTTGTCTGGCAAGACGATTGTTCCATTTGTTACAAGCGGTGGAAGCGGGTTTTCTAATACGATCAGCACCATTGAAACTATGGAGCCGGATGCAAATGTATTAGAGGGGCTTTCAGTGGGAAGCTCACAGGCAGCAAATCCGGGCAGCGCAGTAACAGACTGGCTGAATAAAATTGGTCTTGCAGAGTAGGAGGCTAAAATGAAACGCTTCATGTTACAAGCACTTCTTCTCTGTCAGAAGAAAGAGAGGCGGATGTGGTGAATATTCCCGATAATTTTGTTTTTATCGTGGGTGGAACATTTCAAATGGGAAGTCCGGAAACAGAAAGCTGGCGAAGCGATGATGAAATGCAGCATACCGTTACAGTCAGCGATTTCTATATGAGCCAGTATGAAATTACACAGGTAGAATATAAGCTGGGATCGCAGTGCAAACGGTTATCGCCTCCCTACCGAGGCAGAGTGGGAATATGCCTGCCGTGCGGGTACCTCTAGCCCATTCAATACACAAACGTCCATCAGCGCAGAAGAAGCGAACTATTATGGTCACTATCCCTACATGATTGAGGACAACTATTTCTCACAGGGAAATCTGGATACACAGCCCGGAGAATATCGGCAGACAACAGTTGCAGTAGACAGCTTCTCTCCTAATACTTTCGGATTGTACAATATGCACGGGAATGTGGGCGAATGGGTATGGGATTATTACGGAGCATACTCCTTAGAGGAAGAAACTGATCCGTCCGGGCCATCCAGTGGAACATTGCGTGTTTACCGTGGCGGCGGTTGGAATGACTTTGCTAAGAATATGCGCTCTGCTTACCGTGCTACACTTGCTCAGGATAAAGGCAGCTTCAACATAGGAATCAGGCTGGTGCTTAATGCAACAGCAGGTTCCGGCAGTATTGCAAGTGCAGGTGTGCAGCAGAATACGGATAGCTCTGCTGGCGGAAATGTGTTAATTGCCTATTTTTCATGGGGCGGGAATACAGCCGGAATTGCAGAAGAAATTCAAAGGCAGACTGATGCAGATCTGTTTGAGATTACATTGGTAAAACCATATTCCAGTGACTACAATACGGTTTTGGATGAAGCGCAGCGGGATCAGAATGAACAGGCAAGACCGGAACTTGCTACTCATGTTGAAAATATAGAAGATTATGATGTAATTATCCTAGGTTATCCTAATTGGTGGGCTTCCATTCCCATGCCAATCGCTTCTTTCCTGGAGGAGTATGATTTTGAAGGAAAGACGATTATCCCTTTCTGTTCTCATGGTGGAGGGCGTTTCGGGCAGAGTCTAACAACGATTGCAAAACTGGCTCCTGATGCAGGGATAGGCGAGGCTTTATCTGTATGTTATTCTGGCGGCAGCAGTCTTTCTGATGACGTTTCAGCATGGCTTGAAGAAAACGGTTTATAGAGATGGAAAAAGGGATTTATTATGCTGTATATTGCAATTATCATGCTTCATTGTCGGTATAAAGAAGTTCTAGAAGGGAGCGAGAAAGACAGATGAAATATACGAAACTTGGGAAATCAGATTTGAACATATCCCGTATCTGTATGGGATGTATGGGATTCGGTAAGGCCGGAAATGGGCAGCATACATGGACGATTGACGAGGAACATTCCCGTGAAATTATTCGCCGGGGTCTGGAATTGGGCGTTAATTTCTTTGATACAGCCATAGGCTACCAAAGCGGAACCAGCGAGCAGTATCTTGGCAGAGCTTTGCAGGATTATGCCAGGCGTGATGAGGTGGTTGTGGCCACAAAATTTCTTCCCCGGACGCAGGAGGAAATCCATGCGGGCATTACCGGGCAGCAGCATATTGAACGGATGATCAATAAGAGCCTTGCGAATCTTGGCATGGATTATGTGGACTTATACATTTATCATATGTGGGATTATGAAACGCCGCTTTACGACATCATGGAAGGGCTGAACAATGCCGTTCAGGCTGGAAAGGTTCGCTACATCGGAATTGCAAACTGTTATGCTTACCAGCTTGTCAAGGCCAATGCTCTGGCAGAAAAAGAAGGCTTTGCAAAATTCGTATCGGTACAGAACCACTACAACCTCATTTTCCGCGAGGAAGAACGGGAAATGGCGAAACTCTGTCAGGAAGATCATATCGCAATGACTCCTTACAGCGCACTGGCAGGGGGCAGACTTGCGAAGCATCCCGGCGAAACCTCAAAGCGTATGCGGGAGGACAGCTATGCAAGACTGAAATATGATGCCACTGCAGAACAGGACGGCGCTATTATCAGCAGAGTTGCGCTCCTTGCAGAGAAAATGGGTGTTTCCATGACAGAGGTTTCTCTTGCATGGCTTATGACAAAGGCAGCATCGCCTGTGGTCGGTGCAACAAAACTTCATCATATCGAAGGAGCGGCAAAGGCGGTTGAACTTGAATTATCGGCGGCAGAGCTTTCCTGTCTGGAGGAGCTTTATGTACCGCATAAACTTGTGGGCGTAATGGCGCAGAATACGCAGGATACCGCTAAGGAAAGCCATGTGTGGGCTACCGGAAATCAGAAAATTTGAAATATTGGAGGAGATGAAATGAATTTGTATGGAACAGATCCGGAATTTATGGATCGCTTTGAACATTTTGCTTTTAAGGAAGTCCCGAATGAGGAGGAACAGCAGCTTGATGACAGCACCCGGTATATGGCGATTTTGGCGACGCTGATTGGCTGTCAGGGTGTGGAGGAATACTGTCTTATGCTGCAGAAGGCATTGGATGCCGGTATCATGCCGGCTGCCGTAAAGGAAATTGTGTATCAGGCGGTGGATTATCTTGGAATGGGGCGTGTCCTTCCGTTCCTGAACGCAACGAACGACATTTTTGAAAATCTTGGGATTTTGCTTCCTTTGGAGGGGCAATGCACAACAACGCTGGAAAACCGTCTGGAAAAAGGCGTGCAGGCACAGGTGGAAATTTTCGGGGAACACATGAAAGAAGCGTGGAAAACCGGTCATATTAATCGCTGGCTGGCAGCGAACTGCTTTGGGGACTATTATACCCGTACAGGACTTGATCTGGCACAGCGGGAAATGATTACATTCTGCTTTTTGATGGCGCAGGGTGGGTGTGAGCCGCAGCTTACCGCTCATGCGATTGGAAACATGAATCTTGGAAATGATAAAGATTTCCTGTTCCGTGTCGTTTCGCAATGCCTGCCCTACATTGGTTATCCAAGAAGTTTGAACGCAATTACCTGTGTCAATAAAGCGGCAGAGTCGATGAAATAGGTATGGAGCAAGAAGGCAGGTGGTGTAATGAAAACAAAGTTAAAAATAAAATGCGGTATAGATATTCTCATGACATTCGCACTGCTGTTTCTGATGGGTTATCAGTTTTGGGGAGAACAGGCTCATGAATGGGTTGGCGCAGGAATGTTCATTCTCTTTATCCTGCATCATGTTTTGAACAGACAATGGTATAAGGCTCTTTTTCATGGGAGATATACGCCTGTGCGTGTTTATCAGACCATCGTTAATGTGCTGGTATTTGTTTCCATGCTTGCGCTTATGTATAGTGGAATTGTAATGTCGCGGTATGTCTTTGATGTTCTGCCAATTTCCGGCGGAATGGTTCTTGCGAGGCGTTTGCATATTTTAGGTTCTTATTGGGGCTTTTTGTTGATGAGCGTACATCTGGGCCTGCATTGGAATATGTTTATCAGTATGGCAAAAAAGTGGCTGAAAGTAAAACGGATTTCAAAACTTCGCTCTGCCCTCTTGTTTGCAGCAGGACTTTGATAGAGAAGATAGAAGTACACAATCCAGTTATGGTCAACGGAGTGAAAGAGCAGGAGTTGACTGTCTATTACAAATTCGTAGGTCAAATCGACTAAAGTATCTATAACTGTAACGCAATAGAAAAAGCCGTTGCCGGAGAGCCGGAAGCGGTAGACGCAGTATTGCGGCACTATACCGCACAGATCAAATATCTGTCTATGTATAAGGGATATATCCATGATGATCTGACCTCAAAAAGTTAGACAAAAATTTATGGTTATGCAATTGATAAGGATTGGAGCCTGTATTGCACAGGACTCAGTGCTTTTTATTGTAGCAGATTCCCGGCGGGTGTCTTAGTTTCCGGCAGATACGGAAACGGAACGCTGTGGTTTAGCATCCATACGGAACTGTGAAAAGATTGCAAAGGCGGAGCAGGAGAGAAGCAGGCTGGCAAAGGCTTAGGCTGCAAAATCTAGTTCTTAAATATGCAGCAATCGCTACAAAATAAAATATCTATGTTCCACGGAACTCCTACGAAAGTGCGCTTGGTTTAGCCTATCAGAGAAATAATAGACCATATGAAAAATTTGGATTATAATGGAATGTATAAATATTTATATGCAATGAAATATCAGGAGCAGTTTCTTCTGCGGATTATCAGAACGGGATCCCCAAAGATGAGTTTGAGCGCCTGACCAACGGAGACGGGACAGTTATTTTAACTATGATGCAGTGTGCAGCATGATTTTATGTGATGATGCGGTGATAACGCATGAGCTTACAGAGTGGTTTGGTTAAAAGAAGAAGGGACATAGAGCAATGAAAAAGATAGTGAAATTTGTATTAGGCTTTGTAGCGGCCGTCTTTATTATAATTGCTGTGTTTTGGGGGTGCTTTGTCTATGTGTCGGATTACAAAATAACAGAGGTAGACACGTCTGTTTCACCGGATGGAACTTATGAACTGGTTTTGCAGGCTGTCGGAGAAGCTGATTTCCCCTTTGGATCGGCTTCCGGCAGGCTGGTTTTTTATGAGGGTAAAAGCAGAATATCTCAAACAGACTTTGAATTGTTTGATGATGGTGGAAGCATACGAAGCAGTATATGGGAGGTTACATGGCATGAGGACTCTGTGGAAGTTATTTTGTCCGGAGATGAACAGTTCGATGAACAGATTATTCTATACTTTGATGGTAAGAAAGAGAGAAAACAATTAACGGATGAGGAGTTTGTAAAGACGGAAGATGCAAATGAAAGTGAAGTGGCAGATTCGCAGACGGTTTATGTAAGTGAATCTGAAAGTTGGCAAAATACTAATTTTATGGAATACAGTGGTTATTGGTCTTGTGAGGGAAAGACACATGAACAGATTCTGGCTGAAGGAGGAATTGAACTATCCTGTACAATTACAGGAGATAATCAATTTTCGGGAACACTTTATTCACAACAGGAAATAACACAACGGTTTGCCACGATTGAGGATATTAGCGGGAAAATAGAACAGGCAGAATTATATTTTGATTATACAGATGATGAATGGGGAAACAGCGGAACATTGCATATTCAGTTTCTAAACGACAGCATATATGTAGAGGTATTGAATGATAAAAACGCAGCTCATGGCAGTGATTATGGTATCAGCGGCGCGTTTGAATTAATAAGGGAGAAGGAGGATATTGCAGAGAAGGGAATAGATGTTGATTCGGGTTATCTTTCGTCATGGACAGAGGAAGAAATAATAAGCGCAGTTAATGAAAGAAGCCAATATTATACAGCCAGCGCCTATTATTCCGAAATTATTGATTATTGGGAAAATGTTAGGGAAGTGCGGGATATTTCAAACGTGATGGAACCGTTGTTTGAAACGGATCGAAAATACTATACAAAAGAGGAATTTGAGAGCGAGCCAATGCTGGTAATCCATTTAGCCAAAAATGAAATATATGCACGGCATGGATATATATTTGCAGATAAAGATTTACATAACTATTTTATGGGGTGTATTTGGTATAGTCCGACTTGTGACAGTGCAAATTTTGACGATAGTATATTTAATGAATATGAGAGAGTGAATCTTGAAATATTGGCTGATTTAGATACTTATTAAAATCGTATTTGAAAAAATGCTCTCTTTTAAGTCATGATATTTTGCGTGCATCTTGGCCGTCTACACGTTCGGTTTCGGCTTTTCCGTAAAAAATGAACAAAACCGGCAGGGAGAAATCCCTGTCGCTTTTCAAATGGCAAAAAATATGTGGATTTTGCAAATAAGAGATTTCTCTACTGTGGCAAATTATGGCTATTGCAAAACCTTTAGACTAGTGCTAAACTAGTTATTGACTTATAGTCAATAACTAAATGCAAAGGAGGTGCAACAAAAATTGGCCAGACCTGTAAAAAAGACACCGGAGGAATGGAGAAAAGAAATTCTAAATGCTGCCCAAAACTTATTTATTTCCAAAGGATATGAGGAAACTACAATTTCCGATATTATGGATAAGGCAGGCGGGGCGAAAGGAATGTTTTATCGTTGTTTTCAAAGCAAAGAGGAAGTGATGTACGTATTGGGCAATCAGCTGTTTTTTGAGGACAACCCATTTGAAGCAGTCAAGGTGAGGGATGACTTGAACGGTCTGCAAAAAATCAGGTCATTGCTTGCAATGAATCAGTCGGACGCTGAGCGAAACCAGATAAATATGCAGGCAGTTCCTATTTTGAAAGACCCGCACATTTTAGCGTCGGCAGTTGGGGAAAACAGACGTGTATTAACGCCCTTGTGGTTGGAATTATTGGAGGAGGGAAAAAAGGACGGTTCTATCAAGACGGAGTATACAAAGGAGCTTTCTGAGCTTTTGCCGCTTATCAACTTCTGGCTCATGCCTTCGGTATTCCCGGCCACAGAGGAAGAACTACTTCATAAATACCGTTTTGTAATAGAGATGTTAGACCACATGGGATTGCCGCTTTATGACGATGATATGATTTCCTTTACAGAAAAATTTATCACTGATATTACGGAAAAAGGAGGGAATGAGACATGAGGGAAAGATTATTTACGAAAAATTTTACGCTTCTTATCCTGGGGCAGCTAACCTCATTGTTTGGAAATTTTATACTGAAACTTGCATTATCCATGTATGTACTGGATGTGACTGGTTCGGCAGCCATATTTGCAGGGATATTGTCTGCTGCTACAATCCCGACCATTTTTTTGTCACCGCTTGGCGGTATCCTGGCGGACAGGGCAAACAGACGGAATATTATGGTGGCGTTAGATGCATTGACTGGTGTATCGGTTTTGTGCGCGGCAGTATTTTTGTCGGAAAACAATGCCATTGTAGTAATCAGTACATTACTTATCATACTTTCTGTTTTGAGTGCGTTTGAAACGCCTACTGTTCAAGCTTGTATTCCTACGATGCTGCAAGGCGATAATATTATGAAAGGAAATGCTGTTGTAAATCAAGTGGCGTCTTTATCCTATCTGATTGCCCCTGTGTTGGGCGGCGTACTGTATGCCATGCTTGGACTGAAACCCGTTACGTATGCAAGTATTGTCTGCTTTTTTATTACTGCCCTGTTTGAGTGCTTTATAAAATTGAACTATAAGCGTAATAAAAATCAAGGCGGCGTGTTTCAGATTGCCAGGCAGGATTTTTTATCCAGCATACAGTATATTTCAAAAGAACAGACGAGTATATCAAAAATGTTGCTCTTAACGGCATTATCAAGGTTTTTCGTGATGGGCATTACCATAGTCGGTTTTCCTTTTATTGTGCGGACTGTGCTTGGATTTAATGCAACGTATTATGGGGCTGCGGAAAGTGCGCTGGCAGTCGCTACAATCTTGGGCAGCATTGCGGCAGGAGTTTTGACAGAGAAATTGAAAATACATAAATTATCTGTCCTGCTTGCAGCTCTTGGTATTTTTATCATTCCTGCAGGCATTGTTTTCATTTTGCCGGTAAATGCCATTATAAAGTATGGTGTTACGGTTGTATCGTTTTGCGGTATGCAGGCTGTTATCAGTATATTTTCTATTTTCGCTGTTTCCCTCATACAGCAGAGGACGCCAAATCATTTTATAGGAAAAGTGATGGCTTATACATCAACGATTACTTTGTGTGTACAGCCCATAGGACAAATCGTGTACGGTTTTCTGTTCGACAGATTTCACAGTGCGGTATATTTCGTCTTAATCCCGACTGGTATCATAGTTTGTTTTGTCGGACTGTCTGCAATGAGCTTTTTTAGAGACATGGAAAAGGAGCAGCAGGAGGTGTCAGCATGAAGCAGGAAAAGTGGCTATTGTGTCCTGTATGTGGAAACAAGACGAGATTGAAATTGCGTGAAGATACGGTACTTGAGAAATTCCCTTTATTTTGCCCCAAATGCAGACAGGAAACGCTTATAAATGTCCGACAAATGAATATGTTTGTTATCAGAGAGCCAGACGCAAAGACGCAGAGCCGATGAATTTGTGAAATAAAACCACAGTTTGTTGACTCTGTTTTTGATTACGCAGACAGTCAGGATTCACTTGCGGAAAAAGTTACGGGATCTTGGGGGAAAATCTTTTGCACCTGCCTTTGTGGCAGATTTTGCGCCATATGTACATAAATTTATGCACATCTGACAAAAAATCATCTCACAAAATCAGGCACAAAGAGACTCTGAGAGTACATTATTTGCAAAAGGAGGGGTATATCAGGACAAACTTGCATTTTGATAAAGGAGATGGTACACTTAAAAAAATACTTTAATAAAGTATGGGTGGTGGATATGGATAAGAAGAAAATAACCAATATGGAAGTAAAGAAGAAAAACAGGAATGAGGTTTTTCGCTATATCTGTAGACAGGGAACGGTGTCAAACCCCGATATCTCATATAACATGAAGATCAGCCTGCCCACGGCGACACAGATTACAAAGGAGCTGATGGCGGAAGGGTTATTGGAGGAAAAAGGGGAATTGCAGTCAACCGGCGGAAGAAGGGCGAAAGCCCTGTCGGCAGTTGTCAATGCCAGACTGGCGGTGGGACTGGATATTACGAAAAACCATATTGCGCTGGTGCTTACAAATATTGTGGGGAAAATCATTAAATATGAGCGCATCCACCAGCCATATGTTTCCGGGGAGGCTTATTATCGGGAAGTAAGTGAGAGGCTGGAGCATTTTCTGGATGAAAATGGTGTTGACAGGCAAAAGGTCTTGGGGGTGGGAATCTCTTTTCCGGGAATTATAAATCTGGATAAGGGGCAGATCACTTATTCTCATATATTAGGTGTAGAGGCAGTGCCTCTTGACTCGGTAAGCGCCTTTTTTCACTATCCTTGCTTTTTCCTCAATGATGCCAATGCAGGGGCATATGCGGAGGGTTTTCATGGAGACGAGACGGAGCGGTTTTTCTATCTTTCATTGAGCAACACTGTGGGCGGAGCAATTTTTGGCGGAAACGAGCTGATACAGGGGAATAACTTCCGGTGCGGTGAAGTCGGGCACATGACAGTCGTTATCGACGGGGAAGGCTGCTATTGCGGGAAAAGGGGATGCCTGGACGCTTACTGCGCTGCATGGCATTTATCCGATTTGGCGGATGGAAAACTAGAACAGTTTTTCAGCATGTTGGATCAGGGCGATGCAGAGGCGGCAAAGATATGGGATTCTTATACGGATTATCTGGCTATTGCAGTGAACAATATTTACATGGTTCTGGACTGTGATATTGTTTTGGGAGGATATGTAGGAAGCTGCATGGGTACACATCTTCAGGAAATATGGGATAAAGTCGTCGGGAGGAACACATTCGGGGAAAAAGATTCCTTTGTGAAAGCCTGCAATTATAAGGTAGCTGCGGCAGCATTGGGGGCGGCGCTGAAAGTGATAGAGACGTTTGTCAGCCAGATATAAATTTGAGATGGAGCAGTGTCAAAAAGAGGTTTCAGAAATGAGACTTCTTTTTTTGTGTGCATTTTTGGTAAAAAGGGAGATTGGGATTTGGCAAAAGTGACGAAAGTGGGGGACTTACTGAAAACATCTTGACAAAATAAGTTCCAAAAACTAAGATAAAATACATAATAAAACTATTTAATAAAGTAATAATTAAAGTGATATACAATAAGAGAAGAAAAACGGAGAGGAAAAAGTGCCAAAGGTCAACAATGCGATATGGCGGAATGTCAATAGAAAAATATAAAAAGATGGAGGAAACAATCATGGAAGGAAAAATGAAAGTAGCGGTAATGCGGGGGATCGGCAAGATGGGATTTGAGGAGAGAGATATCCCGAAAGCCAAAGACAACGAGGTGCTTGTCAAGCTGGAGTACGTTGGAATCTGCGGCAGTGACCTGCATTATTATGAGACAGGGGCAATCGGTGACTATGTGGTAAAACCGCCTTTTGTGCTTGGCCATGAGCCGGGCGGAACGGTTGTGGAAGTGGGGAAGGATGTGAAACACCTGAAAGTCGGCGACAGGGTTGCGCTGGAACCGGGTAAGACCTGCGGCCATTGCGAGTTCTGCAAAACAGGGAATTACAACCTCTGCCCGGATGTGGTTTTTTTCGCAACGCCTCCAGTAGACGGGGTATTTCAGGAATATGTGGCCCATGAAGCAGATCTTTGCTTTAAGCTGCCGGATAATGTAAGCACCATGGAGGGCGCGTTGATCGAGCCTTTGGCAGTGGGATTCCATGCGGCCATGCAGGGAGGCGCGAGGGCAGGACAGACGGCGGTTGTCATGGGGGCAGGCTGTATCGGTCTGGTGACAATGATGGCGTTAAAGGCAATGGGCGTTTCAAAGGTGTATGTGGTGGATATTATGGAAAAACGTCTTCAGAAAGCGTTGGAGCTGGGGGCGGACGGCATCGTTAACGGAGCGCAGACAGACGCGGTGGAAGAGATAAGAAAACTGACGGAAGGGAAAGGCTGCGACCTTGCAGTGGAGACAGCCGGTACACAGATAACCACGGTGCAGACGATACATATGACGAAGAAAGGCGCGACGATCGTGCTGGTAGGTTACAGCAAGAGCGGGGAAATGACGCTTCCCATGAGCCTTGCGCTGGATAAGGAACTGACGTTCAAGACGGTGTTCCGTTACCGCCACATCTATCCCATGGCGATAGAGGCTGTTGCGGCAGGCAAAGTAAACCTGAAAGGCATCGTGACGGATGTCTTCGGACTGGACGAGGCGCAGAAGGCCATGGACTACAGTGTGAGCAACAAAGCCGATATTGTGAAGGCAGTGATACGCATTGCCGAGTAAACGGTGTAACAAAACAGTGCCCCGGAAACCGGGGCACCGGATCATGTGAGAGGAGGATTGAAATGGGGCAGAAAAATACAGATGTAAAGGTGCCTTTGATCAGTAAGATCGCCTATGGCATGGGGGATGTGGGATGTAATTTCAGTTGGATGTTTGTAGGGAATTTCCTGATGATATTTTATACGGACGTTTTCGGAATAGGGATGAGCGCGGTGGCAGGATTGATGCTGTTTTCGAGATTTTGGGATGCGGTCAATGATCCTGTGATCGGTGGTTTGAGCGATAAGACGCATACAAGGTGGGGGAGATACCGCCCATGGCTTTTGATTGCCGCGCCGCTGACAGCTTTGGTACTGATGCTGACTTTTTGGGCGCATCCGGACTGGTCACCTGCCGCAAAAATCATATATATGGCAGTCACTTACTGCATTTTGGTATTGGGATATACCTGCGTCAATATTCCTTACGGAACTTTGTGCGGTGCGATGACGCAGAATATAGAGGAGCGGGCAAAGATCAATACGTTCCGCTCTGTCAGTGCGATGGTTGCCATCGGCATTATCAATATCATAACGGTTCCCCTGATCGCAGCGCTCGGGAAGGGGAATGACAAGAGGGGATATTTTCTGATTGCGGTGATATACGGGTGTATTTTTGCAGCATGTCATATCTTCTGTTTTGCAAAGACAAAAGAAGTTGTGGCAGTGCCGGAAAAGGAAAAAACACCTCTGAAAGTCCAGTTATCTGCCGTTGCGAAAAACAGACCGTATCTGATTGCGGTGGCAGGGCAGTTTCTGTTCGGGGTGACGCTTTACGGAAGAAATGCGGATGCGCTTTACTATTTTACATATGTGGAGGGGAATCAGGCATTATTCAGCACCTACTCCCTTTTTATCATCATCCCGTCCATCATCGGTGCGGCCTGCTTTCCCTTGGTGTTTAGGCTGACAAACAATAAAGGGCGTTCTGCTTCCATATTTGCGCTGCTTACGGGAATCAGCATGTTTTGTATGTACTTTTTTACGGTTGGGGAATCGCCTGTTCCATTTTACCTGTTTTCGTGTCTGGCACAGTTTTTCTTTTCCGGGTTCAACACGGCAATCTATGCCATCGTACCGGACTGCGTGGAGTATGGGGAATGGAAAACGGGGCTCCGCAATGACGGTTTCCAATATGCGTTTATTTCCCTGGGAAATAAGATAGGAATGGCAATCGGGACTTCTGTGTTGGCAGGTGTTTTAGGCAGCTTCGGATATGTAGCGAATGCGCAGCAGAATCCGGCAGTGCTGGCTGTGATCAAGCATTCTTTTACCACGGTTCCCGGCGTGCTTTGGATCATAACGGCGGCAGTTTTATTTTTCTACCGCCTGAATAAGAAAGCGTATAACAAGATCGTGCAGGAGATACAGGAGAGAAAGGAGAGCTAGAGCACGATAATATCCTGCGGGCGGACTACAAAGGCGGGTAAATTGCAAGAGGTTTTTTCATCCTGCCGGAATTAATGGAGTGGGTGCGCTTACACAGTGGACCGGATGTATGCCTTTGCGAAATATTCGGGCAGGTGGAAGTTCGGTTCAGGAGTTGGAATGGGGGAAAAGCTGGCAAAGTGTGTCTGTCCTGCACTCTCCTTTATTTTATAGAAATTGCAGGTGAAAAGACTGTCGGCGTTCAGGGGCGCGTCAGGATAGATGGCGCGGATCAGCTTTACAGGGAGAACCAGCCGGATACCCCAGGATCCTTCGTTTATCTGCGCATGGCAGACAAGTCCTTCGAGGAGCTTTTCGGGCAGGGGCGTGCGGTTTTGGCGTTCGCGTCCATAGCAGGCCAGCATGGCGCCGTTTGCGTTAATCTCGAAGTTAAGATAGCAAGGTTTTTGCTCCCCGGGAGCAAAACAGAAAAAGGCTTCCATAGCAGAGTCAAGGTAAACGGGATCGTTATCCTGCAAGTAGGTACGGCAGGGGTCTTTCTCCTGGCACTCCATTTCGAGGATAAACGCGGTTTCTGGAAGATAGCCAAGACGACCGGTGGTGAGAGGGCGGTAACTTCCTCCCCAGTTAAATTGGTCTACCTGAAAAACTAGACAGCGGGAAATCTCGTCGGGAGACTGCAGCATAAGTACATCGTATGTCATAAAATCGGATCCTTTCTATAAATTTAGTAACTGCATTTTACCAGAGGATATTTGAAAAGACAAGAAAGAACGGCCGTTTCAGGTGAAATTAGTCTTTATGTATAAAAAAATACGCCGATTGTGCCATTGCCGTATGACGGAAAGCTGTTATACTGAGAGTAGGATAAATGGCCGGAGTGTTTTAGGGCTGTGGTACATATCATTTTTGAATGGAGGATGAGCAGTATGAAGAAACCGGTTCTGATTATTATGGCAGCGGGAATGGGGAGCCGTTACGGCGGACTTAAACAGATTGACCCCGTGGACGAGTACGGGCATATCATTATGGATTTTTCTATTTATGACGCGGTAAAAGCAGGTTTTGAAAAAGTAATATTTATCATTAAAAAGGAGATCGAACAGGATTTCAGGGAAAAGATCGGAGATCGTCTGGAGAAGCGTATCAAGGTGGAATATGTATATCAGGATATCGAAAATCTGCCGACAGGCTTTACCGTGCCGGAAGGAAGGGTGAAGCCGTGGGGTACGGCGCATGCGGTTTTGTCCTGCCTGCCTGTGGTGGACAGCCCTTTCGCAGTCATCAACGCGGATGACTATTACGGGCAGCAGGCGTTTGCGATGATATATGATTTTCTCTCGTCCCATGAAGACACCGACAAGTATCAGTATACGATGGTAGGGTATCTTTTGAAAAATACGTTGACTGAGAACGGCCATGTTGCGCGGGGCGTCTGCGAGACGGATGCCGACAGTAAGCTGACAGCGATCACGGAGAGGGTACGTATTGAGAAACGTGAAGATGGAACCGCTTACACCGAAGACGACGGGCAGTCATGGACTTTCCTGCCGGAGGACACGGTGGTTTCCATGAACATGTGGGGCTTTACGCAGAGCATGATGGCGGAGATCAGGGATCGGTTTGCGGATTTTTTGAAGGCAAATCTGCAAAAGAATCCAATGAAATGCGAGTACTTCCTGCCCTTTGTGGTGGATGAACTGATCCGGGAGAAAAAAGCCGAGGTAACCGTGCTGAAATCGAAGGATCGATGGTACGGCGTGACTTATAAGGAGGATAAGCCGACCGTTGTGAAAGCGATACAATCTCTGAAAGATCAGGGAATGTATCCGCAGAAGCTATGGGAGTAGGCGCGGCCTACTGGGGGTTATCGGACAGAGCCTTGATGGAAGACGCGTATTCGGAGGGCGTCATTCCGGTAATCCGTTTGAATTGTCTGGAAAAATAATGGATGGAGGAAAAGCCGAGTTTATCCGCGATTTGGGTAAAGTTTATGCGATCCTCCCGTATCATCTGTTTTGCCAAATCGATTTTCATCCTTGAAAAGTACTCTATCGCACCGTAGCCGCTCCTGTCCCGGAACAGTTTTTGGAGTTGGGAGCGGCCTACGGAATTGCTCTTACAGATTTTGTCGATGGTCAGCGATTCATGAATGTGGGCTTCCATATATTCCTGTATCTGTGAAAGCAGTGCGCCGTCTGCCTTTTGCTTTACGGATTTGACGAGGGTGGAGTTCTCAGCAAAGGTAGGGGAAGTGTCAACCATATATCGGCGGATTAATTGGAGGAGAAGCTGTTCCAGATAAAGCCGTATCAATTGTTCTCCCGCAAAGCGCGGGCTTTCGCTTCTGACCAGTTCTTCCTGATAAGGATTGTCCAGGCGTCCCTCAAAAATGTGTTTTGCCTCCTGTATAATTTGAGCGAGAAGAAGGCGCTCCGATTCACCGACCTTCAATATTTTTTCCTCAAAGAAAGCCATCACCGGGGAAGTGCAGGCAAAGGACATGACGACCAGATTCGGCGCGATCAGGCCGTTGGACTTCACGTTGTGAAATTCGTTGGGCTTGTGGAAAATAATGTCGCCCTTTTTCAGCACATGGAATTTTTTGCCGGCAAGAACGTTTACCTCGCCCTTGTCAACACATAAAAATTCCCAAAAATCGTGAGATTCACCGGGAAAAGAAAAATCACACATATATTCAAAATAGTGTATGGAATATACTTCATGAATTGTCAGGATATCCTGTAAACGTATGCTTCTGTAACTCATAATTTTCCTCCGATGAACCGATTGTGCAAATAATTGATCCTATGTGGCACCATTATAATTTAAAAGTGCAAAAAAGAAAAGTGGAAAAATAAAATTTATAATTATATATTTTGTGCTAAATATAAAACGGAATGCGGAAACCGAGAAAAGTATTTGTATGATTTTCCGGAAAGCGCTTTATAAAGGTGTATAAAATGACTTATAATATGCGCGTATAAACGATTTGATTGTGTAAAATCAACAATAAAAGGGCTGATAGTGCAAAAAGGGAGAAGAAAAAGACAAAGACTTTTTTAAAACAGATAACTATAATGGGGTTAACAGTTAGCAAAGACATACAGGACGGGTATAGATGATCCTGTGAGGTCTGAAATTTCATAAGGGAGGAAAAAGTATGAAAAAGAAAATGTTAAGCGCGCTTTTGTGTACAGCAATGGTGGCAGCGGCTCTTACGGGCTGTGGCGGTTCCGGGGATTCGGCGCCCGCGGCGGAAGCTCCGGCAGCGGAGGCCCCGGCTGCGGAAGAGGAGGCTCCGGCTGCGGATGCGGCAGAGGCTCCGGCGGCATCGGGAGATTCGTTGGTATACTGGTCTATGTGGGATGCGGCGGAACCGCAGGCTCAGGCGATTTCACAGTCCATAGAGAAGTTTACCGCAGAGACAGGTATTGCGGTGGACGTACAGTTTAAAGGACGTACCGGTATTCGTGAGGGATTGCAGCCGGCACTTGACGCGGGGACCAATATTGATCTCTTTGACGAAGATATCGACCGCGTAAATACAACCTGGGGCAGTTACCTTCTTGATCTGGAAGAGCTGGTAAAAACCAATGACTATGAAGCGTCTGCAAATGCAGGACTGATGGCAGCATGCCGTGAGGTGGGCGGCGGTACATTGAAGTCCATTCCTTACCAGCCAAACGTATTTGCTTACTTCTATAATATTGAGATATTTGAGGCGGCAGGCGTAAGCGCACCTCCTACGACCTGGGCGGAGTTTCTGGATACCTGCCAGAAAATCAAAGATGCAGGCTATACGCCGATCACGAACGACAACGCTTACATCAGCAGTCTGTTCGGTTATCATATGAGCCGCCTGATTGGTGAGCCGGCTACGGAAGAAGTTGTGAAGAACGGCGACTGGGATAATCCGGCAGTTTTACAGACGGCACAGGCTTATGAAGAGTTGGCGAGCAAGGGCTATTTCTCCGAGACAATCGAGAGCAACCAGTGGCCTGCCGGACAGAATACAGAGCTGGCAATGGGTACGGCGGCGATGTATCTGAACGGATCCTGGCTTCCTAACGAGGTAAAGGACATTGCGGGCGAAGATTTCAAGTGGGGCTGCTTTAGCTATCCCGCAGTAGAGGGCGGCGTTGACGGAACAGAGGCTTCCAACTATGGCGCACAGGTATTTGCGATCAATGCAAAATCCACTAAGGCGGATCAGGCGTTCCAGCTCATCACTTATCTGACAAAGGGCGAGGCGGATGCGCTTCTTTCCGAAATGTCGGTTGGTATTCCTGCAGACTCTAACAACGCGGAGTGGCCTGCACTTCTGAGCAATGTGAAGCCGGTTATGGACAGTCTGAGTACACGTTATCCTTGGGGCGCAGGCGCTGAGGCGAATGCGGATATGACTCCGATTATCATCGAAAACTTCACGAAGCTTTGCGGCGGTTCTCTGGATGCACAGGGATTTGTGGATGCGCTTAAGGCAGCAGGCAACTAAGCAGTGTAATAAGACCTATCGAAAAACTTATATATATTTAAACGGATAGGCATGAGATGAGTGTGGCGGCATCGTGTTTGACGGTGCCGCCTTGCTTCACCTTACAGGCATAGGAAAGGGGGTTACCGGGTTGAAAAAGAATAAGACAATGATCGTTGTATTTCTTACACCGGCGGTCGTCATGTTCAGTATTATCTTCCTGTATCCGATTATCAGAACCGTTCTCATGAGTTTCTTTAAAATCGAGGGTGTGACGGACGCTATGTCCAAATGGGAGTTCTCGGGAATGGCCAATTACATAAAACTGTTTAATACAGAGTTGTTCCGGATATCCATGTGGAATATTTTCCGTATATGGCTCTTCGGAGGGCTCATAGTCATGGGGCTGGCGCTTCTCTTTGCGGCGATCCTGACAAGCGGTATCCGCTTTAAAAACGTGTTCCGGGCAATCATCTATATGCCAAACGTGGTGAGCGCGGTGGCGCTGGCAACCATGTGGCTGCAATATGTATTCAGTCCGAAATTCGGTCTGTTCAGGAGTATAGGAAAAGCGCTTCACTGGGAATGGCTTGAAAAGTTTCAATGGCTGGACCCGTCCCATCTGTTTATAGCGCTTCTGGTGGCGTATTGCTTCGGCATGGTTGGATATCATATGCTGATTTTTGCCAGCGGTATCGAGAGGATCGGAACGGAATACTATGAGGCGGCCACACTGGACGGGGCGAATCGGATCCAGCAGTTCCGCTATATTACTCTTCCGCTGTTAAAAGGTGTCACGAAGACAAACATTACCATGTGGAGTATCAGCTCCGCTGGGTTTTTCCTCTGGTCACAGCTTTTCTCCATGGTAGTATCCAACACGCAGACGATCACGCCGGTGGTTTATATGTACCAGAATATTTTTGGAGCCGGAAACAGTATGACGGAGAGAAACGCCGGAATCGGCGCGGCCGTGGGTGTGCTTTTGAGCGTCTGCGTTGTTCTGATCTTTGTAGTCTGCGATAAGATTTTCAAAGATAACGATATCGAATTTTAAAGGAGGGAGTAAGAATGGCAAAAGAAAAGAAAGTGCGCGAACGTGTGAACTGGCACAAAGAATTGCATCTGGCTCCCGGTTATATTATCTTAACATTGTGGGTGCTGTTTACATTTGTCCTTTTGGGATGGGTTGTAGGTGCAAGCTTTTCTACGTCCAAGGAAATTTTTTCGGGAGGGGTTTTCAAGTTTGAGACAGGCATTCATCTGGAGAATTACGCGAAGGCATGGAACACGTCCAACGTATCCGTGTTCTTTATGAATTCTCTCGTGTACGCGTCTATATCCTGTGTGCTTCTGATTGTGATTTGCGCTCCGGCGGCCTACGTGCTGTCCCGGTTCACTTTCCTGGGCAATAAACTGATTCAGAACGGGTTTGTGGCGGCGATGGGTGTTCCGGCGACTATGATAGTGCTTCCGCTGTTTGGTCTGGTAGCGGGATGGAATATCCTGAATGTGTCGTTAGCCAACAGGGCGGTGCTGATATTTTTGTATGTGGGTATCAATGTGCCTTACACGACAATTTTTCTGCTGACCTTTTTCAGCAACCTTTCCAGATCCTTTGAGGAGGCGGCCGCGATTGACGGATGCCCTCCCATGAAGACTTTCTGGAAGATTATGCTGCCGATGGCGCAGCCCGGTATTATCACCGTTACTATTTTTAATTTTATTAATGTCTGGAACGAATACTTTATGTCTCTGATTTTTGCTAATTCGGATAAAGTAAAGTCGGTTGCCATCGGATTATATGGAATGATTAATTCCATGAGATATACAGGGGACTATGCGGGAATGTTTGCGGCGGTGGTTATCGTGTTTCTGCCCACATTTATATTGTATGTTTTCCTGTCGGAGAAGATCATCGCAGGTGTAACGGGCGGTGGCGTGAAAGGCTAGGAGGTGCCTGAATGAGCAGAGAGAAGTCGGAATTAATAGAGATTGCGGAAAAATTTGAGATTGAGGGTAAACTGGAGAATGTCGTCCCGCACGGGAATGGGCATATAAACGACACCTATCTTCTCACCTGTCGGACTGAGACGGGAAAAGAGAATAGGTATATTTTACAGAGAATGAACCATGAGGTTTTTAAGGATCCGAAAGGACTGATGGAGAATGTGACCGCAGTGACGGCGTTTCTGCAAAAAAAGATAAAGGAAAACGGCGGAGAAGTGGAGCGTGAGGCGCTGAATGTCATTCCGCTGCGGGAGGGCGGCTCCTACAGGGAAGAGGAGGACGGCACTTTTTGGCGGGTATACCGGTTTGTGGAAGGCGCGGACAGCTTTGATGTGGTGAATCGGCCGGAGGACTTTTACGAGAGTGCGGTGGCGTTTGGCCATTTCCAGAAGCTTTTGGAAGATTATCCGGCGGAGACTCTTCATGAGACGATTCCCGATTTTCACAATACCATTGACCGCCTGCATAAGTTTAAGAAAGCTGTGGAGGAAGACGCAATGGGGCGCGCCTCGGAGGTGGGAGAGGAGATCCGGTTTGTGCTGGACCGCGAGGAAGACTGTCATGTGCTGTGCGATATGCTGGCATCCGGCGAGATCCCGCTACGGGTTACCCACAACGACACGAAGCTTAACAATATTATGCTGGACAAGAAGACAGGGAAAGGTATTTGCGTGATTGATCTGGATACGGTCATGCCCGGTTCCGCGTTGTATGATTATGGCGATTCCATCCGCTTCGGAGCCAATACGGGGGCTGAGGATGAGAAGGACCTTTCAAAGATTTCTTGTGATCTGGAGCTGTTTGAGCTGTATACGAAAGGTTTTATAGAAGGCTGCGGCGGATCGCTGACGGAGAAGGAGATTCGGCTGCTGCCCATGGGAGCAAAGCTGATGACTCTGGAGTGCGGGATACGGTTCCTGACGGATTACCTAGAAGGGGATCACTATTTTAAGATACACCGCCCGGAGCATAATCTTGACCGCACCAGGACTCAATTTGCCATGGTAAAAGATATGGAGGATAAGTGGCCTGAGATGACGGGGATTGTGGAGCGGTATCTGTAATTTCCCTATGTTTTTCGTTGCAATTCACACCCACGCCAGATTTCGCACCTATTTACAACTATTTCGGTGTGAATTGCAACAACTGATGCACACAAAATGCTACAAAACGCGCATTTTGGCGCTGGCTCCGACGCCCTGCAGCAAGTGCATGGCGCGGGTGTGAAAGTAACTGTTTTTCTTCTGTACGCACTTTTGTACAAATTTATATGCTGACTTTATGAAAAAAATAGAATATAATAAGAGTGAAGTGTAGTATAGAGAAGAAAAGCTGATTGGATACAAAGGCGGACATAGCGCCGCAATAATTGGTTCCAAAGCGGAACGGAGACCAAAATGAAAAAGAAACGTAATGAAAGCAGGACAGATAGAGGGATTTCATTGCTTGTTTCTATCATTTTGGTCTTTCTTGCTTTGGGGCTTATCGTTTTTAGCGTGTCCCACAAAATTACGGAACAGATGGCGGCGTCGGCGACCCAAAATCTGAATGAGACGCTGGATCTGATCAAATGCACGATTGAGGCGATCCTTAATAAGGAAGCTGAGTATCAGAAGTTGATGGCGCAGGGAGTCGCTTCGATGGAGGAACCGGAGGAGTATGTCCGCAACTATACAAAGAGCGGGACGATGGTGAAAATTGCGCTGATACGGTCGGGGGAGAAGGAAGGTATAGCGAGCACAGGCGAGGTGTTCACGGAGGAAGGACTGGATTTTTCCGCGGGCGGAACGATCAGCGGACTGCCGGTGTCCCAATCCTACCTGAATTATATGGGGACATGGGCTTATTGCATCAAATGTCCCGTTTTAAGCGGGGGACAGGAGATTGCGACTCTGTATGTGGAATATATTTATGATACCTTCGACAAGTCGTTGCCGGAAGGGTTTTACAACAAAAAAGCGATGCTCTATATTATGGATGCGGAGACGGAGCGGTTTGTCCTGAAACCGAAAGGGATGGGTGAGCGGAGTGCAGGGCACCTGAATCTGACGGACTTTTACCGGGCGAATGATATCCAGGAGGAAGGTCTTCGGGAAGCGGTGGAGGATTGTCTGAAAAACAATAAGAATATTATGTTCTACCATGATATCAGGAATAAGGATTCCCTGAGCTATATGTGGTCGGTAAACGGCGGCACTCTTTACCTGATCGGTTATGTGCCGATTGAGGCGATACAGCAGGAAGGGCGCACTGTCAACCAGAATATTTTTGTTGTGGTTGCCGTCATGCTGATTGCCTTTTTCCTGTGCTGTAGTTTATATTACCTTAACCAGAGGCAGCAGAACAGAATACGCAGGGAGCGGGAAGAGGAGAGGGAAATCAGTAACCGCAGGCTGGCGGAGGCATTGCAGGCGGCACAGATCGCAAGCAATTCAAAGACCATGTTCCTCTCCAATATGTCACATGATATCCGCACGCCTATGAACGCGGTTTTGGGATTTACGACGCTTCTTTCGAGAGATGCGCAGAACCCGGATAAGGTGCGGGAGTACACAAAGAAAATTATGGCTTCCGGCCAGCACTTGCTCAGCCTTATCAATGATATTCTGGACGTCTCCAAGATTGAGAGCGGCAAGGTCGTACTGAATGTGGATGAGTTTACCTTGAACGATTTGGTGTCTTCCGTGGATGCGATTATAAGGCCCATGGCGGAGGCGAGGTCACAGAAATTTTTTGTGGAAGTGACAGGGATCAAACATGAATGTCTGCTTGGCGATGAGACGCGCATCAATCAAATTCTGATTAATCTGCTGTCCAATGCCGTAAAATATACGCCGGAGGGCGGCATGATCTGGTTTCGCATCATAGGCTTGAAACAGCGATCCGTCCAGTTTGAGCACGTTAGGATCGAAGTGCAGGACAACGGATACGGCATGACAAAGGAGTATCTTGAGACGATATTTGACGCTTTTACGAGGGCGGAGAACAGCACCACGAATAAAGTACAGGGCACGGGGCTTGGAATGGCGATCACCAAGAATATCATTGAGCTTATGGGCGGCACTATCGATGTTTTCAGCGAGGTGGATCGGGGAAGCCTGTTCAGGGTGGAACTGGAATTCCGTATTCCTGAGGGGCAGGCGGACAGGAAATTTTGGGAGGAAAGAGGAATTTTCCGTATTCTGGTGGCGGATGCGGAGGAGGAGACTTGCGAAACGATCAGAACGCTCATGGGAGATATGGGTGTGGAGACGGATTCTGTGCACAGCCTGGAGGAGCTGTTGTCCTGCCTGGAACGCAATCCGGATGGTTACCATGTGATACTGCTTTGCGGGAACGTGGCGGGAACGGACGTTTTGCAGGCGGTAAGCCGGATTCGGGAAAAGACCGGAAAAACGCTTCCGATCTTGCTTTTGGCGGATCACGAAGAGAGGGAAACAGGGGACGCTTTGCGGATGGAAAATACAGGCATTCTCATGAAGCCGTTTTTCACGTCGGCATTTAGAGCAAAAGTCGAAGAGATGGAGTCGGGGGCGAATAGAGCAGGGGAGCCGGAGGAGACCGGCAATAATCTGGAAGGCCTGCGCTTTCTGGCGGCGGAGGATAACGAGATCAATGCGGAGATCCTGCGGGAGATTCTTGCCTTTGAGAGCGCGGAGTGCGTGATTGTGGAAAACGGACAGCTTGCGGTGGAACGGTTTGAGGAGTCGGAGAAGGGCGAGTTTGACGCCATTCTCATGGATGTACAGATGCCGGTTATGAACGGCTATGACGCCACCAGGGCGATCAGGTCGCTGCCGCGTGCGGATGCGCGCACGATCCCGATTATTGCCATGACGGCAAACGCTTTTGCGGAGGATGAGAAGGAGGCTTTGGATGCGGGAATGGATGTTCATCTGGCAAAGCCGATTGATATAGAGCTGTTGAAACAGGTGATTAAACAATATATAAAGAATATATAAACGGGGGAAAGCATGAGTTTTCGTAATGAAAGTGGTTTTGGGAAATTAACGCTGTTGTGCATCGCCGGGATAGCGGCTTTTGTGCTGGCGGCGTGCGGCGAAAAAGGGGGAACAAACAGTAATCTGATTGTTGTGGAGGAGAAGGAGAAGCGGGAGATATATCTGTTCAGCCCTATGGAGAAGACGGAAGCTAATGTGGAGAATGTTGCAAGAAGCGCGGCGGATAAGACGATCATGCTTGCGGAGGAAAGGCTGGACGTGAATGTACGGTATGTGACGTACACGGCGGAAGATTATCAGGATAAGACGTACGACGACGTGACGCTTGACCGGGCGCGAAACAATATGGATGATATTTATCTGCTGAATCCGGATACCATAAGCAAACTGGCGAAGGAGGGGAAATTGCGGGATCTGTCTGATCTTGACTGTGTCGAAAACCTGCGCGACGTGGTGAAAGCTGCCAACGTGGTGGATGGAAAGCTGGTGGCGATTCCGCAGGAGGTAGTCGCCTACGGCCTGTTTATCAATAAAGATATGTTTGACAAGTATAATCTTTCCCTGCCGCAGACGCCGGATGACTTTTTAGAGTGTTGCAGAGTCTTTAAGGAGAACGGAATCGAGACGCCGGTGGGTGCCAACAGATGGTGGCTGGAGACATTTGTGCTGGCCCAGGCTTATGCGGATTTATATAACGGCGGGAACACGGAGGCGGAGATCGCAGCGCTAAACAGTGGAGAGAGCAAGTACAGCGACTATATGCGACCGGGATTTGAATTTCTGCAGGAGATGATCGACAAGGGGTATGTGGACGCACAAAAAGCGAATATGAGCGAGGCGATCGAGGGAGAAGGGGAAGACTTCCTCGCCCAAAAGACGCCCATCGTCATGGCCTACTGGGGTGCGGCCAATACGGAGACGGCGTATGGAAACACGGATTTTGAGATGCTGGTCATCGGTTTTCCAAGCAGCCGCGGACAAATGCCGGTTATGTCCATGACAGGTTTCGGCATTGGTGTCGATGCCGAGCACGGGGAGGATGCGAGCGCTGTTCTGGATGCAATGCTGTCCGATGAGGCGCTCCAGATTTATGCGGAGACAAACAGGGTGATCTCTCCCTCAAAAAACGTGGAGGTGGAATGTGTACCTGCGCTTAAGCCGTTAAATGACAGGATTCAGGACAATGTCTATGTGCTGGGGGCAAATGCGGGCATGGATGTGGAGCAGTGGGGAAATACCTGCCTGATTGTGAGAGACTTGTTGGGCGGAGCGACGGTGGATGAATGCATGGCAGAATTTGACCGGCTGCAGGAAGAGGCGTTGAAGAAATAGCGACGGAAAATAAATAATGAGCGCGGAGAAAGGGCATCGGGACAGATGCTCTTTTTTGTGTGTGGATTGCGAGAGAGTTTCTCCCCAAATTTAATTCGGAAATGTAAGGGAAAACTTGCTTTTTATAGTGGGGGGGGGGTAAAATGAAATGATATATTGTAAAAAAATGTGGAGAGGAATGATTTTTTGTCGAAGTGGACACCATATGTCCATGTGAATTGTTATGATAGTGCTATATGAAGCTTTCGGGAAAATGGCAGGGAAAACATTATGAGTGAAGAAAGGTCGGGAAAAAGCGGCAGGATATTGGCAATTTATTCAAAACTTTTAAACGGGCTGACTGTGAACAAAACGGAGGAAGCAGAATATTTCGGTGTCAGCGTAAAGAGCATACAGCGTGACCTGGAGGATATCCGGATGTTTTTGGCGGAACAGTCCGTGCAGGGAGGAGCGATCGGGGAGCTGGTTTACGACCCGCTTGACAAGGGATATCGTCTGGAACAAAGCGCCGGCATAAGACTTGGCAATGAGGAGACGCTCGCTGTCTGTAAGATTTTACTGGACAGCAGGGCTTTTACCAAAAAAGAGATGATGGATATTCTGGATAAGCTGGTGGCAAACTGCGTGCCGAGACGGAATCAGAAACTGATTACCGACCTGATCGCCAACGAGAGATTCCACTACATAGAGCCGCTGCATAAGAAGGTTTTTCTGGACAAACTGATGAAACTGGGAGAGGCCGTCAGGGAATGCCGGGTGATACGGATCCGTTATACGAAGATGAAAGGCAAAGCTACCGTGGAGCGAAAGCTGTGGCCGTTGGCGGTTATGTTTTCGGAGTTTTATTTTTATCTGGTGGGGTTTATCGAGGGGATTGACAGAGAAAAAGCGTTCGAGAATGCCGATGACCCTTTCCCGACAATCTATCGGATCGACAGGATTGAAAATCTCGAAGTCACTGACGAACACTTTAATATTCCTTACGCCGACCGGTTTGAGGAGGGGGAGTTTCGTAAGCGTGTGCAGTTCATGTACGGAGGCAGGTTGCGGAAAGTGAAGTTCGAGTACAGAGGGGAATCCATAGAGGCGGTGCTTGACAGGCTGCCGACGGCGAAGGTTCTGGCGGAAGAGGAGGGGAAGTACGTGGTGCAGGCGGAGGTGTTCGGGAAGGGAATTGACATGTGGCTGAGAAGCCAGGGAGATATGGTGAAAATCGTGGATGGGTGTGAAGGATAGATGACAGATAATAGATGGCTTATAGAATACCCGGAATTGGCGCATCCGCTGGCAAAGGAAAAGAGGAAGCAGCAAATCAGCTACTTAGACTCGGTGGCTTATCTGGTTTACAAATATGCGGAGGATGAGAACGTCGCAAACAAAAAAGTGGAGTCGCTGGCCCGCGTGATTTTGCGGCATGACGAGTATAAGGCAAAAGCCGGACGGGAGCCGGAAGGACTGTCTGCGGCTGTACTGAAAACAAGATTGGGGCTTTTTCAATTTTTCTCATACCGGTATCTGTTTTTGTTTGACAGTTTGTTTTTGCTTGCCGCCGACGATTCGGAGAAAGCGGAGCGGATCAAAGAGGAATGCAATACGTGGATCGGTAAGCGGTTCCATAAAGAAACCGACCGGTTGGTTCGGCTGATGTACCGGCAGGAGGCTCTGCCTGTCAGGGATACATTGATAACTGACGAGATGCAAAAGGCATGGACGGATATGAGGGATTATCTCTCGTCGGATGACGTCAAAATATTTTTTACGGCCACAATGAGCGCCGGGAAGTCAACGTTAATCAACGCGATCATCGGGCAGGAAATATCGGAGACGAAAAAGGCGGCCTGTACCTCAAACGTATTGCGGTTCCATTCGCTCCCGCTGAAAAGCAAAAGATATGTATTGTGTGACGGTGAGGTGACGGTGGAGGGAACCTCGCGCGAGATCAGGGAGACAATGAAAAAGTGGAAGCAGGACTGCGCGGTATACGGGTATTTTCATTCTGCCTTGTCCGCAAGGAGAATAACGCTGATAGATACGCCGGGGATCAATTCGGCGAGAAATCCGGAACATAAAAGGATAACAAGGGACGCGCTGCGGGAATGCGACGGGGATTTGCTGGTGTATGTCATACCGGTGGAGAATTACGTCGGGGAAGACGACTGCGATCACCTGGTTTATGTAAAAAGGCATGTGAAATACCGGAAAATTATCTTTCTTGTAAATATGATCGACAACTGTGATTTTGAAGACGATTCGCTGGACGATATTCTCCGGGAAGTACGGGAACATCTCGGTTCGATCGGGTATGAAGAGCCGGAAGTATATCCCATATCGGCAAAAGCCGGGTTGGCGATAAAGAAAAGGCTTGATCAGGCGGATGTATCGGATAACGAGAAAAGCCGGGCGGATACGTTTATAAAAACGTTTGCGCAGGAGGAGTACAGCCATTCGCGGTTTTACGGAAAAGAGATTTCGGGCGGCGGTCTTCTTGATGACACCGGAAAAGCATACGAAAATACAGGGCTTCCCTCACTGGAGCGGCTGCTTTTCCAAAACCTGATATCTTTAAAGAGCGGCGTATGTGCGGATCCCGAAGGAGAATACCGTAAACCGGCAAAAGACGCGGACGAGGCAGAGACATGCGGGAGGGGAATGGAAAGTAAGAAGACAGTCACCACGGCAATAGAAAAAACAATATTCAGACAGGAGGAGAGAAAATTGGAGCGGGAAGAAAATAGGTATTGCGAGAATCAGTTGGCGGATGGCCAGGATGGGGTGAAAAAGGTATTTATAAAGCATAATCCGTATAAGGTGGAGACGAAGATCACGGTTGACGGGGAAAAACCGAGCCCGGACTGCCCTGTCACGCCGCATCTGAACGAGAGATTTCAGATGTGGGTGGATCAGCTTCCGGGACTTTTGGCAGAAGAGTATAACGTGGATCGGTTTGAGCTGACTTTTCAAGGAACGGAATTGGATTATCAGGATTTGCGGTTAGCGGTAGAGGCGGCGGAGAAGGACGGGCGCACTTTTGTCACGAAAAAGATCGACGCCAAGGAATACGGGGAGAAAGAAAAAGAGATCAAAACGCTGTTTACCAAAATTCAGCGGCTTCCGTTCGAGGAGCTGCAAGCGCCCGCGGTGGCGTCCGCGTTTAGAAACGCCCTGAATGAGTTGCTGGAGGTAAACGTTGTGGCCACAATGAGCGCCGGGAAATCGACGCTGATCAATGCGCTGCTTGGGAAAAAGCTTATGCCCTCCAAAAACGGGGCATGCACGGCGACCATTACGAGGATTCAGGACGACGACGATTCCACATTCAAGGCGGTGGTATTTGACGAATCCAAGTCGGAGCTGGAGCACTATTCCGTTTTGGACTACCAGACGATGAAGTCTTTGAACGCGGATAAGAGGGTGAGCGAAATCCACGTAAAGGGCAATATCCCGTTTGTCACATCCGATGAGATTTCCCTGGTCTTGATCGACACGCCCGGGCCGGATAACGCAAATGACAAAAGTCATCGTTTGGTGACGGAAAAAGCGCTGGACGAGTCGTCAAAAATGCTTGTGCTGTTTGTCATGAACGGCGGAAAGCTTCATGACGATGCGCAGGACGCGTTCCTTAAAAAAATCGCGAGGAGTATGAGCGTGGACGGCAAGCAGTCCAAGGAGCGCTACTTGTTTGTCATCAACAAGATGGACGGCTATGACGACGAGGACGACGACATAGCGGGGGAGACAATTCCCGAAACGGTTCAATATTTAGAAGAAATGGGGATAGAGAATCCCAATATATTTCCGGCGGCGGCCGAACCGGCCCTTCTCATAAGGAGATACTGGAGTACGTCGGACGAGGACGAGAAGAAGAAATTGTATGCTAAAATTGAGACGGCCGCAAAAAAATTGATTAATCAGAGACAATTGCATCTGGAGCAGTACGCCCACCTTCCCCGGAGCTGCCAAAAGGAGATAGACGCCGAGCTGGAAAGGGCGGTAGAAGACGGGGATATGTTAGCGCAGGCCCTCGTACATAGCGGCATACGTGGAATTGAAGAGATGATAAAGATGTATGTCACGAAATACAGCAGGCCGCAAAAGATCACGACGGCCGTGGATACGTTTCAATTCCATTTGGAAGGCGCGGAGGCATTTGCATCCACGGAGCGGGAAATCGCTTCCAGAGAGAAGGAAATAGAGGAAATCGGGGCGCGGATGAAAGCACTGGAGGAGAAGCTGGAGAGCAGGAAGGAGAACAGGGAGTTTAAAAAGAAGATCAATTCCCTGGATATTAAGACAAACCTGGAAGACGGGCTTGACAGCCTGCTGGTGGATGTGGAGAAAAGCCTTACGGATTTTTTTGTGCGGGAATGCCCTGAAGAAATGGATGAGGAGGATGCGTTTGGCCATATTAAAAATTTCCGGAAGCTTGCAGAAGAAAAACAGCTAGAATTTCAAGCTGCGGTAGACAGATTATTGGAGAAGGATGTCAAGGAGAAAGGCGACCGGCTGCTTGAGGAATATATAGAAAAGCTGAAAAAATTGAGCGAGGAATACAGCGGCAACGGTTTGGAGATCCATCTGAAAGACTATGTCAAGGGTTCCCTTGCTCAGCTTCGGGATGAGGTTTCCCTGGTAGACGATTCCCTGGATACCAGGGAAGAATCCCACACGGAACAGAGGAAGAGGAAAGTGGAGAAGACCGGGAGAAGGAAGGGGTGGGACAGAGTGTTCCATATTTCAAGTTGGATTGACCCGACTTATACCTATACAACCACGGAAACATATGAGGTCGAAGTAAAAGAGAAAGTAACGTTTGTCAGCCGGGAGAAATTGACGAACCAGTTAATTGCGCCGATCAGAGTCAAATTGATTAAGGAAAGAGAGAAGGTTTTGAATTATGTCAAAACGGAAACGGTGAGTTTAAAGAACTATTTTGAGGAAAGGTTTGACGAGGTCGACCAAATACTTTTGTCTTTGACCAGAAGACTGGGAGAGGCTACCAGGTCAAAGGAGGATGCGCAAAAAGCGCTGAAAGAATCCGTGGCGCTTCTTGGGCAGTTGGACGAGATCAAAAAGGAACTGGACGCGATTCTGGAGATATAAGGAGGAGGTAACAGGTATGGTATCGGAGGAGTTTAAAAGAAACGTCGCATTGGCCAAGGTGATGGAGGTGAGAAGCGCGTTAGTCGACTATTTAATCATGGACAGAACGTTTTCAAAGTTTGACGAAGCGCTTGCCGAGGCGGGTAAGACCTTAAAGGTGGTGGAGGCGCATGACGGGAGGCCCTTTGAAAATGACAGGAGCAAGTGGGACGAGACTTATTTAAACAGGCAGAAAACGGCGCTGATGATTAATTTTTCGCAGGAGAGAATCGATCATCTGAAAGCCGTGATCAAACAGGTTCTGCCGGAAAAGGCACGGGACGGTTTGGCGGCGGGCTATACCGGGGCCGGAAAAAATAAGAAGACCGGAAAACGTGTCATCAGCGAGACGGAAATCGTCGCGCAGGAAGAAAAGAAAGCGGACGATAAAACCGATACGGGTGTGATTGCCTGCGGGGTGGCTGTCGCCGCTGTCGGCGCAGTGGCGGCGGTGTGTGGCGTAGGCACGATCGTGGGTGTAGGCTGTACCGCTATGGGAGCGGGCGCCGGAGCGGCGGCCGTGGCCGCGTACTACAAATGGAAAAGATAGGGGGACAGGAAAATGCCAGAGGACAAATTACCGGTGCCGAAAAAAGAAAGAGATGCGCTGACGCCTGATCCCCAGGCAATGTCTAAAGGATTTGCGCAAGCGTTTCGGCTTGTCGACGATGTGGTTTTAAAAAACTATATCACCGCTCTCCCGCAATTGGAGGTTGTTCCCTTGGACAAAGCCGCTTTGGGCAACAATTTGGGGAAAATCAGGCTGTTTCGGATCAGCGAGATGGTTTATGAGCGGGACGAATCCGCCACATACAAATTCGCCAGTGTATTTAACGCGGTGGCGGCTACGGACAGCGCGATCGTGACGGTGATCGACAGCGACGGGGTAAAAACGGATTTTTACCTGGGAATCCGATCGCTGTCGGAACAAAACAGTACGCAGACGTCGTATGCGACGCTGACAAACGCGATGAAGGGGCAGTTCCCGGGAATGCGGATGGAGAACTTGAAGGAACCTCAGATCAAGACGCTGCTGGAATCCATAGATTCGGGTGCGCTGACCTCCGTATCCTGCGTGGCAAATAACAAAAATAAGGATTTTGTGGGCAATGAAGCGTATATCCAGGGGCTTGAGAAGCTGGCGCTTGCCATGCAGGGAAGCCGCTACACGGCGGTTATCATTGCGAATTCAACGTCGCAGGATCAGCTTAATCAGGTTCGCAAAGGATACGAGACAATATACACACATCTTTCCCCTTACGCAAATTCCGTCGTAAACTACGGGACAAACAGTGCATCCTCGATCAACCGGACCGAGACACAGGGCGAGCAAAGCAGCAACGCGCACACGGAGAATCAATCGAATACGGAGACGAAAACCGAGACGAAAAATGTCGGCGAGAGCGTTACCAAGTCGGGAAAAATATTCGGCAGCAAGGTTGGCAGCACGATAGGAGCTACTTTGTCTGTGGCAGGAGCCGTGGTAGGCAGTGTGATACCCGGCATCGGAACGGCAATCGGGGCCGGTGTCGGAGGCGCGATCGGAGGATTGGTTGGCGCCGCCATCTCGACCGCGACAGACAAAACGGTTTCAAGGACTTCCGGCGGCGGCAGTGAGAGCCTGTCATCGGCGGTTACGAGCGGGACAAGCGACACGGTTACGGAAGGGACGTCGCATAGTTTGGCAACCTCTCTCGGACTGACAAGCGGGCAGTCGGAAAATTTGCAGCTGACCGTTCAGAATAAGCCGATCATGGATATGCTGGACAGGATTGACAGGCAAATCAAGCGTCTGGACGAATTTGAAAGCGTAGGCATGTGGGAATGCGCCGCTTATTTTATGAGCAATGATTCGTCTGTCTCGAAAGCGGCCGCGGCTACCTATAAAGCATTGATGAGCGGAGAGAATACGGGGCTGGAGGTTTCCGCTCTCAATACGTGGAGGAAATCGAGGAATCTTTTTCCCGAGGAAACGGTACAGAATGAGCGAATATCGGAATATGTACTGAATTTTATTCATCCTGTATTTACCTATCAAATTTCGGGGAGGGACATTCCGGTCATGCCGACAAATCTTGTGAGCGGAAATGAACTTGCCATACATATGGGATTGCCGAGAAACTCCGTGTGCGGTTTTCCGGTCATAGAACATGCGGATTTCGGGAAAGAGGTTGTCAGGTACGGCCAGGACAAGGATGAGCCGGCGATTAAACTCGGAAAAATTTTCAACATGGGCAGGCCGGTGGAAAACAGTAAGGTGCTATTGGATGTCGAGAGCCTGGCGATGCACACGTTTGTGGCCGGAGCCACGGGAAGCGGAAAGACGAACACGGTTTGTCAACTGATCGACAAGCTGGTATCCACAAGGAGAGACAGGATCAGTTTTATGGTGATAGAACCCGCAAAGGGGGAATATAAACGCATTTTCGGACACAGGAAGAGCGTGAGAGTGCTCGGGACAAATCCTGCGTATACGGAGCTTTTGAAAATCAATCCGTTTCGATTTCCGGACGGGATCCATGTGCTGGAACATATAGACAGGTTTGTCGAAATATGTAACGTCTGCTGGCCGATGTATGCCGCAATGCCCGCCGTCTTAAAAGAGGCGGTGTTGAAATCATATGAAAACTGCGGATGGGATCTGACTACATCGGAAAATATGATTTCCGACAGGTTGTATCCGTCCTTCCGGGATTTGCTGGAGCAATTGGAATCTGTCATTGACAATTCAGGATATTCGCAGGAAGTTAAGTCAAATTATAAGGGAGCGCTGCTTACGAGAGTGAAGTCGCTCACGAACGGCTTAAACGGGATGCTGTTTTCCGCTAACGAAGTTGACAATTCCGTTTTGTTTGATTCCAACGTGGTCGTTGACCTGAGCAGGGTGGGGGCGCAGGAGACGAAAGCCTTGTTGATGGGAATTCTTGTGATGCGTCTGTCCGAACACAGAATGGCATTTTCGGAAGAATCCAACGCGAAACTCAGACATATTACCGTTTTGGAGGAGGCGCACAATTTACTGCGGGCGAACGCTGCGGTATCGGCGGAGGAGGGCGGAAGCGTTGCGGGAAAATCCGTGGAGATGATATCAAACGCGATTGCCGAGATGAGAACATACGGGGAAGGATTCGTGATCGCGGACCAGTCGCCCAATGCGGTAGATATATCGGCAATCAGGAATACGAACACAAAGATCATCATGAGGCTGCCGGAGGAGACGGACAGAAGAATGGTAGGAAAAGCGGCGGCATGCAGGGAGAATCAGATAGATGAGATCGCAAAACTGCCAAAGGGCGTAGCTGTCATTTATCAGAATGACTGGGTCGAACCGGTTTTGTGCCAGGTAGATCGGTTTGATGGCGTCGAGCGGGAATACGAAAGGAAAGATACTTCGAATTACAGTGCCGACAGCAGGAAGGCCAAGGCGATTCTGATCAACTGGATTGCCAAAAACAGACTGGATCGTCCGGACGGTATTGATATCCGGAGTTTGGATTGGGCGATAGAAAATGCGGAATGCGGTGTCGGAACGAAAATGGAGCTCTATGCCTTGAAAAATGAGCAGAAAAGAAACGGCAGGATTCGGCTCTGGAATGAAAAGGAGTTTTTGAGACAGTCAAACCTGATAAAGAATATTTTGAATGCGGATGATATGGTCGAAAAAGCCAGGAGCGTGTCACCTGACATGATCAGTTTTAACTGCTGCTTAAATACCATGATCGCCCGGCAGCTTGATAGCCCGTCGGATGATGAAATATTGTGCATCAGCCATTGCTTGCTAAAAGTTTACGGCGAGTTAAAAGATGGCGGAATGGAATATTACAGGAGCTGGTATGAGGAAGTGACCGAAGGGAGGCGTTTGATGTGAGCAGTCCGTTTGCACCGGAAACAGTCATAAAAGAGGTTGTAAAACGTGAAATAGACAGTGAAATAACTGTCAAGCAGCATGAGACAGAGAAATTAGATGCCAAAATAAAGATAGAAAGATGCGCTCTGCTTCCGAGAACCGGCGGGGAATGGAGCGGCGAGGCCGGTAATTCCAGGTGGATTCCCGACAAGGATGTGGAGCCGGGAGACAGAAACGGCACCAATCCCGATCACAAAACATGGGAGGAAATAAAAAATCAGTATGATTTTGAGTCGGTTCCGTTTAATGATGGGGAACCGGATTTTTCCGAGGTGGCAAAGGGTGAAGTGGAAATAAGAGATTTTACGGATGACAGGGACGCCAATTTCTCCCAGGCGGATGAAGAGCTTGCAAGACAGCGTGGCTGTACGCCGGAAGAGGTGGACGAATGGAGAGGGGCGAACCGGTATACCTGGCATGAATGCAGGGATTGCAGGACAATGCAGAAGGTACCTACCGAGGTACACGGAAATATTTCCCATTCGGGCGGCGTTTCAGAGTATAAGCTTCAGCAGAGGACGGTTTAGGGAAAGGATGCAAAAGATATGGAAAAGACATGTGTGGATGCCGCGTTTGGTGAAATGACATACAAGCACAGGTGGTATAAGACGCAGAGCGAATCCTTTTTTGGCAAGGAGTATGTCATAAAAATTGCCGCGAAGGCTTATTCCGAAAAACCGATTACGGATGAGCAAAGGGACGCGTACCTGCAGTATACGGAAAAAAAGGATAAGTACGCAAAGATTGTGGGCGAACAGTTGATGCAGTACGTGAATGCCAACTTACAGGAACTGGCGGGAGAATGGGTCGGCGCGAGGAGAGTGGAGAATATCACGGATTTGGCCGGGATAGTCACGCCGAAAACATTGTTATTTAAACAGGATGGGACGACGCTCCTGCTTTTAGAATGCGCATGGGATCTTGAAAACGGGATTGCCGTCAAGCTCTCGCCGGAGATCATGACAGGAAGCCAGAATTTGTTTTTGTAAACAAATGGCAGGTGGCCGGGATGACAAAAGTTTTGGTTATATAAGTATTTTTATATAAAGATCGGAGTAACGCTCTGTCGGAAAACAGGGCGTTATTTTTTTGCGGGCGGCGGTGGAAGCTTGCCGTTTCGCGGCATGTGTCAAAATGCGACTTTGGAGTATTTTGTGTGTCTAATAGTTAATAAATTATTTTGAATTATCTTGCAAATAATAGGAGAATGGCGTAAAATGGCTATTATGTATCATTATGTAATCCGATAAGGGTTTGGTGAGTGTATGGCGACAGAAGAAAAGACTGAGTTGGTTTTTGATGACGGCAGAATAGAATCCATAGAAGAATTTCAGACTCCGGAGCAGCTTTACGAGGAGCTTATTGCGCGTGTGCGAAAATACCACCCTTCGGCGGATATCAGCTTGATTGAGAAGGCGTACAAGGTGGCTTACGACGCCCACAAGGGGCAGGCGCGCAAATCCGGGGAGCCCTATATCATCCATCCTCTCTACGTGTCCATTATTCTCGCGGATCTGGAGATGGATAAGGAGACGATCGTCGCCGGGCTTTTGCATGATGTGGTGGAGGACACCATCATGACGGACGAGGAAATCGGTGAACAGTTCGGCACGGATGTGGCCCATCTGGTGGACGGCGTCACGAAGTTAGACAAACTGAATTTCCATGGGGAACACGGAAATTACGATAAAGATACGGAGAAACTGGAACGGCAGGCGGAAAATCTGCGGAAGATGTTTCTCGCCATGGCGAAAGATATCCGTGTCATACTGATTAAGCTGGCTGACCGCCTGCACAATATGCGGACATTGCAGCATATGAGGCCGGAGAAGCAGCAGGAGATTTCGAGGGAGACGCTTGACATTTATTCTCCCATCGCCCAGCGTTTGGGTATATCAAAAATTAAGGTGGAATTAGACGATTTGTCATTAAAATATTTGGAGCCCGAGGCTTACTACGATCTGGTGGATAAAATTGCCGTCAGAAAGAGCGAGAGGGAGCGCTATATACAGACCATTGTGGACGAGGTCAGCGTGCATATCAAAAATGCGGGTATCAAGGCGCAGATCGACGGCCGCATCAAGCATTTTTTCAGCATATACAAGAAGATGAAGAACCAGAATAAGTCCATAGACCAGATCTATGATCTGTTTGCGGTGCGCATCATTGTAGATACGGTGAAGGACTGCTATGCCGCGCTTGGCGTGATCCATGAGATGTATAAGCCGATTCCCGGCCGCTTTAAGGACTACATCGCCATGCCCAAGTCGAATATGTACCAGTCCCTCCATACCACGCTGATCGGCGCGAGCGGCCAGCCTTTCGAGATCCAGATCCGCACCTACGAGATGCACAAGGCGGCGGAGTACGGTATCGCGGCCCACTGGAAATACAAGGAGGCATCCGACGGTAAGAAGGTGGAGACGCAGGAGGAGGAGAAGCTTGTCTGGCTGCGCCAGATTCTGGAATGGCAGCAGGATTTAACGGACAATAAGGAATTTATGAATCTCCTGAAGGACGACTTAAACCTTTTTGCGGATACGGTATTTTGCTTTACACCGACAGGAGATGTAAAGAGCCTGCCGGCAGGTTCCACGCCCATTGATTTTGCCTACAGCGTGCACAGTGCGGTGGGGAATAAGATGATCGGCGCGAGAATCAACGGCAAGCTTGTGACGATAGATTATGAGATCAAAAACGGCGACCGGGTGGAGATTATGACGTCACAGAACTCCAAGGGGCCCAGCCGCGATTGGCTGAACGTGGTGAAAAGCACGCAAGCCAAGAATAAAATCAACCAGTGGTTCAAAAACGAGCTGAAGGAGGATAACATCGTCAAGGGCAGGGAGCTGATTTACGGTTACTGCAAGGCGAAATCGATCAACAGCGCGGATATTCTGACGCCTCAGTATGAGGAGGCCGTTATTAAGAAGTATGGTTTCCAGAATTGGGATTCGGTGCTGGCAGCAGTAGGTCATGGCGCCCTCAAGGAGGGGCAGGTCATCAACCGTATGCGGGAACTTTACGAGAAGGATCACAAGCGTGAGATGACGGATGCTGAGGTGATGGCGGAGATCGAGGAGAGTGTCAGAATCAACCGCGCAAAACCGGGCAAGAGCAGCAGTGCCATTGTGGTGAAGGGCGTTCATGACGTGGCGGTTCGTTTTTCCAAATGCTGCAGCCCGGTGCCGGGAGACGAGATTGTCGGCTTTGTCACCAGAGGAAGAGGCATTTCCATACACCGGACGGATTGCGTGAATCTTCTGAATCTGCCCGAGATAGACAGAAACCGTCTGATCGACGCGGAATGGCAGCAGGCGGAAGGGACGGCTGTCGGCGAGAAATATCTGGTGGAGATCAGTATTTACGCCAACAACAGAAACGGTCTTCTGGCAGATGTGTCCAGGGCGCTCACGGAGAAGGAGATCGATATCCAGGCGCTGAATACGAGAGTGAACAAGCAGGGTACGGCGACTATTATGGTCAGCTTTGAGATCGGCAGCAAGGAGGAACTGCAGCGGATCATCGATAAGATCAGAACCATAGAGAGCATTATAGATATTGAGAGAACGACCGGCTAACAAAGCGAAAAGAACTTTTAAAGCTTGGCAGCAGAGGCAGCCTCGCTAAGAAATTCTAGGAGTTGCTTTGCAACTCCGTTTCACTTGAGAGAATGCCCAAAAAGCGGCATTCTCCGAAAACTGGAATCATAAAGGAGACGGAAAATGTCAGATTTAAAAATCGGCAGGCTGATGCTAGGCATCTGCCAGACGAACTGTTATTTTGTATATAAGGAGGGCACGAAGGACGTCATTTTCTTCGACCCGGCCGACAAGGGCGACTACATTTACGAGACGCTTCAGGAGAAGGGATTTCAGGTGAAAGGGATTCTTCTGACGCACGCACATTTTGACCATATATGGGGCTGCAACAGACTGCGGGAGCTGTCAGGCGCGCCGGTTTATGCCTATGAGGCGGAAAAACCGCTTTGCGAGGACGCGGTCACCAATGTTTCCGATCAGGTGGGAAGGCCTTACACGGTAGTTCCTGACAGATATCTGAAGGAGGGCGAGGAGATCACGATAGAGGACATGACCTGTAAGCTGATCGCCACGCCGGGACATACGGTGGGGAGTTGCTGCTATTATTTTGAGGAGGCGGGCATACTCGTTGCCGGGGATACGCTTTTTCAGGAATCGGTCGGCAGGACGGATCTGGCGACGGGCAGCATGAGCGCACTGACCAGATCGGTCAAAGACAAGCTGTTCGCGCTGCCCGACGAGACGAAAGTTTATCCCGGACACGGGGAGTTTACTACCATCGGGCACGAGAAGATGTATAATCCGTTTGTGCAGTGACAAATGCAGCGGATGAAAGCAAAGCTGGCGGTCGGCCGACGTATGGGGTTCGGAATACGTCGGCCGAAGGCGTCGGATGAATAGAGGAAAAATGGACGAAAGATGGGCGATTGCAGAGACTGTGGATCGCCTGTTTCGGCGTAACGGGCGCAAAGTGTCAAATATCGGCGGGACTAAGGCTGCGGGAGCGGAAGAAAACGGCGGCGGCAAAGCGGGAGAATGATATATGGACGGACAGATACAGACGGCCGCGGGAAGCGGGCTGCGGGTGTTAAACCGCGACGTAATCAAATATATGGCCATGTTCACTATGCTGCTCAACCATATCGCGCATGTCTTTTTGGCGGAGGGGACGCAGATCTATGAACTGTTGGAGGATATCGGTTTCTTTACGGCTCCGGTGATGTGTTACTTCATGGTGGAGGGATATGAATATACTCGCTCCAAAGTCAGATACGGGCTGAGGCTGCTCTTGTTTGCGCTTTTCTCGCAGATTCCGTTTTTGCTGGCTTTCGGGCAGGGTGGTTTTAACATGATTTACACGCTGCTTTGCTGTTTCCTGATTCTTGTGGTGATGGAACGGGTGAGCAGCCCGGCGCTTCGGTCTGTGCTCGGCGCGCTGCTCGTTTTGGCGACGGCTGTCGGGGATTGGGCGGTGGTCGCGCCGGTTCTCACGATTTTTTTGGCTAACGGCAGAGGGGACAGGAGGAGGACGGCTCTC
Source organism: uncultured Lachnospiraceae bacterium (assembly GCA_910587095.1). Lineage (GTDB taxonomy): Bacteria > Bacillota > Clostridia > Lachnospirales > Lachnospiraceae > UBA3282. Next base: position 45,061 of record CAJUMJ010000037.1, read on the forward strand.
GGATTCGGAGCCGGGTATGTGTTTTTTGTGGTATTAAACGTCCAGCGTTACATGTTTGGGGTGCAGGGAGACTGGACAGTGTATGCCGTTACCCACGCGGCGCTTTCAGGGCTTGGCATCCTTGCGGCGGCGGTCGTGATATTGGTATTTTACAACGGCGAGAGGGCAAAAAAGGGCAAAAATTTTTCCAAATGGTTTTTCTATATCTTTTATCCGGCGCATCTGCTTATCCTGTACCTGATAAAAACGGTTTACATAATGTAATTTATAATATAAGAACAGAGTGAATTTATGTGGAAAGGAAGGTTCGGAATGGCGGCAGTGGGAAAAGATGTCAAAAAGCAGAAAATTCAGAGCATAGCGGATCAGATTCTGCGCCTCTCCCATGACAGTCTGTTGGTCAATATGCGCTTTCTGGATGTGGCGCTTTCCAGGCTTCCGGTGACTTGTATGGCGGATATGGGAGCTCATGTTTTCGACGGGGAAGGGCTTGTGTGTGATCCGCTTCTTCTTGTCAGGCAGTATGAGAAGGAGACTGCGAGCGCGGTGCGGCTCTATCTGCACACGCTTTTGCACGCTGTGTTTTATCACGGCTTAAAGACGGATAAGATGAACCATGACTATTGGGATATGGCGACGGATATCGCCGTGGAGGCGGCGATTCTGGACATTGACCTGCACGCGGCGAGGCTCTCCGATGACGAGGAGTTAAAAGGCCGCCTTGTGCTTTTGAAAAAGCAGGCGGGGGGCTTGAGCGCGGAAAAGATTTACCGGCACTTTCGGATTGAGGAGCCTTCCTCGAAGGCGGTGACGGACTGGCGCAGGTTATGTAAGAGGGACGAGCACATTTACTGGAACCGGAAGGAGGAGCTGAATCTTTCCCAGTCGGAGTGGCGCAAGGTCAGCGAACGGATCCGGGCGGATTTAAAGAGTTTCAGCAAGGACAGAAACAACGCGGAGAGCATTACCGAAAATCTGGAGGAGGCCGTCAGGGAACGCTATGATTACACGGCTTTTTTGAGGCGGTTTATGGCAATGGGGGAGGCCATGCGGGTGAACGACGAGGAGTTCGACCATATTTTTTACACCTATGGGCTTAGCACCTACGGGAATATGCCGCTGGTGGAACCGTTGGAATATCAGGAGACTCATAAGATCAAGGACTTTGTGATTGCCATCGATACCTCCGCATCCTGCAGGGGAGCGACGGTACAGGCGTTTCTCAAAAAGACCTACAACATTATGGGGGAGAGCGAGAATTTTTTTTCGAAGATCAACGTCCATATTATCCAGTGCGACAGCCAGGTGCAGCAGGACGTGAAGATAACGGAGCGGGCTGAGTTTGACGCCTTTTTGAAAAACGGGAAGCTGACAGGATTCGGGTCCACCGACTTTAGGCCGGTGTTTGAATATGTGGATGAACTTCTGGCTGCGGGGGAGTTTGAGGATCTGAAAGGGCTTCTCTATTTTACGGACGGTTATGGGATTTACCCGGATCATATGCCTGCCTACGAAACCGCCTTTGTGTTTCTTGGGGAGGATGAGCAGGCGCCGAAGGTGCCGCCCTGGTCGATCAAAATCGTACTTGACGAGGAGCAATTGGAAGGAGAGGAACCGGAGGGACAATGAACATCAGTGAAGCGAAAAAGTATATCAAGGATTCCGTGAAAATTTATTTGAAGAAGGATGAGGAGGGAGAGTATCGGATACCTCTTGTCAGGCAGCGTCCCATCTTTCTTCTTGGCGCGCCGGGTATCGGCAAGACGGCTATTATGGAGCAGATCGCGCAGGAGCTTGGAATTGCGCTTGTCTCCTATTCCATGACACACCACACAAGACAGTCCGCGCTGGGGCTTCCCTTTATCGTACACAGGAAGTACGGGGAGCTTTCCTGTGATGTGTCGGAGTATACTATGAGTGAGATCATCGCCTCGGTTTACGATGTGATGGAAAAGAGCGGCATCAGAGAGGGGATTCTTTTCCTGGATGAGATAAACTGTGTTTCGGAGACGCTTGCGCCGTCCATGCTGCAGTTTTTACAGTACAAAATTTTCGGCAGACATCAGGTGCCGGAGGGGTGGATCATCGTTACGGCGGGCAATCCGCCGGAATACAATAAGTCGGTGCGGGAGTTCGACGTGGTGACTTTAGACCGCATGAAGATTCTCGAGGTGGAGGCCGACTATGAGAGCTGGCGTACGTATGCGGGAGACAGGAATATCCACACGGCGGTACTCAATTATCTGGATATGAAGAAGGAAGACTTTTATCTGGTGGAAACCACGGTCCGGGGAAAGAGCTATGTCACTGCCAGAGGTTGGGAAGATCTGGCGCAGATGCTTGTTCTCTACGAGGAGGAGGGACTTGGCGTGGAGGAATCCCTGATCGGGCAATATCTGAGAAACGATCGGGTGGCCAGGGAATTTTGCGCCTACTACGACCTTTACAGGAAATACCAGAGAGATTACAGGGTGGAGGATATCTTTGACGGAACGGTCAGCGAGCAGGTGAAAGACCGGGCGAGAAAGGCGGGCTTTGACGAGCGCCTTTCCCTGATGGGGATGCTTCTTGACAGACTGCGGCAGGAGTTAAAGGAAAACGGGCAAAGAGCCAGGCTCTTAAAGGATCTGATGAATCCCCTTCGTGCGTTTAAGGAGAGAGCGGCGGGGGAGGAAGTCTCCGGGCTTGCGGCAATCTTAAACCAGCAGGCAGACGGCCGGGAGCAGGCTGCGGTTTCCCTGACAAACGCAGGCGTTTTATCGGTGGAGGAGAAGCAAAAAGGCCGGGTGATCGTCAGATTTTTAAGGGAGAGCGCCAGGGAGATTCTGACAGAGGGCGCATCCGACAGCGACGAGGCTTTTTTGCTGGTCAAGGGGCGCTTTGACAGGATGGTCGAGGAATACAAAGCGGATACGAGGCGGGAGCAGGAGAGGCTGCACAACCTTTTTGTTTTTGTGGAGGATACCTTCGGCGAAGGAAACGAGATGCTTCTTCTTGTGACGGAGTGCACGGTGCAGGCGGACTGCGCGGCGTTTATCAACGCTTACGGATGTGAGGACTATGTGAGGCACAATGAAGGGCTGATGCTGACGGAGCGAAGCGACGTGCTTCTGGAGGAAATAAGGGAGCTTATTTTGTGATGCGGCCGGGAATGTAAAATACACGTTTCTTATCATTTCGGCAGGAAGCTATGGCATGGAGGCTTGTATGGAGAGGAAGGAAGAGACAACAAGACAGGGGTGCCTGCAATATGAAATTGTATCGGGGACGGCGGTTTTGACAGGCTACAGCGGGCGGGATACGTCCGTTGTGATCCCGGAGTCGGCGGATGGCTTTCCCGTGGTCTGGATTGGGAAAAAGGCTTTTTTGAGCAACAAGACGCTGCGCCGGATCAAACTGCCTGACTCCCTTGCGGGAATCGGGGACTGGGCTTTTGCTTACTGCGGGGCGCTTGAGTCCGTGACGCTTCCCTACCGTAAACTGGAAATAGGGCAGGGCGTGTTCAAGGAGTGCCATTCTCTTTCTCAGATCAGAAACAGCGCTGACATGGAGGCGCGGGAGGACATTGCCTGCCTGCTTGCGGCTACGGTTGGGCTTCTGGACGCGTTCTATCTGTTTACGCCGGAAAGCGCGGGAGCGGAGAGCTGGCTTGCCGGTTTTGACGCCAGGGCGGCGACGCAGATGGGGCTTGCGGATAACGAGGGATTTTCCAAAATGCTGCTTTGCGGCGAGGAGGACTGTGGCAGCAGGGACACGGACGTCGGTTACTATATGGAGCAGAGAAGGCGGGGAAAGGTGCGGCTTGCCATGCTCCGGCTTTTTCACGACTATGGGTTGAAGGCCGGTTTTCGAAAGGAGCTGGAGGAATACCTTCTGGCCCACGTGAAGGGCTGTGAGAGCGAGGAAACCTGGCGGGTGATCCTGGAGGAACACGGGGACGAGAAACCTTATTATGAACTGCTCACCGGGCTTTCGGGCGTCACGGAGAAGAACTTTCAGGGAATGATGGAGGACATGGGGGAGAGACATGCGGAGATGAAAGCCTACCTCATGCGTTATTACGACAGCCTGCGCAAGAAAGAGGACGCTTTCGCGGCGTTTGAGCTGTAAAGCGTGTGGGAAGCGTTTCTAAAACCCGCGAAAAGGCGGCTTCGTTGAGAAGCAGGAGCGGCCGTTTGCAGCAAATTTTGGACTTGCACAATGTCCGGTTCTGTGGTATGATAAAATCTGCTTGACTATAAGCGGGAGATTCTGAGAGTACATTATTTTGGAATGGAGGATAAGGAATAAAAATGGGCGTATTGAGAATCATACTGACTGTAATTTATATTTTAATATGTCTGGCGCTGGTTGTACTGGTGCTGATGCAGGAGGGAAAGGCAGCAGGACTCGGAGCCATAAGCGGTGCGGCGGAGACTTACTGGGGAAAGAACAAGGGCCGTTCCATGGAGGGAAAGCTCGTCAAGATCACGACAGGGCTTGCGATCGGCTTCATGGTACTTGCGGTCGTCTTAAATCTGACCATATTCTAAAGCGAAACGTTGGAAAGCACTCTTGCACACACAGGTGAGAGTGCTTTCTTTGCGCGAATAAGCAGAGTCAGAAGGCGGCAGGGACAGGACGCAGGATGGATACACAGTTTGAAAAGAGAAAAAATTTAATATGTGAGCTTGTTTCGGAAGAGATGTATGTTCCGATGAAGGAGAAGGAGCTTGCGGCATTCATGCAGGTGTCCGCGCAGGATCGGGACGCGTTCCGAAAGATTTTGCAGGCGCTCGTCTCCGAGGGCAAAATACAGCTCACGAAACAGGGCAGGTACGTGAAGCCTGACGCAAACAGGCCCGTGGGTATCTTTATCGGTCACGCGAAGGGGTTCGGCTTTGTGGAGGTCGAGGGGTATGAGGAGGATTTCTATATCCCGGAGGATAAGGTGGGCGGCGCTTTCCATATGGACCGGGTGCAGATCGAATGTCTCCCTGCGGGAGGTAAAAAGCGTCGGGAGGCCGCTGTTTTGCGTATTCTGGAGCGGGGGACGAAGCAGCTTGTGGGAACGTATGAGCAGTCGCAAAACTTCGGCTTTGTAATCCCGGACAACAATAAGATCGGCCGGGACGTCTTTGTTCCGGCGGAGCGTTCCAGGGGAGCGGTAACGGGACACAAGGTGGTGGTGGAGCTGACTTCCTACGGGGATGAATCCCACAAACCGGAGGGCAGGGTGGTTGAGATACTCGGCCACGTGAACGACCCGGGAGTGGATATCCTGACGGTTATCCGAGGCTATGATCTGCCGACGGAATTTGGGGAGAAAGTGATGAACCAGGCGGGGCGTGTGCCGGATGCCGTGTCCGAGGCGGACAGGGCCGGGCGGATGGATCTGCGGGACTTGCAGATGGTGACCATAGACGGTGAGGATGCAAAGGACCTGGATGACGCGGTCAGCCTGTACCGGGACGGGGAAGGGCTTTTCTGTCTCGGCGTGCATATTGCCGATGTGTCCAATTATGTACAGGAAAATTCGGCTCTCGACTGGGAAGCTCTGGAGCGGGGAACGAGCGTTTATCTGGTGGACAGGGTAATTCCTATGCTGCCGCACAGACTTTCCAACGGAATCTGTTCCCTCAACGAGGGCGTCGACAGGCTGGCTCTGAGCTGCCTGATGACCATAGACCAGAAGGGAGAGGTGAAGGATTACCGGATTGCGGAGACGGTGATACGAGTCGACCGCAGGATGTCCTACACTACGGTCAGAAAGATTCTGGAGGATAAGGATGAGGCGGCGCGGAAGGAATACGGGACTTTTGTTTCCATGTTTGAGCAGATGGAGGAACTGGCGGCTCTGCTCAGGACAAAAAGGCATAAGCGCGGTTCTATAGACTTTGATTTCGCGGAGAGTAAGATTTTTCTGGACGGGAAGGGCAGACCTGTGGAAATAAAGCCATACGAGCGCAATGTGGCGACCAGAATGATCGAGGATTTCATGCTGATTGCCAACGAGACGGTAGCGCAGCACTTTTTCTGGCAGGAGATGCCGTTTGTGTACCGGACGCACGAGAAGCCCGATCCGGATAAGATCAGGAAGCTTTCGGTCTTTATCAGAAATTTCGGGTATCATATCCGTCAGAAGGGGGAGGAGATCCACCCGAAGGAGCTGCAAAAGCTTTTGGATCGGATTGGCGATACGAAGGAGGAGGCGATGATAAGCCGCCTGACTTTAAGGAGTATGAAGCAGGCGAAATATACGGTGGAGTGCACGGGGCATTTCGGCCTGGCCTGCCGGTATTACTGTCACTTTACTTCTCCCATCAGGCGATACCCCGATTTGCAGATTCACCGCATCATCAAAGAGCAGCTTCGGGGGAAACTGGACGGGGATCGTATACAACATTACGTGGAGAAGCTGCCGGAAGTGGCCAAACATGCTTCCCGGATGGAAAGACGGGCGGCCGAGGCGGAGAGGGAAACCGACAGGAGAAAGAAAGCACAGTACATGGAGGAGCGCGCGGGGGAAGTGTACGAAGGCGTGATTTCCGGCATTACGCAGTGGGGGCTCTATGTGGAGCTGCCAAATACGGTGGAGGGACTGATCCATGTGTCCACCCTGCCCGGCGATTACTTTTATTATGACGAGAGCGCTTATGAGATGGTTGGGAAAGAAAGCGGAATTGTATACAGACTCGGGCAGAAAATTACGGTTCAGGTTAAAGGCGCGGACCGCATGGCGGGGACCATTGATTTTATGATTCCGGAACAGACGGATACGAAACAGACGTGAGGGAGGTTGGGACTATGGCAAAGGAAGCCATGAAGCTTGTGGCTAACAATAAAAAAGCTTATCACGATTATTTCATAGAGGAAAAGTACGAGGCGGGGCTTGCCCTGCATGGCACGGAGGTGAAGTCTCTGCGCATGGGAAAGTGCAGCATTAAGGAGGCTTTTGTGCGGATTGAGAACGGGGAGGCTTTTGTATACGGGATGAATGTAAGCCCTTACGAGAAGGGGAATATTTTTAACAAGGACCCCCTTCGGGTGCGAAAGCTTTTGCTGCACAAGGCGCAGATCAGGAAACTTGCCGGAAACATGGCTTCGCAGGGCTATACGATCGTACCTTTGCAGGTTTATTTCAAGGAAGGCAGGGCGAAGATCGAGGTGGGGTTAGCCAGGGGAAAGAAGCTTTATGACAAGAGACAGGATATTGCGAAGAAGGATTTGCGCAGGGAACACGAACGGGAATTTAAAATAAAAAATTTGTAGGATTAGTATTGAGAATATGCTATACTGTCAGTAGTAAAACATTTTTGGGCCAGTCAAGGTTTCGACAGGGGTCTTGCAGCTGGAGAAGCTATCCGCAGGCTGATGCGTCAAATCGCAAACTTAAATACAAACGCTGAAGATAATTTAGCATACGCTGCCTAATGGCAGCTGTCCGCCTTAGCGCACCTACACGTTAAGAACCGGGCATCGACTATGTGGGAAACGACGCAGGGGACGCCTCTTACCTGCGGGCGTATCAGAGGCTACCGAATCCATGGGGGTGTCGCTCTCCGCATGGAGGAGGGAATGAGGAGCAATCCGAAATGAGTGACTATGATAGTAGAAGGACAGGGAATGGGCTTCTGGACACGGGTTCGACTCCCGTCTGGTCCATTATAAGCGGGGGAGAGAGGGGTTACTATGGCGAAAGAAAAAGCAAAGGGGAAGGACAAGGGCGGGAATGCCGCTCTACATTCCGTACGGACGAAAATTGTAGGGGCAATGATGTTGGCGATGATCATATTGTCGGTGTGTCTGTCGATCGTGCTGATCAGGAATCTGAGGATTCCGCTGATGAATCTGAACCAGGCGTATCTCTACGATCTGGCCATTGCCTATGGGGATAAGCTGGAAGGCATCATTGAGATGCAGGGATACAACACGGCTACGAATTATAATAATCTGTCCGATTCCATCGGGGAGGTCGGCCTTAAGGGCGTGGAATCCAGCTACGCATACCTGGTAGCGGGCGACGGCACGATGCTTTACCACCCGACAAGGGAAAAGGTGGGACAGCCCGTAGAGAATGTGGTGATATCGGGTCTGGTGGAAGAGATTGCTGCCGGTACGATGCCGGAACCCAATGTTGTTGAGTACGATTATAACGGTGTGACTAAATATGCGGCCTATTACATAACGGAGCGGGGACACTGCATTCTGGTCGTATCGGCGGATAACGATGAGCTGATGAGTACGGTGCACCGGGTGACACTCACGGGAACCTGCTGTACCGTTGTGATGGTAATTGTTGCCAGCATCATCGGATTCTTATTTATCAGTAAGATTGTGAAACCGATCACCGAGGTGACAAAGGTGGTGGGCCGTCTGGCGCATATGGATTTTACAGAGATCGACGGGCAGGAAAAACTGGTGGCGCGGGCGGATGAGACGGGGCAGATGAGCCGGGCTGTTGTCGAGCTTCGCGGACAGCTTGTAAAGATGGTTAACGAGTTCCGTGAACGGAGCGACCAGCTTTTTGAAGCTTCGGATATCCTGAGCACGAACGCGTCCGAGACGGCGATCACGGTGGAGCAGGTGGAAAAGGCCGTATCCGAGATCTCGGAAGGTGCGTCTTCCCAGGCGGAAGAGACACAGAAAGCCACGGAGAACGTAATTCTGATGGGAAGTATGGTGGAGGAAACCACAAGACAGGTTGGCGAACTTACCGACAATGCCAATATTATGAAAAAATCCAGTGATGAGGCTTTCGCCACCTTGCAGGAGCTTGAGAGAATCAATAGCGGGGCGAGGGAGGCCATCGATGTAATCTATGAACAGACCAACACGACGAACGAGTCGGCCATGAAAATCAGGGAGGCCACAGCGCTCATTACCTCCATTGCGGAAGAGACGAATCTGCTTTCCTTAAACGCGACTATTGAGGCGGCCAGAGCCGGCGAGCAGGGCAGAGGCTTTGCGGTGGTGGCGAGTCAGATCCAGAAGCTGGCGGAGCAGTCCAACGACTCCGCAAGGCAGATTGAGGATATCATTGACTCTCTGATCAGAGAGTCGCAAAGATCCGTGGAAACCATGGAGGACGTGAAGAAAATTATGGAGAGCCAGAACGAGAGCGTGGGGCGGACAAACGAGAGCTTCACGCAGGTTCGGGACGGCATTATCCTGTCGTTGGACGGGGTTGACCAGATTGCGGATAAGACGAGGCGTTTAGATGAGGCCAGAGTAAATGTGGTGGACGTGGTACAAAATCTGACGGCGATTGCCGAGGAAAACGCGGCGAGTACGGAGGAGACATCCGCTTCCGTCACGGAAGTTACGACGATTGTAGGCAGCATTTCCGAGAATGCGTCAAAGCTAAGGGAAATAGCGGAGCATCTGGATCGGAGCATGAGTATCTTCAAGATTTGACGAAAGCCTTTGGGGAAAGCTTATGGAGAAGGAAAAGCGAGAGGATGACCTGGTTGTCGACGGTTACCGCTTTGCGACAATAGCGGATGCGGAGACGGCCAGGATGGAAGTTAAAAAAGTGGAAAATCTGGAGCAGAGACTGGATTACCGCAGACCGCAGAATGTATTGCTTGTCTACGACAGGGCGCTTGACAACAGAGTGTTTTTGACGCCTGTCGGTTTGAGTTATCTTCATAAAATGCAGAATGAAATGCGAAGATGGGGGGTACCCGCGGAGAAAATCCGTCCGGTGCCTCTTCACGGGACATATAGCAACAAGACGGCGAGAAACAGAACGATTCGGGAGAGTGTGGCAAAAAGGCATCCGGAATACCAGGGAAGGTTCGTTACTTCCGTGCTGGTCAATGTGGTGTTGGTGCTTCTTATCGCGGCAATGATTGCGATTGCCTGGGACAGCGACAGCCCTAATATCATCAATTACAGACAGGCTGTGGTGAACGAGTATTCGGAGTGGGAGCAGGAGCTTTCGGAGCGGGAACAGAAACTGCGGGAAGAGAAACGCAAATGGGAGGAAAAACAAAGGCAGGAGCAGTGACAAAATTTGGTGGCATGTAATCAGAAAGGGATAGTAAGTGTATGGAGAAGTCGAAGATCTTGGTGGTGGACGATGAGAGCCGTATGCGTAAGCTGGTTCGGGATTTTTTGGTAAAGAATCATTATGAGGTCGTTGAGGCGTCGGACGGAGAGGAAGCGCTCGACCTTTTTTTTGACCAAAACGATATAGACTTGGTGATACTGGATGTGATGATGCCGAAAATGGACGGATGGCAGGTGTGCCGGGAGATCCGAGCTTATTCCAAAGTGCCCGTCATAATGCTCACGGCCAAGTCGGATGAAAGAGACGAACTGATGGGCTTTGAACTCGGAGTGGACGAATATATTTCCAAGCCTTTCAGCCCAAAGATATTGGTGGCACGTGTGGAGGCGATTCTTCGGCGGACAGGGCAGGCAGCCGTAGAGACAATCGTGGAGGCTGGAGGAATCCGGCTTGATAAGCAGGCTCACAGCGTGACCGTGGACGGGGAGACGGTCGATTTAAGCTACAAGGAGTTTGAACTGCTTGCCTATTTTATGGAGAATAAGGGGATAGCACTGTCACGGGAGAAGATTTTAAACAGTGTCTGGAATTACGATTATTTTGGAGATGCCAGAACGATTGATACGCACGTAAAAAAGCTTCGGAACAAGATGGGGGCAAAAGGCGAGCTGATTAAGACAATATGGGGAATGGGCTACAAATTCGAGGAGGAGTGAGATGTCCAAGCGCTGGTTTTATAAGGAAGAATTGTTTTTTACGACGCAGGAAGAGCAGCTCGCGGATGATAATCAGGATAAAATTATAGAGCTGCTTGGCAGGAATTTGGCGGTTGGTGTCGTTGGCGGGTTTTATGAGGAGGGATTTCCGATTTATTTTATCAGCTCCTTTGCGCTTGGCAACATGGGTATGACTTACGAACAGTTTATCGGGAAAACCGGCGGCTGTTATCTGAAAGCCATATACGAGCCCGATCGGAAAATTTTTACAAGGGTACATCTGCCCGGAGAGGAGGAGGTTCGGGAGTACCGTCTTTTAAACGGTAACGATGAACCGGTATGGGTGCGTGAGATCCGAACGGAATCAAACGCCCCGGACGGCAGGAAGATATGGATATGCGCCCTTCGTCTCATTGACGAGGAGTACCGTGTCAGCCAGCTTTCCTACGAAGCGTTTAGAATGCTGCATGACTCTTATTTCAGAATCAGCGCCATCGATCTCACAAGGAATACGGTCAGGGATTTAAAGTTTGTGGAGAGTGAGGCGCAGGAGCTGGAACGGTTAAAAGGCGATTACAGAATGACGGTCGAGTCCTGTGCCAGGAATCATGTGGATAAGAAGGACTGTGACAATTTCCAAAATATCATGTCCGCGGAAAACTTGAAAAAGGTGTTTATGAACGGTGGCTCCTCTATCCATTTCAGTTATCTGCGTCTGGTGGAGGGCGAGTGGAAATGGGTGCGGACCGATCTGGTGCCCGTGGAAAATTTCAGCGAAGAAAACGCCAGATTGATGTGGTATGTGAAAAACATTAGCGAGGAGAAGGCAAAAGAGACGGAAGTGACCGACCGGATGCTGCGGTCCAACGCGGAACTCGTGCAGGCGAAGAAAGCGCTGGAGGAGGCGAACGAGAAGATCAAGGAGTCCAACGACATGCTGCGCCGCACCCTGAGCGTGGAGGAACAGTACCGGAAGGCGATTGTCTCGGAAGCGGTTTTCGTATTTAACGTGAACGTCACGCAGAATCTGATTGAAGAAGAGTTTTACGAGATCGTGGACGGGCAGATGGAGCCGGTGCTTTCCCGGATGGGCTTGGAAGCGCCCTGCAATGCGGACGATTTCTTCCTGTGCTGGAGCAAGGAACGGGTATTCCCGGAGGACAGGGAAGTCTATGTACAGACGCTCAACACACACCATCTGCTGGAATCTTACGAGCGGGGAGAGAACGAGCTGATTATTGAAGTTGAGACTTCGGGTTCGCAAGAACAGCCCATGGTTCTGCGGCATACGGTTCTGCTCACGAAAGACGGCATCAGCGGCGATATTCTGGCGCTCAACAATGCCAAAGATATCACGGATATCCGCGCAAAGGACAGGGAGACGAAGAAAGCGCTGCTGGACGCTTATGAGGCGGCGGATCGTGCCAACTGTGCCAAGACGGATTTCCTTTCCAAGATGTCCCACGATATCAGGACGCCGATGAACGCGATTATCGGCATGACTGCCCTCGCGGGAACAAAGCTTCACGATCCCGACGGGATTGAGGAGTGTCTCGCCAAGGTTTCCGCCGCGAGCAAACACCTGCTCTCGCTCATAAACGAGGTGCTTGACATGAGCAGGATCGAGTCGGGTGCGCTGACTCTCGACGAGGAGGAGTTTAATCTCCTGAATATTATAGACAGCATGGTGAATATGCTTTCTGACGCCGCGCGGGATAAGAAGCAAAGAATAGAATTTCGCGCCCACGGCGTTCATAATACCAATGTGCGTGGAGACGCGAGACGGCTGCAACAGATCTTCGCGAACGTGATAAGCAATTCCATCAAATATACGGAAGAGGGCGGGACAATCAGCATAGAAATTTCGGAAAAGCCCTCGCAGCAGGAGCATGTCGGATGCTTTGAGTTTGTGTTTAAGGACAATGGCATCGGCATGACAGAGGAATTTCTGCAACATATTTATGATCCCTTTGAGAGGGCGGATGACGTGCGTACCAGCAAGATTCAGGGTACAGGGCTTGGCTTGACCATCAGCCGGAATATTATACAGATGATGGGCGGAGACATCCGGATCGAGAGTGAGCCGGGGATAGGGACGATCGTGACGGTTACCGTGCCCTTAAAGTATCAGGTGCCGGGCGTGGTGAACAGGAAAGATCTCGCCGGAAGAACGGTTCTGGTGGTGGACGATTCGCCTTTTGCCGGGGAGACGACCAATGTTCTCTTAAGCAATCTGGGGATGCGCGGCGAGTGGGTGCAGTCCGGGGAAGAAGCGCTTGACTATATGAAAGAGAAACGGCGGAAAGGGGAAGATGTTTTTGCCATCCTGCTGGATGTGAACATGCCAGGTATGAACGGTATGGATACGGCGAAGGCGATACGCAGGCAGGAAGGTGTGGAAATTCCCATTATTCTTGTCTCTGCCCATGAATGGGTGGATATAGAAGGGGAAGCGCGGATGGCGGGCGTAAATTCGTTTATCAGTAAACCGTTTGATAAGACGAGACTTTTGACGGCGTTTCGCAATTTTATTCCCAGGGAGGTAGTCAAGCAGGCGGAAGAGACGCTGGAGCAGATCGGGGAGGCGGATTATTCCGACAAGCGGATTCTCGTGGTGGAGGACAACGACCTGAACAGGGAGATTGCCACGGAAATTCTCTCCATGACGGGGGCAATGATCGAGACGGCGGAGAACGGAAAGGAAGCCGTGGACATGGTGACCGCTTCGGAAGAGGGTTACTATGACCTGGTTCTCATGGATTTACAGATGCCCGTGATGAACGGGTATGAAGCGACGAAAACGATTCGCGCCATGGAGCGGGAGGATGCCGGAAAGGTTCCCATTGTGGCCATGACGGCGAATGCTTTTTTGGAGGACATACAGCAGTCAAAAGCCTGCGGCATGAACGAACATATGTCAAAGCCACTGGATATTGATCAGCTCCAGCGTATGCTGGCGAGGTGGCTTGGAAGGAAAAATACTTTGTGAGAATGATACCGGCTTTCCGAAAAAGGAAGCCGGCATTATTTTTAAGAAACATAAAAAAAATCTTAAATATAGGGTCATGCACTTTACTTTTGCGGGTCATTGGTTGTATTCTTAAAAAACGGACAATGGTAATGATAATTCGGAGGAGACAGTATGAAAAAGCGATTCATGACATTCTGTCGCAGAACGACTTGCGTTCTGCTGACGGCGGCTTGTGCTTGCACGCTTCTTGCGGGATGCGGACAGGACTCGGAAGCTGCCACGGAAGAGGAGGAGGCGCTTGGCGCATTGATTCCGGTGGAGGTACAGTTGCCGGAAGAGGGAACACTTACATTGAAAAACGAGTTTGTGGGTATGGTAAGTCCGGAGGAATCTGTATATGTGATTCCGCTTGTGGCGGCGGAGGTGCTGAGCACGGACATCAGCGTTGGAGACACCGTGACGGCGGGACAAGTTTTATGTAAACTTGATACCGAGGCGGCGGAGCTCCAGCTTGCCAGCGCGAAAGCGCAGTATAACAGCGCGGCGGCGGGAGTGCAGGCGGCGGAGGTCGGCTATGAAATCGCTCAGGCCCAATATGAAAGCACGGTGGCTCAGCTCGACATGCAGAATGAACAGACACAGCGGCAGAAGGATCTGACCATGTATCAGATGCAGATGCAGATCGACGGGATCAACGACGGAATAGAAGATATCAACGAACAGATTGCGGATTTGGAGGAAGATAAAGAGGACGCCAAAGAACAGAGGGACGATTTGGGCAAGGCGAAAAAAAGAGCAAATAAATATGTCTCTCAGGCTCAGGCGGCATACAACGCGGCAGCCACGGCTTATGGGTATGATGCGGCGATGAGGGATTATCAGGCTTTGATCGCCACGGTGACGGGAATGGAATCCGGGCAGATACCCCATACGGAAGAAGAACTGCAAAAAGCGAAGGAGGAGCTGAAGACGGCAGGGGAAAAGCTCGAGGAAATCAAGGCGCAGCTCAAGCCTCATGAGGAGACTTTGCAGGCGGCTCAGGCGGCGGCTTCACAGACCGGCGCTGCCTATGACCAGGTGGAGGCCGGCATCGATTCTATAGAAGACGGGGAGGAAAAGCTGAAAGACTCCCTCTCCGACACTTATAAGAGCAAAGAGCAGACGGAGACGGTCAAAAACCTGACGGAGGCGCAGCTCAATGTCAATACCCAGCCTGTACAGGAGGCGGGGAAGAAGACGGCGGCTCTCGGTGTAGATTCTGCGGCGGCGCAGGTAAACAGCGCGAAGGTGGGTGCGGCGGGCGCGAAAGTGGCCATCGACAGCGCGGAATATCAGCTTGACATGTATACGCTCACTGCGCCCATTGACGGCGTGATCGAAGCGGTGAACGTGAAGGAGCACGATTTTGCCTCCTCGGGAAATCCGGCTTTTGTGATTTCCAATAAGGATACCATGACGGTGACTTTCGGTGTGAGCGAGGGAATCAGAAATACGTTGCGGATAGGTCAGAACATAGAAGTGGAGAGGAACGATAAAAACTATCGTGCGGCGATTACGGAGATCGGCAGCATGGTGGATCAGACAACGGGACTGTTTACGATTAAATCATGCGTCTCCGATCCTGACGGCAGTCTGTTGACCGGGAGCAGTGTGAAGGTGGCGGCGGATACTTACAGTCAGACGGACGCTCTGCTGATCCCTTACGACGCGGTTTATTATGATGGGAGCCAGCCGTATGTCTATGTGGCGCAGAAAGATGTGGCGAAGCGAAAGGATGTGGAAACCGGTATTTTTGACGAGAAGACAATCACTGTCTTGTCGGGCCTTTTGGCGGAGGATCAGTTGATTACAAGCTGGTCGTCAAACCTGCGCGACGGCGCGTCTATATCGATACAGGAAACCGGAAATGCAATCACTGAGGCGGAGGATTAGAAGACAGTATGAACTTGACTAAATTGGCAATGCGCCGTCCCGTATCGACAGCTTTGATTGTGCTGGCCTTGGTGGTGTTCGGGTTGACTTCCGTCATGGGCTTTCGGCTGGAGCTGACGCCGGACATGGAAATGCCCATGCTGCTCGTGTACACAATTTATCCAGGTGCGGATCCCGAGAGCGTGGAGGAACTTGTTACGAAGGAGATCGAAGCGGCCGGCTCGGAGCAGAGCGGCGTGACCACTTACACATCTCAGTCGGCGGAAAATATGTCTATGGTTATGTTCCAGTATGAGTACGGGACTGATCTGGATGAGGCATATATGGACTTACAGACCGCGCTTGGTACGGTGAAAGCGGGTATGCCGGAGGATGTGAACGATCCGGTCATCATAGAGATGGCGATGGACCAGATGGAGACGATGGATATCTCGGTTATGGCCGTAGGTGACAGCGATGTGCTGAGTTATGTAAATGACACAATGGTCCCGGAGCTGGAAACGCTGTCCGGCGTGGCGCAGGTGCAGGTGTCCGGCGGTAAGGAGAATTACATAAAAGTAGAGCTGAATGCTCAGGCGATGAAGCAGTACGGTGTGACCATGAGCGGCATATCGCAGACGATTGCGGCTATGGATTTTACGGTGCCGGTGGGCAGTATCAGTCAGGGAACACAGGACATTGCGATTTCCAGCAGCGCGGATATTTCCGGAGTGGTGCAGATCCAGAATGTGCCGATTACCACGGCAAAGGGACAGGTGATTCCTCTGTCGGAACTTGCGACGGTCAGTGAGAGCCAGATGAGTGATTCCGGCGTCAGCCGGACGAACGGCCAGGAAGATATCACGGTGGCTGTCACGAAGAAAAAGAGTCATGGAACGGTAGATACGACTCGGTCCGTGGAACGGCTGCTTGACAGACTGCAGGCGGAAAACGACACGGTGAAGATAAGCGTGACCTACAATGCCAGCGAGGCCATTATTTCCGCACTCTCCTCCGTGGCGGAGACGTTGGTGCTGGGAGTTGTGCTTTCCATGCTGGTGTTGTTTATCTTTTTCGGAGATTTGAGAGCCAGTCTGATTGTGGGCAGCTCTATGCCGATTTCGCTGTTTGCCACTATGATTGTTATGAATATGCTTGGTTTTACCTTCAATGTGGTGACTATGGGAGCGCTTGTGATCGCGATCGGTATGATGGTGGACAGCTCTATCGTGGTTTTGGAGAGCTGCTTTAGGTTAAAGGATGAGACGGGGGAGTATCACGACGCGGCTCTAAAGGGAACCGGGTTTGTGACGGCATCCATCATCGCGTCTACGATTACGACGGTGGTGGTATATCTTCCGCTAAGCACCATGAAAGGTTTGTCGGGGCAAATGTTTGCACAGCTTGGTGTGACGATTATCGTAGCGATGTTGACATCCCTGGTCGCGGCCATGACAATTATTCCTCTATTGTTTGAACGGTTTAAGCCGCAGGAAAAGAAGGAGCTTCCTGTCAATAAGCTGCTGCGCGCGATCAACAGAGGATACGAGAAGATTTTACACAGACTTTTACACAGGAAGAAGACGGTTATGTTTGTGTCGGTGCTTTTGCTGATCGGCGCGTTTGAGCTGGTGACAAACACCGATTCGGAGCTGATACCGTCCATGGATGAGGGCGGATTCCAGATCAGTGTGAGTTTCCGGGCCGGTACGAACATAGAGACGGTTGAGGAAAAGACGCTGTTCATGGAGCAGATGCTCTCGGAGGACGAGGATATTGAGGAGTACTCCTACTATGTATCTGCGGGTTCCGCGAGGTTGTCCGCTTATCTGAAGGACGACGCGAAAATCAGTACAGGCCAGGCGGTGGAGAAGTATACGAAAGCGCTCAAAGACGTGACAGGCATGGATATCAGCATTGCCGCGAGCGGGGCAAGTATGACTTCCATGATGGGCAGCAGCCTGGAGATAGATTTGCAGGGGCGTGATCTGGGCGATCTGCGGGAAGCATCGAAAGAGGTACAGAAAATGCTGCAGACCATCCCCGGCGTTTTGCAGGTGTCATCCAACCTGGCGGAAGTGACTACACAGGTGGAGATCGTGGTGGATCCGTTGAGAAGCATGTCTGTGGGTCTGCCGCCTGTTCAGGTAGCAGGAGAGATGCGAAATGCCTTAAGCGGTGTCGAGGCGGCGACTCTTACCAGAAACGGAGAGGAGTTTAAGGTGCGCCTGGAATATCCCGACGGTGAGTACGAGGATATGAACGATCTGCTGAATATGACGCTTGCCACACCGATGGGAACGCAGATTCCCTTGTCGGAGGTGGCAGAAGTGGAGTATAAGGATGCGCCGATCACGTTGATCAGAGTGGATGGGCTTTACCAGGTAGCGGTTACGGCGAATACCACGGAGGAGACAAGGTTTACGGCGCAGGAGGCGGCGGAGGCCGGCATGTCCCAGTTGGTGTTGCCAAGGGGCGTTTCGAGAGCCGCCAGCATGATGGACGATATGATGATGGACGAATTTACGGCGATCATCGAGGCGATCTTCACGGCAGTGTTCCTGATTTTCCTTGTCATGGCGATGCAGTTTGAATCGCCCCGGTTTTCGGCGATGGTTATGATGAGTATTCCGTTTGCACTGATCGGTTCTTTCGGTCTCCTGTTTGTTACGGGTTCCACGTTGAGCATGGTTTCGCTGATGGGTGTGCTGATGCTTGTCGGTATTGTGGTAAATAACGGTATTTTATATGTGGACACGGTCAATATTCTGCGTGAGAATATTCCTCTGAACGAGGCGCTGGTGAAGAGCGGACAGATGCGTCTGCGCCCGATTCTGATGACTACGCTTACAACGATTTTGTCCATGGTGCCTATGTCTTTGGGGATCGGCGACGGTTCCGTGATGATGCAGGGAATGGCGCTGATTATCATCGGCGGATTGGTAGCCTCCACGATTTTGATTTTGGTTTTGCTGCCAACCTTTTATCTGATTATCGATAAGAGGACTAGGAAGGAGAAACGGCTGGAGAAAAGGGAAGCAAGGCGGATTAAAAAAGAGGAAAAAAGGGCCGGGAGAGAAGAGAAGGATCAATAGAATTAGCGGAAGGCGGGCATAGTAATCCCATGAAATATTCGATGAAAAGACAGTTCGCTTTTATTTTCATAACGTTGATTACGGGGACGATACTTTTGTGCCTGCTTTTAAATACCACTCTCCTTGGCACTTACTATCTGAACAAGAAACAGAACGCGCTGGTGAGCGCTTACTACAGTATAAACGAAGCGTCTAAGGCGGGCGATATTACCTCGGAGGAATATGACATTGAGCTGAGAAAGATCTGCGAGAAGTATAATATTCAGGTACTTGTGGCGGACGGCGAGTCGGAGGCCGTCAAGTATTCCATGAACGATCCGCAGAATGTCTTATGGAAGCTTTTCGATCATATTTTTATTGGGGTGGACGAGGAAAATCTTCTGTTAAATACTTCCAAGTATAAAATGCAGGTTGTAAGGGACTATAAGACGCAGACAGAGTACATTGAGATGTGGGGGCTTTTGGACAACGGTTATTTTTTTATGTTGCGAAGCGCCTTGGAAGGAATCCGGGAAAGCGTGTCCATTTCGAACCGATTCCTCGCCTATGTGGGCGCGATCGCCGTTCTTGTCAGTATGTTTTTGATTATATGGCTATCAAACCGTGTTACGAAACCGATTTTGGAGTTGGCTAAGATTTCGGAGCGGGTGAAGCATCTGGATTTTGAAGCAAAATATATGGGAGACGATAAGACGGAGATTGCCGTTTTGGGACATAATATTAACGAGATGTCCGCGGCTTTGGAGACTACCATCTCCGAACTTAAGACGGCGAACAATGAACTTTTAAAGGATATTGAGAGAAAAGATAAACTGGATGAGATGCGCAGGGAATTTCTCTCCAACGTGTCCCACGAGCTGAAAACGCCGATTGCGCTCATACAGGGCTATGCCGAAGGTCTTAAAGAGGGAATCAACGACGATGCGGAGAGCAGGGAATATTACTGCGATGTGATTATGGATGAGGCATCCCGCATGAATGCCATGGTCAAGAACCTCCTCACCTTAAACCAGCTCGAAGACGGCAGTGAGATCGTGAACATGGAACGGTTTGACGTGACAGCCCTGGTGAAGAACTATATTGCTTCCGCGGATATTCTGATCAGACAAAAGGGGCTGTCTGTGCGAATGGAGGATTACGGCCCGATTTATGTATGGGGCGACGAGTTTCGCGTGGAGGAGGTGTTTATGAACTACTTCACAAACGCAATTAACTACGCGAAAAATGATAAAATCATAGACGTCAGGATCGTAAAGGAAGATGGAGGCGTGCGGGTATCGGTGTTTAACACAGGGGACCCCATTCCTCTGGACAGCATAGAGCATCTGTGGGAGAAATTCTACAAGGTGGATAAGGCGAGGACAAGAGAATATGGAGGCAGCGGCATAGGCCTTTCCATTGTAAAGGCAATCATGGAGTCCATGAATCAGAAGTACGGCGTTGTCAATTACGATAACGGTGTGGAATTCTGGTTCCGGTTGGATGCGGCGTGAATTGTCCCCCCTGTTTTGCGATTTCAAAATGCCCTTCCGGTTTTTGCTTGTAAGAATGCAAATTGTAGGATATAATAGGAATGAAAAATGCAAAAGTACCGGATAGGTACGAAGAATTGATAAACATAAAACGGATGGAACAGGGGATGCGGACGTGAAAAAAAGGAACGTGCTTTTATGTGGGATAACGGCTGCGCTTTTGATGACAGGCTGCGGAGAGATGCCCGAACTGACAGAGACAGAGACGGAAATAATATCGGAATACGCGGTGGGCGTTTTGATGAAACATAATAAAATGCATAGCAGCCGGTTGGTCAATACTGCAATTGAGGAAGCGATGGCGGAGGAAGAGGAAGAAGAGCCTGTCGCGGAGGGAGAGCAGGACGAGGAAGAACCGGAGGAGACGGCGGTGGTGGATGTAAGCCAGGACGAGGAGGAGAGCCAGTCTGCGGTTACATCAGTGGAACAGTATTATGGCATTTCAAATATTGTGATCAGCTATACAGGCTATGAGACGGCGGCTTACTATCCGCCGCAGGCGGAGGGAGAGGAGCCCTTTTTCTCTATGGATGCTACGCCGGGAACAGAGCTTTTGGTATTAAAGTTTAACGCGCAGAATCAGACAGGGGAAGACCAGAGCCTGAATCTGCTAGGCTGCGGCGCCAGATTCCGTGTGTCTGTAAACGGTGAGGCCAGCAAAGGGGCGCTCGCCACGATGCTGGTAAACGATATGCAGACTTTTGACAGTGTGATTCCGGCGAATTCTGCGGTGGAGATGGTCACCATTGTGGAGGTGCCTCAGGGTACGAGCGTGGACAGTATCGACATGATCCTTCGCGGCGGCGAGCAGGATGGAACCTTGCATTTACAATAAAAGGATACCGTCAAAAGCCCTGTGATCTGCGGAGATTTGGCGGAAGAAAAAGAAATTTGAAAAAAATTGAAAAAAGTTTAAAAATAATGTTGACAGATGGAAATTCATCTGCTATTATATGAAAGTCGCTTGCGGCGGTACAAATTTCCAAAACCGAATAAGAACAAAGCGGCAGGCAATAAATATTTGAAAGAGCGACTCGAAGAGGAGCTCATGAACCTTGACAAATAAACAGTAATGCAACCCTGAAAAGATTCCAAAGAGAAGAAGCGAATTTCCAAGGAAATGAGCTTCCAGATTCCGAAAGGGATTAGAATTTTTTCAGAAAAGTATCGAACGATACAAACTAACAAACAGTATTTAAGGGTACAAACGGAGCAAATCCTGAAGGGATTTGCTCCGAGCCAAGTGCTTGTTTTGACCCGGATCAAAACAGACAGAGTCGAGGCCGAGCCTGCGGAGCAGTACTCGGATTTTGACGGAGTCAAAATCGTTTTTA
>CAJUMJ010000038.1 GCA_910587095.1 uncultured Lachnospiraceae bacterium
GCTGCCATGAACCTGAAGAAACTGGCGATGTGGAAATGGAAGGCAGCTCACCGACAGTTTTTTGTCGCGATGAGTATTGCTGCTTTAAAAAAGAACCTCTGCTGTGCTGCTGCATAACAGGGGTTCTTTGACAGTCTGTGTGGTTACTTCGTAACCACTCTGTTTTTTCACCACAACCTCCATGATTCCTATTGCCTGCACCAAACCGCTCGTGCTATAGTGTTCATACAATCAGATCATTTTAATTTACGGAGGTATAAGATTGAAAATTAAAATTTTCAATCGCGAGATTTGTGCCTGCGCGTTGCTTGACACAAACTCGTTATGCGCAAAGAGCAGCGCAGAAATGGAGAGAAAAGATTGAAAATTAAAATTTTTAATCGCGAGATTTGTGCCTGCGCGTTGCTTGACACAAACTCGTTATGCGCAAAGAGCAACGCAGAAATGGAGAAAAAATATGGCAGAAGCACATAAGAAGGGTTTGGATGCCGGGCTGGTAGGGAATGATTTAGAGAATTGCTGTCGGACAGAATCGGCATGCGGACAGTGTCAGAAAAGTAACTGTATCATAGGATACGGGAAAGAGTGCATCAATGCTTACAAACAGGCTCCTAAAAAGGAGGTCGCACAGGGAATGGCGCATATTCCCACAATGGACTTCAAGGTGTTTGAAGAGGAGGAGTTGGAAAGATCGATTGCACATATATTAAAGGAATGTAAGGACTGCAAGGAGGAGCATACGCAAGACTGTATTATCAATGTGATAAGAAGCTGCTATGAGGTGGGCCTGTTAGGCGACATACAGCCGTATGAAGGCAGCGCGTTGCAGTATCTAATGTATTTGAAAGAGAACTTCCCCGAAAAGTCTCTCCATATCGCCGACCTTTACAGAAGTTGATACGGTTCCGTTTTTACCGCAGAGAAACGGCGTAAAGCACTTAAGAGAAATCTTAAGTGCTTTTGTGTGTAGTCTATTCACTTTCTAACAATCCAATAATATGTCCTTGCCGTCATCAGGTAACTTCCCGCGTAAAGAAGCGCAACCACCGCCGCCACACCTACACAGCAGCGGATCAGAAGCCCGGTATCGAAAAACCGCAATGCCGCCAGAAGCCCGTTCACCATCACAAGACCTGCCGCCGTGTGCAGAAAAGCTCCCGCAAGGGGCAGGAAAAACACCAATAGAATCTGCCTGCGGATCGTTCCGCGGATTTCCGCGTCGCTCATGCCCACCTTTCTCATAATCCCGAAACCGTCCTGATCCTCATACCCTTCCGACACCTGTTTAAAGTACATGATGAGCAGCAGACACATAAAAAACAAAAGCCCGAATACCATACCGATAAAGAGCAGGCCGCCGTTCAAGGAGCGGTTCTCATCCCTGCCATCCAGTCCGTTCTCGATCCGCAAAAAATCCTGCTGCCCCTGACACCACGCCGACCACTCTCCGATAAAAGCGTCCCTCTCCGTCTCCTTTCCGTCAAGCAGAATGCACAGGTGCTTCACACCGCTGTGCAGAAACCCTTCCAGATCGGTCACACCGTTCGCCTCGGCCCACGCCGTCACAAACCTGTCAAAGGCCTGTCGATCCTTCACCACAATCACATATTGGGCGGTAAAACTAAACATCCTGTTTTTTGCCTGCGGAAAAGGATAAATCCGCTCCGGCTCCTCCTTGACAGACGCCTCCACTCCCATAAAGTTTACACTGTCAAATTCAAAAGCCGGTCCTGTGGAATACAGCAGCACTTCGTTCGCCTCCAGACTTTTTTCCTGTCTCTCCATCCGGTTATAGTCATCCAGTGTCAGCAGCGTGACCCCATACTGGTCGCCAAATGCCAATTCGGAGGCAGCGGTAAACGCGTTGCTTCCCTGCTGTCTGCCGCAGGTAAGCTTCATGCCGTTATAACAGTCCAGCCTCGCTACTCCCTGCCCGTACTTTTTTGAGAGCGCCGCTGCCTTCTCCCGCGCCATTTCCATCACGTTGCTGCTCTCCGAGTAGGAAACCTCCATATCGTAAGGATAGTCGTAGTAGTCGACCTGATCCATTCCCGTCCACAAAGTAACCGTACAAGTCAACGTAATCAGAAGCATGGTGGAAAAAATGCAGATATTGGACAGGCCCGCCGCATTCTTTTTCATACGGTACAACATGCCGGAAATGGTCACCTGATTGGACGGTCTGTAGTATATATTTTTTCTTTTCTTCAAAAACCGCAGAAAAGCCACGCTTCCCGAGGTGAACAAAAAATAAGTGCCAAGCACCACCAGAAGTACAGCCAGAAAGAAGTCTGTAAAAATCATACTGTCCAACTTGCTGGTGACGGAAATATAATAACCGCACACCAAAAAAATCACGCCCGCCGCAGTCCAAAGCCAGGTCCGTTTCAGTTCCTTCTCCCCCTTCCTGCTCTCGTCCAAAAGCTCTGTCGGTTTCATGCGGTAAAAACTCCACAGACTTTTGATATAGACACAGAGAAAGACAACCGCAAAATACCGCAACGTCTCGATGACTGCCTCTATGGAAAAGTAGAACGTTGCCTCCACATCCAGCCGCGACATGCGAAGCAGCAGGAGAAACATCAACTTATTCAGCACAAAGCCAAGTATGATACCCGCAGATACACTGACCAGATACAGTCCCATATTTTCACAGAAAAGCATGATGCCAATATGTTTCCGTTCCAGTCCCAAAAGACTGTAAAGTCCAAGTTCCCGCCGCCTCCGCTTCTGCAAAAAACTGCTCGCATAGAGCAGAAACAACAGCAAAATAACAGAAAGCAGCCCCTTCCCCAGCGAGAGCATCAGCCATGCGTATGCCGCCTTTGGCAGCCTCTCCATCAGATCGTTGTGTAAAAGAGAAGAAAACAGGTAATAGCTGAACACGGAAAAAAAGCACGCCATGAGATAAGGACGGTAAACCAGTTTATTCCGAACCACCCCTCTGTAAGCCATAACCGGCAGTAGTTTTAATTTATTCATAATTTCGCGCACCTCCCATTCTCATTTACTCCTGATCCGAAGCGTCCATCTCTTCGCCGCTGCCCTGCTGCGCCTGTATCACCGTCAGGGCGTCCAATATCATGCGGTACATTTCGTCGCGGCTCCGTCCTCCTCTGTAGATCTGATGGAACACGCAGCCGTCCTTGATAAAGAGCACCCGCCCCGCGTGTGCCGCTGCCTGTATGCTGTGGGTCACCATGAGAATCGTCTGCCCCTCTCCGTTTATCTCCCCAAAAAGTTTCAGAAGTTTCCCGGAAGCGCGTGAATCCAGCGCCCCCGTCGGCTCGTCCGCCAGCACGATATCCGGCCTTGTGATCAGTGCCCGGCACACCGCCGCCCGCTGTTTCTGTCCGCCCGACACTTCGTAAGGATATTTATCCAAAAGGTCTGCGATCGCCAGTTTCCCGGAAAGGGGCAAAATCCGCTCCTCCATCTCCCGGTAAGGCACTCCCGCCAACACTAACGGCAGAAAAATGTTATCCCGCAGGGACATGGTGTCAAGCAGATTAAAATCCTGAAAGACAAAGCCCAAATGGTCGCGCCTGAACGCACAAAGGTCCTTCTGGCTGACCTTGGAAAGCTCCTGTCCGTTTAACAACACCTGTCCGCTGGTTGCCGTGTCCAGAGAGGCCAGAATATTTAAGAGCGTGGTCTTTCCCGAGCCCGACTCCCCCATGATGGCTACATACTCCCCTTCCTCCACGGAAAAGTTCACGTCGCGTAACGCCTGCACTTTCACCGCGCCAAAGCGGGTGGTGTAAGTTTTCTTTACGTTTTTTACGGTTAACAGTGACATGGTCGTCCTCCTTGTTTGTTTTCTCTTATGATAAACAAAAAGGAAATGCGCTGCCATGTATCCGGCTTACATTTCCCTGTCATAACTTACATTTTTGTAAGGACCTCCTGCGCGATACCGAGAAACACCTTCGTCCCCTCGCCCCGCTTCGACTCCACACGGATGGACAGCCCCAGCCTGTCCATAATCTGCCTGCACAGATACAGACCGATGCCTGTGGATTTATTTCCCATACGCCCGTTATATCCTGTAAATCCCCGCTCAAAAATGCGAGGCAGGTCACTCTCCTCAATGCCGATTCCCGTATCTTCTATCACAAGAAAACTGCAGGCATCCTTGACGTGTCTGCCCGTCTCATCCACCCCGTAAATGGAAATTGTGCCCTCTTTCGTGTACTTTAACGCGTTGGAAAGCACCTGCTCTGCCACAAAGGAAAACCACTTGCCGTCCGTGATCACATATGTATGACACGCCTCCAACTGCAGATTAACCCCAGCCCCACTGAAAAGAAGCCAGAATTTTTTGAGCGCCTTCTTTACCAGCTCGTCCACATCCAGCCTTGCAAAAGAAAGATCCGCCGAAATGCTATCCATTCTGGCAAAGTGGAGAGCCATATCCACATATTGTCCCGTCTTGAAAACTTCCTCCCGAAGCTGTCTCGCAATCTGCGTTTTTGCATCGCTGCCCGCCATACCAGTTTCCGTCACGACTGGATCGGCGTTTTGTAAAAGCAGATCCATAGCAGAGAGCGGCACCTTGATCTGGTGTGTCCACATGGTGTAATAATCCGCCATGTTCTGCTGCTGCTCGTCAAGCTGTGTCACCAGCGCCTTTTTCTCCGCCTCCTGCGCTGCGATGATCTGCTGGTACGCCTGTTCCATGGAGGAAGCAGTCAGGGGCATACCGTCCGCTCTCTCTTCCGCCATGAGAAGCCGCTGCAATTCCCCATATTTTTCCCGATATCTCAAATAGTCCCACAAAAGATAGCAGCCCCCGAAAAAGGCGGCAATTCCCAACGCATAAGTCATATTTTCGACCACGCTCCCATAGCCGTAGAGCGCGGCTACCATCATAAAAATAAGCGCCTCCACAATGTAAAAAGAAACCGGGACGATCCGCTCCCGCAGATAGACCGCCGGTATACAGGTTTTCTTATCCATTATCTACTCTCTCTCCAGAAATTCCGCCATTGTAACTGTCTCCTGCCTCCCCAAGCAGATACCCCACACCCTTCTTTGTCTGAATCAGCTCCGACAGCCCGATTTGGGCAAGCCGTTTGCGCAGGCGGTTCATGTTCACCGTGAGGGTATTGTCATCCACAAAGCACTCGTCGTCCCATAGCCGCTTCATCAACAAATCCCTGCCGACCACGCCGCCCGCCGCCTCGAAGAGTGTCTGCAAAATACGGAACTCGTTTTTCGTCAGTTCAATGCGCCTTCCCTGTCGAGAAAGCGACATATCCGTCATATTTAACAGCGCGCCCCGGTACTCCAGCACCGTCCCCGACACCGTGAATGCGTAGGCGCGCCTTAAAAGCGCCTGTATCTTTGCCTGTAATATTTCCAGATCAAAAGGCTTTACCACAAAGTCGTCGCCGCCCATATTGACCGCCATCACCACATTCATGTTGTCCGAAGCCGACGAGATAAAAATGATCGGCACCTGAGAGACTTTGCGGATCTCGCCGCACCAGTAGTAGCCGTTGTAAAAGGGCAGACCGATATCCAGCAGCACAAGCTGAGGTTCGCAGGATACAAACTGCCCCATCACATCCGCAAAATCTTTGACAGCCTCCACCTCATAGCCCCACTTTTCCAGATATTTCCCGATCTGCCCTGCGATGACTTTATCATCCTCCACTACAAGTATTTTGTACATTGCCTGTACCTCTCCTTTGCGGAAATTCAAATCAAAACAGAGAATGCCGCTTTTCATTTTAATATACCGCATTTTGATGGACATTTTCAATGGATTTTTCAACCGTTTCCCTTCGTCCTGCCAAATATCCCCCGAACCGTCAAAGCCATCCCCACCACACAGCATCCGATCAGCACAAGCCATCTGATATTTCCGTCAACCGTATCCACATTCCAGACCAGGGGCTTGAACGCGGGAAGGGAACGCTCAGCCCCAATCCACCTGTTGACCAGATAGTTAGCCAAAAACCCATAAACCCCAACCAGCATCGTACAGATGCCCGCCTTCAGAAATCTATTACAGTTTACATAACGTATCAACAGGAATACAAACCATGCAAACAGCAGGCACGGAAAGGATATCTTCGGCGCAAGATTCCCAAATTCAGCAGATTTCACATACACGCCGATCACGAACATCATCAATATATATAGGAAAGTATCGACAGCCATTACCGTCAATCCCTTGTAACCGCCAAGCATCGACCGGAGCGGCTGCGCATACACCACAAGCGGCAGAAAGCAGACCGAAAGCCCGAACAGAACCGTCGCCGACACAAGGAAAAACCAAGTTCCATGGGTGTAAATGCAGATCACTCCAAACAGCAAAAGCAGGCTCGCCGTGAATGTTGCCAGTGTCCAAAGCAGTTTATACTCCGGCATCATAAGCGGTACTATGCTAAGTGACGCCGCCGTAAGCAATGAGGCGAGCACGATAAAGAACCAGTCAAGCGCCACTCCGGTGGCCAGATTCACAATCAGGCAGACCAGCACCGGAATCATAAAAACACCGGCAATAGCCGCACCGATCACGGCGGACTTCCTCTTAAAAAATTTTGCCTGCCTGTGAAGCACGTCCACGGTTTCTGCCTCCAGACTGTTCTCCACCTCCTCGCTTTGCATCTGCCGTAAGAGCGCGGAACAATCCCTGCAGCCCGTCAGATGTTCCTCCACAAGCCCTCTGCTCTCCTCGCTGCAGATTTGATCCGCATAGAGCGGAAGTAAATCCTTTATCACATTACAATTCAGTTCCATGAATCCCCATCCTTTCCATAAGCTTACATTTGGCACGGTGGTATGTAACCCTCGCCCAGCTCTCTGTCCTGCCGCAGATCCCGCTGATTTCCCGAAAAGACATCTCTCCGAAAATCCGCAGTTCAAACACCTTGCGATAGGGTTCTTCCAGTTCATGTAACACCTGATGAATCTGATAAGAAGTATCCTTATCCTCCACTTCCCGGGCGACGTCGATGCCGCTGTCGGTGTCCGCATCAGGCGGCACGGGCGCGGCGCGTTTTGCCTGCCGCCGCATTTCATCGACAAAAAGATTTCTGGCAATGGAACAGAGCCATGTCACCGCATCCGATTCCCCGCGAAAAGAAGCCTTTGTGGTAAACGCCTTATAAAACGTCTCCTGCGTAATCTCCTCCGCCATATGCGTCTTCCCCGCAAGCGACATCACATAGGAATACACCCGCATATAATATGTTTGATACAGTTTTTCAAACGCCGCTTTCTCCACCTGCCATCACCTCTACTTCCGTGCTTTCATTGGTTAGACGGATTCACACCTGTTTTGTTACAGCAAAAGAAAATAAATTTAATTGAATTCCGTCCACTAATAATGCTTGCGACACTTTGGAGATTGTGGTATATTGAACATAAAGAAGGACATCTGCGCTAACAGATGTCCAACGGGAGTTGCCGATAGACGGTTAGCCCGATTATTTAGTCACAAAATAGCCGTAACTTTGGTCGGGTGGGCGGCTATTTTTGTGTCTTATTATTATCTTTGCTACTCACTCCTATTCCCCGTTAAACGCCGTGATATTCGCCTCATTCAGCGTGAAATCATAGTAATTCAAGTCCTCCCGCTTCGTCCATCCGATCTGTTTCCAGAACGCATTTCCGATATCGTTTTTTGTGAAAGCAATCAGCGACACCTTATTGATATTTTCCGCCTTCAGCGCCTCCATGCAAAATACCACCATCGCCTTCCCGATGCCCCGCATCCGCCATTCCTTTGCGACACACACATGGTAAAGACATCCCCTTCTGCCGTCATGCCCGCATAGGATCGCTCCCACAATCCTGCCGTCCTCCACCGCCACCACACTGGTGTCCCGGTTCCTCTCAAGAAAACGTGCCACGCCCTCTCTGGAATCGTCCAGACTTCTTATGGCAAATCCCTTAATTGACATCCAAAGCGCCTTCACGCCGTCATAATCTTCTATCGTCATTTTTCGTATCATATGTGTTCTCCGCCTTTTACGTTATGTTAACTTATATGAGAGTTATGCAGTTTCCTCACTTAATTGTTTACAGCACAGAATTTATGTAAACCTAAAAGCCCTTACGGCATTTTGTCAATCCAGCAGCCCGTATATCTGATACATGGAAAGCATATTTTGAAGAGTAAGTTTCCTGCCCGTCATCTGCCTGTATGTCGCAGTCTTTGTTTTACCTTCCGCTTTCAACATTTCCATCTTTGCCGAAACTGTCCCGTATTCCTCCTGAACTGCCTGCAGCATTTTTTCAAATTTTTCCTCCCGCTCGGACATCCTTTTTCCTCCATATCTTCCTATTCTCCCACCAACTCCACCGCCGTATATTCATGCCCGACATGGGGCAGAAATTTCTCCAGAATATCTCTCATCCGAAGTTTCAGACTGGACGTGTTCACGCAAGGGTGGCAGCCCACAAACTCATCCTGCAAAAGTTCGTTGTCGATCAGAAGCCTTACCCTGTGTTCCTTGTCGTTCATCAGTCCAAGCACGCTCACCGAGCCCGGCGTG
This sequence comes from uncultured Lachnospiraceae bacterium, assembly GCA_910587095.1. Lineage (GTDB taxonomy): Bacteria > Bacillota > Clostridia > Lachnospirales > Lachnospiraceae > UBA3282. Next base: position 8,511 of record CAJUMJ010000038.1, read on the forward strand.
ATGTCCAAAAATTCCTCCATGTACTCCGCCTCCGCGAAGGAAAGTCGCGATACGCCAAGCTGGGCGGAAAGTTCTTTCGTCTTAAACTTTTTTAGTCCCGGCATCATCAGAAGATAGAAATCGGTCTTCTGCCTGTTACATAAAAATAGATTTTTGCAGATGTGAATGCCCAGCGCCTGATCCACATCGTGGCAGTCGTCCACAGTAGCCGCTGCCTCGTGATCCACCCGCAGGTAAGGTATATCCAGTTTTTCAAGCAGCTCATATACTGACATTTCCTTAAAAAGTCTTCCTTTTGATGAGGGTTTTGTGTCAACTACCGTTCTCGTCATATCCCGTTCGTCCATGCCTGTATTTCGTTCCTCCTAATCATATTATGTCAACTCATCTAATCCTTACGCTTTTGTATTATGTAATCTTACTGTCCGAATAGCACAATTTATGTAAACTACTAGTATCCAAATGTACCATCCAAAGACTCGTCCTCGTCAATCCACTGCTGTACCGGAATCACTCTGTACTCTGTATCCGTATCCCGGACATATACTGTCTCGATCCCGGCATTTATGATCTGTCTCTTGCACATGGAGCAGCTACAGGAGTTTTTCACATACTCCCCCGTCTCCGCCTCCACCCCGGTCAGATACATGGCGCTGCCAATCATCTTATCCCTCGACGCGCTGATGATCGCGTTTGTCTCCGCGTGAACGCTGCGGCACAGTTCATACCGCTCTCCTCTTGGAATCTCCATCTTTGCACGAATACACTCCCCAAGATCGGTGCAGTTCTTCCTGCCTCTTGGCGCGCCCACGTAACCCGTCGAGATCACCTCGTCATTTTTGACGATCACCGCTCCGTAATGCCGCCTGAGACACGTCGACCGCTGTGCCACCATTTTCGCCAGATCCAGATAATAGTTTACTTTGTCTCTTCTCTCCATCTCATTGCCCTCCATATTAAATATACTCTATTCAAAAATGAGGTTCTTTCCTTTCCTGTCCTCTGCTCTTATTTCCTAAATACACTTTGAGATGCGCTCCATCACCCCAAACCCTTGCGCAAAATAATTTCCAGCGGTTCCTCCGACAGCAGCAGAGAGCCGCAGTCCACGTACCCGTTCTTCCGATAGAAAAACTGCGCCTGCTCGCTTGACAGTGTGGACGTCAACACCAGTCCGTATCCATTCTCCTTCATCTCTTTTTCCCAGAACGTGACAAGCCGCCCGCCATAGCCCTGTCCCCTGTATTCCTCCAACAGATACAGCATGTTCATAAACGGAATCTCGTCCCAAAACAGGTTGAACCGCAGCCAGCCCGCAAAACAACCATTCTGATACATCACCAAAACCCTTTTTAAAGCAATCGCGTTTTTCAATTCCGTTTCGCCGATATGCTTATCGTATTCTCTTATTGTCACAAAATCCTTTTCCTCGGCATACCGAATCATTTCGCACCTTCTTCAACCTAAATATTTCCTTTGCTTCCGAAATATCCCAGTAATAAGCCTTCCGCTACAGTGCGGATGCAATGCGCACAGCCGCCGCAATCCCTCCATCCCCATAAGACGGGTTCTCCATAAATTGGTCTGACATGCCACACATACCGCCGTTTGTCAATTTTGATTGCATGATTTCACTTTCCCATCCATAAAGCCTTGCCATGGATATCGCTTCCACTCCTAAAACAGCATCCGCAACATGTTCCCTATAAATACTCACATGCTTTCCGATTATGAATCGCATAAGCTCCAGTCTCTTGTCCATACTCTTTATATTTGAGGAAACAGGCGTTGTCCGATAATGGATCAGCGGTTTCTCCACTATCCCAATAAAGCCATCCGGCGCAGTCTCCAGCATGCTTAAAAAGAAGTCCCAGTCCTCAAATCCGCTCCGCATCGTTTCATCATAGCCGCCACACTGTTCCCATATCCTGCGCCGAAAAATATGGGTAGCCGGGCAACAGTTATGTGACAGGAAAGCGGAGACATTTCCACCACCCGGACGTGCAACGGCGTCAAGAACGCCAAATATGTGCATCCACGAGGACGCCGCAATCATGGTTGGATTTGCATATAATAATTTGCAGACTTCTTCCATATAACCCGGCTCAAGACTGTCATCCCCGTCAAGCACCAAAACAAAAGGCGCCTCGGTTTTGCGGATGCCTGCGTTTCTTGCCGCCGACACGCCGCCGTTTTGCTGACGAATGATCAATATCGGAACGGGCAGCTTACTGTCCGTCTCTATTTGATGCAACACCTGAATGGATTCTTTATCTGTGGAGCCGTCATCCACAATAATTATCCTCTTTGGCCTCATAGTCTGGCGACACAACGATTTCACCGCTTCATAAATCATATTTTCCTGGTTAAAGCTCGTTACAACCGCTTCCACATCACTATTTACGTTCATTCCTTCCTTTGATATGGGTTTATCTGAAAATTTTCTTGTACTTCTCCTGTCATAAATTGCTGAAATCATTTTGTACCCTCACTCCGTTCCCGATTACCAATATTTATCATTCCTCACACTCTATGTACATACATCCTCGATATCTCCGCTTCCCCGTCCCCCAGCGCCATGCAGAAAAACTCCCAGCCGTATCGCTCGTAAAACGAGTCGTGATCCGTCAAAAGGTACAGCGTGTCTATTCCCGCGCTTCTTTATCAGAGTTACCCTCCGCATCGTTTTCTCCTTTCCTATCATACCGCCGTCAGCTTTATAACGCAACTGCCGCATTCATATATAAAACATTTTCGTATAACTATACAATAATTTTGCATAATATTCAATTGTCATTTGTATTTATGCAATATTCTGTATTATATTCATGTATTTATGCATAAATTTAAACTTGCATTATCCACCGTCTTGTTGTATATTGTTTAAGGACAGACACGCCCTGCCAAATTTCGGCATACAGCGCGCATAGATCAGATAACAGTTATCAAACTATATGACATAATTTTATATGGAGGAAATTGAAATGAAAGAAAAAGTAGTTCTTGCGTATTCCGGCGGACTCGATACGACCGTTATCATCCCCTGGTTAAAGGAAAATTTCGACTATGAAGTCATCTGCGTATGCGGCAACTGCGGACAGGCTGAGGAGCTTGACGGCCTTGAGGAGAGAGCTCTCTCAAGCGGCGCATCCAAGCTCTACATTGAGGATCTGACCGACGAGTTCTGCGACGACTTTATTATGCCCTGCGTACAGGCGCACGCTGTCTATGAGAACAAATATCTTCTCGGCACGTCCATGGCAAGACCTGTGATCGCCAAGAAGTTAGTCGAGATCGCACGCAAGGAAGGCGCAACCGCCATCTGCCACGGCGCGACAGGCAAGGGCAACGACCAGATCCGTTTCGAGCTTGGCATCAAAGCGTTAGCTCCCGACTTAAAGATCATTGCCGCATGGAGAAACGAAAAGTGGACTTTAAACTCCCGCGAGGATGAAATCGAATACTGCAAGCAGCACGGTATCAATCTTCCCTTCTCCGCGGATTCCAGCTACAGCCGCGACCGTAACCTCTGGCATATCAGTCATGAAGGCTTAGAGCTGGAAGATCCTGCCAACGAGCCAAACTATGAGCATCTGCTTGTGCTCGGCACCACGCCCGAGAAAGCTCCCGAGGAAGGCGAGTATGTGACCATGACATTCGAGAAGGGCATCCCCACCTCCGTCAACGGCAAGAAGATGAAAGTGGCGGATATCATTGCCACCTTAAACGAGCTTGGCGGCAAACACGGCATCGGCATCGTCGATATCGTGGAAAACCGCGTAGTCGGCATGAAATCCCGCGGCGTGTACGAGACGCCCGGCGGCACCATCCTCTACGAGGCGCACCAACAGCTCGAGGAGCTGATTCTCGACCGCGACACTTACGCACTCAAGGCAGATCTTGGCAATAAGTTTGCACAGGTGGTATACGAGGGCAAATGGTTCACCCCTCTTCGCGAGGCGCTGCAGGCGTTCATCGAGTCCACCCAGCGGTATGTGACCGGCGAAGTGAAGTTCAAGCTCTACAAGGGCAATATTATTAAGGCGGGCACCAACTCCCCTTACACGCTCTACAACGAGAGTATCGCATCCTTTACCACAGGCGATCTCTATGATCATCACGACGCAGAGGGCTTCATCAACCTCTTCGGCCTCTCCTGCAAGGTTCGCGCCATGAAGATGCAGGAGCAGGGCGAGAAACTGCTTTAATGCCATGAATTCTTTCGATATCCTTATTTTATATATTATTGTCGTCAATGTGGTCAGCTTCACGGTGATGGGCGTGGATAAGCGAAAAGCGATCAAACGCGCCTTCCGGATTCCCGAATCCACCCTCTTTGTGCTGGCCATCATTGGCGGTTCCATCGGCTCCATCGCAGGTATGCACCTTTTCCGCCACAAGACAAGGCACTGGTATTTCCTCTATGGGATGCCCGTGATTCTCGCTTTGCAGGTTATGCTCGTACTCGCGCTGGTTTTCTCGCCGATCGAATGGAATTTCTGGTGATCCGGGCGAACTTACAAGCAGACTCGAAATGCTTCCGACTTTGTTTATGCGCGCAAAAAGCGGAACGGATGTTTTCTGTTTTTACATCCGTCCCGCTTTTTCCCGTATATCCTTCCCGATTACAGCGTCACGATCACGCCGCCGTCGTTGGCATACATGCTGCTGACTCCGGCTGTATCCATGATTAAAACCTCCTTGTAGGAAGCTCTCTTCTCCATCAGGCTCCGCATATATTCCGCTCTCTCCTGACAGTTGCAGTGAGTGATCATAAGCGTTCTCTCCTCTGGATTTTCCACATCTCCCACAATATAGTCCGCCATCCTGGCAAGCGCCTTGTTGATGCCGACAGCCTGTCCTTTCTGCTCGATCACGCCCCAGTTTCCCACCATCACCGGTTTGATATTCAAAGTGGAGGCCACAAACGCTTTCACACCGCTCAGACGCCCGTTTTTCCTCAGCGTCTCGAGATTATCCAGCACAAAATAAGTGCGCATCTGTCTCTTAAAAGTCTCAACCTCTTTCACCGTCTCCTCGAAATTAAGCCCGGCTTCCTTGCAGGCAACGATCTTTTCCACAAGCTGCGTCTCCCCACAGCTTGCGGACTCGGAATCCACCACATGGATCTTCTTTTCACCATACTTTTCACTGTAGAGACTCTTGCCCAGCTCCGCGCTGTTATAGCTGCCGCTCAAGTGGGAGGAGAGCGTCACCGCATAAATTTCCTCCGCCGCCCCCTCATGGTAAGCCTCCCGAAATCTCTCCGGGGAAGGGCAGGACGATTTCGGGCACTGAGGATAATCCGCCACTTTCTGCAGAAATTCTTTCTGGTTAAAGTTATCGTCGTCCTGAATTACATAATCTCCCACTTCCAGTCCCAGCGGGACGATCTCAAATCTGCTGTCATTTTTATAGTTTTCGGGCAGCTCACAGCAACTGTCCACCACAATCTTGTAAGTCATAAAGCCTCCGCAACCGTTTTACATAGTTTTTATTACCACTTATACTATCATAGAATACCCCATTTTGCAAATGCTGTCGCAATTTCCTATAGAAAAATACAACACGCGTTTCCCGGATTTGAACAGGCGGAGAGCCTCATAAGCTAAGACGATCCAAAAACGACTGAATAAAAGGCAGCGCCGCCCCGATCGTGATATTGTGTCTGGGCATTTTACTGATCCGCAGAAAATCCCGCTCCTCTGGAAACGGTGTCATATTCCGTATTTTTTCGTGTAAAAATAGAATATCCTGCTCACACAAGTATTGGGCAAGATACCCACCGAAAATAAAATCCGTATCGAAAATCAGATGGAGCATGTTGACCGCGTCGGCAAGATTGGTCAGATACGACTCCCACCGATCCAGATATGGCCGCTCACTGTGACGCACCTTCCCGAAAAATGCTTCCGGCGTCTCATCCTCACCGAAAAGAGCGCTCATAGACAAGAGGGTTTCCATGCATCCCTGCCTGCCACAGTAGCACCGTTTTCCTGCCGCCCTCATCTGCATATGCTCTATCGTTGCGCTGTGGCCATGCTTTCCCGGCAAAATAGCGCCCTTGGAGATAATAGCCGCTCCCAGGTGTTTACTCAGGGAAAGATAAAAGGCGTCGCTAAGCTCCGGAGATATCCACAGCTCCGAAATGGCCGCGCTGTCCGCATCGTGGAAAAAACAGCATGGAAACGGAAGATGATCGGAAAATGCCTCAATGGAAAGTCCCGTGCAGGAAAGGATCTCCCCGTATATTATGGTTTTCCTGTCCGGCGTCGTCAGGCCTTGCATGGCAAAGCCAATACCTAAAATCTGCTCGTCCGCTATGGAAAGATCGTTTTTAAATGCCAGTATTCTGGAACATACGGTTCCGAAATAAGATTCCTGATTTTGAAACGAAATTGCCTCCGCCCTGCGTCCGATCTTTTCCCCGTACAGATTGACGGCGATCATTTTTATTTCATCTTTCAGAATTTCCACGCCAATACCGATGCGATAATGAGCAACGATAGCATAACCCGATGCTTTTCTGCCGACACACTCCGTATCCATCTGTCCGTCCTTGCGTATCAGCCCGCATTCCTCCATGGATGACAGATTTGCCGTGACAGTGGGTCTGCTAAGACGCAGGTCGTAGGCAATATCCTGCTGTGAAACCTTTTTGTTCTCATATATATATTGGTAAATCAGGCTTCTGTTATTCTGCTTTATCTGATTTGGTGTAATACTTCTTTTCATATTTCTCTCCCATTTTGTAAATTAATTTTACAAAATTATATCATAACATAGTTTATAGACAATTACCATGCAGCATATTAGACAATTTAAGCTATGCCATAATTGTCCAATATTACAGCTTGACTGTTATCTCCTGTGCTCTTATTATGTAAGTATAATTTGATAAATCATTTTACAAAATCAATTAAGAAAAGGAGAATTATCATGGGAATCATCGAAAAAATGAAACTTGACGGAAAAAAGGGATTTGTTACTGGCGGCGCAAGAGGTATCGGCAAGAGCACCGCTACTGCGTTTGCCGAGGCAGGAGCGGACGTTGCGATCGTGGATCTCGACATCGATGAGGCGAAAAAGACGGCGGCCGAGCTGTCAGGCAATACGGGACAAAAGGTGATTGCAATCGGATGCGACTGTACCAGCCCGGAGCAAGTGGACGCTATGGTGCAAAAGGTCGTCGACGAACTTGGCGGACTTGATTTCTGTCACAACAACGCCGGAATCTGTATCAATGCCCCCGCCGAAGAAATGACTTACGACCAATGGAACAAAGTAATCAATATCAATCTCAACGGCATTTTCCTCACCGATATTGCCGCCGGAAAATATATGCTGGCACATGGCGGCGGTTCCATCATCAACACGGCTTCCATGTCAGCCCATATCGTCAACGTTCCCCAGCCGCAATGCGCCTATAACGCCTCAAAAGCGGCCGTGATACAGCTCACAAAATCGTTGGCAATCGAATGGGCAAAACGGGGTGTACGTGTAAACAGCATCAGTCCCGGATACATTGGAACAGAGCTGACGTTAAACTCTCCCACGCTGATTCCTCTGATCGAAAAATGGAACGCGATGGCGCCGCTCGGAAGAATGGGAACGCCGGAGGAGCTTCAGTCTATCTGTGTCTACCTGGCAGGTGATACCAGTTCCTTTACTACAGGTTCCGACTTTATTGTTGACGGCGCATTTACCTGCTTTTAATAATCCGCAAGGTATTTCTGAATGATTGGGAAAGGTGGAAAACAAATAACTATGAAAAAATGGGGACAGGGGCGGCCGTATTTTCTTCTGGGCGCCATCCCCTTTGCCGTCTTTACATTTCTGACATTCTATATTCCGAATTGGGACGGTAACGGCAAACTGGCTTGGGCATATGTGACTTACTGCCTGCTCTGCACCGCCTACACCGTGGTCAACATACCTCTTAACACAATTGTCCCGCGGCTGACCTCCGATATACATGAAAGAGATATATTAGTCTCGACAAGAATGGTATGCGCACTGGTCGGCATCGCCATTGTCATGACAATCACTGAACCGCTTGTACGGTTCTTTGGTCACGGAGACGAGGCAAAGGGCTACCTTAGCATTCCCATTGTTCTGTGCGTGCTGATTGCCGTCTGTACCTATTTTTATAAGTTAGACGGTCTGCGCACGGAAATGACGCGGGAATTGGACGCAAGGCGCAGAAACAGGAGGTCATTATGAGATACAAAGGCGCAATTTTTGATATGGACGGCGTTCTCTTTGATACGGAGCGCATTTACCAACAAACATGGCAGGAAATTGCCGCCGAAAGGAATGTTTCCCTTGCTGACGGTTTCCTTCAGGCAGTTTCCGGAACAAACGGAGCACACATGCGACATGTCATCGAGGAATATTACCACGTTTCGGACGGCACCCCCATCATCAAACAATGTATGCTGCTGGTTAGGCAGAAACTCTCCGTACATGTTCCAATGAAAAAAGGCGTGCCGGAAATACTATCCTTTTTTCGGGAGCAGGGCATCAACATAGCTGTGGCCAGCAGCAGCGCTGCCCCGCAAATCGAATCAAACCTCCAAATTACCGGCATACGGGATTATTTTTCCGAAATAATAAGCGGATCGGAAGTCACATGCGGAAAGCCCGCGCCGGATATTTTTCTGCTTGCCGCAAAAAGACTGGGACACGCTCCGAATACATGTTTCGTATTTGAGGACAGTGAGAACGGCATAACAGCCGGTCATGCAGCCGGCTGTTTTACGGTAATGGTGCCTGACCTGATCGCCGTATCACCTCCCATAAGACCTCTTTGTTCTATCGTCTGCCGCGATCTGGACGAAGCAAAGGATAAAATACGTCGCCTGCAAATATGAAAATAAAATTATTTCTTAAGCGTTTATGCCAATCCACCCTTTTAAGTGTATTTTGTGCTATACTATGGTATGCATCCAGAAAAGGCTTTCTGATACAACACTTTGAAAAAGGGGCAGCATATGATCGCATTAAAAATAACAAATATAAAACAGTTTATGAGTAAATTTCTGGCCGGGGACGCTTTCGACTCCTTTTTGCTGGAACAGGCCACCATCAGCACTTACAACACCTTCACCATAGACGGCCGCCAGAACAGAGATTTCTACACCTTAGAAGAATGGGAAGACCAGGAAATCAGGCCCTATGAATTTACGGCCTGGAAAAAAATCAGACCTGTCTGCTTTGACCTGATCAAAGGAAAACGCACACCAACAGCATTTCACTTCGTGATGCACCTGATTCCCGACTACGCGTCCTCGATTCTGCAAAAAGGAGATACCAACGTAACCGCCGGGCAGGTAAAGGCGTTTGTCCTCAATGTCAAATATGACGGCACCGCCCTCACTCTCATAACCGGAACCGCTTTCCACACCTTTATCATGGATAAGACGCCGGACGAGCTTTGGGATCGTGCCGTCAGACAGTTTTTGGCGAATCGGCAGATCGACTTCCAGCCGGAGTAAGTTTTCCCGAAAACTCCCCCGGCTTCGATCGGCCGGTATCCGTCCTGTTACCACCAGATATCCTGATAGTATTGTATACTTATGTCAACCGCTGCCATCATCATGGCGAAGAGAAGCATCAAAACCAACATGAGAATCGCCGGAAAATCATACACAAACTTGCAGCCCGGCACCCCGCTCTTATGATTTTCCACCAATATTTCGACACCCAGCAATATAAAGACAACCGGCCAGAGCTGAAATATCACTTCATAGTCAAGCGAAGGAAGCGCCATATGTAGCAAAAACAGAATACCGAATAGAATTAAGGTCAGGCCAAAAGTCACGGAACCAACTCTGCGGACTCGCAGGCTTTCCTGCCTTTCCCTGTCCGTCGCCACAACATCTTTTCCCTGCATATCCATATGTTTACTCCCCCCCCTTCGTATCATCTCTCTGCTCTATCTGCTCGACCTGCCCGCTCCACCTGACAGGCTCTTCCTTTTCCTCCACTTTTTCCGGTTCCACGCTTTCCGCCTTCTTTCCGCGAAGCAACAGCACACCGAACCAGATAATCGCCAGGGCGATGACGGCTCTTGGCAGCTCGTTCCTCATAAAGTAATAGACCGCTCTGATATACGGATTATCCCATCCCACATAATTTCTGAGCATACTGAATGCGATATTCCACAGCATGGAAACGCCAAGTGCAATACACACCACCGCCGCAATGTTCCTGCTCTTCCTGTCCAGCCTTATCTTAAAGCGGCTGCAGTCCCACTCACCGATGCCGAAAAGATATTCGTCCTCAAGAGCCGCAAACGCCTCGTCGTCCAGCCCGCCGATATTATTTGCGTGGAAAAAGCTGTATATGTAGAGCGTGATGGCAAGCACGAGAAACACGGAGATATTCGTGATGCCTATCACTCCGATCATCAACATAAAGCCAAGCATAAAGCTCAGTCCCATCTTCATGAAGCCCATGTACATATGTCCCGCCCCCGGCAACAGTGAAAACACAAACAACCAAAATCTGTTCTTCTTCTTTTTCATCTCATCAATCCTCCCAATCTGCATGATCTCTAAACTTATCCGTAAACCTTCTAAAATAGCTCCTTCTCGCGTCCACTCTCTCCAGTCGCTCCCATGTTCTGTCAATGTCCTGCTGCCTCTTAAGAATGTCCTGTTCCCATTCATCAACACCCTGTGCCTTCCCGTCATCCAGCGCAGCGTATATACCGGTCTGCAACGGTTCCGTACCGTCCACAGGCACGAGGAACAGCACCGCCAGGGCCGCCGCCATACCTACCAGAACCTTGGCACGGTAAGAAAAAAGCGCGCGCTGTCTCTCCTTTCGTTTTCCTTCCTGTATCCGCGAAAAGATATTACCTCTCAAATGTCCCGGCGCGTGCAGCAGTTCCCGTTCCTCAACCGTCTCAATCAGCCACGCCAGTTCTTCTTCAGTCAAAGGAGCCGGAAGGAAAGCGTCATGTCTATTCAGTTTTTTTCTCTCTTCCGTAAAATTATGTATCATGCGCCTTTCTCCTTTTCATACATCCTTCGAAGCATTCCTCTTGCCCTGTAAATCTGCGTCTGTATGGTTTTTTTCTTTGCTCCCCGCCGCCTTGCAATTTCCTCCGCGTCCAGCTCGTCATAATAGTAGGCTTTTGCAATTTCATTGTAAGGCGGCTTTAATGACAGACACCTGGAAAGCAGCGTCTCCCGCACCTCCTTTTCCAAAAAGATACTCTCCGGCGTCTGGCATGTCACCGCTGCAATTTCCCCGTCCGTCTTTGTCTGTCCGCTCTGATCCGGCGCCCGGGCGTCCTCCAGACCCAAATCCGCCGTGGGGATGCTGCGCCTTCCCGCACTTTGCAGATAATCCAGGCATTTGTTTGTGGCAATCCGGCAAATCCATGCTTTCTCATGTCTGCCGTCAAACTCTTCCAGATGCTTATAGGCGGACAGAAACGTTTCCTGTGCCAAATCTTCGGAGGCAAAATAGTCCGCCGTCAGCTTAAAGCATATAGAAAAAACAAGATGCTGGTAAGAATCAATCAGCGCTGACAATTGTTCTTCCCGTCCGATCACTGTCCGCCCCTTTCTTTTACCTTTTGTACCCGCGGACTCTTTTCCTCCGCGGCGGCGCTTTTATTTTTCCCGCGCCTACATACTATAACGGAACTGTCCCTCCATCGTCTTCACTTTTTTAAAAAATCCGTGACTTTTTCGTTTATCTTATTTTTTGGGCTTCGGCTGAAAAATAATGCTTGCGAGATAGCCGAAAATCAAAGCCGCCGCGCAGCCCACGGCTCCGGTCTTAAAACCGCCCTGAAACAGGCCGATAAAACCGTTCTCATCGACGGACTCCTTCACACCCTTCATCAAAATATTGCCATAGCCAAGAAGCGGCACACTGGCTCCCGCCCCCGCGTATTCCATAAACGGTTCGTACAATCCGAAAAAGCTGATCACCGCTCCCACACATACAAGAAGCACCATAACGCGGCCCGGCAATAGCTTCGTTTTCTCCAGGAGAATCTGCACAAGCGCACAGATCAGACCTCCCACCCAAAACGCGTTCAAATAATCCATCATGTCCCTCCCTGTTCAAAAATCTGTTTTATATTATTATGGTGCAACTTGATGAACCTTATGCTTCACTTGTCTAAATTTCCATTTGCGTCTCTGCTCATGCGCGCAAAAAAGAAACGTATCTTTGATTAGTTAAAGATACGTTTCCTCATAATCGGATTTTATACTTGAACACTGCCGCTCACCTGCACATCGCGGCAATCCTTTCCACGATCTTTCGCAGCGGCATTTCCCCGCAATCCACCGTGATGTCTGCATACCGCTCATAAAGCGGCAGCCGCTCCGCATAGAGAGCGTCCAGATCTTGCCCTTCCTTCAGCGTCACGCCACGCTGCGCGAGATCACCAAGCCTTTCCCTGATATCCGCAAGGGGAAGCGACAGATACACCACCGTCCCGATCTGTCTGTAATGCTTCATAGCGCTCTCCCCGTAGACCGCGCTGCCTCCGGTGGCAATCACCGTCCGCTCGGCCTCTATGGATTCGCCCACAGCTTCTTCCAGCATCCAGAAACCTTCCACACCGCGTTCCTCTATGATCTCGTGCAGAAGCTTTCCCTCCCAGCTCTGGATGACCAGATCCGCGTCCACGAAACCATAACCGAGCTTTTTGGCGAGCACCACACCCACCGTACTCTTTCCCGCGCCCGGCATACCGATCAGTATGATATTGCTCTTTTTCATAATTTATGTAAACCTCCCGTCTCTGCGCCCTGTCAGATTTCCTTTCCTTCCAACAGAGCGCCAAATAGACTTATGTAAACCACCGTGCCGCGCACAAAGGTTTCTCTACTTCAAATACGCCAGAACCTCCACCTCGCAGAGCACATCCTTGGGAAGCTGCTTTACGGCGACGCAGCTCCTGGCCGGCTTCTGGGTAAAGTACTTCTCATACACTGCGTTAAAAGCCGCAAAATCCGCCATCTCAGCCAAAAAACAGGTGGTCTTTACCACCTTCGTATAATCCGTCTGCGCCTCCGCAAGGATGGCTCCCACGTTCTTCATCACCTGCTCCGCCTGCTCCGTCACATCCTTACCCGTAATCTCACCCGTTGCCGGATCAATCGGGATCTGCCCCGACGCAAACAGAAAGTCGCCCGCAACGATTCCCTGGGAATAAGGCCCGATGGCCGCCGGTGCCTTATCCGTAGATATTTTAGTTAACATAACATATCCTCCTTTATCTTTGTCACACTAATCGCCATGATTCCGCTATGCGGAATCTCAAAATCCACGATCGAACAAGTTCGTCCTGAAAAACGCCCGTTTTTTGGCGTTTTTCGGCGTGAAAGTGATTTGCGAAGCAAATCCAGTACTTCCAAGTCAGCTATGCTGACTTTGCGAAATGCCCGATGGCATGAACGGCTAGAAGTACTTTTCACGCTAATCGCCAAACCGCGCCCGGACATAAAAGCCCCTGGCATTCTCGATTACCTCCGTCACTACGCCCTCCCGCTCGAGCATCCGTTCCCTGAACGGAAAATTGCCGGACATCGCGAGAGCCGGGTCAATCGTATAGTAGTAGTTGCTCGGGAGGACACCCTCGGTCACCGTAACCCGGTCCCCCTCCTTGAGAAGTCCCGGGCGTTCCATCTTAAATTCCATCTCCCGCATTTGATTTACCTCTTGCACCTCAAGTCAGACAAGAGCTTTTATCTCTTTGAGCTCTGCACTTTCTGTGCTGCTTTTATAGCAAAGTTTCTCTGTTTGTGACACCCTTAATTGGGATCTTACGGCATACGCTAAATATCTCCTTCACAGCCGTAGTTTGGAAATCGCTCAATCAGATCATTGTTTGTGGAAATAAATCAGGGAGACAAAAAGTCTCCCTTAAGTTTTTTTGTAATGGGGGTAATTTGTAATAAAATAATTTAAATTATTATAATTATTTTTTAATATATAAAAAAGCTACCACAACTAATCAATTTTGTCAAGCGCATCCTGAATAGACTCAGTCTCAGCACCATCAATCTCATCCATTATTTTAGCCCATTCCTCATCCGGTTTCACGATGAGCCTTGAATTCATATACGCCCATTCCACCGGCAATACCGTTACTCCTTCATAATACTCCTTTGCTTCACTTTGTATCTTATTTAACACTAAAGCCAAACGAACCGGAGCTCCCGGAAATTATAATGGCGCTAAGATTTTTCGCCGAATCAAGCAATACATTGATCAACCCCTTAGCAGAATGTCAGATTACTTGAAAAGGCAATGTCCGAATCATATACTATCCAAACGCCAGATATTGCCTTCCTGCAATTCACTTTCTGCCCTCAACCCCTATACTGCTCCAATACTACCCCGTGTGCAATACCCGGGATTGTCTGGCCCTCGTTATAGCTGGTCTTGGAAAGAAGCGCTCCCGTCGGCATAAACAATACCCTCTTCCAAATGCCTTCCTCGATCTTTTTCAGAATATAAGCCGACAACACCACAGCGCTGCACCCGCAGCCGGAACCGCCCGCATCGGTATGCTGTTTCTCGTTGTCATAAATCTCTATGCCGCAGTCCATATGCTGTCTTGTAATATCAATCTGTTTCTCCGCAAGCAGGTCAAACAAAAGCTGCTGCCCGACCTCGCCGAGATCGCCGGTGATAATCTTATCGTAGTCCTTCGGCTCCCTGCCAAAGTCCTCCAAATGACGCACAATCGTATCCGCCGCCGCGGGAGCCATACAGGCGCCCATATTCATGGAATCCTTCACCCCGTAATCCACGATTTTTCCAAGCGTCGCACCCACCATCACCGCCCGCGTCTTTTTGCCCGGCGTCTCCGAGAGAATGAACGCGCCGCTTCCTGTCACCGTCCAGGTAGCCGACTTCGGCCTTTGGTTGCCGTAGGCCAGAGGAAAACGGAATTCCTTCTCCGCGCTGGCAAAATGGCTCGATGTAATGCAGGCCGCTTTTCTCGCAAATCCGCCGGAGATCATCACTCCGCCCATGATCAGCGACAATCCGCAGGTGGAGCAGGCGCCGTAAAGCCCCACATGAGGCAACTGATATCCCGCCAAGCCGAAGCTGCTGGCAATGGACTGCCCAAGCAGATCGCCCGCCAACACCACATCTACATCCTGCTTCGTAAGCTCCGCCCCGGAGAGAGCGATCTCAAGCGCCTCCTTTTGCAGGCGGCTCTCCGCCTCCTCCCAATTTTGCGCGCCAAACTTGTCGTCATATCCGACCTTGTCAAACAGCGCTCCCATAGGACCCTGGGCTTCCTTGTTGCCCACCATGGACGCGCTGCTAATAATATATGGCTTCTTATCAAACTGAATGCTCTGTTTTCCCAACATACCGACATACTGTCCTTTCTTCCATGATTAAGGATAGTATGCCGTTTTTTTGTTAATATATACCGGTTCTGATGTCCTCTTTCATATCGAGCACGGCCGCCCGCGCCGCATCCGCATAGTTCTCGGCCCCGTATTTCGCATAGGCTTCCTGCTGATACGCGGCGATGATGCCTCTGGAAGAATTGATGATCGCCCCGAGGCCGTCCTCGTTGAAGAAGTGCTTCAAATCCTTGCCCTTGCCGCCCTGCGCTCCGTAGCCCGGCACCAGAATATAGGATTTCGGCATAATCCGCCTCAAAGCCTTACCCATCTCAGGGTAGGTTGCGCCCACCACGGCGCCGATATAGCTGTATGTCTCGCCCATATGCTCCGCCGCCCACTCGGCAACCTTCTCGCCGACTATCTCATACAGCGGTCTTGCCCCCGCAGCGTCCGAGCTTCCCT
Organism: uncultured Lachnospiraceae bacterium; assembly: GCA_910587095.1. Taxonomy (GTDB): domain Bacteria; phylum Bacillota; class Clostridia; order Lachnospirales; family Lachnospiraceae; genus UBA3282. The sequence continues at coordinate 24,320 of CAJUMJ010000038.1, forward strand.
CCGGCAAAAAGAGCCGATCCTGAAATTCACCGCTGCTGGGATTCGAAGTCTTTACAAGAATAAAGAGCCCCTTCTTTTCCTTTTTGCAAACATCGATAAATGGTTTCACACCGTCCGTTCCGAAATACGGGTTGATCGTCGCAAAGTCCTCCTCAAAGCTCCGGCACATCGTGTTTCCGACCTGCACCTGCCCCAGGTGTCCAACCGCGTATGCCTCCGAGGTGGAGCCGATATCGCCCCGCTTGATATCGCCGATCACCACCAGCCCTTTTTCCTTACAGTAAGCAACCGTTTTCTGAAAAGCGATCAGCCCCTCCACGCCAAACTGCTCGTACATGGCGATCTGCGGCTTCACGGCAGGCACCAGATCGCAAACCGCGTCCACAATTCCCTTATTATATGTAAGAATCGCCTCCGCCGCACCTTTTAAGTTCTCACCGTACTCGGCAAATGCCTTTTGTTTGATATGCTCCGGAACTAATTTCATAGTGGGGTCGAGGCCCACCACAATAGGAGCTTCCATCTTCTTAATCTTCTCTGTCAGTACATGAATCACAGCTTTTTACCCTCCAAATCTTTCAGAACATACTGGTTTTCAATATAAAGCGGAAAATCCTCCCTCTTCACCCACTCGTAGCTCCCGTAATCCTCCGACAGGACAATAGTGGCCTCCTCATCCTCCGGGATAGAACAGATGTACGCAATTCCGACACAGTGCGTCTCGCCGAGAAGCTGGGACCAGGTATACTCGATTTTCTCGATTTTTCCGCTCACGGAAAGCAGCTCCGTGATCACGTTTAGCATCGTCTCGTCAGGCGCCTCTCCATGCGGCACTTCCGCGTCAATAAATTCCCACACAAAGGGATCCGGAATGCGGTCATCCATCCATCTCTTCAACAGGAGATAAGTATCCCCTCTCTTGACAATTCCTTTCACTCGCACATAGGTATCTTTCATAACAATTCTCCCTTCTGATTATGATTGTATTATCTGGTCTGCAAAAACTCGTATTCCCTCTTTGCCGCCGCGTCATCAGGATAGCTTCGCAGATAACTGTTCATCAGCGCCGCCGCCGTCTTGAAGTCTCCCATATATTCGTAAGTCATAATCTCATTAAATTTGAGGGTCTGCATCATATCGTTTCCCTCTATATTCATCGCCGTCTGAAACGCGTCGAGCGCCGTCTGGTACTCCCCAAGCTGCATACGGCACAGTCCGAGCTGATTGTAGATCTCCGCCTTTGTCTGGTCAAAATCCGTATACCCGGCATAAATGCTGGCCGCATAGTTATAATCCCCAAGCGCCTCGTATGTTCTCCCCAGATAGAGCGCCGCACCATAGTCCGAAGCCGTCTTCAGCTTCTCAAGAAAATTACGGGCGTTATCGTAATCTCCCATATAATAACAGATGCGCCCCATATCATAGTCGGAGATGGACTTTTCATTCTCCTTCATGGCGTTTTGCAGATAAATCTGCCCCGCCTCCTTGTATCCGTACTCCTCAAGCACCATATAGATGCGGATCATGCGGTCGTAGTTTTTCGGTTCCTGCGCGATCGCGGTGTCAAAGTCCGCTTTCGCCCCGTCAAAATTTCCCTCCGAGAGCTTTACGCAGCCCCGCAGGTAATAAGCGTTTGTCTCCGTCGGCCGTATACCTAAAATCGCATCGTAAACCTTCTCCGCGCTCTGCATCTGTCCGCTCTTATAATATGCCGTGGCAAGGTAATAGTTGATATCGAAATCCAGGTTCTCCACCCTGCCGTCGCCCAGCCTCAGAGCGGCTTCCAGATAGGCTATGGCCGCCTCATACTCCGTCTTTCCCAGGTAGGCAAGCCCCATGCCGCGGTAGAGAAGCCGTTCCTCCTCCCCGTTTTCCTCCGCCGTCTGGAAAAGTGCGAGAGCCTTCTCATAATCAAGCGCCGCCACGGCATCCATACCCTGCTCGGTATAGCTCGGCTCCGCGTCCTTCCCGCATCCCGCCAGAGCCAGACACAATAAAACCGCCGCAATCCCCGTTTTTTTCCTGCCTTTTCTCTCCCGTATCTTCACCGTTTGTCTCCATAGCGATCATATGTTTCTCATCTTGTTCTATTCTAACCACACTGCCCCCGCGCGTCAAGCAACTTTTGTGTTGTCTGGCACACGCCCATTCGCGTCAAGCAGCTTTTGTGTTGTCTGGCACACGCCCATTCGGTCTGGCCAAACTGTTATAACAGGTTTCCGTATACCAGATCTTTCATGATCCCGAAAAACTCCCGCACCAGATTATTGGGCTGAAAGTAAATATTGGAGCGGGCCGAGATGCCGCAGGCATTCTCAAAGCCCGCGTGTCTGGCCAGCATCACTCCCCGGAATACGTGGAAGTTGTTGGTGACAATGCCCACATCCTTGTCCGTCCCGCCGATGAGCGCTGCGCTGTATGCAATGTTCTCCGAGGTGTCCGTGGATTTGTCCTCCATAAGTATTCTCTCCGGCGCTATGCCCCTCTCCACCAGATAAACATACATTCCCTCCGCCTCGGTACATGGCTCGTTCGCCCCCTGCCCGCCGCTCACCACGCACAGCGTATCCTCATTGGCGATCAGATAGTCGTAGGCCGCATCCAGACGAAACCGAAGCACCGCACTTGGTCCGCCGGCCTTCATCTGCGCGCCAAGGACAATGATATAGTCAAGCCCCGGCCTGCCCTGATCCCTGTAATGGGCAAATATGCAGCCTTCCGCCACCACAAAGAGAAGTACACATACGGCCGTCAGTATAACAATAAGGCGGCGCACAGGAAAAGGCAGCCTGCTCCAAAGGTCATTTCCTATAAAAACCGCAAGGCCCAAAAAAGCCAGACCGCCAACCCCCCATATCAGATAAAAACGGCTCCCGGACCGTATACTGAACACAATAAAGCAGTAGAGAAAACACAAAAACGCTGCCAGAATACACAGAACGACCATTCTTTTTTTCCTCATGCAAGCATACCCTCAAACACTTCCTCCGGCACAGGCTTGCAGTAGCGGTAGCCCTGGGCCACATAAGCGCCGATCTCCATCATCAGCTCCGTGTCCTTATCCGTCTCCACACCCTCGCAGACAACCTGAGCCTCCAAGTCATTTGCCAGATTAACAATATTTTTCATAATATACACCTGTCTCGTGCGGTTCTCGTTATTGAGCAAAAACGATCTGTCAAGCTTGATCACCGACGCGGGAATCTGCTCGAACACACCGAGCGACGAGTAGCCCGAGCCGAAATCGTCTATGGAGAGATGCACGCCCTTTTTCTTCAATATCTCCACGTTTTCCCTGACCTTCTGCTGCTGCATTTCCTCCACGACAAGCGTCTCCGTAATCTCCACCTCGATCAGATCCTTCGGAATATCATATTTACCGATCATGGATTCGAACTGCGCCGGAAACCCTTCTTTCACAAAATGCGTTCTTGAAAAATTACAGGATATGGGAACCACGGGAAGACCCTTGTCAAGCCTCCGGCGAAGCATCTTGCAGACGCTCTCCATCACAAAGAAATCTATCTCCGTGATCTTTCCCGTCTGCTCATAGTAAGGCACGAAAAAGCCGGGCGCGCGAATCGCGCCGTTCGCCGAAGGATCCTTGAAACGCACCAGCGCTTCCGCCCCCACCACACGCTCGTCGCGGATGTCCACCTTCGCCTGATAGTATGCCACAAAATCCTTCCTGAAATCCACACGATCCAACAGCTTTTCCCGCTCATGCTGCTCTTTAAGCTTCGTTCTCAGCTCGTCGTCATAGATGCGGACCCCATTGCTGTAGCCATCCTTTAGCGGATCCACCGCCTGGATCGCATAGGAGAGGGCAAGCTGGATATCCGTCTCTCCCTTTTCGATGGCGCAGATGCCCATCGCATGCGCCAGACGTATCCCTTCCCTCTCATAGATATAATCGGAAATCCGGTTCGCCATGGTTCTCATGCGCTCCGTCAGAGCCGCCATATCCTCATAGCACACAAAGAGCACAAAGTGACTGCCGTAGCTTCTGGCATACAGCTCCTTCTCGCTGTCGATCTCCGCTGACATCACTTCGATGGTAAGCTCCAAAAATCTCTGCCCCGTTCCCCATCCGTAAAGTGTATTGTAGCTCTTAAACTGGCAGATATCCGTATAGACGATGGCATAGTTTCTGTCCGCATCCGTCCCCAGCCTGCAAGACGCCCTGTATTTCAGGTAGTTCAGATTCCAGATATTGAAGTCCGTGTCCTTGTACATCAGCTTCTGGATTCTTTTGCTGTTTTCCAGCATACGGTACAGGACAAAAATAGCAAGAGTGGCCGCGAAGAGCAGCACAAGGATAATGACGATGCTGTGATCCCTGATAAAGCTGTCAACGCTTATCTTGGAATAAAAATTGTCCTGAAGCATGTAGTCGTTTACCGTCTTGTCGGTAACTTCCAGAAGCTCCTTATTTAAAATGCCAAGGAGAGGAGACTGCTCGTCGTCCCGAACCGCCATGCGGATACTGTGCACATCGCTTAAAACCGTGTGAATCTCCAACTGTCCGAAGCTTAAGTTCGAGCCGAGCATATACTCCGCCAGATAGCCGTCGCACAAAGCCGCCTCCGCCTTGCCGGCGCGTACCGCCCGCAGACACTCCTCCTGATTTCCGTAGACGAGAAGCTGCGTCTGATCCCCCACATAGGAAAAATCCTCTTCCCCGCAGACATTCTCGCTCGTCACCGCCAGATTATTAAGCTCCTCCACCCTGCTCCCGCGCTTCATAATGATGACGTGCGGCACTTGCGCGTAGACCTTTGTGACTGTGCCTTTCGCCTGCCTGATTTCCGCGACGTCCTCACCGCAGTACCCTATGATATCAATGCTTCCCTCCGCAAGCGCCTCTTTCGCCTCCTCCATGCCGGCCATTTTGACATAGTCAAAACCGAGGCCCGTACTCGCCGACACCTCTTCCAGCAATTGCAATGCCAGTCCGCTGTAGACGCCCTCCTCGTCCTCATAGGAAAAGGGATAATAGCCGTCCAGATAACCGACCGTCAGCCGTTTCTTCTGCCGAATGTAGTCCTTCTCCTCGCCTGTCAGAAGAATGGTATGATCCAGACGGCTGTCGTAATATTTCACCATCAGTTCGTTTTCCAGCTCGGGACGGTTCATCTTGATATCCGCGATCCCCTGATTCAGCTCGAGCATCAGATCGTCGTTCCCGGGATATGTAATATAATAAAACGGCATGGGCGCGAAACGGCCGATCACCCGCTGGCCCTCCCTGATTTCCGTAAGGGAATGCACAAGCGCGTCGATCTCACCCGCCGACAGCGCCTCCTGCAAGGCCGCCGCACTCTCGTACTCGCGCACCTTCGGGCTGGGGATACCGTGCCCGTTGAGGTACTCCAGAAATTCCTGTTTCCTGACATAAGTCCCGACAACGCCGTAAGTAATGTCCCCCATAGCGTCAAAATCCTCGTAAGCGATCTTGCTGTCGCTTTTCACCGCGACGGCTCCGAACGTATAACCGCTCGCCAGGTCGGCATAAAGATAGCTCTCCGCCCTCTCCCTGGAATACTGGGCGGAGCCTACCAGATCCACCTCTTTGTCGGCCAACATCCCGAGCGCTTCGTCCCAGCTTACGCACGGCACATATTCCACATCCCAGCTTACGTAATCACACAAATTTTCCAGATATTCCACGTCCATCCCGGAAAGGCTTCCGTCCGGCATCGTCTCGTGATACCCTCCCATCGGGAAAAAACTCACCCGCACCGTCCGTTTCTGTGCTCCGTGAACCACGTCCGGTTCCCTGAGTCCAAAGGAAACCGAAAGCAGCGCTCCCACGGCAAGTATTCCTGCCGCTCCCGCCGCCTTACGTAATTTTTTCATCGCTATCGTACACATTGGTTCGCCTTTCCCGTCACCTAAAGATAACGCTCTAAAAATTCACCGATTCTTCCGTAATACGCCTCGGGATCTTTGTCCTGCGCCTGGGCGTGTCCCGCCCCTTCCACAATAAGAAGCTCCTTCTCGCAGGCGGCAGCCTCATACAGCTCGTAGGACATAGCCACGTCAATCATCCGGTCCTCGTCCCCGTGGATAAACAAAGTCGGGATATCGCTGTTGACAACGGCTTTCAGAGGGGAAGCATCCTTTAAATTATATCCGCCCCTCAGACGCAGCATCACACAGGCCGAATCCACAAAAGGGGCCGCCGGCAGGTGAAACCACTCTCCGATCTTATCGCCGAACATCGCGTAAGCCTCCGTGTAGGCGCTGTCCGATACCACCACCCGAATATGTTCGGATACGCCCGGCGCGCCGGCCACGAGAAGCGCCGTGGCGGCTCCCATGGACTGTCCGTGAAGCACGATATCCGCGTCCGGCGACTGCTCCAGAATATGGTCGATCCAGAGCGCACAGTCAAAGTGATCCGTCCAGCCCATCCCGATAAAATCCCCCTCGCTCTCGCCCTGACAGCGAAGATCCGGCGCCAGCACGGAATAACCCTGTTGCTGATACCAACACGCGAACTGGTACATTTCCTCCTTCCAGCCCGTGTAGCCGTGGAGAAGAATCACCCACTTATCTCCCGTGCCCGAAGGAAACTCCTCCGCCGTAAGCCGGTAGCCGTCCTCAGTCTCCACCTGAACCCTGTTTCTCTTAGCCGTCTCAAGCCACTCTCTCGTCCCCGCAAGAAGCTGCGACCTGTTCTCCTTAATATCCGCCGTCTGCACCTGCTCGCTGTAGCATTTTCTGGTGATATCCTCAAAGGCATTCAGTTTGTCCATAAAAGAGGGAACCAGACAGGCGCTCACCAGAAAATAGACAAACACGGTGTAAAGCGCAAACACCGCCGCCAAAACCGTAAACGCAACGCTCACTCTCTTTCTTCTCCCCATTCTATACCCCACTCCCCAAAATAATTGCAAATCTCCTTTCACACCGATTCTACGGGAATCATATCGTACGCGATATCCCCGCTCTCCTGACAGCAGACCGCCGCGCAATATCCGTCGATCTCCCTGTACTCCCTCATATAATAATACTTTTCGTCAAAGGAATGCCTCACCCTGGCTCTCTGCGACTTCTCATCCATACAAATCGCAAATTCATCCAAAGACAGCGACATTCCTCTTCCGGTTACTTTCAAAAAGCTCTCCTTCATAGTCCAGATGCGAAACATCCGCAATGTCCTCTCCTCTTCCTTTGCCGCGCCATAGAGCCACCTAAGCTCCTCCTTCGCGAAAAAGCGGTCCGCCACCCGCAGTCTTCCAGCCTTCACGCGCTCGATGTCGTTTCCCACCGGCTTGTCCCCGATGCTGCAAATCGCGTAGTCACCGGAATGGGACAGGGAAAAGGAAATCTCAGGATGGTATTTCAACGCGGGTTTTCCCCACTCTCCGACCTCGTACTCCGCGATTCTCTCCTGTATGCCAAAGGCGGCAAGCCCGTGGTTTAGTAAAAGTCCCGCCCCGAGGCTTCTGTTCTTGTCCTTTCTGTTGCGCAAAAGAGCGATCTTCTGCTGCCTGTAAGGAGAAAGCGTATTCAGTTTTTCCTGGAACAGCATGTCGTTTTCAAAACACCGCACATCCGTATAATAGGTATAAATCATATGTGTTCTTTCCCCATCTTCCGATAGCAGCGGTCGCAAATCGGATAATCCGAATTCCAGACAAGCGGCCTGCCGCAGATACGGCATCTCTTCTCAAACTGCCCTTTGTCCTCCTTTAACAACTCGCCGATCTCGTGCTGTGCCCACTCCCTGTTGGCCGCCACCTCCTCCCTGTCGATCACCCAGGACATTCTTGCCGAAAACTGGGTGTAGAGATCTAACTGCTTATAGTAGGACTCCAGCCCTTCCAGGGAAAAGTCCCTCGGAAGCATGGGACAATCCTGTTGTTTTTCGGGATCTTCACAGTAACGCAGCCAAAGTCTGAGTACCTCCCTGTCCTTCACGTCAAACGGGCAGGTAATCAAAGTCAAAACCAGCTTCCTGTCCTCCATGCAGGAAAGTTTCTTCTTGTAATCCCGCAGATATCTGTACTTGTCAATGCTCTCTTTCATGGATATCTTGTCGTACATGGGCGGATTGCCGGTCTTTTCCCAGGCTCCTATGATCTCGTCAAGCTCCAGGTTGATGTCAAGGAGCACCTCCGGGAAGCCGACTCTGGCCCTTCTAAGCGGATAGAACGGTTCCGCGAGCTTCTTTCCCACATATTCCATATCCATGGCCGACTGTACATAGCCGGTATCATAAAAGCCATAGCGACCGGCCCGGCCCGCGATCTGCCTGATTTCCTCAGCGAGAAGCCGTCTCTTCCCGACTCCGTCAAATTTCGCCGTGTTCATAAAAACCACCCTGCGGATCGGCAGGTTGATTCCCATACCGATGGCGTCGGTGGCCACCACCACCTGGTTTATTCCTTCCGTGAACAGCCGCACCTGCTCCTGTCTCGTCTGCGGCGGGAGATTCCCGTAAATCACGCTGGCATGTATCCCGCGCCCTTCCAGGGCGGCCGCGATGGCCAGCACATTTTTCTTGGAAAAAGCAATCAGCGCATCCCCCTGTTCCACATCTTTCGCCATATCGTAGCGTTCCGGGATAAACTGCAGCTTCGTGTTGCGCTCGTGGCGCACGATCTCATACGAATCCCCGCAGCGCGTAAGCATCCTGACCAAAAGATTTTCCGCCGTGACGGAACAGCAGACATGAACCTCCTCTGCGCGGATACCCAGAATCGCCCTCGTCCAGTTGCTTCCCCTGTTCTCGTCGGCCATCATCTGCGCCTCGTCGATCACGGCAATGTCGTATACCTCCCTGATATCCAAAATTTCCACCGTGGAAGCCTGGACAAAGCTGCCCGGCGTGCGAATAGTTTCCTCTCCGGTAATCATATCGCAGGGAATCCCGTCCGCCATCATGCGATCGTAGACCTCCAGCGCCAAAAGCCGCAGAGGCCCCAGATAAATCCCGCGGTACGCCTGCTTCAGCCGTTGCAGCGCCTCGTAGGTTTTTCCGCTGTTGGTTGGCCCGATATGCAGGACAAAGCGCCGCTTCATTCCTCTGGCCTCCGGATACTGTTTCTCCGGCTCTGCCTCCATCAGCTCCTCAATCCGCCGTCCTACCAGATATTGCATATACTCCTCTTTGTAAATCTCGTAGAGGGATTTCGTCCGGAGAAGCATTGCCGTCTTCTCCATCACAGCGACATCGTCCGCCACCGCCCCGACCGCCATTTTCTTCAAAAACCCTATGTCCAGCTTCGCTAAAAGCCGCACTACGCGGCGGTATTTTTTTAAACACCTGGTATCCCGATGCACCACCGTATAACCGACCTGCGCTGCCTTCCTGTGCAGCTCCTTCATATCCGCCAACACCTGATGGTTTTCCTGTCTCTTCTTGCGGGTGATGCGCCGCTCCAACTGGCTAAGCTGCCTGTCCGTGTTTCTTATGAATTTACGGTTTTCTTCCGGGGTAAAACGCAGAAAAGCTTTTTCATAGACCAACCATATTTTCTTCGGTATTCCATCCTGAAACTCTGTCTGCCCTCTCGCCTTTTCTCCTGTCCGCGTTTTCTCTTCACTCTGTCCTTTGGTACTTCTCTCCATATCTCAAATCCCGTCCGCCCAAATAAAATCTCCGTCCCTGTAAACGCCCGCCATTATTCCCGCATCCGTTTACCGAAGCGCCTTATCAGTATATGTATAATCATAACACATTTCCGGGTAATTGCGCAAACAATTCAGTAACGTTTCCTATCTTGCGGCCGCCTCCGCGACCGCCCTGAAAAACGCCACATGCTTAAGCTCATACCCCTTTTCCATAAAATCGGGATCCGCACTGGTCTTTACAATAATTACCTGTTTTGTCGGGTTTACATAAATCCACTGTCCATAGACGCCTATCGCCATGAACTCTCCTTCCTCCCCTTCCGGCACCCACCACTGATAGCCGTACCCGATCGCGTTGTAAGCGTCCTGATTGGCTCCGGGTCTTGAGTACGCCGCACTGTCATCCACGCTGTCTTTCACCCAGTCTTTGCTGAGAATCTGTTCCCCTTCATAGCTGCCGCCGTTTAAATACAGTCTGGCAAACTGCGCGTAATCCCTGAGCGAGACGCTTAAGCCTCCCATGGCCAGCTCCGTACCGTTGCTCAGCGTCCAATACGCGTCGTGCGCCACACCGATTTTCTTCCAGAGCTTCTCCTCCATGTACCGGGCAAGACTGTATCCCGTTGCGTTCGTGATCACCTTCCCCAATATCTCCGTGTTGATACTCAAATACCGGCGGTAGGTGTACGGCTCCTCCTGCACGCCATATTTCGATATGACTTTCATGGCCGGCATCCCCATCAGTGTGCGCAAGGAAAAGCCGCTCATATCCGTATCCTCGTCAAAGTCGATCCCGGAAGCCATCTGCAAACATGCCCTGATCGGAATATTCTCAAGCTCCGTCCCCCTGAATTCCGGGATATATTTTCCGATCGGATCCTCCACGCTCCCTACATATCCTTCCTCTACCGCGATCCCCATCAACGCCGACACAAATGACTTTCCCATGGAGTTGGAGGAAAACAGCGTATTCTCATCCCCTCCAGAAAAATACGTTTCGTACTTTATCACATCGTCCCGAATGACAAGCATCGCCAAAGTACGCGTATCCTCTATAAATGTTTCGACAGGATAGAGCGAATCTTCAAAGCCAAATTTTTCCGGCAAAGCCATATTGTCCTCCTTTGAGAACGAAAACGTATTTTCCCCACGGCTGATGTGTTTCGTCGGCTGTATTTGGGGCGTGTTCTGAAACGTATGCGCCAAGTTTTCGTCCTTGAAACTGTTGAGGGAAACATAGAGCGTCTTTATCTTCTCCCCAAAGCAGGCCAAAGTCACCCCCGCCATAACAACAATGCCTCCAACTGCGATCCAAATCCGTTTTCCGTTTTTCATATCATTCTCTCCTTTGCTCTTTTTTATAGCCTCATCATAATCTGTACAGTTACTGTATGGTCAATGCCCTTTTTAGAAAAAAGCGAAGGATCTCACGAAGAAAGCAGACTGACGATGTCGTACGCCAATCTGCTTTCTTCATTCCCATTCATTAAATCATTTTAACTTCTTTTCCGAATTTGGATCAGATGCAGGAGATCGTCATCCGCCGTTCTTACGTCTGTCCACCTGTCGGAAAGGAAACCGTCACCGTAAACAAATCCGCGTCCGCCTCCACCGTAAGCTTCCCGCCACACGCCTCCGTAAAGCTCTTCGCGATGGAAAGTCCCAGTCCGCTGCCGCCGTCTGTGCGGCTCTCATCTCCCCGAACGAAACGCTCCGTAAAGTCCTTCGAGTCCGCAAGTTCCACGCCGGAAGTATTCTTGATGCGCGCAACCGCCCGTCCGTCCTCCTCTGTCAGCGAAAGATATACGCGCGAGCCTTCCAGAGAGTAGCGCAGTGCGTTCTGCAAAAGGTTTTGGAACACCCGATAGAGTCTCTGACCGTCCGCCGTCACAGACACAGGCTGCTCGGGAATAGCCGTCCGCACGACAAGCGTACTTTGACTAATCTGGTCACTCATATCCGCAAGGGTCTGCCGCAGGAGTTTTCCCATATCCAGCTCTTCCATCCGGATCGGGAGCTGCCCCGAAGTTGCCTTGCTGATCTCAAACACATCCTGCACGATACCGCGCAGCCTCTCCGCCTTCTCCCCTAAGATCTGGATATACTCTTTCACATGCTGGGGCAGCTCTTCCTCCTGCCGCAACAGCTCCGCATAGCTGATGATGGAGGTGAGCGGCGTCTTGATATCGTGGGACACATTGGTCACCAGATCCACCTTCATCCGCTCGCTCTTTATCCGCTCCGAAACCGCCGTCTCCATGCCCTTCTGAATCTGGTTTATATTGTCCGCCGCCTCCCGCAGGTCTGAGTCCTCAGATAAGACCAGTTCCTCCGTCAGACCGCCCTCCCGCACCGCAAGGATCTGGTCTGTGAGTGCGCCGATATCCACGGCCAGACGATAATTTTTGCGCAAACCGATAAATGTGATCACGGTAAAGGTAAATAAGGCAGCGAAAACGCAACCGGGCATCATCAGATAAGCCATATAGAATCCTGTCAGTCCGGACGGATAGCCAAGTTCCTGCGCCGTGCCTTCATACGCATCGTATACATAGCTGTAATTGTAGCCGCCTGTGAGATAATTCGTGTACTCTTCCATAAGCAGCCATGCCGCACAGAAGACCGCCGCAAACAGTATACTCAGGCTAAGCTCTGCAATCAATGTCCGCTGCTGTCTTTTCACCAGCCTTTTCTGGATCGGATACTTGAAATCCTTCACCTTGAGAAAGGTAAAGAGCGGCTTTTTCTGCCTTCCCCGATTCATCCGAAAGTCCAGGACAACCAGATAAAAGAGCCAGAACCAGACAGCCAGATATCCCCCCGCCCTCGTAAGACGGGCGATCTCATAAAGATAATCACCGCTCCAACTATAAAAGGGAACTCCTCTTCTGATCCACCAGATCACATTCCCGAGCGATCCCGCGCTCATTGCCGTGAGAAAAACCATCAGAACCAGTAGCAGGAAAAGCTTGATCTCCAGACAGATCTTTCTCAGGAAAGCCGCGATCCACTCCACCGCCTGTTTTCTGCTCCTGCGCATCAGGAAGGCTATTGCCAGAAGAATCAAAGCGATTATCCAAAAAATCGCAGTCCGCTCTGCAGCGCTGTGCAGATAGACCATCTTCAGTCTCATGCGATACAATCTGCCGCCATACTCTGCGATATTGCTGTTCCCGTTCTCCCTCACCATGTAGAGCTGCGGATTTTTTGCCGCCGCCAGAAAGATCACCACATCCTCATAGGAATCTCCGATCGTAAAGTTTGAGTAACCGGGCACCCGCCAGCGGCTGCTATCGCGGTAGACACCGTCGCCGTACACATTTTCCTCCCAGCGGTCCTTCACAATCGCTACCTTGCCGTCGTTTTCCCTGTTGTACCATAGGGTAAAATTATACACGTCCGCATCGAGATCCTGTGAGAAATCCTCCCCATTCCATTCCTGCCCCGCTTTTTCCCCGAAGCCTTCCATATTTGAGTAGAGCAGCTGATTCTGACAGATCACGGCGTAGCGGAGATTCTTGTCTTTGGCCAAATCCGCCATATAACGATCCAGGCTTTCCTGATCGCCAAAATCATAGCCGTAATAGTAATCGGCATAATCCGCGGATTCTTCCACGACAGTCTCTTCCTGTACTGCCACCGCCTCCTGTAACGGCCTGTTATCCCGCTCCTGACCGGATTGGTCTTTCGCATCCGTGCCGTCAGCCCCATTTCCCGAATCATTCTTTTCCCAAACCGCAACGCCCATAAGCATCGACAGCCTCTCGCAGATCAGATTCCGAAACTCCTCGCTCTCCTGATAATCCGGCTGTCCCTCAAGAATACCCGTACCGAAAGCCGTCACCATTCCTGCAGCGGGAATCAGATTGCTGACTAACATGGTCAATCCTGTTGCAAACGCCATAAAACTGAATAATGACTTACCTTTTTTCCATTTTGTATCCAATGCCCCACACCACCTTTACATATTCTGGCTCCTTCGGATTGAGTTCGATTTTCTCGCGGATGTGCCGGATATGCACCATCACCGTATTCTCCGGTGAAAAGGACACATCCTCCCATACTCTCTCATAGATCTCCTCCGCCGGAAATATCCGTCCTCTGTTCTTCATCAGAAGCTCTATGATCTTTGTCTCCGTGGCGGTCAGCCTGACCGCCTCCCCGTCCGCGTAGAGCGTGCGCTCCTTAAGGTGGTAACAGAGTCTGCCGTTTACGATCTCATCCGTCTCGCTCTGCGCATGAATGCCGCCGAGCATCGTATATCTGCGAAGCTGGCTTTTCACCCGGGCCGCCAGCTCCTGCGGATTAAAGGGCTTCGCCACATAGTCGTCCGCCCCCATGGAGAGTCCTAAGATCTTGTCCGTGTCCTCCGTCTTCGCGCTCAGGACGATGATCGGAAGGTTCTTCCGCTCCCTGATCTTCATCATGGCGGACAGCCCGTCCAGTTTTGGCATCATCACATCCATGATGATAAGCTGCACCTCCGACTCCGCCAGAACCCGCAGCGCCTCCATACCGTCATATGCCTTAAGCACGCGGTAGCCTTCCTTCTCCAGAAGAAGAGCTATCGCCCGCACAATCTCCCTGTCGTCGTCCACCACAAGCACACATGCATCCATTTGAAAACCTTACCCCCTTTTTCCTAAGCCTGCACTTATCTTAAAAGTAAGTCCTTATAAAAAAGTCGTGGGATTTCTTATAAAAATCTTAAGGTGCGAACGAGAAATGCGAAGCATTTCGAGTCTGCTTATGCTTGATACTATGCTTGATACTACGTTAATTCATATAGTTCTCCCGCATCTCGGCCTCCGCCGCCTGCACCTCCTCGAGAAGCTCTCTCGCACTAACCCGGATCGCCCCGGCCCCCATGATGATGATCTGCTCAAGCCCGTCGGAAGTCGCCACCCGCACACGGTAATTTTTCCGGCTCATCACATGGGTTACCTTCTCGATATACTGATCCGCCGTCTCCGCTTCCCTCGTGTAGACTACGTCTATATTGTGGTAATGCTCCACGCTGCCCGGATTTCCCTTCACGCGGTATGCGTCAAAGACCAGAATCAGGTGCATTTTGCGATAAGCCTGATAATTGCAGAGAATATCCATCAGTCTTCCCCGGGCGGCGTTTAAGTCCGCTCCGGCAAGCCCGGAAAGTTCCTTCCATGCAAAGATAATATTGTAGCCGTCCACCAGAAGGTATTCCTCCTGTTTCGCCTGCCCGCCATGGTATTCAACTTCGGCGGGCGCCGCCGTCTTTGCCCGGATGGTTCTCGCCCACCCTTGCTTTTTCGGCTCTTTTGCGCCAAATGTCCGCGCAAAAATCTCTTCCACTTCATCTTGACCAATAAAGTCAATCGTAGTTCCGCCGCCGGAAGTACGTCTTGCGTATCTTTCGGCAAAGTTCCCCGCTACAGCGCCGCTTCCCGCACCGCCATCCCCGGTGCTGTCGTCCCGACTGTACCGGAAGCATTGACCATCTTGGCCGTTTTTGTCATCCACCCCGTAAACGCTGCCGTCCGACAACCGCCACCCCGTTTTCAGAGCCGGTTCCAGGTGCATGTACTCCTCCACCTTGTTCCACTCCACCACAAATCCCGCGCCGTGGGCGCAGAACACGGAACCGCACGGGTTCTCCGTATCATGTTCCGCCTCGTAGCCGATCTGTTCCATGACCTCATCCGCGTTATGACACGGCTCATAGCCAAACAGTCTCGTAAACAGCCGTCCTTTTCCCCCGGTATAGGCGAGCATTTTCGTCTGGTACCCGCCAAATTCGGAGACGGGAACCGTTCCCTCAAGCACAGCCTCCTCTCCTGCCGTCTCCGGCGCGTCAAAGCGGCCGCTCATTGCCTGCACGTCCGTCATGGCACGCCCCACCAGCGAAGCGGGCAGCTCCATGCGGAAGGCATAGACAGGCTCCAAAAGCACGCTCCTTGCCCGGCACAGGCCCTGTCTTAGCGCGCGGTAGGTCGCCTGCCTGAAATCACCGCCCTCCGTGTGCTTCACATGGGATTTTCCCGCCGCCAGCGTAATCTGCATATCCGTAACCGGCGACCCCGTGAGGACGCCGAGATGCGTCTTTTCCTCCAGATGGGTCAGAATCAACCGCTGCCAATTCCGGTCCAGTTTGTCCTCACTGCAGCGGCTTCGGAAAGTAAGACCGCTCCCCCGCTCTCCCGGTTCCAAAATCAGATGCACCTCCGCATAGTGCCTGAGCGGCTCAAAATGTCCTACGCCCTCCGCCACATCCGCAATGGTTTCCTTATAGAGAACACTCCCCTCGTCAAAGTCCACGTCTATTCCGAAACGCTCTGAAATCAGTTTCCTCAAAATCTCGATCTGCACCTCGCCCATCAGCCGGACGTGGAGTTCCCCGCTCTGTTCCTGTCTGAGGAGATGAAGCTGCGGCTCCTCCTCTTCAAGTTTACATAACTTTATATACATATCATGGATATCGCACCCGTCAGGGAGATTGACCCGGTAAGTCATAACCGGCTCCAATACAGGCAGCACCGCCTCTTTTTCCGCGCCAATCCCCTGTCCGCAAAATGTGCGTTCCGGCCCCAAAAGCGCACAGATACTCCCGGCCTCCGCCTCCTGTACGGTAGTGTACTTCTCCCCCGAATACAGACGAATCTGGTCAATCTTTTCCGCGCAGTCACCCGCCGCCTTATCCGTCCCCGCCCCTGGCTGTCCACCGGACACCGTTATCGTCTGTTTGACCTTCAGACTGCCCCCGGTTATCCTGATATGCGTCAGGCGGTTGCCCTGCGCGTCCCTCGTGATCTTAAAGACTCTCGCCCCAAAATCCTTCCCGCGCTCCGGCACAGGCGCATATGTCGAGAGGGCGTCTAACAGCGCCTCCACGCCATCCCCTTTCAGAGCGGAACCAAAAAAACAGGGAAACACCTTCCTGCTTCCTATAAGCGCGGCAATCTCCCCGTCTCCGACAGGCGCCTCCCTAAATCCACGCTCCGCTTTGGTCTTTCCCTGCCGGATGCTGTCGGTCTGTTCCCTCGCCGCGTCCTGCTCCACCCACTCCAGATACTTCTCCAACAGCGCGTCGTCGCACACGGCTATATTCTCATAAAATTCGTCCGTGTTTTCTCCGCCCGAACCCGAAAAGCGCACGCACCTCTCATCCAGCTCTTTTCTGAGCCCCAAAAGCAGCCTGTCCGCATCCGTCCCCGGCTGGTCCATCTTGTTGACAAAGACAAATGCCGGCACATGGTATCGCTCCAACAGTTTCCAGAGCGTCATTGTGTGGCTCTGCACCCCGTCCGCGCCGTTCACAATAAGCACTGCGCAGTCCATGACCTGCAGCGTCCTCTCCATCTCCGCAGAAAAATCCACATGCCCGGGCGTATCCAAAATCGTCGCCTCCATGCCTTTCCACGAAAAGCGGGCCTGCTTTGAAAAAATGGTGATACCCCTCTCCCGCTCCTGTGTGTCCGTATCCAGAAACGTATCCCTGTGATCCACCCGCCCAAGACTCCTGATCTCTCCGGCCGCATAGAGCATACGCTCCGCCAGAGTTGTCTTCCCTGCGTCCACATGGGCCAGCAGGCCGATCACTGTCTTTTTCGCGCTCATACTCCCTGCTCCCCATGTTCCCGAAAACCGTTTCCTCCGTCACATTCCCCCATTTCCGAGAGAGTCACAAAGCGGTCGTAATGCTCCTTCTTAAACATCTTTTTGTAAAGCGCTAAAAGCGCGGAAAGCGACGCCTCCCGCTTTTTTTCTCCAAACGCCTTATAAAGTACGCTGTAGTCCACCCCAAACAGCACGGAGCGAAGCGTCGTCATCTCACAGCCGCAGGACCGGTAAAAAGCGATCCTCCTTGATCTGGTAAGCCTCTGCCCTTCATCCCGCGCGGCCGAAACCCTCTCGGACTCTATGTAAAGTCCTTCCACTTCCGGCAGCTCCTCCTCAAAATAAGTCTCAAACAAGGAAAACGCCTGGTGCCCCAAACCGGTGCCCCGCCTGTCTCGCAAAATGGCAAAGTAATCGAGAAGCGCGCATTTTGTCTCCTCACACAAAATAAAGACGGCGTACCCGACAAGCGCCTCCCCCTCGTATATCCCCAAAGAAAATCCATAGCCCGCGTCCACGCTCCTTGTGATATGACTCAGTGGTTTTAGCTCGTCGGAGGGAAAATCCTCTTTCATATAAGTTGTATAGATCCGTCCGATCTCATCGTTATCCAGTTTTTTTACCTTGTACGACTCCATCTTGTTCTCCCCGCCATACCCTTGTACGTACACAAAGGTTTCCATGTCGTTTTCCCTCTCCATGCGGTAAGAAGGATTTAACAGCGCCTCCACAAAATCCTGTCCTCCTGTCTCCATCACCGTCACCGGAATGCCGAGTGACTCCTCCACATCGCGCACCGTGACATCATCCAGAAAAACCTGTTCCCCGCTTCTTAACATATTGACGGGAATAAGCAAGGTATCCCCCAGCTCCTCACCCGCCTGCTGCCGCTTGCTCAACTGGTCGATCATATCCTGTCCGGTGACAAGTCCTGCGACCGTAATAGTCTCCCCGAAGAAATCATTGCGGATGGCACAGACGTGGGCGCGCAGGCCCGGACAAGCCTCCATCATTTTTTCCGCCGCTTTTTGTATCACCGGAAAAGGAAGCGTTCCTGTGGCGATCGTCACCGTGCGCGCAGCCTGCTGCCGCTTTTCCCGATCACCCGCATCCCGCGAAAGCGCCCCGAACGCCTCCTCAAATTCCTCCTGAAACAGGCGCATCATACCGACACCGTTTTCCAACTGGATATACCCGTCGTAGCGTTCCTCCTCCGGAAAATCCCGCTTTGCCAGCATATAAAACTCGTCGCTGGCATGGATAAAGTGTAAACCATACCGGTCAAAGCAGATTTTCTGGTACTCCTCGATCATGTCGATGATTTCTCCGGCATCCTCCCTCGTAAATAGTTCCAAAGGATAAAGGTTCTCCCTATATTTCGTAATCCCCGCGGGCACCACGGAAACGCTCCGCATAAAGGGCAGATATCTCATCAGATCCGTAATGCTGCGCCGCAGTTCTTCCCCGTCATTAACGCCCTTGCAGCACACAATCTGGCCGTTCATCTCCACATGGCCCTCGTAAAACCTGTCAAGAAAACGCAGCTTCTCCCCCGCGAAGCGGTTGTGAAGCATCCGGCACCGCAGCTCGGGGTTCGTCGTCTGCACCGAAATATTGATGGGCGCAAGCTGCATCTTGACAATGCGCTCCACGTCCCGCCCGGTCATATTGGTCAGCGTGATATAGTTGCCCTGCAAGAAGGAAAGACGGGAATCGTCATCCTTGAAATACAAAGTTTCCCGCATCCCGGGCGGCATCTGGTCGATAAAACAGAAGATACACTTGTTGCTGCAGGAACGATAATCGCTCATCAGGCTGTTTTCGAATTCAACGCCCAAATCATCGTCATAGTCCTTGTCTATCTCCAAAAGCCACTCCTCGCCGTCCGCCTTACGTACAAGCACTTCCACGTATTCATCCTTCATCAGATAGCGGTAATCAAACACATCCTCTATTTCATTGTCATTAACGGAAAGAAGGACGTCGCCCTTCTCAATTCCCATCTCCTGCGCGATGGAACCGGGCACAACCTCCTTCACCACATGTTCTTTCCTATTCAAATCCGCACCTCTCCTGCCAGTCGACTCATACAGTCAATCATGTCGCCCTCTGACGCCTACTCCAAAATCCTGTACTCCAGCATTTCGTACAAAAGTTTTGTCCCCTCTTTGATCTCCGGCGGCAAAAGGGCGCGCGCCACCAGCTTATACCCGTCCTCCTGTTCGTCGATGCGCTCCAAGTTGGCATAATCTCCGTCGATACTTGCAACCCGATACTGAAATGTATACATGCTCTCCCTGCTCCTTCCCGTTCTCTTTTCGCCTTCAGGGATTTGCGCATGTTTTATGCCTGCCTATCCCTTTACCACAGTATACCCCATTTGTTCAAGAAGCGCCATATCCGTTTGCACGGTAATACCCGCCGTCGTCAACATATCCCCGCTTATGGCCGCGTTCGCGCCGCCGGCAAAGCATTTTTCACCTTTATCGCAAAGAAGCCCTCTTCCGCCAGCCAGCCGGATCGACGCATCCGGTATGATAAAGCGGAAAACAGCCACAATCCGGCGCACCTCGTCATATGTGAGCGCCGGGTTATTTTCGCAGGGCGTACCCGGAATCGGATTTAACACATTTACGGGAACGGATTTCACGCCGAGCGCCCTTGCCGTCAGCACCATATCGATCCGATCCTCCATGGTTTCCCCAAGACCCATGATGCCGCCGCTGCAGACCTCGAGCCCCGCACGTTTCGCCGCCAAAAGCGTCTCTATCTTGTCCGCGTAGGTGTGGGTTGTGCAGACAAACGGAAAATACCGCTCGGAGGATTCCAGATTGCAGTGGACGCGTGACGCTCCCGCCTCCTTAAGCTTAACGAAATCCGCCTCGGCAAGCAGTCCGAAGGAGACGCAGACCTCTATGCCGGCCTCACGCCGCACCGCGCGAATGCTCTCGCAGACCTGCTCAATCTCCGCCTCCGAAAGCCGCCTGCCGCTTGTGACGACAGAATAGCGCAGCACCCCCTGGGCCGCGTTACGTTTCGCCTGTTCCACGATTTTCTCCGTGGAAAGAAGCGGATAGGACTCCCCGCAGGCGGTCGCATAATGAGCGCTCTGCGCACAGTATTTGCAGTCCTCCGAGCACTTCCCGCACTTTCCGTTTATAATCGTACAAAGATCAAAACGGTCTTTACAAAAATGTTTTCTGATCCCGTCCGCCGCCTGGCAAAGCTCCTCCAAAGGCGCCTTGGTAAGAGGCATAATCTCCTCCTTTGTGAGCAGCTCGCCACGGTATATTTTTTCCTGCAATTCTCTTATCTTTTCCATCTTCCTCTTCCTCATTTTCCGTAACAGTTCAGCCTTCGGCTTCACTGTCACACCTGAACTGCTGCCATCATAACATTAATCAAACCACTCTGTCATCACGGAAAGCACCTTCACCAGCTCCTCCTCCGCGATCACATAGGGCGGCATCGCGTAGAGGCAGTTCAGGAAAGGTCTTGCAAAAACGCCCCGCTTTGCCGCAAATTCCTGGTATCCCGCAAGATCGTTCCTGTCACGCACCTCCAGACAGACGCAGCCGCCCATCATGCGCACATCCTTCACCTTAGGGCTGGAAAAGTCCGCCAGTTCCCGTCTCATTATCTCCGTGATCCGGTGAATCTTCGCCATATAGTCCTGCCCCTCAAACAGCTCGATGGAGGCAAGGGCCACGCTGCAGGCAAGGGCGTTGCCCATAAATGTCGGGCCGTGCATCAGCGCAAGCGACGGATCGTCCCCGTAAAATCCCCGGTAAACCTTCTCTCCCGCCACCGTCGCCGCATGGCCTATGTATCCGCCCGTCAGCGCCTTGCCGAGCACCAGAATATCCGGCAGCACCTCGTCCGCCACAAACCGGTATCCAGTCCTCCCAAAGCCCGTCGCCACCTCGTCAAAGATAAGCAGCACATCATATTGGTCACAAAGCTGTCTCGCCCGCCTTAAAAAGTCCAACCCGTACATCCGCATACCGCCCGCCCCTTGCAGAAGCGGCTCCACAATAAAGCAGCCTAGCTCGTCATGATGCTTCTCAAACGCCTCCTCCAGCGCCGAAATCTCCGTATCAATGTGGATGACTCCCTTCTTTTCCCCAAACGCAAAATGGTAGTCCTCGTCGTCCCCGACTTCCATCGTCTTGAAGGTGTCCCCGTGGTAGGAGTGAGTGAGCGAGAGCACCGTTTTGCGCGGGTCTTTTCTGTTCACGTTATACTGCAGCGCCATCTTGAGCGCCACCTCCACCGCCACCGAACCGGAATCCGAAAAAAAGCAGTAGTCCAGATCGCCCGGCAGCCACGAAGCCAGCTTGTCCGACAGCTTCCGCACAGCAGAATGGGTCAGTCCTCCCAGCATCACATGGGAAAAAATATCCGCCTGCTCCTTGATCGCCCTCGTCAGCACCGGATGTTTGTAACCGTGGATCACGCTCCACCATGAGGAGATGGAGTCAATCATCTTGTCTCCCTCTTTTGTATAGAGATACACGCCCTCCGCATCCACGATCTCGTAAGGCGGTTTCATGGTTTTCATCTGTTCGTAAGGATACCAGATCATCTCAAAGTCCTCTTTTCTCTCGAAAAATGAATTATGTAAACCTAATCATCTGCATCTTTCGTGTGTTTGAATTTACGCGCTTGAATTTATGTAAACCAACTCCCGTCAGCTATACAACTCCCGCAGCGCCCGGGCATCCATGGAAAGTTCCCGGTCGCCCTCCCGCACGCAGGCAAGCGTTTTAAGTCCCGTCAGCTCCTCGCACATACGGATATTGTCCTCCTCCATCACATCGCCGGGATGAAAACGGTTAAAGATCATCCCCACGACAGGAATGTTTCTGGCACGCATGTACGTTACGGTCAGCACCACGCTGTTGATCGTGCCAAGCCCCGCGTCCGCTACAAGCAGGCATGACAAATCAAGCGCCTTTATCACGTCCTCCAACATGATCCGCTCCTCATCATAACGGATGGGACAGAGAATACCGCCGCTGCCCTCCACCGTCACATAATCGTATGCTTCGCTGACCTTCCGAAATCCCTCCAGAACCACGGACAGCTCCACCGGCCCTCCCTCGATACGAGCCGCCAGATGGGGCGAATACGCGTTTTCATATATGTAAGGACACATCTTCTCCAAAGGCTGTGCTATCCCGGAAACTTCCTTCACAGACAATGCGTCTCCCGGAATCAGCGAGCCATCCGCTCTTCTCTCATTGCCGCTCATCGCCGCCTTATAGTAGGCGGCTTCCCCCCCGCTCTCCCTGAGCTTCTTAATGACCAAACCGGTCACATATGTTTTACCCACATCCGTACCCGTTCCTGTGATAAAGAGATTTTTGCTCATTTTCTCTGTCCTTCTCCCGTCATTTTTTGAAAAACAGGTCTGACCCTAACAGTCAATATAGCAGCCAGAATGCACAGGCCGATATCACCCGGAACCGCCAGCACAAAACAGTACAGAAACAGCGGACCAAGCGCGATTGGCGTGTCAATCACATAGTTACAGACGACATAGTAATATACCATGCCTGCCGCGTAGACGATGAACAGCCCCAGGAAGTTCACGGCCATGACCCATCCGACACTCAGACGCTCCCTGCGCTCCACCATCCGGCCCGTCACATAAGCCGCCAGCATAAAGCCGAGAAGATAACCGAAGCTTGGTTTTAATATGTACCAGAAGCCTCCGCCCTCCGCAAAGACGGGAAGCCCGACCAGCCCGAGCAGAATATAGACGCCGACGCTCATCGCTCCCCTCCTGCCGCCAAGGAGAAGCCCCGCCAGCATGGTGAACAGAAATTGCAGGGTAAAGGGCACCACCGGGACGGGAACCTTGATAAAAGCGCCCACCGCAATCAAAGTGGTGAATACCCCGCACAGCACCATCTCCTGTGTGCCGATCCTTCTGCCGGCTGACTCACGTTTTCCTCTTTTTTCCTCTTCCAACGACATTCTTTTTTCCATCTTTCCCTCCGTTTTACCTGTATGTACTCTCGGAATCTCTTTTGCACCTGCCTTTGTGGCAAATTTTCCGCCGATTCTCTTTTGCACCTGCTTTTGTGGCAGATTTTCCGCCATATGCACATAAATTTAATTAACGTACGTTCTACGTACGCCTCATAAATTTATGCACATCTGACAAAAAAGCATCTCACAAAATCAGTCGCAAAGAGACTCCGAGAGTACATCTGTCTCAGCCTCATTGTTAACCATTGTTTATTATCAGTTGACAATTAGAGTATAACACAATGCAAAAGGATGTCAAGAACAGGCGCAGGGATTGTGTGGATTTTCCTCACACAATCCCCATCAGCTTCCCGACCCAGTACGCTACGCCAAGTACCCAGCTTGTAAATATCCCGTACAGTATCACTGGCCCGGCGATCGTGAAGATTTTACAACCGATACCAAATACCTGTCCCTCTTTCTGGTACTCGATTGCCGCCGAGGCCACCGAATTGGCAAAACCCGTGATCGGCACAAGCGCCCCGGCTCCGCCCCACTCCACACACTTGGGATAGAGTCCAAATCCTGTGAGTGCCACGCTCAAAAGCACAAGAAGCATAGAGCACCAAGAGCCCGCCGTCTCCTTGTCAAGTCCCATACTGTTCGTTGCATAGTTTAAAATACACTGTCCGATCACACAGATGGCGCCGCCGACAACAAAAGCCTTTGCCATGCGCGCAGGCATACTGTACTTCGGCGTTGTCCGTTCCACATGCTGCCTGTAAGCCTGCTCCTTCTCCTGCTGTGTCATCGTTTCGTCCTGATTCATTGTTTCATTCTGTACCATAATGCCCCTTCTCCTTTTTCTTGTCTTTCTAAGCTCTGCCTTTCCATCCATCTATTCTGTATGCACTAGTGTACCATTTATCAATTACATACATTTTTTGCGAAGTTCAGGATTGCCTTATACAAGGCGTTTGAGGGAGGCGATGCGATGGCATCGTTGACCGAAAACAACGCAGTAGAAGGAAATTCTGGCAAGCAAAAAAGTGTAGCTAATTGGTAAATGGATCCCTGCTTGATCAGTTTACTATAGCCGTTCCTCACAAAAACACCCGCTGCGTAAAGTAAATCACACTCCCTGTCAGCTTTCCGAGCGCCACGGAAAGTATCGCGATCCCCAGCCCGTGACGAAACCCGATCCTTCTGGCAAAGATAGGAATCGTGTTTAGCATCTCCGCGATGGCAAGGGCAAGACACCCGACAAAAATACCCGCGAACAGACCGAACACAATCTGAAAAAGCGTCCCCGCAAAATTCCAGACACCCTCCGTCGCCGCCCCGAAAACCGCCTGCGTCCGCACCATTCTTCCCACCATGCACCACTCTCTGAATACACTGAAAAAGCTGCCGATCAATGTGCCGAATATGACCATCTCCTCAAGCACAAATACTTTTTTTGCCACATGCATTTTTCCCGCAAACCGCGGAATCAACCCGACAGAAATTAACACCGTGAACACGCCCGCCGACACGATCAGTCCCGAGCTTGCCCCGATCACCGAAAGGAGAAGCTGTCTAAGAAACATCAATGGTCTTTCCCTCCCTGTCCGCCGTCGCAATGAGGGCTTTATTCACATCATCCTCGTAAACCCGCATTTCCACCTCAATCGGGGTCGGGTCTTTGGTGATCCGCCTGCCGCCGATATGGTTAAAGAATACGATGATACCTACCGCCAACCCAACCGAGTAGGACAACTCAAGAATCCCGTATCCGTCTCCCCGGGCGCCCATCACCATCTCATAGAGCTTCGAGAAAACTTCGTTGATCCCGATATCGTTGTGGAAAGCCATAATCGTGAATGCCGTGCCGAAAAAGCTGACTAACGACACGAAGGCCAGCTTGCACCACTGAACAAAGCCCTTATGCCTGTCCACGCTGATCCACTCTATCAGCACGTCCGTCTCGCCAAGACTTTCCACACTTACGCCGGGACATGCCTTCTCTATCTCCTCGATCACCCGCAGAATGCTGATAACCTGCCTCTTGCTCGCCCCCTCCTGAAACTGCCACAGCCTCAAAGATCTGGCTTTCGCCTGAATATGCGGGTCGGAGCAGGTCAGACTGCCGATATCTTTCACACACACTTCCGGCTCCTGCACCTCCACATTCTGTTCCGCTTTCAAATAAATCGTCGCTCTATTAGTTGACATAACTTCTCCCGTTTCCTGTCTTTTTTATCTAATTGTCGCATCGCGACAATTTGATAAAAGGTATTATGAGGGATTTTCTCTATTTTATACGTTATGCGCCTATGCTATAATGTACGCGATGACACTTAGCAGTGCCGGACGGTAAAATGACAAAGCGGCGCGCAGACAGCCCGAGTGCGAAGAAAACCGCAAGGTTTTTCGAATGTACACCGCGGAATTTATATTTTGATTAACAAGGAGGAACCCACATGAAAATCACCGTCATCGACGGACAAGGCGGCCGCATCGGCAAGACCGTCATTGAACAGATCAAGGCAAAACATAAGGATTTGGAGCTTTACGCCATCGGCACCAACACCGCCGCTACCGCAGCCATGTTAAAGGCAGGGGCTGACTTCGGCGCAACCGGCGAGAATGCCGCGCTCGTCAATGTCACCGACGCGGATATCGTGATCGGTCCCGTGGGCATTGTCTTCGCGAACGCCCTGCTCGGGGAAATCACCCCCGCAATCGCCACCGCCGTGGGTGCAAGCAAAGCCTTTAAAATTCTGATTCCGGTCAACCGCTGCAACCACTTTATCGCCGGCTGCGCGGAAAACTCTCTCGGTGAATACATCCGGCTGGCGGTAGAACATCTGGAGGCTATGCTGCCATCTTAAAATAAAATAAATAAAATTAGAGATATTGCGATAAGAAAGGACATCACTATGAAAATGAACAAACTTCTCTACGGAGCGGCATACTACGACGAATATCTTCCCGTAGACCGCATCGAAACGGATATGGAAATGATGAAGAAAGCGGGCATGAACGTGATCCGCGTCGCGGAGTCCACATGGAGCACATGGGAGCCGCAGGACGGCGTCTTTGATTTCACCCATCTCCACCGTATGCTGTCCTGCTCGAAAAAGCACGGCATCCAGGTGATCGTCGGCACCCCCACCTACGCGGTGCCCACATGGCTTATCCGCGAATACCCGGATATCATCACCGAAACCCACGACGGACCCGGTCGTTACGGACACAGGCAGAATATGGATATCGCCCATCCCATGTACCTAAAACACGCGGAGCGCATCATCCGCAGGCTGATGGAGGAAGTGCAGCCCTACGACCATGTGATCGGCTTCCAGCTCGACAATGAAACCAAATCCTACGACACCTGCTCCGCCTACGCCCAGAAAAAATTTGTGGCATATGTGCGCAGGCTTTTTAACGACGACCTCTCCCTCTTAAATGAGGCATGGGGACTTGATTACTGGAGCAACCGCATCGACACGTGGGAGGATTTTCCCGACGTACGTGGCACGATCAACGCAAGCCTCGGCGCGGAATATCATAAATTCCAGCGAAAACTGGTGTCCGAGTTTCTCTCGTGGCAATGTGCCATCGTACAGGAATACGCCCGCCCGGATCAGTTCATCACACAAAATTTTGACTACGACTGGCGGGGCTATTCCTTCGGGATGCAGCCTGAAGTTGACCAGTGGGAAGCCGCTGGGCCCCTCACCATAGCCGGCTGCGATATCTACCACCCCTCTGCTCAGGATCTGACAGGCAAGGAAATTGCTTTCGGCGGCGCCATCTCCCGCTCCTTAAAAAAAGGAAATTATCTCGTTCTGGAAACCGAGGCGCAGGGCAACCACGGCTGGCTCTCCTACCCCGGGCAGCTCCGCTTACAGGCATTTTGCCATCTGGCAAACGGCGCAAACTGTGTGGAATACTGGCACTGGCACTCCATCCACAACGCAATTGAATCCTACTGGAAAGGAATCCTCAGCCATAACCTGAAAGAAAATGTAACTTACCGGGAAGTCTGCCGCATCGGCACGGATTTTGCCGAGCACGGTACTCATCTGGTCAATTTAAAAAAGCACTGCCAAGCCGCAATTCTTCTGGACAATGTCTCACTGGACGCCCTCCAATGGTTCCCCATTTCGGACGGCCCCACATACAATGACGTTTTCCGCTGGGTTTTCGACGCTCTCTACGAAATGAATGTGGAATGCGATATCCTCTCTGCAGAGGATGATATCGATTTATTCAGTCAATACAAACTGTTGATTACGCCCGCACTTTACAGCGTCTCAGACAAACTGACGGACGCACTCAAAGACTATGTGCGGGCTGGCGGCGTTCTGCTCTCCACCTTCAAGACCGCGGTGGCGGACAGAATGCTCAAAATCCGGCACGACGATCTGCCTCACGGTCTGACCGACGTTTTCGGCATGACATACGACCAGTTCACGGACGCTGTGCGGGTGGGATTGAGAGCCGCGACAAAAGCGCAGACAAAATCCCGCGCGGCTGATATGACCAATTTAGTCAATCCATGCTCCGCGCCGGGCCAGGAACCGTATCACCGTGTCCATGGCTGGATGGAACTTCTCCTCCCCGACGCCGCAAAACCGCTGGCTCTCTACGACCATCCGCACTGGGGAAACTATACCGCCATCACGGGAAATCGATTCGGTCAAGGTTATGCCGCCTATCTGGGCTGCTACACGGATGCCGACGTACTCAAAAAACTGCTTGGTTTTCTCTGTGAAAAGGCGGACATTGCCAGAGAAGAAGCAGCCTGGCCTGTAATCATCAAGCGGGGCACAAACGACCTGCAAAAAGAAATTACCTACTATTTTAATTTTTCCGAAGAACCGCAGGAAACCGTATACCGCGGTAAAGACGCCCGCACCCTGCTTGTTGGACACGAAACCGCAAATGACAAAGACAGTGTTCCCCACGGCAACGATACGGCAACGTTTACAAATACGGCAACTTTGGAAAAAAGCAATTTGCAGTCGGAGAAATCTCCTGCTGCAATCATCAGGGACGGCGATAGTCTCTCCCTCTCCCGCTGGGATTTTATGATTTTGGAAGAACTGTGATATATTCCCATACGGCTTCACAGCCAGCGTAACAGCCAGAATAGCCGCCGCCGTTACACCAAGACTGAGCGGATATACCTGCATGATTTGTTACGCTGACTGCATTTTTATTACGGTTATTTAAATGAAATGCTTTATCTGGTATCCCGCTGCATTACGCCATGTAATTCTTGTAAGCCTCTTGTGATTTTGTTATAATATGACACATATCGTATGGATGCGAATGACACAAAGAAAGGGGATTCACCTTTGTACATAAAACGTATCGAAAAGAGATTTCTGAATCTTTCTTTAACTTCAAAACTGAGATATATTTATACCGGTTTGATTTTTATCTGTGTTTTTTGTAATCTGTTAATTCTATATAGCTTTTTTACCAGAGAAATGCAGAAAACGGTTTCCACCCTCACTTCACAAACTTTGGAAACCGTATCCAAAAATGTAGACAGTTCACTATCTGCTATTTCCAAAACTTCAACATACCTGCTTGGAACAACAGAAGTACAGAATTATCTTGTGGACATGAATCAGTCGGAATACGCGATTCTTTCCAAACAGCTACGCAATTTCTTATATATGTCACTTGAATCCATGCCCCTTGCTTCTTCTATCATCGTCATGCATCCTTCCGGGGTATATGAAGGCGCCGCCCGGTATCACCTTCCTTCGGTACAGGGAAATTCTCCGACAGACACTTCCTGGTATGACGAACTATGCAGGAAGAAGGGAGCTCCTATTTTAACCATCAACGCGGGTGGTTATCTTACCTTCGGGGATAACCATAACTATGTCACTTTGATACGTCTGATCAACAGTACGGAAAATGCACGGCCGCTGGGGTATTTATTCATTAATATTTCCGTGGATTCTCTTCTTTCCTTCGCCCGTGAGGACAACAGCAATTATTCTGATTTCTATGTTTCTTCCGATGCCGATACGATCCTTCCGTTTCGGAACGATCACCTGAATCAATGGCTGCAGGATGTCACCATTGATTCTTTGTCTGCCGAAAACACAGTCAGGCTCGGACCGGATCGATATCTGTTGTTAAAATTTCAGACCGCAAACCCTGACTGGAATTATATTGCGGCAATCAATTATAACCTGCTGACCAACCAGCACAGAGCCTTTATCGTCATATCCATCATCATCATTATGATCTGCTTTGCCTTTTTTCTCCTGATTGCACTGGGCACCAATCGGTTTGTCACCGCACCGCTGCGTCAGCTCATGTATGCCATGAAAAAACCGGAAACCGGGGATTTTAACCATGCTTATGTAACGGTCTGTCAGGATGAAATCGGCCAGCTTCAAAGTGCCTACAATGATATGGTGGACAAAATACAACAGCTTCTTGATGCCAAGGTTTCCGAGCAAAAGAGGCTGCGTAAAGCCGAGCTAAATATCCTGCAGGAACAAATCAAGCCCCATTTTCTTTACAACAGCCTGGGTGCTATTTCCTATCTTGTCACTTCGCAGCAAAACGAAAAGGCTTATGATCTGATCATCTCCTTATCCGAATATTACCGGGAAAGTCTGAGTAAGGGAAATAAAGTGATACCGCTGTCCACAGAAATCAATATTGTCAAAAACTACCTGAAATTGCAAAAAGTCCGTTTCCCGGATGCCTTTACAGATGAGTATGAATTGGAAGAAGCCGCCCTCTCTTATCGGATTCCAAGGCTTATATTGCAGCCTCTGGTGGAGAATTCGATCTATCACGGTATTATTCCCACCTGTGATTCCGGTATCATTAAGATCTGTGTCTCTACGGATGCCGGACATCTTTTGATCCGTGTGACAGATAACGGCATCGGCATGACTCCGCAGGATCTTGATAGTATTCTGTCTTCCAGTTCTGACAGCCAGACACAGAGTTTCGGGCTCAAAGGAACGATAGAACGCATGAAGATATTCTATGAAACACAGGATATCTGTACCATAGACAGCCGTCCCAACGAAGGGACTGCCATTACCTTTTTGATTCCACTGGATAAAACGGAGAGACAAGATGGAGAATTCGATTCTTAAGGTTCTTATTGTTGACGATGAAGAGCTGGCACGTAAAATGCTGATTACAGGCACCGACTGGAATGCGCTGCATATGGAAATCATTGCGGAAGCCGTCTCCGGGCAGGATGCACTGTCCATTATGGAGGAACAGATTCCGGACATACTCTTTACGGATATTAAAATGCCCTACATGGATGGCATGGAACTGTGCAGCATTGTGACAAAACGATATCCCCATATCAAAATTGTCATTACGACTGCTTTTAAGGATTTTGATTACGCACACCAGTGCATCAGTCTCGGCGTATCAAATTTCCTGTTAAAACCCATTAACCGCAATGAACTTTTAGCGACACTGTTAAAACTCAGGGAACAGATTGAAAAGGAAAAGCAACAATGGCTGGAGTTTGATCATCTGAAAGAAATCCTGCGAAAAAATTTCTCTTACTTAAGAGAACGGTTTTTACTGGAATTTTGCGAGAACAGTACCCGTTCTGCTTCCACTGAAAAACAGGTTTCCTACTATTTCCCGGAAGGGATTCCTTCCTATATTCAGGTTACACTTTTGGAAGCGCACTCTCCTTATGCCGGGAATCTGACAGAAGAAGAACGTCTTCTGCAGGATATGAAAAATCTGGAATTTATCAAGAACCATCTGAAAGGAATGGATCATATTGAGATATTTGCAGACAACAAGCATCACCTTGTACTTTTATCCTATTCTCCTGACATACAGGTGATTTCCCTGTGTGAACAGCTTCAGCGCAGTATTTACCAGACTTCCGGCCATGAAATTCTCTTCGGCATCGGAAATCATTACGACAACTTTTATCAGGCAGATACTTCCTGGACGGAAGCGCTGGAATCCCTGAAATTCAGCCGTTTTATGCCAAACCAGCCGATTATTGTTTACCAGAATGACATTCATGTCCAGAACACAGGCTGGACGATCTCCCCTGCCGAACTGGAAGATATTAAATTCTATATCAAAGCAGGGCTTCCTGATGCTGTTCAAAAGCATCTGTCCACACTTTATACGGAACAGGCCGGCGGGTTGATCAATCTGGAACATGCCCGTATTCTGTCTATGACACTACTGTCTTCCGCTGTCAACGTGGCAAACGATATCGGTATTCCACTGGATGGACTGTTCTCCGATTATGGCAATTCCTTTTTACAAATTCTGTTAGAACCAACCAGTCAGGATCTGCGCAGCCATACCAGTGCATTTTTAAACAAGATGGCAACGGAAATCGCCGCCTATCGAACCAATAAGAGTAAAAATGTCCTCTGGGAAGTGATCCAATATATTCAGTCACATTTGACGGATTCTGATCTGTCTCTCGGGTCTGTTGCGGAAACCTTTCATATGAATGACAGCTATCTTAGCCGTACCTTTACGAAGGAACTGGGCTTTAGCTTTTCCAAATATCTGAACAGACTCCGCATGGAGCATGCCATCACATTGATCAATACCACTGATTTAAAGGCATATCAGATTGCGGAAGCAGTTGGCATTCCGGATGCCTACTATTTCAGTAACTGTTTCAAAAAATATACCGGCCAATCCATTCGGGATTATAGAAAAGGAACAACCTGACCGTTGTTCCTTCCTGCATCCTTTATCGGAAACTGCGCCGGCGCGCTCGATTTTTTTAAATATATTTTCCGTCAATCTCCATGTCCAATTCTCTATAGGTAAAGTAATCAAAGTCAGCAGGCAGTCCTGTCCCCAGACCGTCCACGCTGAACATCCCTGTGAATGCTCCCGTAAATGCCGCGTCATAAACGGCTTTGATGTATTCGTCTGACAGTCTGGCAGAATCAAAACGATAAGCCGTCTCCTGCCAGGTATGCCCATCAAAGGAATAAAAATACTGATAGGAAATCCCTCTGACCTGTACTTTCAAATAAATATAATCGGCTCCCTCTGGAACCGGGATGGGATTCTCCTGATAGACACTAAAGGTTTTGCCAAGGTCTGTGGCCACAACGTCAATCACCCGTCCATATGTTTCATGCCATGTGATCTGTATGCAAGACCAATTCTTTGTATTATAATAGCAGCTCAGCCCGGCAGCCTGCTGGATGTTCACTGGTCTGTAGTCAATCCTGGTCTCGGCATCAAAGGTAAAATGCTGCCATCTTCTGGCCACATGAGCCTGCAGAAAGGTAGACGCTAACGACTGCCTTCCATATAGTCTCAAATGTCCGGGACGTTCCTTAAGCGACATGGTATTTTCTTCTAGCGGTACCCGAAGAGTCTGAAAATGGAGGCTTAACTTATCTGCATCAAAATCATCGCGTTCAACAGTCTTTTCCTGCTCACAGGCTATCGCATCCACGGGCGCTTCCACTTCCATTCTTCCTTTATGCCCGCCTGCAATGCGCGGCCAGCCATTATCATCCCATACCAGCTTCTGGATCCCGGTTTCTCTGCCAAGAGGGCACCATCCTCTGTTCTCTGCGATGGATTCGGTGTGGTGATGGAGTGGTCTGCCCATCAGATGCGCAAAATACCATTCTCCGGACGGTGTCTGCACCAACGAACCATGTCCCGCTTTCTGAATCGGATGAAAAGGCGCATCCAGTGTCGTCAGCATAGGATCTCCTGGCTGTGTTTCAAATGTATCCTGCAAAGATTCCGCTCTGGCCACCCGTTCCTGATGCGCGTATACGGTGCCGCCCTGCGCAACAAACAGATAATAATATCCGTTAATCTTATACAAATGGGGCCCCTCTGTAAACCGGTCATTGGTTCCCTTATAAATCACCCACGGCTCCCCGGTCAGTTTCCGCTCTTTCTCGGAATACTCCGTACACATAATCCCATAAAAAGGATGATGAAAACTTCTCGGATCCCAGTACTGGTTGACCAGGTATTTTTTCCCGTTGTCATCGTGGAACAGTGACGCGTCGAATCCTGCACAGTTTAAAACAATCGGGTCAGACCATGGCCCCATGATATCTTTTGCCGTGATCAGATAATTGACGCAGTCCTTGTAAGCGCCATCGGTGACTTTCACATCCGTATACACAAGGTAGAAAGTTCCATTGTCATAAGATAAGTCCGGCGCCCATATGCCGCCCGAATCCGGTTCGCCCCACATATTCAGAAGCCGTTTCTCCTGTAACGGATATGTGAGCAGTTTCCAGTGCACCAGATCTTTGGATGTGTGAATTCTGACACCCGGCCACCACTCAAAAGTTGATGATGCCATATAATAAGTATCTTTTACCCGGATCAGACTGGGATCCGGATGAAACCCTCTTAAAACTGGATTTTGTATTTTCATGCCTGACTCCTTTCTGCGATCAGCCTTTGACCGCACCGGCTACCATGCCGCTTTGCACTTGATTGCTGAATAACAGATAAATGACAACAGTTGGCAGGGTAGCAACCACAAGACCCGCTCCCATCGTTCCCCAATCGGTCGTATATTGTCCTACCATCTGCATGATGCCGACTGTCAATGTCCTGTATTTTTCCGAATTGATAAAGGTGATGGCAAACATCATCTCATTCCAGGTTGAGAGGAATGTAAAGATAGAGATGGTTGCCAGTGCCGGTTTCACCAATGGAAGCACAATGGAAAAAAAGGTCCGAAATATCCCGCAGCCGTCCAGAAAAGCCGACTCCTCCAGCTCCAGAGGCAATACCTGGAAGAACCCTATCATAAAAAAGATTGCCATCGGCAGCGCAAACGCGATATAGGGGACAATAATTGCCTGATATGTGTCCAGCATTTTTAGGTTCCGCAGCATAATAAATACGGGAAGAAGCACCGCATGAAGCGGGATCATCAGTCCGATGGAAAAAAAAGGCTTGATAAAACGATTGGCTTTTACTTTCATTCTGGCGATTGCATAAGAAACCATACATGCCAGAATATCAGAGATCAGAATGACAATGGCAGTCACGAAGATGCTGTTTAACAAATAATGTCCCACATTCGCGTTAAATAGCGCATTTTGATAATTGGACCAATGAAATTCCCTGGGAATTCCCATAACATTGCCGCTGTAGATTTCGTTATTATCTTTCAGGGAAAAGAATGCAAGAAAGAGTAACGGATAAATCTGTACAATAGCAAAGACTACTAACAGAATATGAAGCAGAACTTTTATCGGTTTTATCTTTTTCATCTCTTTTCCTCCTAATAAGTCATATTTTCTACTTTAAAGAATTTCTCGATCAGGAAATAGAACACAAAACATTCCAGCACGATGAAGATTGCCATAGCACTGCCTGCCCCATATTCCATTCTGGTGAAAATAGAGTTATACATCAGGGTGCTTGGCACCTCGCTCGCGTGTAAAGGGCCGCCTTTGGTCAGAACCCATATCAGATCAAAAAGCTTCAGAGAACCGATCACCGCAAAAGTCAGACTTACTTTCATGGTGCTCTTAATCAGGGGAATCGTCACGTGGAAAGCCATCTGGCGCTCATTTGCCCCATCAATCTGCGCCGCCTCATAGATATCTGCGGGTACGCTCTTGATGCCTGTATAGAGGATCAGCATATGATAGCCGATATACTGCCATACGATGGGAAAAAAGGATGCGGCAAGCACGAACCGTTTATCACCCAGCCAGTCCTGTCCCTGCAGACCAAAGTTTTTCAAAATGGCATTCAGCGCGCCGTAATCGGGATTATATATTTTCAAGAACAGTTGCCCGATCACCACGGTAGAAAGTAATACGGGGATAAAATATATTGTCCTGTATATTTTTTCGCCCTTCACGTTTCTTGCTAATACAAGAGCAAAAAACAGCGCCGGTATTAACTGCCCCACAATCGATGCGACCGCCAGAATAAGGGAATTGCGGGCCGATATCAGGAAGGCATCGTTTTTTAATAGATCCAGATAATTTTCGATGCCTATAAATACTTTGGCTCCAATCCCATCCCACTGCATCGTACTGTAATAGCCTGACATGGCGATCGGGACAAATGCCATGACCAGATAAATCACCAGCGCCGGAAGTACAAAAATCCAATATGCCTTTTTATTTCCAAGCATCTTCTGCATAACTTATCTCCTCCAACTATGAATTGTCCTACAAATTTCCTATAAGAGAATAAGAGAATCCGAAAAAACTTCCGGATTCTCCGCATATGATTACTCGTTTATAGCCTGCAGATTCTTACAGAACTCTTCCGGAGTGACAGAGCCGTCGATCAACTTGGCAATCTCATTCATAATCGTATCCGCCTTGGATCCGCCGGTCAAAGAATCTAACCAATATACATAACCTGTTGCATCTGATGTCAAACTTGCAATTTCCTGTGATAAGCGGTTCAAATCGGAAGTGTCTCCCATATCCGCTTCCCATGCAGGCATTCCGGAACCTGCAAGATACTGATCTTTGGACATTTTTTCACATATGTACTGTGCCACCGCTGCTGCTTCTGCAGGATGCTCTGTATTACTGCTCACAAGAAATGTTTCACCCGATCCGCCATGGAATTCGTCAATTGATCCTTTGCCGCCCTCGATGACAGGGAATTTGATAACGGAAATCTTGCCCTTAACCGCCGCATCCTCCGCTTCACAATCACCGTTTAACCAACTACCCATGAACATCATAGCTGCTCTTCCCTGCTTGAAAGCTGCCACAGCGTCATCCTCCGACGTCCCCATGGCACTGCTTCCGAAACCGCCTTTGGCTGCAAGTTCCTGTACTTTTGCAGCGGCAGCCGCAATTTCCGGGGTATCAAAAGATGCGGTACCGTTTAATGCTGCATTAAAATCTTCTGCACCTGCCATTCTGATGGCATGAATTCCAAAGATCATCAGCCCCGGCCACAAATCCTTTTCTCCTAAAGAAATGGGTGTGATACCGGCTGCATTGAAAGCATCTACTGCCTCTAATAATTCATCGTAAGTCTCCGGCACTTTCACATTGTTCTGCTCAAAAAGTTCTGTGTTGATATACAGGGAAGCAACTGCCACACTATACGGATAGCCGTATGTCTTACCATCAAAGATAAAGTTATCCAGAGTTCCGCCTAAGATACGGCTTTTCACATCATCCGTCATATACTCATCCAAAGGCAGAACCAATCCTGCGTCTACATATGGTTTCATGGTTCCTGCACCCCAGTTAAAAAACACATCCGGAAGTTCGTTGCCCGCCATGGCGGTTTTGAGTTTGACCTTATAGGATTCGGATTCCGTTCCTTCATGGATGACTTCCACATTCGGCATTTCTGTCTTGATGGTTTCCAATGCATTATAAAAAGCGACGTAATTACCGTCTGTGGAGTTGGGATCGGAAAACTGTGACCATAAAGTGATTGTCACTTTCTCACCTGATGCCTCTGCATCGGCTGCTCCACTGTCGGCTTCCTCATTACCGGATGTTTCTCCGACAGGTGATTCTGCTGTCGCTGTTTCATCACCCTGTGTCCCTGTTGTGTTCTCTTCTGAAGCACCGCAGGCTGTGCAGCCAAGCACCATGACTACTGACATCATGACTCCGATTGTCTTTAATAATTTCTTTTTCATAACCTCTCCTTTCAAACATAACTTAGTTGATGCATTTATTTTAGCTTTTGGATTTTTGTATGAGAATAGAATTGCTTTACCATTTTTTAGATTTTTTTGACAAAACAGAGAAAAGATATAAAATTTTGCTTTTTTATATAAAATTTTTACCGCTTTCCAAATATCGAGTGGGGAAGACTCTACTGACAGCCGTCCATATATAAAAAAAGCCGTTATCAATGACATAACCTGTCATTCACAACAGCTTTTTAGAAAGTTTCACTCTCTATTTTTTCCCTGCAAACTCCCTGCTATTCCGATTATCCCGGAACAATCCCTAAAATAATCCCAAAATCTTTTCCTGGAAAGTACTGCTGATCTCCTCAAAAGTTGTGTAATTTAGCTGCGCGCTGTCCTTAAACCGGCCACGCCATTCATCCCGGATGGCGTCTGCCAGAGATGTCGCGCATTCGCTCTGCGTCATCAGAATTGCAGGAAACACGTAATAAATCATAAACAAATTGATATCCGTCTGGCTTCTGCTGCTGATTTTCCCCCGCTTTGCAAATCGCGCACAAACCGCCTCCGCAAGGCTTTTTGCCACCTGCGCCGCAGCCTCGTCCTTCTCGTCCGCCTGCTCCACAAAGCCTGTCATCTCCGAAAGAGTCTCCTTGTTCTTTTCCCGAAACAGCTCCATCCGCTCCTTGTACACCTTCTTTTTGATGCGGTACATCATCGCCTCCATATTGTCAAACATCGTTCCAGCCTGTTCCAGCATAATCATCCTCCTGTCTGTCGCTTTCCATTTTATCTCAAATTTTTATCTTGCACAACCTACACACCTGTGTTATAATAATTTCCGGTGGTTTCCTGATAGTTACCGCCGTATTGTAGGGGCATAGTTCAAAGGTAGAACAGTGGTCTCCAAAACCATCGATGTGGGTTCGATTCCTACTGCCCCTGTTGTCATGACCCGTGAGTTGACGCTCACGGGTTTTTCAGTATCATCATTACATAAGAGAGGTTAAAACCTATGTCGAAAAAAATAATCGCGGCCCTTTTTCTTTCTCTCATGCTTTCCGGCCTGACAGCCGGCTGCGGGGAGGAAAAGCCCCTTTTGACCCCCACAGATTACGATCTGGACGCGGAGACGGCACAGACCATCCGCGGTGTGAAAATCGGCGACAATCCCGACGCTTTTCTTGCCGCCTACGGAGACTATGACATCCTCTCCTGCGTTGACGGCCAAAGCTACCGTTTTCTCGCTCCGGAGGAAATTCCCTTTGACGATACCCTTACAACCATTCTGCCCTCTTTTTTTATCGACGGCGCAGCTATCGAGATCGACGGCTTCTGTGAAAATAACGGGATCGAGAAAGAAAATCTCCTCTCCTATTTAACCGACGAAGCTTACCTGGAACATCACACCGTAGTCTATCAGTATCTCGTCTTCGAGTGGGAAAACGGCCTGATCAAAGACATCCGCTCCGAAGCCATGGACTACAACAAGGACGGCTCCTACTACGAGGCAAACTGACTCTCGTAAAGTCCGGCGTAAAACCCTTTCTTTTCGAGCAGCGTCCTGTGATTTCCCTGCTCGATGATGTTTCCGTCCTTCATGACCAGAATCACATCCGCCTCCCGTATCGTGGAGAGCCGGTGCGCCACGATAAAGCTCGTTCTTCCCTGCATCATGGTTGCAAAAGCTTTCTGGATTCTGATTTCCGTGCGCGTATCTATGGATGAAGTCGCCTCGTCGAGAATCAGCATGGGCGGGAGACAGAGCATCACTCTTGTAATGCACAAAAGCTGCTTCTGTCCCTGGGAAAGGCTGCCGCCGTCCTCCCCGATCACCGTGTCGTACCCCCTGGAAAGTCTCTTGATAAAACTGTGGGCATGGGACGCTTTCGCCGCGGCGATTACCTCCTCCTGGGTAGCGTCCGGTCTGCCCATCACGATATTGTCGCGGATTGTCCCCGCTTTTAACCATGTCTCCTGCAAAACCATACCGTAGTTTTCCCTGAGGCTCTTTCTTGTCACCTCTCTGATATCCGCGCCGTCCACACAAATTTTTCCCTTATCCACATCGTAAAACCGCATCAGCAGATTGATCACAGTCGTCTTACCGCAGCCCGTAGGACCCACGATAGCCACTCTCTGCCCCGGCTCGACCACCAGGTTTAAATCCGTAATCAGCTTCTTATCCGGCACGTAAGAAAAATCCACATGAGAAAGTTCCACGCGTCCTTCCACATCCCTGAGCGTCTCCGCATTCTCCGGCTCCGGCGTCTGTGGCTCTTCCTCAATCAGCGCAATGATCCTTGCCGCACAGGCCAGAGCGTTTTGCAGCTCCGTCACCACGCCCGATATCTCATTGAAAGGCTTTGTATACTGGTTTGCGTATGAGAGAAAGCAGGATAACTGGCCCACGCTGATCCCCCCGTGGACAGCGAAAACGGCTCCTACCACCGCCACGCCGGCATACACCAGATTGCTGACAAAACGCGTGGAGGGATTCGTCAGGGAGGAGAAAAAGATAGCCCGAAGCGAACAATCCTGCAGCCTCCTGTTGATTTCGTCAAACGCCTCGAGCGCTTCGTCCTCATGGGAAAAAGCCTGCACCACCTTCTGGTTCCCCACCATCTCCTCGATCAGAGCCGTCTGCTCGCCTCTTGTCTCCGACTGTAAATGAAACATGGTAAATGTCTTCTTTGCGATAAAGCCCGCGACAAAAAACGACAGCGGTGTCACCAGAACGACAACCCCCGTAACGGCTACGTTGACGCTGAGCATAAATCCCAGTGTTCCCAAAATGGTAATCACACCGGTAAAAAACTGGGTAAAGCCCATCAGCAGTCCGTCCGCA
Source organism: uncultured Lachnospiraceae bacterium (assembly GCA_910587095.1). GTDB lineage: Bacteria > Bacillota > Clostridia > Lachnospirales > Lachnospiraceae > UBA3282. The sequence goes on from CAJUMJ010000038.1 coordinate 63,943, forward strand.
AACTGATCCACATCCGCGATCACCCGGCTCACCACCTCGCCGTAGGAATGGGAATCAATATATTTGAGGGGAAGAATCTCTATCCTGCGAAAGGCATCATTGCGGATATCCTGCACAATCCGATAGGTCATCTTATTGTTGCACACATTCATAATCCACTGGGCCGCGCCGGTCAGGACGGCAACAAGCGCCATCTGCCGGAGAATGACAAACACACCCTCAAAATCCACCCGTCCCGCCGTCACTACCAAATCTATGACTCTTCCGGTCAGTATCGGGAAATACAAGGTCAACGCTACCGTCACGCTGGCCATCACAATGGACGCCGTCAGATACAGCCAATATTTTCTGATATAAACCAGAACCTTTTTTAATGTTTCTTTCTGTCCCATCGTTTCCGCTCCTCTATTTTCCTCTGCCTGCTGATTAGAACTTCTTCTCACTCTGCTCGAACTGGGAATAATAAATCTCCTGATACACCTCGCAGTCCGCAAGCAGCTTTTCATGCGTGCCGCATCCTGCCATCTCTCCGTCCTCGAGCACGATGATCTGATCCGCGTGCTGTATGGAGGAAGCCCGCTGGGACACGATAAACACCGTCGACTGCCAGGGCAGCGACCCCAGCGCCTTTCTGAGCGCCGCGTCCGTGGCGTAGTCGAGGGCCGAAGCGCTGTCGTCCAAAATCAATATCTCCGGTTTCTGGACGAGGGCTCTTGCGATGGTGAGGCGTTGTCTCTGTCCGCCTGAGAGGTTTCTCCCCTCCTGCGCTACGGGAGCGTCAAGGCCGCCTTCCTTGCTCTCCACAAACTCCTTCGCCTGGGCGGCCGAAAGCGCCTCCCAAAGCTCCTCGTCCGTGGCATCCGCCCCGCCCCATAGCAGGTTGTCCCTGATTGTTCCCCTGAAAAGCACCGCTTTTTGCAAAACCATGCCGACCTTCTGTCTCAGTTCCTCCATGCCGTAATCTCTCACATCCCGTCCGTCCACGCGCACCATGCCTGTCGTGGCGTCGTAAAACCGGGGAATCATATTGACCAGAGAAGATTTGCCGGAACCCGTGCCTCCTATGATACCGATGGTCTGTCCCCTGCGCACCTGGATGTGAATATCGCTCAGGGATTCCGCCCCGGCCCCCTCATAAGTCAGATGCACATGGTCAAACTCCACCGCCATATCTTCGCCCGCTTCGGCGCCGTCCTTCTCCTGTTTTCCGTTTCCGTCCGCAAGGCCGCCTGCCTCTGACACGTCGTCCGTTTTCGCCGCCCATCGCATGGAGGACTCCACCTCAAAGACGGATTCGATCCGGTTGGCGCAGGCCAGCGCCTTGGTGATCGTGATAATCAGATTTGCCAGCTTGATCAGCTCCACCAGGATTTGTGACATGTAGTTGACCAGCGCCACAACCTCTCCCTGGGTAATGCTGCCGTTGTCCACCCGGACGGCTCCCGTGTAAAGCAGAAAGATCGTCGCGGCGTTTATGATTATATAAGTGACCGGATTGGTCAGAGCCGATATTCTTCCCACGACGAGCTGTAAGTGGGTGAGAAATCCGTTTTTCTCTTCAAACTGCTCCGTCTCCTCCTCTTCCTTGTGAAAAGCCCGGATCACCCGCGCGCCCGTCAGATTCTGCCTGGTCGCAGAGAGCACCGCGTCCAGCCCCGCCTGCACCTTTTTGTACATTGGCATGGTCAGAGCCATGATCCCGAACACCACGACCGCAAGAAGCGGAATCGTCACTACAAAGATCATGGCCGCTTTCGCGTCGATGGTAAAGGCCATAATCATTGCGCCAAACACGATAAAGGGAGAGCGCAAAAAGAGCCGCAGCACCATGTTGACCCCGTTCTGTACCTGGTTCACATCGGAAGTCATGCGTGTAATCAAAGTGGAGGTGCCAAGCGTATCGATCTCCGTGAAGGATAGCCCCTGGATGTGGTCAAAGAGGGCGTGCTTGAGCTTCGTGGAAAATCCCACCGCCGCCTTGGCGGCAAAAAACTGCGCCGTAATCGAACAGAGCAGTCCTATGAGGCCAAGCGCCACCAGTATAAGACCCATTTGCAGAACATAGGAGATATCCGAGTCACCAATACCCCTGTCGATAATGGCCGCCATCACGAGCGGCACAAAAAGCTCGAAGGTGGCCTCCAACATCTTAAAGAGCGGCGCAAAAACCGTCTCCTTCTTATAATCCTTTAAATATACCAATAATTTTCTCATAAAACCTATTCCCCCAGGCCCTGTCCATGCAGGCGCTTCCCCAAACGCCCATCCTCACCGAAATGTCAGTGCAAATATTCCGTCGTCTGTTCCCTGATCTCACCGCTGATTTTCCCTACCTGCGCGGAGGGAGTGTATCTCTCTTCCGGGTAAAACATCTGATGAAGCTGTCTCACGTTCTCCTCCAGGTCAACCGGGATCACGCAGCTTCCCTTGCTCCCCACGTTGGCGCCTGCCCTTCCTCCCTCAAAGGGAAAGCCTTCGCTCTCCACCATATTGTAGCCGGCCACGCTCCCGAGCACACTCAGTATTTCGTCCACATCCAGGGAAGTCTCCACCTGCGGCAAGACCGCATTGACCATTTCGGTTAACGTCCCGACGGACGCGCCGCCGGCCTTTTCCATCATCGCCGCAAGCACCTCTCTCTGCCTCTGCGTTCTTCTGAAGTCGTCTCCCCTCGTATAGCGGATCCGGCAGTAGGCCGTGGCCTGCATCCCGTTCAGGAGCTGCCTTCCGCTCTTTTCTACCGGTGTATAGTCTACGCCCAGCTCCTGCGCCATGCAGAGCTGATAGTTGTTCAGATGGGAAATCTCCGACTCCGTAACCTCCATCTCCACGCCGCCAAGCGCGTCCACCGCGTCGATCAGGCCCGAAAAACCGATCGTGACATAATCCGTGATATCCAGATCCAGATTCATGTTCAGCATATTGATCGCCTGCTCAGGCCCGCCCTGCGCGTAAGCCGTATTGCATTTGTTGTACGTATCGTTGCTCAGATTCAGGTAAGTATCGCGAAACACGGAAACCAGTTTGATCTCCTGGGTATCCTGGTTGATGCTGGCCACCATAATGGTGTCGCTCCTCGTGCCCTTTCCCAGCTCCCCGTTTCTGGCGTCCACGCCAAAAAGGGCGATATTGCGGTAGCCTTTCGGCTTAGGCTTATCCTCTTCCTTCGCCTCCGCTTTTATCACGCCCGTCTTTTTTTCCCTGACAACCTCCTCGTTGATGTAGATTCTTTCCTCGTCGATAGCCTTATGATTTACCTCTTCCGTCATTGTAATCACCACATACATAAATCCGATGGAGACACAAAGAACGCAAACTTCCACAATCAGAAGAGGGATATTTCCACGAAAGCCGCGCTTTCTCTTATCCATACCGACTCCTTTGCCAAACCGTAACCGGTAACCCACTGGCCTCCTGTCACGAAAAACCTTCCCCCTTTGTAACAAAATAATTCAAGATATGATACCACATTCGCGTGCCTAAATCAAGTCGATGGCATCCCTCACCGTCTTCACACCGATGACGGTAATCCCCGCCTTCTCCTTAATCTGCACGGCATTGGCCGCCGGGAGAACGCAGGTCGTAAACCCGAGCTTCGACGCCTCGGCGACGCGTTTGTCCGCCTGCGAAACGCCCCGCACCTCGCCGCTCAACCCGATTTCCCCAAAAACGATGGTTTTCCCGTCCACAACCCGGTTTTTAAAGCTGGAGACAGCCGCCATAGCGACCCCCAAATCAATAGCAGGCTCCACGATCCGTATGCCGCCCGCCAGATTCACGTAGGCGTCGCAGTCCGACATCTGTAAATTCAGACGTTTCTCCAAAACCGCCATCAACAGGTTTAGTCTGTTCAGATCCATGCCCGTCGCCTGCCTTCTCGGAATCCCGAAATTACTGCGGCAGACAAGCGCCTGTATCTCCAGCAGTACAGGTCTGGTGCCTTCCATGGAGCAGGAAACCACAGAGCCGCTCGCCCCCTCGGGCTTGCCGCTGAGCATAAATTCGGAGGCATTCTCCACCTCCGCAAGGCCCTCCTCCTTCATCTCGAAAACACCGATTTCGTTTGTGGAGCCGAAACGGTTTTTAACCCCCCTGAGAATCCGGTAGGAAGCGTGTCTGTCGCCCTCAAAATAGAGCACCGTGTCCACCATATGCTCCAAAACCCTTGGGCCTGCCACGGTTCCCTCCTTTGTCACATGCCCCACGATCAAAATGGATATTCCCAACCCCTTTGCGAGCTGCATCAGCACATTTGTGGACTCTCTCACCTGGGACACGCTCCCGGGCGCGGAGGAAATCTCTTCCCTGTACATCGTCTGTATGGAATCGATTACCGCCACCGCCGGCATTTGCTTTTTGATGGTCTGCTCCACCGTCTCAAGGCTTGTCTCGCACAGAAGAAGCAGATTGTCGGAAAACTCGCCGATCCGGTTGGCCCGCAGCTTAATCTGCTGCAAGGATTCCTCTCCCGATATATAGAGAAGTTTATGCCCGTCCGCCGCCATATGCCTGCACACCTGCAAGAGCAGGGTAGATTTGCCGATTCCTGGATCCCCTCCCACAAGCGTGAGCGATCCCGGCACAATCCCGCCGCCGAGCACTCTGTCCAGTTCCGCAATGTGGGTGGTCATCCTCTTCCCTTCCCGCAAATCCACCCGGCTTAAACTTGTCGGCTCCTCGGCTTTTCCTGCGTGCGATACCGCGGACGCCCGGTTCCCTCCCGCCCTGGCCGGTTCCTCCACCATCGTATTCCACTCCCGGCAGCCCGGGCACTGTCCCAGCCATTTGGAAGATTCGTACCCGCAGCTTTGACAAAAAAATACAGTCGTTTTTCCCTTTGCCATCGTTTTCCCCTTCTTCGTCTCTATCCACAGAAAAAGCGGGCCCTTCAACCAAATATGACACACATACCGGTTGACGAGCCCATGCTTTCCATGCCAATCATCTACTTCACAATCTTCACTTCCACCTTATCGACGCTTGAGAGCTCCACACTGATATTCAGCTTCCCGCTCAGGTTGGTCTTCATCTCACCCACGTCCACGCCGTTCACATAGACAGTGTACACCGTATCCTCTTCAAGCCCCACCGTGATCTGCGCGTCCTCGTCACCTTCCACAGTGAAGGTAAGACCGTCCTGTGTCTCCTCAAAATGGTTGACGCTTGTGCCAGGCTCCGACTCATAGGCAAACATACCGTTCTTCTCAAGCTTTGTCAGCTCCTTAAAGGTTTTCACCTTGTACAGATTACCGCCGTGCTCGTAATCCTCCAGCTTCGCCTTAGCCGCCAGCCTGTGATTGCCAAAACTGATTGTCCTGTCATTTTCTGCGCGCAGCAATTCTTCTACTACAGCCATCGCTTTTTCCTCCTAAGTCTCTTTATCATCTTGTTACTTTTTCCGCAATTTTTGTAATGGACGCCTGTACCGGTTTTACCGAGAATACGATCTTCTTATTTCTCAGCCCTACCGTCACCTTATCACCGCTCTTTACCTTTCCGGCCAGAATCTCCTCCGCCAACGCATCCTCAATTTCCGACTGGATCGCCCGCTTCATGGGCCTGGCTCCCATCTTCGCATCCATATGCTTATCGATCAGATACTCCTTCACCGAGGGAGCGGCAATCAGCTCCATATTCATCTGATCCTTGCATCGCTTCGATAAGGTTCTCGTAAGGAGTGTCACGATCGCTTTCATGTCCTCTTTTCCGAGCGGATGGAATACCATAATCTCGTCAATTCTGTTGATGAACTCCGGCTTGAAAAGGCGTTTGACTTCCTCCATAACCTTGCCCTTCATCTTGTCATAGCTCTGCTTCTCCGTCTCCGCCGCGCCAAATCCCAGGTTTTTCGGATCGATAATGCGCTGCGCGCCGGCGTTTGAGGTCATAATCAATATCGTATTTTTGAAGCTCACCTTCCGCCCCTTGGAATCGGTGATATGCCCGTCGTCAAGTACCTGCAAAAGGACATTGAACACATCCGGGTGTGCCTTCTCGATCTCGTCAAACAGCACAACGGAATAAGGATTTCTGCGAACTTTCTCCGAGAGCTGGCCGCCCTCCTCAAAGCCCACATAGCCGGGCGGAGATCCGATCATCTTGGACACGGAATGCCCTTCCATATACTCCGACATGTCCACCCGGATCAGCGCGTTCTCCGACCCGAACATGGCTTCCGCGAGCGCTTTGGAAAGCTCTGTCTTTCCCACGCCCGTGGGGCCTAAAAACAGAAAAGAACCGATGGGCCTGTTGGGATCCTGAAGTCCCACTCTGCCCCGGCGCATGGCTTTCGCCACGGCCTTCACGGCCTCCTCCTGGCCGATCACCCGTTTGTGGAGAATGGATTCCAGTTTGAGAAGACGCTCGCTCTCCTTTTCCGCAAGCTTCTTCACCGGGATTTTAGTCCAAAGCGACACTACCTCCGCAATCTCGTTTTCCCCAACCACATACGCATGGTTTAATTCCTCCTGCTCCATGCGTTTCACCATGCGTTCGTATTTTTTGATACAGCTCTCCTGCTTTTTCTTAAGCTCCGCCGCCTGCGTAAATGCCTCCATGCGGATGGAACGCTCAATCTGCAAGTCGATCTTATCTATCTCCTCAGACAGCTCGAGCAGTTTGTCCGGCTGCTTCGTCACCCGAAGCCGCACTGCAGCCGACGCTTCGTCGATTAAGTCGATCGCCTTGTCCGGCAGGTTCCTGTCATTGATATAACGCGCCGACAGAGCCACCGCCGCGCTGATCGCCTCCGGGGTTATGGTGACCCGGTGATGCTCCTCGTACTTGTGGGCGATGCCCTTTAATATATTTTCGGTTTCCTCAATGCCCGGCTCCTCCACCGTCACCGGGTGAAACCGCCGTTCCAAAGCCGCGTCCCGCTCCACATACTTGCGGTACTCTGCGATAGTGGTTGCGCCGATCAACTGTATCTCACCTCTCGCCAGGGAGGGCTTTAAGATATTGGATGCGTCTATGGCTCCCTCCGCGCCGCCCGCGCCGATGATGGTGTGCATCTCGTCCAAAAAAAGAATGATATTTCCGTCGTCGATGACTTCCTTTATCACCTTTTTGATGCGCTCCTCAAACTCGCCGCGGTATTTGCTGCCCGCCACCATACCGGAGAGATCGAGCGTCAGAAGTCTCTTGTTCTGTACCGTAAAGGGCACATCCCCGGTCACGATCCTGGCCGCAAGCCCCTCCACCACGGCCGTCTTGCCCACGCCCGGTTCGCCCACCAGACAGGGATTGTTCTTTGTGCGGCGGGAGAGAATCTGCACTACCCTTGTGATCTCCTCCTCCCGGCCAATCACGGGATCAAGCTTCCCCTCCCTAGCAAGCGCCGTCAAATCCCTGCTGTAATGATCCAGCGTGGAAACGCCGCCCTTCTTCTTATTCTGTTTTCTGCCCAAATCTTCCTTATAGAGGGCGCCGTCCTCGCCCATGGCCACCAGCACATCCACATAGAGCTTCTGCACCGAAATGCCCATGGTATTTAAGAGCCTGACCGCCACATTCTCCCCCTCCTTTAAAAGAGCCAGAAGAATGTGCTCCGTCCCTGTCTTCTCACTTCCAAAACGCTCCGCCTGCCTGTGCGCCTCGTCCAAAATAGCCTGCGCCCGCGGCGAATAGCCGTCGCGCTCCGCGATCAGGACGGAAGTTTCCGGCACGATCAAATCTTTGATCATCTCTTTCATCTGCAGGAGATCTACCCCGTTGTTTAAAAGTACGGTAGCCGCGACGCCCGTATTTTCCCGGAGGAGTCCGAGCAGGATATGTTCACTCCCCACATAGCTTTGCCGTAAGCTCTTGGCCGCCCTCTCCGCCAGGAGCAGGGCCGTCTTCGCCTTATCCGTAAATTGTGGCTGCATTTAGTCTCTCATTCCTTTCCCATATTCCTCATAAATCTCATCTATAAGAGCATGCACTTCTTCGCCGGAAATATTCTTGCAGCTTGCTTTTGCCAGTGTGACCATAAGGTCTTCCCTGATTTCCTCAAGCGCCCGCATCCTGTCGATGTCCACGGCCACCATCACGCCCCGCCTGCGGTCCACCTTGACATAGCCTTCCTGCTTCAGCACTGTGTATGCCTTGTTTACCGTATGCATATTGATTCCGATGGTGTCCGCAAGCTGCCTCACCGAGGGAAGCATATCCCCCTCCTGAAAGTGGGAGGTCGCAATTCCCCTTATGATCTGATCCCTCAATTGTAAGTAGATCGCCTGATCACTGTTAAAATCGATTTCAATAAACATGGAATCCTTCCCGCTGTCTCCTCTATTTCAGATCCTTATCGTCCATATTTAAAAACTCAAACTCAAACTCATCGTCGTCCAGAAGGAAATTTTTCGCCTTGCGGTTGCGGACCGGTCTGACATTTTCCTCCACCGCAGGCTCCTCACGGTAAGTCACCTCGCCGTCCGCCCTTCGACGCTCCCTTGGCCTTTCCGTCCCCGCTCCTGCCCGGGACGGCTCCTGGGGCCGCCTTCTTTGCCTGTTCTCCTCCACGTCCGGCTCTCTTCGTCTCGCGTTCCTTTCGCGATCCGCCGTCTCTCTTCTTGCCGGCCTGCGGTCGTCTTCCTCCTCCTCGTCCTCTTCCTCGTCGTCCTCATAATCCTCATAATACGCGTCGCGAAGTTTGAACGCCATGATAACCACCACAATGACAAGCACCGCCAGCAGTACGCCGAGCACCACGATCACGATACGCTGCTTGACGATCGATTCTGTTCCCTCGTCGTCGTCAAGCGCCTGCGAATAGGACGCCTCCAAAAGGGGAACAAGCTTTTGTTTCTGTCCCTCAATATTATCGTATATATACCACGCTTCCTCGCCGTCGGAGCCGGTTTCTATCTTCAGTTCATAATCGTTTCTTGGCGCCGCCTCCGGTTCCTCCGGCTGCTCCTCCGGTTCTTCCGGCTGTTCCTCCTCCACCGGCAGCAAATCGCCAAGTTCCAGCAGATCGGAGCGGATGTATCCCGTCTTTTCCGAGCCGTTGGAACCCGTGAAGGTGACAAAATACCACGTCTTGCTGTCGCTTCCCTCCGACTTACCGCTCACTACCACCTGGCTGCCCGGAGCGAGGGAATCCACGGGATTGTTCGAGGTGGAAGGATCGGGACGCACTTTCGCCTGGACTTTGGTGTTGGCGTACTGGCGATCCACTCCCTCCTGGGCGTCCACCTGCGCGCCTCCCTCGCCTGAAGCCGCACCCGTCTGAGCCGCGTCTCCTCCGTCATTCGTCGTCTCCGCCTGGACGGAAACGTTCGGAATATCCCCGCCTCCCTTTTTCTCTATCATATCGGCGCGCACATAGCCCATCGTGTTGGAATCCACATACACCTGATACCAGGTGATGCCGGAGGCGTCAACCTGACCCCGGATACTGATTTCCTTCCCTGAGGTGGAGCTGCCGATCACCTCGCTTCCCTGATCGGGCTGCTTCCTGATATTGACAGACTTGGGGATCACCGTACCGGTGGCCTCCGCCCGGCTCACTATCGGATTGCACCACGCAAGGAGAAACGCCGCCCCAAAAACGGCTGCCATCCTCGCCGCGCGCATACTCCCCCACCTTATCTGCTCGTTCTTTTGTATCCTCATTCTTTTCCTCCGTGTCAGTTCTAATCCTGCTCTCTTCTAAAGCGCTTGGAGCCTTCCTCTCCTTTGCGCCGCTCCGTGCTGTAACCGAACATATCGTCCTGGCGCCTTGCCTTTCTCGCCATCTCTTCCAGATCTCTGTGATAATTTGTCTCACACTTGGAACAATATCTGCCGCTGCGAATCGTCGCTCCGCAAATTTCGCATTTTAAATAAATCGCGGAATTTTGCGTTATCTCAATCTTGCCTTCCTTGAGCATATCCCTCACGGATTTTTGCGTCACTCCGGTAGCTTTGGCTGTCTCCGCCGTGGTTGCTCCCATATGTTCTTCCAGATAATTGCGCACTTTCCCGTAGTCGTCATATGAGATAAACCCGCACTTTTCGCACCGGTATTCTCCCACGCCTTTAAACACCATGACGCCGCCGCACTCGCTGCAATAAGTCGGCCTGTTATATGTATTAACCTCGCTAAATTCTCTTCTGAGTATTTCAACTCTCTCTTCTCTGCTCACAGGATCACTCCCCCTTTAATCTTCATCCTGTCTCTGCATCGGTTACAAAGACACTTCACCGTTCCCCCTGGCCGCGCCATGCAGGCTAGACTTCATCGATCGCCTTGCCGATGTCATGTCTCATATACTGATGGTCAAAATGCACCCACCGCGTTGCCGCGTAGGCGTTTGCCCGCGCCTCCTTTAATGTAGGGCCCTTCGCCGTAACCCCGAGCACTCTGCCTCCGTTTGTGACAATCCTGTCATTATCCAAACGGGTGCCGGCGTGGAAACAATAGTACCCGTCCTTATCGTCAAAGTTTTCCAGTCCCTCGATCGCAAACCCCTTCTCATAGGAAACCGGGTATCCTTCGGAGGCCAGAATCACACAGACCGCCGCATTGTCCTCAAAGGAGAGATCCACCTGATCGAGCGTCCCGTCTATGCACGCCTCCACCACGTCGATCATATCGTTTTTCATTCGCGGCAGGACAACCTGCGCCTCGGGATCTCCGAATCTGGCATTGTACTCAAGCACCTTCGGCCCGTCCTCCGTCAGCATCAGCCCGAAGAAAATCACGCCTTTAAAAGGTCTGCCCTCCGCCGCCATGGCATCGACGGTGGCCTGATAGATATGCTTTTGGCAAAACGCGTCCACCTCGGCCGTATAAAAGGGGCTCGGCGAGAACGTACCCATACCGCCGGTATTGAGTCCCTGGTCGCCGTCCAGCGCCCGCTTGTGATCCTGCGCGGAGGACATGATCTTTATCGTCTTCCCGTCCACAAAGGAGAGAACGGATACTTCCCTTCCCGTCATAAACTCTTCGATCACCATGCGGTTGCCCGCCGCCCCAAACTTTTTATCCTCCATGATGGTGCGCACGCCCTCTTTCGCCTCTTCAGACGTCTCGCAGATCAGCACACCCTTGCCCAGCGCAAGGCCGTCCGCCTTAAGCACCACCGGCATCTTCGCCGTCTCCAGATACGCCAGCGCCTTTTGCGGATCGTCAAAATTCTCGTAGGCCGCCGTGGGAATATCGTATTTTTTCATCAGATCCTTGGAGAACGCCTTACTGCCCTCCAAAATCGCCGCGTTTTTCCGGGGGCCGAACACCTTAAGACCTGCCGCCTCCATCTCGTCCACAAGACCGCCCACCAGCGGATCGTCCATGCCGACGATGGTCAGATCAACGGCCTTCTCCCTGGCAAAAGCAACCAGCTTGTCAAATTCCATGGCGCCGATCGGCACACATTCCGCAATCTGCCCGATCCCCGCGTTCCCGGGAGCGCAATAGATTTTTTCCGCCCTCGGACTCTTCGCCACCGCCGCCGCAATCGCGTGTTCCCTTCCGCCGCTTCCTACGATCAAAATTTTCATGATACCCTGTTCCTCCCAAATTAGAAGTTCTTTTCGCGCTGCTATTCCACAACCGTCACCCGGCCGTTTTCCACCTTTACCCGACCCGCCGCGATGAGATTGATGCACCGGGGCAAAAGCACCCACTCGGCTTCCTCCATCACTCTTCTTTGTAAAGTTTCGGGCGTATCGTTCTCATAAACTTTCACCGCTTTTTGCTCGATGATGGGGCCCGTGTCCATCCCCTCATCCACAAAATGCACCGTGGCTCCCGTGATCTTCACGCCGCGCGCAAGCGCCGCCTCATGTACCCGCAGTCCGTAGTATCCCTTGCCGCAGAAAGCCGGAATCAGGGAAGGATGTATATTGATAATCCTGTTTTCATACTTTCTGATCAGCTCCGCCGGCACCTTCACCATAAAGCCTGCCAGCACGATCAAATCCGGCGAAGCCTCCTGCACCGTGCGGATCAAAGCCTCCTCAAACCGCTCCCGGTCCCCGAAATCCTTCGGCGACACGCACGCGCTCCCAATCCCCGCCGCTTTCGCCCTCTCAAGAGCGCGGGCGCCGGGATTGTTGCACACCACACGGACAATCTCCGTGTCAGAGATGGCTCCCTGCTCTATACCGTCTATAATTGCCTGTAAGTTCGTCCCGCCTCCGGACACGCACACCACTACTCTAAGCATTGCTTCTTCTCCTGCGTCTCTTGCTCTATGCAAATATTACCTCATGGGCGCCTGCCACAACTTCTCCCACGGCCCATGCTTTCTCCCCGGCATTTCCAAGCGCTGCGACGGTCCGATCCGCATCCGAAGCGTCCACCGCCAGCACCATGCCAAGCCCCATATTGTACGTATTGTACATCATCTTCTCTTCCAGCTTCCCCGTCTTTTGCATGAGCGCAAAGATCGGAGGAATCTCAAAGCTCCCCTTCTTCACCTTCGCCGACACGTTCTCAGGAAGCATCCTCGGAATATTTTCGTAAAAACCGCCGCCCGTGATATGGCTGCATCCCTTGACGGTAACGCCGGCCTCCTTCACTTCCCGAAGCGCTTTCACATAAATCCTTGTAGGCGTAAGCAGCGTCTCTCCAAGCGTCGCTCCAAGCTCCTCGTAGTATATGGAAAGCGTCTCCTTTTTCACGTCGAACACCTTCCTGACCAGGGAAAAGCCGTTGCTGTGCACTCCCGAGGACGCAATGCCGATAAGCACGTCGCCGGGCTTCACGTCCGCCCCCGTGATCAGATCTTTCTCCTCCGCCACACCAACCGCAAAACCGGCCAGATCATACTCATCCTCCGGCATCAGCCCCGGATGCTCCGCCGTCTCCCCGCCGACCAGGGCCGCTCCCGCCTGCTTACAACCCTCGGCCACGCCCTTTACAATGGCGGCAATCTTCTCGGGATAATTTTTCCCGCAGGCTATGTAATCCAGGAAGAACAGAGGTTCCGCTCCCGCGCATACAACGTCGTTGACGCACATCGCCACACAGTCGATTCCGACCGTGTCGTGCTTATCCATCAGATAGGCGAGCTGTATCTTCGTACCCACGCCGTCCGTGCCCGATAAAAGTACGGGCTTTTCCATGTCCTTAATCTTCTCGAGGGAAAAAGCGCCGGAAAATCCGCCGATCCCGCCCAGCACCTCCCGCCTCATCGTTCCTTTCACATACTGCTTCATCAGCTCCACCGAACGATACCCCGCCTCGATGTCCACGCCTGCTGTCTTGTAATCCATCTCTTCCTCCATTTTATGCCATAAGATACGTCTTGTATCCGACCTCTTTCAGTTTCGCATCCTTCTCCTGCACGCTCTTTTTCAGGCTCTCCGAGTACTTTTTAAGCCGCTCCAAAAGCGCCTTGTCCGAAACGGCCAGAATCTTCGCCGCCAAAATCCCCGCGTTTTGCCCGCCGTTTATGGCCACCGTGGCCACCGGAATACCGGAAGGCATCTGTACAATAGAATAGAGGGAATCCACCCCTCCCAAGTCTGAAGTCTTCATGGGTACGCCGATCACCGGCAACGGAAAAACAGCCGCGCACATCCCCGGCAGATGAGCCGCCTTGCCGGCCCCCGCAATAATCACCTGAAACCCCTTTGCCTCCGCGCCCTTCGCATATTCAAAGAACACGTCCGGCTCCCTGTGGGCGGAAATGATCGTCATCTCGTAAGAAATTCCAAGCTCCTCCAAAATGTCCGCCGCTTTCGCCATAACGGGCATATCCGAATCACTGCCCATCACGATGCCAACCTGTGCCATCCGTTTACCCTCCTCAACCACAACATCTTGTATCAAAACAAAGTTTCTTAATCTACAGTGTACTAGAATTTCTCCCCTTTTTCAACCACCTTTTGCGAATGGCGCAAGCTAAACTGTCACTCCGCCAACGCACGGTTCAGCTCTTCACAGCCCGGCAGCACAAATTGACCGTTTTGGATAATAACATACTTCTCACCCGATCCGGTCAGCACCGAAATCTCTCCCAGCTCGTCGTAAGGGATCGTGATGTCCGTGTGGCACTGGAAATACGCCTTGCTGACATCCGTGTCACGTAAAGCCGACACCTCGTTCTCCTTCGCGACAATCTCTTTTTTGTCCGGGTTATAGCTCTTCACGGACTCCTCGTGGGAATAGCATGTATCTCCAAGCGCAAAGTGGGGGCCCGTCTTTTCCGCGATCAGAATCGGCAGTTTATCTTCCATCCCATACTTTCTGGCCACGGCAAAGGCCGTCGTGTTCGTGCCGATGGCAAATTCGCCCATGGGAAGGCTGTCATGATGATACAGCACATTGTCCTTGATATACTTGCGGTTATCCTCCTCCCCCGGGAAATTCGCACAGCTATAATCCGTCACAAAGCCGTCCTTAAACCGGATACGGAGATCCTTATACTCCAGCTCGTGCAAAAATACCCTCGTCACATGCAAAATCCCTTCCGTTCCCGTCAGACGGGGCGAAGTAAACACCTCCCCCACGGGGATATTGACATCCGCCACACAGTTCTCGAAATTCGTCTGTGTTTTGGGATCTTCCAGCTCATGGAGCTTTATTTTTAAGTCCGTCCTGTTTGCCCCCATTCCTTTGACCAATACAGTCGCCCCCTTGTCCAGCACATCTATGATCGTCTGCTGGATGTCCCGGTATAACATGTAATCCAGCGTATTGATGCGCACCACATCGTCAAAAATTTCCTCATACCGCTCCCCGATCTCCGGCACGGGAAAGGCGATGATGGTAAAACTGCGCTCCTCGCCCTTGATATACTCGTTCTGGATATCGGCAATTTTTCCCGCATTGGAGACGGAAAGCTTCTGCTGCTTCTCCGTCAGCCGGCAGGCCGCCGCCTTGTTTTCCGGCACAAACGGCTCCTCGCCGAAGCTCTCCACCACCGCCGGACCGCCGAAAAGAGCCGCCAGTTCCTTATGCCGCTCGAACACATTGCGCACCGCCTCGATCTTTCTCTCCGCCAGCGCCCCGTCCAGGAAAAGAGCCATATCTTCCTTGTGGTCATAGTCGTACTGCTTATTGGGATTCGCGCCGCAGTATCCGTTTTTGTTCACGCTCCTGCCCTGAAAAATATTGGCGCCCGCCCTGCAGAAAGCCGACTGTAGACCAATTCGGTCAAAGTTGGAAACCGCCTCTCTTATCACCCGCTCAAATCCGAGAAAATAGCGGATTGCCACCGTTTCCTTGATGGAAATATCCTTGTTTGTCACTTCGAATCCGATGCGGTAGCCTTCCGTGTAGGTATCCGCCATCAGCTTTATCTTTTCCGGCGGCATCCCGTTGAGATGCGCCGCCGTTTTCAGCTCGTTCTCCGTAATATACTCCCCAAACCAGTAGAGATAACGCAGGTCTGTCAGATCGCTCTCCATAATAATCCGGCGGGCGAAATCCCTCTCCGCATCCAGAAGATACAAAGTTTTTTCTTCAAATTCCGCCTCGTAATAATCGCTCACATACCAGTAGAGAATCTGCCTGACCGCCTCCGCGTCCGGCTCCCTCTCCTCCTGAGCCGCGCAGACAAAACTCTGGTACACCTCCAAAAAGAGCTCCAGGCGCGCCGTCATCGCGGCGCGGTTTTGCTCATATGCCAAAGGAATCATGCCTCTCAGTTCCGTGTAGAGAAAGGACAGAAGCCTCCCTATTGGCTCTCCCAGTCTATCAACCGCATAGGCGGGATTGCCATAGCTTTCCCCGTAACGCTCCGGCAGTATGTCCGCATAGAGCGAGCGGTTGTGCTCCTTTAGCGCCTCCATTCCCATCTCTTTTAGCTTCCCGCTCTCCACCAGCTCATATGTCCGCTCAACAAACAGCAAAAACTCTGTCATCAGCACAAAATAATCCCGGTAAGCCTCCCCGCAGATTGACTCATCCGGTATCTCTTTAATCCGCTCCAGGGCAAGCCCGAAGCGCTCCTCAATCAATTCTTCCCGTTTCATAGCACCCTCCATTTCGGAATCTCATCCGTGTGATTTTTCAGCCCGCCTTCCGTTCAATCAGGCGTATGCTCCCGCATATAAAATCACACTGAGCGTCGCCAATACAATTACATTCAATACAATTCCCAAATAACTAAAAAAATAAAACTTATCTTTATCCGATTTTGAGAGCACTCCAAGCACGATCCCCACAAAGGCGAAAATCATCGTCAGAAACGCCACCGCCCCGTATTGTATGGGAACTTCCCCCGCCGTGGAATAGCTGTCCTCTATTATGTAAACCAACGATGTCAGAGAGATCACGCCGAGAATCGTTCCCATTATCCCTTTCAGCGTATGCTCTTTGTTGGTAAACATGAAGCTGTTCTTTTTCACCGGTATCCGCCCCTTTCGTGTAACGAAAGAGAGGGCATCCTCGTCTTCGCCGAAAACACCCTCTTTTTTTAGAATAAAATCTTGTTTCTTCCCGCCAGAAGCTTTGCGCCGCTGATGACCAGAAGCACGCCTCCGGCTATTCCTACCACCATAATCACCACGCCGAACGCGATATTTAAGGCTCCCGCGCCGCCCATGATCTTATAGGTTTTCTCCTCCATATCCGTCACCGCTCCTTTCCGCGATTGTCGCCCCGCGGCGACAATCCAGAGAATGCTTCGCATTCTCCCTCAATGGTTTACTTTACCTCGATTTCTAACACCTTTCAGCGTTTGTCACTTGAAAGCGACAATCCAGAGAATGCTTCGCATTCTCCCTCAATGGTTTACTTTAAATGCTTCGCATTCTCCTTCAATGGTTTACTTTACCTCAATTTCTGACACCGTAAGTTTCATAGTAAGCGTCGATCCGCGCCTTTGTGTCGTCGTCAATGTAGATCTCGCCGCCATAAGGCTTGTTGTAAAGGCACTCCACCACCTCTTCCATGGTGACGATTGCCCCCGTCTCAAATCCGTACTTCTCTTTGATTTCTTCCAGCGCGCTCTTGTCGCTCGAAAGTCCCTTCTCCATCCGGTTTAAGGACACTATCAGTCCCCGCACCGTGACATCAGCCTGCGCTTTGATAATCGGATAAGTCTCCTCAATGGACTTTCCCGATGTGGTCACATCCTCGATAATCACCACCCGGTCGCCGTCCTTGAGCTTGGAGCCAAGCAAAATTCCCGTGTCCCCGTGATCCTTTACTTCTTTTCTGTTGGAGCAGTAGCGGATCTCCTTCCCGTAAAGCTCGCTGATCGCCATGGTCGTGGCCACCGTCAGGGGAATCCCCTTGTATGCAGGCCCGAACAGGACGTCGAAGTCCAGCCCGTAATTGTCGTGGATCGCCTTCGCGTAATACTCGCCAAGCTTTCTAAGCTGCGCTCCCGTCACATAAGCGCCCGCATTCATGAAAAACGGGGATTTGCGCCCGCTCTTTAAAGTGAAATCGCCAAACTTAAGTACCTGGCTGTCAACCATGAAGCCTATAAATTCCTGTTTATACTGTTCCATCTCCGTAACCCTCATCTTCCTGTTTTTCCTGTCATATAACCCACTGTATCACATCTTCGCGCTGTTTTCAATGCGCAATTCACCGCCATTTTCTTTACCTTGGCGCGTTATACCGAATTGAAAGTAATTCTCTCTTTCTCCGGTGTTAATCTGTCATTACAGCCTCAGTCCTTGCCGGAAGCGACAACTGATCAATACCGACATACCACTTTCATCTCCAAGTCCTCCTTTATTCAATGTCACTTAAACTCTCCGACTCTTTCACTTCAATGATAAACATATTATACAAATGCACACCCGTTTCCATCTGTCAGATTGACTTTTTTAACTGTCATTTTGGGACATCTTTAGTCATTCTCACCAGCTCGTGCCGGCCTTTACGCCACAAATCATAATACAAATGCGTTATTAAACTTTCTGATTTGGAAAAATACAGAACCGCGAAACCGGAATAAATATTTACACTTCCTGTCCTGTCCTATATAATGAACTTATAAGTAACCAACTCAAACTTCCACATGAAAGCAGGTGATCGTATGCCCTCAGGTATTGAAGTAACCAAACAAGCCCTGGATGATTTCAAAAAGATTCAAGAGTATATGTTAATTGCCCGAGAAGAGAACGCCGCAAAAACATATGCCAAATTGAAAAAGGAGTATCTGACGCTAAAAGCATTGTTGCGTGTGTCAGGCGTCAACCTCGCGGATATCGACGAAATAAAAGAATAATATCGACAACCAAATATCAAAAAAAGTGTAAAGCCTGTTGCTTCTGATACAACAGGCTTTACACTTTTATCTGACTTCATATTTAATGTTCCATATTTAATTCGTTTCTGTGAGCGGCGGCTTTTGATAAAGTTTCCGCTCAATACATTTCCTCTCAAACGCAAGCTGCTGCTTTATTTTTTCATAACCGCCATCATGATCTGCCATCTCCAGTCTTTCTAACAAATCCAACTGATCCAAAAGATTCACATTCAAATTACTGATAGCATTTGCAAATGTCCTGGGTAGCATACCACGGAAACAGTAGCTTTTATCGATATCATTAGTGTATTACTTCCACCACCGAAATCCTTTCCACCGAATCTTAAATCTAACCGTCTTCACGCCGCCGCAGTCATTCCTTCCTTTTATGGTGACCGTCGCGGTCCCCTTATTGATATTGTTTGTATATCCCGTGATTTCATAATTATCGCTGCTTAAAGCCTTCCCGTCCAGCTTCACTTGCATCTCCCCGTCCGGTCTGATCTCCCTGCCGGTATAAGTCTGCGCCGGGATGGTCACCTTCGCCCTCCCGATATCAGACTTCGTGATACGGTAACTGCCTGTCAGCGTTCCCGTATAACTGCCGCCCTTCGCGGATGCCGTCACCCGTATCACCGTCCCCGCCGGCAGTATGTCATTCCCCTGCACTTCTTCGCCCGCCTTTCTCACCGTCCCGTCAAACAGGGTAATATCCGCGTCATACGCATAGCGAAGAAGTTTCTCATAATCTTTTCCGGCGTTCAAAACCTTCCCGTCCACATCCCGGATCTCTACCTTCGTCCTGTAAATGTTCTTCTTATTCTTCCATACTTTATCCGACGCCGACATGGTCAGTCCGCCTATGTCCTTCGGCGTAATTTTATAAGTCACTTCTCTCGTACCTGTAAAGCAGCCCTTACCCCGGATCGTAACCGTGGGCGGTTTCCCGGAATTGCCTCCGTCATTCAGGTCGGTATTGTTTTTATAACTCAAGGTAAAATCCGTTCCTTTTTTCAGTGCCGTCCCCCCAAACGTCACCACCGGTTCCGGTTTACAGCCGCCCTTCGTATAGGCATAGGAATCCTCCATCTCGATTCGTACTTGCCCGTCGGTTCCCGTCTTGCTCTCACTGATATTGTAGGCGCCGATTTTATAGGTCTTTTTCAGCGTGCCCGTGTAACCGCCCGTTCCCCGGAAGAAAACCGTCGCCGTACCAGGTCTGATATTATTTTTGTATGATACGGTAAAATCCTTCCCCTCCGCAAGCGTTTTTACCATGCCTTCTCCGTCGGCATTCTTCACACAAACCGTCAGCGTATATCCGTCAGGCTTCACTTCCTCCCCCGTATACACCGTCGGGTGATCAAATGTAAGCTCCGCCTTCCCGTTGTTCAGCGATGCGCCAGCCAGTATCCGAAAGGTAACTCTCCTCTCACCGGCATACTCGCCAAAGCCTGTGATCATGACCGATGCGTTTCCCACTTCAACATTATTTTGATAGGAGAGCATATAATCCTCCCCTTGCGTCAAAACTTTCCCGCCGCTTTTGACAACCGGAACCGGCATGAGTGCCGAACCCGTATATGTCTGGTTTGGAATTTTGTCCACCCTCAGCTTCGATACCAACATGCGCCGCGTGATCGTCAGACCGATCTGCCTGATGCCGCCATAGTTTCCCACGCCTTCCAATAATACCGTATAGACGCCCTCCTGTCTTGCATCGGGATAAGTCACTTTATAGTCCCTGTTAACCGCCAGCCTTTTGCCATTCCATGTCACAACGGGAACCGGTTTCTGTATCTTACCCGTATAGGATACGGTAAGGCTGTCCGCCGCAATATCATCATCCGTGAGCTGTTTTGGCAATATTTCGAAAGTCTGTGTCTCTTTCCCTGTATAGTTGCCTTTTCCCGCCACCGTGATTGTTGGCGGATTTTTACCGGAAGGCGCATTCGCCTTCACATTGTTTTTATAGGAAATCGTATAGTCGCGTTTCTCAACAAGGCGTTTCTTATAATCGTAAACGCGCACTTCCGGCTTGACCGCCCTGCCCGTATAAGTCTGCGGCGCAACTTCCGACATCCAGAGCCCCTGCGGAATATTTTCCACCTTTCCCTGCGGCACATCCTCCTCCAGCACCTCACCCCTGCCCGGTGTCTCCGGCTGGTCCGGCACATCGGGATTGTCCGGTTCTTCCGGTGTCTCAGGTTTATCTGGTGCTTCGGGCTTATCCGGCTGTCCCGGTCCTTCACCCGGCTTTCCATAGGGAATAAATTTCCATTTCTGGTTATCCCCTCCATGATAATTCCACACACTGATATTAGCGGTGTTATTGAGATCCACACACAAACCGTTGCATTTGGAAATAATACGATAATAGCCGTCACCGCAGGACTGTATCAGCCACGTCTCGTTGCTGGTTTCCCAATATTTATATACCTGGACATTCGCACCCCTTTTGCTTCCCGCATCGGCAACATCCAACGAAAAATCCGGTCTTTCCCTGCTCTCTATCCTGTAATACCCTTGCCCCATATAACTGACCTTAAAGACGTGCTTCCCGTCAACCTCCCGTGTCTTCAACTCCACATTCAGATCATCCGCTATGCCCATAGTCTTGCTGTCGTCCGCTTTTGGGACAATTTCATATTCTCCGTCCGCAATGCTTGGCACCGCCGAATCACCGCCGTCCCAGGGGACAAAGAACCATTTCTGCGCATTGCTTCCGTTTCCCTCCCAAAGCTGAATATTGGTGCCATCTGCTGTGCCGGCATCCGACACATCCACATACCATCCGTTACACTTTGACCGAATGCTATATCCGTTTCCGTCATCGTTCTCCCCTATTACCCATAGCTGTGCCGAAGTGCCATTTTTTTCATATTGCTGTATATTAGCCCCCCTTTCCATGTTTCCGCCATCTACATCAAGGTAATGATTCAGAGAATCTTTCAGCTTAATGCTGTAGCCGCGGCTCTCGTCAAGCCATTTGACCGTAAAGACATGGTCTTTGTGCCCGTTGACTGCCCAAAGTTCCGCATTTGCAAAATTGCTGTCTTTGCTGACTGGCAAACCGCCGATTGTCAGGCATTTGGAACCGGGTTTAAACCGGTCTCCCGCAAGGGCCGATACGATATGATAGTCGCCGTCAGAAATCGTGCGGATGAAGGGACCTGTCATCTCTTTGCCGACCGGCACCTCAGGGGGTTGGGGAACCGGGTCAGGAAAATCCGGACGAATGACACTGGAAAACTCATGCAGTCCTTTGTCACGCGGCGTTCCTTTATCATTTCTGCCAGTGCCATTATAATCAACATAATAATATTTATTTGCATCTACTGCATAAATAAGGCCGCAATGACCGGTAGAATACGCTCCATAAGCATATGCGTCAAATACTACAATATCCCCGGGCTTTGGCGTTTCCGCATTTCCATAACGAGTCCATCCCCAGGAAGTTAATCCTAACTGTGCTTCTGTATATCTGTGCAAATTGTAAGCATAGCCAATGCTCCCCAGCCTATGCCCCAATGTTCTAATATACCAATTAACAAGGTCAACGCATTGTACCCCGTAAGCCCCATCATAATCAACGGCAGTATTTATCTTTCCCTTGATCCATTCCACCGCGCTTTCCCGTGAATACCCGTTTACGGAAGCAACCGCGATCATTTCAGAGTATTCCGGCACCCCCTCTTCTCCGATGTTCCCTTTTGTCTGCCCTTTCCCTGACTCGGTTCTTTCCTCTGTCCGTACCATCTCTTCCGCCGTCTCAGCCGCACACACCGTCCCCTGCACCGCCGAACAAACCATCGCCGCCGCCAATATACTCGTCAAAAGTCTGCCCCTTATCTTTCCTTTCATAGCAAACCTCCTCTCTGTCTTCTATTTTTCATTTTGCAATGTAGATATTGCAATTATATTCCATAAAATTATTAAAAACAATTAAATGCAACTTATTTATTGCAATTTAACAAGGTGATTTTATGGCTCAAAAGCTGAAACAAGACATCCACATCGGCAATAATATCCGTAGACTCCGCAAACAGGCTCATTTAACGCAAGAACAGGTTACCACGCATTTACAATTACAGGGAATCGATATTTCCCGCAGTAGTTATTCTCAGATCGAATGCGGCACGTACAATATCCGCATTTCCGAATTGGTTGCTCTGGCAGCTTTATTTCAAGTCGATTACAACGCCTTCTTTGAAGGATTTTGAAGAATTTCCGATGCGGAGATATCCATTCTTTGCCGCCCGAAAATCTTTACACTTTAAAAACAATCCACTATAATAAAATTGTAACAAACAATCTGATTCAAAGATTGAAAATAATTCTTACCGCCTCCGGCGTCAATCTGACGGAACCGGACAGAATGAAAGAATAGTTTGCATCAGGCTAAGGGGGTAACTTTTGACATTTTTGCAAAAGATACCCCCTTAACCCCGTTTTTTCTTACCCTCACCCAACTTCTCTCCGCAGCCGCAGCAGAATCCTCTTCTCCATGCGGCTTACCTGCACCTGGCTGATCCCCAGCGTCCTCGCAACCTCCACCTGCGTCTTGTCCTGGAAGTACCGCATATGGATAAGCTCTCTCTCCGTATTTGAAAGGATTCCGAGAAGCTGCTCCAGGAGCATATGATTCAAAATCTTTTCCTTCTCCACGTCCCCGCTCGCGCGGTTTAGCCCGGCGGTGCAGCCCGTATCGGCTCCGACCACCTGATCCACAAGATATATCTCATTTCCGTCCGACTGGTAAACGGACTTATAGATGGATTCCACCTCCACGTTCGCGTCAAGCGCGAGCACGATATCCTCTATCGCAAGCCCCGTCTCTGCAGACAGTTCCTGCAAGGTCGCCTCCCTGCCGTTTATCTGTGACAGACGCTCCCCCGCCTGTCTGATCTTCCATCCGTTTTCCTTCAAGGTACGGCTCACCTTCACCATACCGTCGTCCCTGAGAAACCTCTTGATTTCCCCCTGAATCATGGGCACCGCATAGGTGGAGAAGCGGACGTTAAACTGCAAATCGAATTTGTCAATCGCCTTAATCAGACCGATGCATCCGATCTGAAACAGATCCTCCGTATCATACCCCCTCCCCACAAACCGCTTGACAATATGTCTCACCAATCCAAGGTTTTCCTCTATCAGTACCTCTCTCGCCTCTTTATCTCCTGCCTGTGATCGTTCGATTAATACGGCAGTTTCCTCCATAGGCTACTCCTCGCTGACGATCCAGCTTCCCAGCCCGATCTTTTTATACATACGCACGAGTGTCCCCTGATCCGGCTCTGAAAGCACCTCAAGATCATCCATAAAGGCTTCCATAAAGGCAAACCCCATCCCTGAGCGTTCCCATTCCGGTCTTGTGGTATAAAGCGGCTCCATGGCACGGCCGACGTCCTCCATCCCGACGCCTCTGTCGATGATTTCCACCATAAAAATACTTCCCTTCAGTTCGCAGTTCATCAGCACCCGGTCGAGCACGCTCCCGCGGTTTTCATACCCGTGAATAATCGCGTTGGTCACCGCCTCGGACACGGCCGTCTTCACGTCCGACAGCTCTTCCAGGGTAGGATTCAGAGGCGCAATAAAAGCCGATACCGCCATTCTCGCAAAAGCCTCGTTGTCCGACACCGCCGCAAACTCCAGACGCATCTCATTTGTAATCAGCCTGTAATCTTTATTCTCCGTAACCTCAATCATATCTTCCTCCATTCCGAATCGTTCTGCGCTGAGGAACGCGTGCAGAAGCGTTCTTACTCCATAATCTCCACAATATTCTCAAGTCCCGACAAAAGAAGCATCCGCCGGATTCTGTTTCCCGCGTGGACCGCGTACACCTTCCCGCCAAAACAGGAAATTTTTTTGTAACGTCCTAAAATCACCCCGACCCCCGAGCTGTCCATAAAGGTTGTCCTCTCAAAATCAAAGACCACATTTCCCACCTTTTTTGAGACGATATATCTGTCCGCCCTTTTACTTATGTCAACCGATTTATGATGGTCTACCTCAATCGGCATTCTTATCATTAGACAATTGTCAATAACCTTGAAATCCTCTTCCACTTTATGTTAACCTCCTTCCATTCCATATGCGGCATATTTCCTCTGCACGGGGCTGCACTAATCGAGCAGGGAAGATTCTTCTTCCCCTGATCGCCGCGCCGCCCGCGCGCCCGCACAGCAACAATATTCCCTGTGCGGGCGTGCGCATAAAAAAGAACGCGATGTCTCCCATCACGTTCTCCTTGGTTTCTCACATTCTTCTTTTTCGTCTGTACTCTTCGGATTATTCCTGCCCCGATCCCATTTCCGCAAGAAAACCTTCCGATTTGTCGGCTTTCTCCGTATTGGGGAACAGCCGGATCACTTCCTCATAGAGCTCTTTCGCCCTCGCTTCATCTCCCAGGCGATAGTAGGAATTCGCCAAATCAAAGAGCGCCTGCCCGTTCGTGACGTCATACTGATAAGCTTTGGCCAGATTCGGAATGGCCTCCTCATAATTTCCCGCCCAAAACGCGTTGTGGCCTTCCTCGTCATAGGACTCCGCAATCTGAGGCCCTACCAGCGCAAACAGGGTATTGTAAAGATTGTCAAACGCCTCCGAACTCTCCTGCTCTTCTTCTTTTGCCTTCTCGCTCTCAATCTCGTCCAGATAACCCACCACCGTCGTGATATCCTCCGGATCCGTCAGATATGCGCCCGCCGCTTTCATCAGACTCTCCACCGACTGCATCGAACCGTCTGCTCCCATATAAGCCGACAGATCCTGCTGCAAAGTCTCGTTCTGTGTCCGAAGCTCGCCAAGCTGCTGCTGCAGTTCGTCAATGGTTGCCGTCTTTGCGTCGGACTGCTCGCTTACCTTTTTCAGATTCTCGTCGATCCCCGCTTTCGCCGTCTGGATCCTTGCCGGCAAAATCAGGAAAAAAGCAATGGCAATGCCGATAGCCAAGCCGATTCCCAGGTTGAGCAAAGAAGTGACGCCCCGTCCTTCTTTTATATTGACAGGCTGGATAATCGTCTCATTGCCGCTCTGGTACTTCAGAACCTCATCGGACTTTTTCTTTTTCGATCCCCCCCTGGCGCCGTCCTCGGGGAGGACCATCTCATCCACCTCTTTCAGATAGCGCAGAGTCGCCGTATTGTTCGTATCGATTTCAAGACATTTCCCCAGCTCTCTCTTCGCCTTCTCCCACTCTTCGTTGTTGATATATAAGAGGGCGAGCAGTTGGTGTGCCCTGATAAACTTCGGATTTAGGGAGAGCACTTTCTTAAGCTGGATTACCGCAAGGTCAAGGCTGTCCTGGTTACAGTAAGTTAGCGCCTGGTTGTATTTTTTGATTGTCTGGTTGATGGTGTCCAGACGGTTCTGGTTCGTCTGGATCATATTGATATAGTCGTCCGCGATATTCTTCTTCGGACGCAGATTTTTGCTGATAACCCATTCGCTTAAAGCCGCCACGACTTCCCCGGTTTCAAAGTACACTAACCCAAGAAGATTCCGGGCTTCCACGTTATTCTTGTCAAATTTTAGACTCTGCCGCAAGCTTGTAATCGCACCCGTCAAATCTCTGACGCCGGCCTTTTCCAATCCGTCATTGTAGAAACGGTTGGATATATATATGATCCTTTTGTAAAGGGATACATCGGCACCGCAGTTCGTACAAAACTCATGCTCGGACAGCGTACATCCACACTGATAACAATTCATCTATGCCAATCCCCTATTCTCCCGCTTTCTTCGATTCTTTGACGATCTTCACCATCAGATCCGCCATGTCCGTCAAATCCTGATTGTAAATCGCTTCCTCCGCGTCTTCCACTTCCAGACTGGGATGAAACTTTTTTAATTCCTCTTCAAAATTAATCATAATTTAAGGCTCCTTAAAAGGGCTTTGACCTCGCCCGCCAAATATAATGAACCGACAATATACACCTCATCCCCGTCATTTTTGTGTGATAACAGCTCTTTCATTGCCACGTCGAGCGTATCGTAAGCCTTCTTGCCAAACCCGGTATATTGTCCGAAAACACCTGTAAGCTGTGCCAGCGGCAGCGCCCGTTCCCCCTGCAGGGGCACAAGACAAATTTCATCAAAAAGCCCGGCCCGGGCTAGCAGAGCCGCCGCCTTTTCGTACTGCTTGTCCCGCACGGTGGAGTAGAGAAGCGTTCGCCTGCCTGCGCAGGAACGTCGTCTCACCGACTCCAAAAAAGCGCGGATCCCATCCACGTTGTGCGCGCCGTCTATGTACACCGACGGCAATATCTCCTCCATCCTGCCTTCCCAAAAGGCGTCCCTGATTCCTGCCTGAAGAACGGGAACCGTAATGCGTTCCTCTCCCAGAAGCTCCAGTGCCCTCACTGCAAGAGCCGCGTTTTCCACCTGATAGACTGCGGAGGTAGACAGAGTAAAACCAATATAATCATAATAGAGTAAATACACGGAAAAATCAATCGTTTTATTCCTAATCTCTATTTCTTTTATCGCATTCTTTGAAAGAGGAAACGAAGCTGCCCCGGTTTTTTTTACGTATTCTTCGATAACCCGTGTCACCTCCGGCTGTTTATCCGGGTAGACGACCGGCACGCCCTTCCTCATTATGCCCGCTTTCTCCTCCGCAATCCGGGAAAGCGTTTCTCCAAGATACTCCATATGGTCATAGCCGATGGAAGTCAGGATACACAGCTTCTTTTCCTCCACCACATTGGTGGCGTCGAGCCGTCCGCCAAGCCCCGTCTCCAAAACGGCGTACTCCACATGATATTTCTCAAAAAGCACCATAGCCATAAAAAACAGAAGCTCAAAGAAAGTGGGGTGATAGGCAGCTAACCGGAGCTTTTCTCCCGGATTTTCCACTGC
The DNA here is from genome assembly GCA_910587095.1 of uncultured Lachnospiraceae bacterium. Lineage (GTDB taxonomy): Bacteria > Bacillota > Clostridia > Lachnospirales > Lachnospiraceae > UBA3282. The sequence continues at coordinate 90,939 of CAJUMJ010000038.1, forward strand.
CTCCATAACCACCAGGAAAGCCTGCAGAAAGTCCTCCTCGCTCACCTTCTCTCCGTCCGTTACAAATCTCTCCCTCATGCTGACAAGATGGGGAGATGTGAACATACCGCAGGAAATACCCGCTTTTTGCAAAACGCTACACAAATAGGCACAAACAGATCCTTTTCCGTTTGTGCCGGCTATGTGCAAAATCTTGCAGTCCCGCGCCGGATATCCGAGACGTTCCCAAAAAAGCGCGGTATTTTTCATACTGTTTTTGGTCGTAAATTTAGGGGTGGCGTTGATATAATCCACCGCCGCCCCGTAAGTAGCAAACTCTTCTCTCATAATTAACCGCCATGATTTTGCCTCGCAAAATCCCGAATGCGCGCCATGCCCCGCGCACGTCACCCGTGTACAATCACTGTCCCTTCTATCACGCCTTTATCCGCCGAATATTTCATAAAACTGGTATTTCTGGCAAGCGTCATCTGCTCGGCATTGATGCTGATCACCACATTCCGGTAAACGTTGCCGTCCACCTTGATATAGGAATTTCGTCCTTCCTCCATGGTCACCTCAAGCTCCTCCCGCTCATGACCTATCCGGTCAAGCTCGGCAAAGTATTCGTCCTTTAGCTTATTCCACTCGACAAGGCTGGCTTCCGTGCTCCTGGAAGTGTTCGCACCTCTCATCCGCTTCTCACGCAACGCCCCTGTCATGGTATCCACCAGCTTGGACAGCTTTTCCCGAATCTCCGTCTCCTTGCGTCTCGCCTCCAAAAGCCTGTCAAAAGACTCCGGCTCGTATCCGCAGTGCAGAATCGTCTTGAGTTCCACGTCGTTTCCTGCTGTCTGCGCTTCAATGCACTTAAGCGCATGCGTATATCCGCCGATGATGGCCCCACGCTTTCCGTTCGTAATAACCTTATCCCTGGCCGTCACTTTCGCGTTCAAAATAACATTGGCCTGCACCAGACCACCAGCCTCCACCGTCGTATTCTCAATAAACTCCGCATAGACGTTTCCTCTCGCGGATATCTTGCCGCCGCCCTGTATGCCTCGTGTGAGCATCACGTCGCCGCCGGCATAGAGCGTCGCCGCCCCCGTGGTTCCGTGAACCTCGATATTTCGCCCGGCGCGGATGACAACGCCGCCATCCACGTTGCCGTTAATAACAACATCGCCGAAAAATTCAATCTTTCCGATAATCGCGTCCACGTCTCCCATAATCTCGTGGACGTTCTGAATATCGATCTTACCCTCCTTGACCTCGATCTTACCGTCGTTCTGAGCATAATAGATACCGTTTTCCCGGATGATACCCTTTCCTCTCATGGGCGGCAGATCCCTCACCGGACCCGCTTTCATCTCACCACCGCGCACCGTATAGCCGTCCTCACCCTGTGTCGCATAGTGATAGATCGCCACCTTGTCGCCCTTGTGTACGTTTTGAAGAGCGCTCATGCTGGAATAATCTACCGAGCCGTCCTCCATAATCTTCGGGCCGCTGTGCTCCTCCGGTGCGAAAAGGTACTCGAAATAGCCGTCTACGCCGGGCTTGATCTCCGCGCCTTTTGCTACCAGAATCTCCCTGTCGTACACCCTTTTCTTAATCATGGCCGACAGATTGGAGCTGTGATATCCCTTGATCACGCCATGCGCCTCCAGATATCTTTCCAGGTCGCGCTTGGTGTATATCTGTCCTTTTTCAGGAGGTGCGAGGTAAAGCCATGCAGCCATCTCGTCTTCTTCCACCCGTAAATAAGTACCCTCTGCAAGATTCGTCTCTACGGCAGGTTCCTCAACCTGAACTTCCACAACCGTTTGCACAACCGTCTGTGTCTGTGTCTCTGCCACTGGCGCCTGCTTCGGCATCGCCTGTGACGCTGCTTTTGGCTGTATCGGCGGCTGTGAATTTACCTTCGCCCTGGCCATCGCCGCTTTCAGTTTTTCCAACTGATCCGCCGACAAATTTACTTCAGCCACATGTCTCACCTCCTTTCCCAAAATCGCTTACGCACATGTCATATACCAGTGCATCGGCATAATATTTCAATCTAATCTTACTTATCACTTTACACCATATCGATTTACTTTTCCAGTGATATTTGTTGTATTTATGGATTTTTTATTTTCTCTCATCCAAGTTGCGAAAGCCGCTCTTCCACCTGCGCTTTCATCTGCGTATATTTCTCGAGTTTTGCTCGTTCTTCGTCAATTTTCTGCTTTGGCGCTTTGGACAGAAACCGCTCGTTGCCGAGCATTCCCTGTACTCTTAAAAGCTCTCCCTCCAGACGCTTTTGCTCCTTCTTCAGGCGCTCGATCTCCTGGGCGATATCCACCAGCTCCTCAAAGGGAATATAAACCGTCGCGTTCGGAATCACCACAGACACGGCGCTGTCATCGATACCGCTCTTGTCCGCCTGCACAGTCAGCTCGGACGCCGCCGCCAGAGCCGTAAAGAACTGCCTGCCCTCCTCGAATATCCGGCGCACACCCTCGTTTTCGCTGACCACATACACCGCCGCCTTTTTGCCCGGCGCCACGTTCATCTCCGTTCTCACGTTGCGGATGCCTCGCACCGCCTCCTTCATCAGAGAGATCGCGCGCTCCTCTTTTTCAAACTGTCTGTCTTCACAAAATACAGGCCACTCAGACACCATAACAGATTCTTCTTTTGTCTGTAACGTGCAGAAAATCTCCTCCGTGATGAAAGGCATATAGGGATGAAGCAGTTTCAGGGCGTCGATCAGCACATTCTGTAATGTCCACAGCGCAGCGCGCTTTCCCTCTTCCTCACCGGCCTCCGTGCTGTAAAGGCGTGGCTTCACCATCTCGATATACCAGTCGCAGAACTCGTCCCATATAAAATCGTACACCTTCTGTACCGCAATGCCCAGCTCGAAGCCGTCCATATTGTCCGTCACATCTTTCACAAGCGTATTCAGTTTGGAGAGAATCCACTTGTCCACCGGATACAGACTTGCCCTGATCTCCTCGTAGGAAGTCTCCCAGCCGCGCTTTCCGGTTTTCTCCTCCTCCTGATCCATGTTCATCATGATGAAGCGGGACGCGTTCCAGACCTTGTTTGCAAAGTTCCGGCTGGCCTCCACTCTTTCATAGTAGAAACGCATGTCGTTGCCGGGCGCGTTTCCCGTGATCAGCGTAAGGCGAAGCGCATCCGCGCCGTACTGGTCGATGATCTCCAGCGGGTCAATGCCGTTGCCAAGAGACTTACTCATCTTCCGCCCCTGGGAATCCCGCACAAGGCCGTGGAAGAGCACCGTCTTAAAGGGCTTCTCTCCCATCTGTTCATAACCGGAGAAGATCATGCGGATGACCCAGAAGAAAATAATGTCATAACCCGTCACCAGCACATCCGTCGGATAAAAGTAATCCAGATCCTCCGTCTTTTCCGGCCATCCCAGCGTAGAAAAAGGCCACAGCGCCGAGGAAAACCATGTATCCAGCGTATCGGGATCCTGCGTAAAATGGGTTTCACCGCACTTCGGGCAGACAGACGGCGCGTCCTTCGCCACCACAATCTCCCCGCACTTGTCGCAGTAGTAAGCCGGAATCCGATGTCCCCACCAGAGCTGACGGCTGATACACCAGTCGCGGATATTGTCCGTCCAGTTATAGTATATCTTGTCCATGCGCTCCGGAATCAGCTTGATCTCGCCTTTCTTCACCGCCTCCACCGCGGGTTTGATCAGTTCGTCCATCTTCACGAACCACTGTTTCTTGATCATCGGCTCAATGGTAGTCTTACACCTGTCATGGGTGCCTACATTGTGGGAGTAATCTTCGATCCTGACAAGAAGCCCTTCTCTCTCAAGTTCCTCCACGATCTGCTTTCGCGCCTCGTAGCGGTCAAGCCCCTGGTATTTTCCGCCGTTTTCATTGATGGTGGCGTCGTCGTTCATAATGTTCACTTCCGGCAGATTGTGGCGTTTCCCGACTTCAAAGTCGTTGGGGTCATGGGCGGGCGTGATCTTCACAACGCCTGTTCCGAACTCCATATCCACATACTCGTCCTCCACCACGGGGATCGCCTTATTTACAATCGGCAGCCACACCTGTCTTCCTTTTAAATAAGTATATCTCTCATCGTTCGGATTCACCGCCACAGCCGTATCGCCAAGCATCGTCTCCGGGCGGGTGGTCGCAAACTCCAGAAACTCCGTCTTGCTGGGCTGACCATTTTGGTCAACCAACGGATACTTGATGTGCCAGAAATGTCCCGCCTGCTCCTGATACTCCACCTCCGCGTCCGAGATGGACGTGTTACACACAGGGCACCAGTTGATGATGCGGCTGCCCTTGTAGATCCAGCCTTTTTCGTGCATCTTGCAGAATACTTCCGTGACAGCCTTATTGCAGCCCTCGTCCATGGTGAACCGCTCCCTGTCCCAATCGCAGGAAGAGCCGAGCTTTTTAAGCTGGGAGACAATGCGTCCGCCGTACTCTTTCTTCCACTCCCAGGCGCGCTCCAAAAACCCCTCTCTGCCGAGGTCGTTCTTGTCGACGCCCTCCTCCTTGAGCTTCTCGATGATCTTTACCTCGGTCGCGATGGAGGCATGATCCGTCCCCGGCTGCCAGAGCGCGTTGTAGCCCTGCATCCTCTTATAGCGGATCAGAATATCCTGCATGGTGTTGTCCAGCGCATGTCCCATGTGGAGCTGCCCCGTGATATTCGGGGGCGGGATCACGATGGTGAAAGGCGTCTTTGTCCTGTCCACCTCGGCGTGGAAATATTTCTTATCCAGCCATTTTTGGTATAATTTGTCCTCGATACCTTTCGGATCATAGGTTTTCGCAAGTTCTCTGCTCATAGTTTTCCTCCTTTTTTCTCGTCGGAATCTCTCTTGATCCCGCTTTCATGCTTGCATGAGCGGGCTGACGCTTTCTGACTCTGCACATAAACAGACTCGAAATGCTCCGCATTTCTCATTCGCGTTGCTCGTCATAAATCGCCATAGTCACTCTTGCGTGCTTGCACGCATCCTGCCTCTGACGCTTTCTGACTCTGCTTATGCGCGCAAAAAAGCGCCTTCTGCCAGTCTCCTGACAAAGGGCGTAGTTACGCGGTACCACCTTCATTTATCACTCAGTGAAGCCGAAACCCTTCCGGCCTCCTATCCGTTAACGGGGATAAGTCGTGGACACTTACTGCCGCTTTCTCTCCTCTTTGCGCGAAAACATTTCTGCGTCCCGGTTCCGAAGCCACATTCCCCAGATTCCTTTCCGAAGGGATCTCTCAGCCTGTGATCCCTCTCTCTGGCGGCGTCGCCTGTGTACTCCTCTTCGTCATCACCTTTTCAATTAATTAATATAGCCAATTCCCGCGTTTTTGTCAAACCCTATTTCTCTGCTCTCCCTTTCTTAGTCCATCGTTCCGGCTGCCGCCAAAATCTGGCATGGTTAAAAATTCTCAAATTGGCACTTTTAAAAGAACCATTCAAGTATATGATAAGACTATCAAACAAAGAAAGGCGGAAACAACAATGAAAAGCGAAAAACTGTTAAAAATCGTATTTACCGGCATTTTTGCCGCACTCTCTTATGTAGTATTCACCTTTTTGCAGATCAAGATCCCCCTGCCGGGCGGCGACGCCACCTCCATCCACCTTGGAAATGCGGTCTGCGTTCTCGGCGCGCTGCTGCTTGGCGGCGTATACGGGGGAATCGGCGGCGCCATCGGCATGACCATCGGCGATCTGTTTGACCCGGTATATGTGGTCTACGCGCCAAAGACCTTTGTCCTGAAATTCTGCATCGGCCTGATCACCGGTCTGATCGCCCATAAGATCGCTCATATCAGTACAGAGACGGACACCAAAAAAGTATATAAATGGACTCTCGTCGCCTCTGTGGGCGGCCTTCTGTTCAATGTGATTTTCGATCCGCTGGTCGGCTATTTTTATAAACTTGCAATTCTTGGAAAGCCTGCCGCGGAGGTAACGCTTGCCTGGAATATTACCTCCACCTCCATCAACGCGGTGACCTCCACAATCGTGGCCGTCCTGGTGTACAACGCGGTGCGGCCCGCGCTGAAGAAATCGGGGCTGTTCTTTACGCTATGACAGGCTGTTCATGGTATACAGGCTTTGCAGATGCCGCCGGGCAAAGGATTTACTTCTGTGTATATTTAGGTAAATCGACGAACAGTAATGTATCCGGCGCAAAGGCAAGAGAAATCGCCGTGAAAATCGTTTCGGACTATTTGCAAAAATCGTCGCCCGACAGCATCGCATTCTCCATGAATGGTTTGCGCTATCGCAATTTCCTATGAAACAAGAAAAGGGCGGGGTTTACATAATATACATCCCGCCCGCTTTTTCTTACATCATAATGTCGTCATTCTCCGGCATCACAACCGCCGCCAGGAAATAGACAAGCAGTCCCATGCCTACGCTGGCCACAGAGCAGATCGCCCATATCAGACGCACCAGCGTGGGATCTATGTTCAGATATTCCCCGATCCCTCCGCAGACGCCGCATATCATCTTGTTTCCTCTTGATCTCATTAATTTTTTCATATCGTTATTCATGGTTCTCCTCCTTTCTAAGCCGGTTCTGATTTACATAACTCTCTTATGTTTCGACCATATTTTAATCTTCAAAGGTGACAGTTACATTACCCATATTACAGTTTATCTCAAACTCGCTGCTTTTTCCACTGTTCCATGATTTGTGCGCCGCAAAACCGCCGTGCTCATAACTTCCCACTATGACATTGCCCATGCCGCACTCCACGTCGTAGCTGTGGTCGTCCTCAGAGCCGGTAAGCTGCATCAGGATTTCGCCCATATCACATTCCAGATCCAAATCCCCCGATATGGTCCCGGCAACCTCGGCATTCCCCATACTTACCGTCAGATCCGCCTCGTCGCTGACCGTAAGCTCTCCAATACTCAGATGCCCTGCGCCGATCTCAAAATCCGCCGTCCCGGCTGTGATGCGGTCTGCAAGAAGCTCTCCCGCGCCCACAAGAATATCTATTTCCTCTCCCTCGATACCGTCCGTCTCAACCACCCCGGCTCCCAGGTTCATGTCTACCTGCTTCGCTTTTATGAAAATGCTGTCCATATAGCCGGCGCCCATGTCTACTTTGCACTCCTCCAACATACAGCCCTCCGGCAGACGCAGATAGACGGTATCGTTGGGGCCGTTGCGCCAATGTCCAAGATGCCGCTGCACCTCATTTTCGATATATAGCCTGCTCTTTCCTCCCTCACTCTCTATACTGTAATGCGGTCTGTTGGAATTGCCGTCCACAGAAAACCATACATGCGTATCCTCGGATTCCCATATCACCACATTGCAGTCCCTCACGTCGATCTCAAGGCTGCCAAGGGTATCGGCCGTGAGCGCAAGCTGCTCCCCGTCTCCTTCCATCTCCTTCAATTTTTTCTCCGTCACCTGGGCCATTGAATTTCGAAGCTCCTCTATATCTTCTATATCCTCCAGATCGTCCCCGTCATAACCCGAAGACCGAAAGAATCCGATCCGCCAATCCCCATCGTCATCCCAATCCCATACGAACGGAACGCCGTACACGACGCCCATTTTTCTCAGTTCACGGAACCCGCCAAGCAGCCCACACACAATGCTGAGTATAAGCCCTATAATGAATAGAATCAACGCCGTCATCAGACAGCCCTTCGTAAATTTCTTCATGCCTTCCTCCATTTCTGCGCCGCTTTTGTCTCAACTATGTCGGAAAAACGCATCAAACGAGTTTGTGACAAGCAACGCGCAGACACAAATCCCGCGATTGAAAATTTCCGGCTCAAATCTTAGCGCCTCCCCTGTGGAACAATCTTCGACAAAGATTCACGCATCCCCTGAACAGGGCGGGGATCGCCGTACCTACCACAAGCACCATCAGCCAGACAAACACCAGACCGACCGCCGCCATAACCAGACCTCCGCCGACCAGGCATAAGCCTCCGAGCGGCGCGCCGAACACGGCCACAAATCCCGCGATCACCAGGGCGATACCCACCACCGTCAGCACCACGCCCACCACCAGAAAAGCTATAAAGATACCGAGCAGACCGGCCAGTATTCCCACGCCGCCTCCAAAAAGACCGCCAAACACACCGATCCAGACAGGGGATAGCAGTATCGCCGCAACAATAATCAGCGCAATCTTCCCTCCCGTCATGGATTTTTTCTGCGGCGCGCCCTGCGCATCCCGCTGGCCGTAAGCGTCGTATGCGGTCCCGCCGCCGTTCGCCTGCTGTCCGTAAGCGCCATATGCATTCCCGCTGCCGTTCGCCTGCTGTCCGTAAGCGCCATATGCATTCCCGCTGCCGTTCGCCTGCTGTCCGTAAGCGCCATATGCATTCCCGCCGCCGTCCGCCTGCTGCCCGTAAGCGCCGTGTACGCTCCCGCCGTCGTTCGCCTGCGAGCCGTTTTGCGCGTCTCCCTGTGCTCCCTCCTGCTCCGGTACAGTTGACATAATCTGGTTTTTATTCCTCTGTTCATAGCCGTGAAAACCAGACTCCGTAAACTCTCCCGCATTCCCACTGTCGGAAAGCCCCGCTTTGATTGATCTGGCAAGCTCCTCCGGCGAACCGAGGGCCGCGATCACACCCGCTTCGTTTCCCTCTCCCGCATCGTCAAAGTATTCATTATAATAAGTAATCGCCTCCTCCCGCTCCGCAGGCGGCACGTCCTGTAAGAGCGCAGTCAGTCTGCTCATAAATTCCGCTCTATTCATTCTTTCCTCCATTCCGAAGCGTTAAGCTGAGGAACCGCGGGCAAAATATCATATTTTGCTCTGCTCCAAAAGAAATATGTGACGCTCCTACACAAATTTCCGATTGGAAAATAAGGTCATCAGACTTACTTTTCAATCTTTAGCCCTCCCTCAAAGATACTGTTTAATTTGGCAGAATACCGATACCATTCGCTGATATAAAGATTGAGTTGTGCCCTTCCCTTCTCCGTAATCCTGTAATACCGCCTGTTTCTTCCCGCGCACTCCATGTCGTAAATCTGCAGGCACTCGTCCTTCTGCAGCCTTCGCAGAACCGGATACAAGGTGGACTCGGAAATTTCTATGACCAGCCTCACTTCCTGCGTGATCTTGTATCCATAGGTTCCTTCCGTCTCATGGGACACAACAGCCAGCACAATCGCGTCCAGCAATGCCGCACCTGTGTTAAAAACCATGCAAATGACTCCTTTCTTCCTTTTTACATATTTCATTGTCATCTCTTTCGGAGTTTTCCTCCCTTCAATCACCTCTATTGTTGTTCTATAATATTATTTCATTATACAGTATTATACGCTGTATAATATTGTTTCTACACATACTATATGATATATAATATTATTTGTCAACAACTATTTTTACAATTTTTTTGTGCTGACGGCTCTGCCGGAGGACTGACAGGCGCTGCGACACAAGCTGGCGTTTCGTCAGGTTAAAGGCGGTTCACATGAAAAACCGCCTGCGTTTTTAACAAGCGGTTTTGTAAGAGGATTTTACATCGGCAAATTAGGATTGAACGCCTTTTACAATGGTGCTATACTAAATCGAGCGCACGGCGCCCGGTTCAGAGAATGCCCCGCATTCTCCCAAAAGGTTTTAACCATCTCATTTACTATATGATAAAAAACAAAGGAGTTCGCTCTCACCATGACTACAGAAAATAAAATCTGCTTCCGGCACGGCATGAGGGACGGAAGTCCCATTGCCCTTGGTTATTTTGCAGTGGCTTTCACCCTTGGCATTGCCGCCAGAAACGCCGGCCTGTCCGCTTTGCAGGCACTTGTGGCCAGCGCGCTAAACAATGCATCCGCCGGAGAGTATGCCGGCTTCGCCCTGATCGCGGCGGGAAGCACCTATTGGGAAACGGCTATTATGACTTTAGTGGTCAATGCCAGATACCTGCTCATGTCCTGTGCCCTCAGCCAGAAGCTGCAGCCCGACACCCCTCTGCGGCATCGTATGTTGATCGCCTATGATGTGACGGATGAAATTTTCGGCATCTGCGTGGCGCAGCCGGGACATTTAAATCCCTGGTACGCCTACGGCGCTATTGCGGTGGCGATCCCCGGTTGGGCTCTCGGTACTTATTTTGGTGTAATCATGGGAAATGTGCTGCCGACCAGAGTGGTCAGTGCACTGAGCGTCGGGCTCTACGGTATGTTTCTGGCCATCATCATTCCGCCGGCCCGGAAAAACAAAGTGATTGCCGGTGTGGTAGCCGCCGGTTTTGCCGCAAGCTATCTCGCGAACAGACTTCCTTTGCTTGACGGGCTCTCTACAGGGATGAAAACGATCATATTGACCATTGTGCTGGCTCTTCTGGCAGCGTTATTATTTCCGGCCGATATAGTCAATACGGAAGAGAAGAAGGAGGAACGTTAGAAATGGAGCATAATATCTGGATTTATCTTTTGATTATGGCGTCGGTTTCCTATCTGATCCGCATGGCGCCCCTGGCGCTGATCCGCCGGGAAATCACCAATAAGCTCTTGCGGTCCTTTCTGTTTTATGTACCCTACGCCACATTGGCGGTCATGACCTTTCCCGCCATTATGGAAGCCACACAGCGGCCCGTCGCGGGCCTCTGCGCGCTCGTCGCCGGCATCGTTCTGGCCTGGAAAGGCTGCAGCCTCTTTCAGGTAGCCGTACTTTGCTGCGCCGTTGCGTTTGTGGTGGAGCTGCTCCCCATTTACTGATTGCATACACTTTTTGCGAAGTCCAAAATTGCCTTATACATGGCGTTCAGGGCATCGATGCGGAGACATCGTTGACCAAAAGCAACGCAATAGAAGAAAATTCCGACAAACAAAAAGTATAGCTGATCAGTAAATGGCACATTAGTACAACGATCGACTAGAACAGACTCACCTTGCCCACCACGCCGTCATTGATCACATAGTAAGCCGTAAAATCTTCGGGCTTTACATAGATCTGCATGTTCTCAATGGAGTCGGGCTTATTGCCTTTCGCCACGTAATGAGCCTTGACCCGCTCAGTCACATCATCCATGTTCACCTCGTACTGGCGGTACTGCAAGATCACTTCCGTCGATACCTCCGCCACCGCCTCTTCTTTTACCGCCTCGTTCACCTGAATATCCGTCTTTGTATTTTCCATCTTGTCCCCTCCCTGACATGCAATCTTTTGTGTTCGCGCGACCATATATTAATTATCATACTTGCACCGACATGTCATTCCTGACGCAACTACCCATGAAAAGCAGTCTTTTCTTTTCATACTTCACTATCATACCATACCCCCGGCAATCTCTCAATATGTAAACTGCATTGAAAAAGGTTTCTATCCGCCTGATAAAATGTTATACTGTTCTTGCTTCTCCGTTGATCGGGAAAATCTTAACGAATATCAGGAGGTATTAATATCCATGGCCACGAAAGGCAAAGAAGAAAAAACCAACGCAATCCGGTTACTGGAACAAAAAAAGCTGGCCTTTACGGTTCACGACTATACGCAGACGGGCGCCTTGAGCGGTATGGAGGTTGCCGCCAGTCTTTTCGAAAACCCCGACAAGGTTTTCAAGACTCTTGTCACCGTCGGAAAATCCGGCGGTCACTTCGTTTTTCTTGTACCGGTAAACCGGGAACTGGATCTGAAAAAGGCAGCGAAAGCTGTCGGCGAAAAGAGCATTGACATGATAAAAGCAAAGGAGCTTCTGCCATTGACCTGTCCACGGCGGATGCTCCCCCATTGGCATGAAAAAATTCTTTCCTACCATAATTGATGTAAGCGCCGCCGCCTTTTCGGAAATCTTTTTCAGCGGCGGAAAAATCGGTTTTCAAATCGAAACGTCCTTACAAGAGCTGGAAAAAATAATCCCGTTTCGCCTCTCGGACATATCCGTCTGAAACGTGCGAAGTGGGGACATTCCCCGAAACTGTTTTATCTCCCGCTCCATGTACTCTTGGAAAACAAAATCAAAATCGGAAATATCTCGAGACGACCTGCCAGCATATCAATAATGAGCATCACCTTTGACAAAGCGCTGTAGCCGCCGAAGTTACAGGTAGGCCCCACGCTCTCCAGACCGGGACCTATATTGTTAAAGCAGGCGAGTACCGCCGAAAAATTGGTCATCGTCGAAAAGCCGTCTATAGATATCACAATAAAGCTGAATATCGTAATAAACGCGTAGGCCGCCAGATAGGCATTCGTATTGTCCAACACCTGCTCCGTAACCATCTGCCCGTTTACACGCACCACCTGTACTTTCTGCGGATGCAAAATCTGACGCACATTGCGCCTCAGACTCTTGATTAAAAGCAGCGCCCGCCCGCATTTGAATCCGCCTCCCGTACTGCCCGCACAGGCGCCCACGATCATGAGGCATACAATGATCGCCTTGGAAAAGCTTGGCCACATATCAAAGTCCGCGGTGGCAAATCCGGTGGTTGTGACGATACTAGCCACCTGAAAGGCCGCGTGACGCAAAGTCTCTTCAACCGTCCCGTAAATCCCTCTCACATTCCAGGCGATGAGCAGAATGCTCCCCACCACCGTTCCGATATAAAAGCGCAGCTCTTCATCCTTCCAGACACTCTTCACCTGCCGGATCGCGAGCATGAAATAACAGCTAAAGTTCACGCCGAACAGCAGCATAAAAACGGTGCACACATTTTGAAGATATGGACTGTAACCGGCGATGCTGTCATTCTTAATGCCGAAGCCTCCTGTGCCCGCCGTGCCGAAAGCCGTACATACCGCGTCAAACAGCGGCATTTTCCCGATCAACAGAAAGAACACGTTTAGCACCGTCAAAAAGACATAAATAAAATACAAAATCTTCGCCGAATCCTTCATCCTGGGAACCAGCTTTTCCACCTTGGGCCCCGGGCTTTCCGCCCTGAGCAGATGCATGGTGTATCCGTCGCTTTTATCCCGTCCCCTGCCGATTGCCAGTACAAAGACCAACACCCCCATACCTCCCAGCCAGTGGGTGAAGCTGCGCCAGTAAAGGCTTCCCATGGAAAGCTTCTCCACCTCGGGCAATATGGACGCGCCGGTCGTAGTAAAGCCGGAAACCGTCTCGAAAAGAGCGTCGATAAAACTCGGAATCTCCCCAGAAAAATAGAAAGGAAGGCACCCGAGAAGACTCATAACAATCCAGCTCGCTCCGACACAGACCAGTCCTTCCCTCGCATAGAACCCTTTCCTCGCCTTTCTGCAAAGCAGGTACAGGAAAAGCGCTACCGCCATCATAATGACCATGCTGGTCAAAAATCCGAATATTGTCTTCTCCTCCTGATGATATACGCTGATCAGCAGGGCCGGAAGCATAAACACAAGCTCCACCAGGAGGATCCTGCTGATAAATTTTCCCATCATTCGATAATTCATAGTAATCACCACATGTCTTTTGAAGTTCTTGCCTCATTGTTTTATATCAGGCTTCAAAAATATCGTTTAACTGGTAGATAACCTCGTCCCTGCCTGTAACGATAATCACACTGTCGCCTGCCTTATACGACGAGTCGCCGTTTGGTATCTCAAAACTGCTGTGCCTGTTGATACCCGCCACACGGATATTTTTCTTCAGCTTCAGTTTTTTGAGCGGTTCTCCGCAATGCCTGGTGCTTGCGTCCACAATAAATTCTATGGCCTCGGCTTGTCCGTCGGCAATCACGTTGACCGCCTGGGCCGCACCGGTCTGGTTCCTGATCGCCCTCACATACCGCACAATGTCATTACAGCAAAGATCCTTGGGACTGATGGTACTGCCCACGGACAACGTATCTAAAATCCTGTTGTTGGAGAGCCGCCCCAGCTTCGTGATAATCTGAGGAACCCCCGCCTTATTGGCTATGAGAGAAATGAACAGATTCATTTCGTCCACTCCGGTCAACGTGACCAGCGCGTCACAATCTTCAATTCCCTCCCGCTCCAAAAGGAACTCATTGCTGGCGTCGCCATGCACCACCGTGACATTGGGCAGTTGGTTCGCCAGCGACAGGCATCTGTCATAATCCTGCTCAATAATTTCCACCATGATACCGTCCTGCAAAAGCAGTTGCGCCAAATAGTAGCTGAGCCGCCCGCCACCGCACAACAGCGCCCGCTTAGCCTTGTGTGTGATGATTCCCATATTTTTGAGGAATACGGTCAATTCTCTGGTGGAAGCCGTGACAAAAATCCTGTCGCCGCTTTGCAGGACAAAATTACCGTCCGGGATAATCGCCTTGCTGTTTCTCAGCACCGTACACACCAGAATCTTGCATTTCACCACATTTTGCAGATCAAAGAGTCCCACGTTGCAAAGCTTCGAGTCGTCCCCGATCTTTAACTCCACAATCTCCACCTTGCCCTTGGCAAATGTGTCGCGCTTCAAAAAACCGGGATACTTAATCAGACGCTCCATCTCGATGGCCGCCTGTCTCTCAGGATTGACCACCATGGACAATCCAAACAGATGCCTCATCTGATAGATCTGATCTTTGTATTCCGGATTCCGGATTCTCGCTATGGTATGGAGTTTGGGATTCATGCCATGGGCAATCGTGCAGCAAAGCATATTGACCTCGTCCGCCCCGGTCATAACGAGCAAAAGCTCCGCTTCCTCCACTCCTGCCCTGGTAAGCGTCGCCATGGACGCACAGTTTCCCTGTACAGCCATAATATCATAGCGTTCCTCGCTCACCTCCAGAACCTCCGCCTTCGCGTCGATCAAGGTGATATCATGTCCCTCCGCCACCAGTTGCTTTGTCAGCGTGGAACCGACTTTTCCGTCACCCGCTATTATGATTTTCACTGAAAGTTTCCTCCGTCATGTAAGAAATTGATACATTCTTCTTTTCCCCTAATACAGTATACCATGCTATGCGCAAAAGGCAACGCAAAAAAACCGGCGGCATCCGTTCACCTGATGCCGCCTGCCGCCACGTCGCTTTATGATTCTCATGCAGGTATCTGAAGCACCTGCCCCGTCTGCAGATTGTCGCCGGAAAGTCCGTTCAACCGCTTTATGGACTCCACCGTCGTGCCGAACCGGTTCGCCAAAAGCCACAGCGTATCGCCGGCGCGAACGGTGTAGGCAAAAGACGAAGCGGACTGCTCCGACGGAATCCTGAGTACCTGCCCGATCTGCAAGTTGTCGTCAGTCAATCCGTTCAACCTTTTTATGGCGTCCACCGACGTGCCAAACCGGTTCGCCAAAAGCCACAACGTATCGCCGGCGCGAACGGTGTAGGCAAAAGATGAATCGGACTGATTAGACGGAATCCTGAGTACCTGCCCGACCTGCAGGTTGTCGTCAGTCAGCCCGTTCAACCTTTTTATGGCGTCCACTGTCGTGCCAAACCGGTTCGCCAAAAGCCACAGCGTATCGCCGGCGCGAACGGTGTAGGCAAAGGAGCCCCCGCCCGTATCAGGCCCAGGATCCGGCGTCGGTACATTCTGTTCGATTCCCTGATAAGTCCTGTACAGCGCATTCCATGTGGCCGGTCCCACTACGCCGTCATCCACCAGTCCCATCCTTCTCTGGAATGCGATGACCGCCTGTTTTGTGCCTTCGCCAAAGATACCGTCCTGCGTTACGGCCGGAATGTCGGGATAGTACTCGGAAATGACATCGAGAAGATACTGTAGCGTGATCACGTCCTGTCCCCTCGACCCTGTCCGCAGCACGGCGGCCGGCGGTACGGTGCCGATTCCCAGATTTGTTCCCTCGCTGTTAAGCTCCGCCAGCCTCGTAACCGCCGTGTACAGACTGGAAAGCTTATACCAGGTGGCCTTACCCACGATACCGTCAGGTGAAAGTCCGAAAATACTCTGGAATTTTGCAACTGCCGCCCTCGTACTGTCCCCAAAGGTTCCCGATGGGTCGGTGATCGCCGGTATGGCCGGATAATTCTGCCTGATCCTTTTCAGATAGTTCTGGATCGTCTGCACATCAAGCCCCGTGCTCCCCACCCTCAGCGGCGTTCCCGGATACGAATCCAGCATATTCGTCATAATGTTCGTCTGCACAATCTCCACATCATCCGGGTAATAATACCTCAGTATCCTGATCGGTGTATAGCCCTGGTTTGCCAGCGTAACCGTTCCCCACTGGGAAAGACCGCTGCAAGTGGCCGTGGTTCCGTTGCAAAATGATGTAAAGTAAGGCGCCTGCTGCCCCTGTCTTCGGACATATTCGTTAAAAATCTGATCCGTAATCCTGCTTATGGAATCATAAATCGGTCTTCCGTAGATAAAAAACTGATCGTACGCCGTACTGTTTGTGATATCAAAGTTGTACCCCTTCGCCCTGTACCATTCCGTGTAGACCCGATTCAGCGCAAACGTGATAATGGCGTAGATGTTCGCTCGTAACGACGCCTGCGGCCAGGTCGGATAAATCTCACTGCTGGCAACATTTTTTACGTAATCAATAAAGGGCACCTGCACGTTGGACGCTGCGGTATTCGGCGCTCCCAGGTGTACCGTAATCGGATTCGGAATCACAACCTGCCTCAACACCTGTCCGGACTCTTCGCCGGTGGGACCTCCCTCCGGCTCACGCGCCCCCTCCATGGCAACCGCAGGCGCTCCCACCTCAATTTCTGTCTGCATCCTGTCCTGCCGTCCCTGCATCGGAACAAGAACGAGCGGAAGGTATGCCGACTCACCGTCAAAAATCGGAATGTCCGAGACTACCACCGAATCAAATCCCTCCGCCTGTGCAAGCACATTGTAAGTGACATAAGGCGTCCCCGTAAAATTCGGATTTTGGGAAAATCGCCTGTCCATTGTTTCCAACGGCACCCTTCTCGTCTCTCCGTTAGCATCCGTCGTCAATTCATAAATCCGGTTCTGTTCGTCGTCCAGAACGCTGACCTGCACCCCGCTAAGCGGCAACGCTTCATGAGCCGTTCTCGCCTGCATGGTCAGATACCCAATCGCCATAATTTGTCCTCCAAAGCCATTTTTTGAAACCCATATGCTATAGATTATGCGATATTTGTATTACCGTACCACACCGCTGCCCAAACGGCCGTTTCTTCTATTGTCCCTGTGCCGCCTTTGATTGTCCGCTTAAAAATAAAACAATTCCTCAAACTTTTTATCTAACGCAATACATAGAACCAACGCTAATTTAGCCGTGGGATTAAACTGTCCGGTTTCGATTGAACTGATTGTATTGCGGGATACGCCAACCAGTTCCGCCAGTTGGTTTTGTGATAATTTCCGCTCTGCCCGCGCTTCCTTGAGACGGTTTTTTAATATAAGTTTATCGTCCAAATCATCACCGCCTTACAAAATCACAGAAGACGCAATCAAACTATAGACGTGGTATCCCGACATTACAGATACCATTATGGTATAGACGATTGCCATGACAAGCTCATGTTTCCTGCGAAGTCCCATGTATTTCGCCCATAATGTCACCATTTCAGGCGTAAAAGAAAGCGCCCACAGCCCCCAATGTATACCACCGCCAAGAAGCATCTGTACCACAGTAAAGACCCCCACAAGAGCCACCATCACGATGGTCGCTTTTGCACTTGCCTGTTTTATAATCTCAAGTTCATAGATGTCCTTATTTCTATTTTCCGCTCTGCTTCTCTCCAAAATTTCTTCTTTGTTCATGGAAAAACCCCCAATCCGTATCGCCAAGTTTACTTGTCACATCTTCATTGTAATGTTGCCAAGTTTTCTTGTCAATACTTTTGCGGTGTTTTATCCGAAAGTGACATACCGGTTCTAAAGTCAGAAGTTTAGGTCAATACCAACGCCTTTTTAGGGCAAAGCTTTGCACATTTGCCACAGCCAATACACTTGTCATAGTCAATCTGAGGCGCTTCAAAACCTCTCTGGCTTAGCGCTCCCACCGGGCAGACCTTTGCCGCCGGGCATTTGTGGTTTTGAGGACAATTATCCACTACAATTTTTAATTTTTTCTCCATAATTATATTCCCTCCATTGTTTTACTGTCTTCTTTCATCGTTTTATATGCTTTGTATTTCTTCATTATGTATCATACATAGTCTTGAGGACATTGGAATAGTACTGCTCTTTTACCGTTTGATTGGCATTTTCTTTATCAGCTTTGCAAGTTCCTTCTCCCGTTTCCAGCGCCTTTTGAATGGCGCATCCCGGTTCGTTTGTGTGGGTACAGTTGCAGAATTTACACCGGAATGCAAGTTCCTCAATGTCCGCAAACGTTTTTTCGATTCCAGCATTGTTATCCCACATTCCCAATTCGCGCATCCCCGGGGTGTCAATTACCATGCCACCCGAAGGGAGCAGGAACAATTCTCTTCGAGTGGTGGTATGCCTGCCTTTATCATCATTGCGAAGCCCGTTTGTTTTCAGATCCTCTTTACCCAACAGGCGATTGATAAGCGTAGATTTACCGACACCGGAAGAACCGATGAATGCAACCGTTTTTCCCTCTGAAATAAATGGCAGAAGCACCTGGTATCCATTTTCTTCTGTTGAGGTTGTAACCAAAATCTCCACTCCAACAGCAACAGAAGATACTTCCGAAAGTTTATTTTCTAAGTCATCACATAAATCCGATTTTGTCATCACAACAACCGGCGTAGCACCGCTGTCCCACGCAATAGAAATATATCGCTCCAACCGTCTGAGATTAAAATCATTGTTTAATGCCATGCACAAAAATATAATGTCAACGTTTGCAGCGACTACCTGCTCCTGCTGCAGTTCTCCGGCCTCTTTTCGTATAAAAGCACTTTTCCGCGGCAACAGAGATTCGATGATTGCGCTATTGCCAAATTCGTTCCAATTTACCATAACAAAGTCGCCAACGGCAGGATACTCGGAGGAAGATACGGGCATACAGGCAAGATTTCAAACTGATCTCCAATCGTTGCTGTTTTAAAGAGCACTGACTAATATGACTATAATAATTACAAAAAAAATACTAAATGTCCATGTCCACTTATTTCCTAAATTCATTGTATAGCCAAACCCGCTTCGCGGTCTCTTGATAATTACTCTTTTATCTTCTCTGTTGAAATATAGCCTTCCGGTTAACCAGCCATCATCTCTATTGCTTGATTTCATAAAGTTCTCCTTTTCAGCTTCTTCGCTTCCGGCGGCAATCGCCATATCATAATACCAGCATTTATATTTCAACCTTTTTTTGTCTCCTGTAATACTTCTCCACTTCTCCAACCGGGCATGAAACATTTCCCGGCGTGTTCCAAATTACAGACTTACAACTATGTGAGCAGCTTGTTTCAGACGCAATTTCGGTTGGTTATCGTTTATTAGATACAGCCAGTGTTTATAAAAATGAAAGTTCTGTCGGGGGTGCAATCCGCAAAAGCGGCATGACGAGAGAATTGCACCCTTTTTAACATTTCCGTTTCCATGACCTCCGGCACTATACAGCATCCATCCGCCACGCTCTTGGTATACCGGATGCCTATATCATGCAGGAAAGCGGCTGGAAGACAGACGCCGTTCTGAAATCTGTTTGCCGGCACGCTGATTTTTCCTGCCCCGCAAACTTGGGTCTGCATACTTGGCCAGCATCCCCTTACCGTCTGTGTGCTTTTCGCTTTAGGCACTTCCTCAACAAACTCATCCAAAATTGTGATAATCAACTTCTGATTTTTCTGTGCGTGTATTTCCTCTAATGTCTGAATATTCTCTACATCCAATATAATCTCCGCCGAGAGAATGGTCTTTATTCTTCTCTGGCAGCTGTTCTCTTCTTGCCAGTTTTTGAATAATTTCTTCCATCAACTTGGTGTCATATCCTCTTTTAACAACCCTTTTATAATCTTTTTAAAAGATGTGTGATATCTAATCTTCAGTATTTAAATCCTCCATCAGCTCTTCCACAGAAGAAAAAGAACGACTTACATTTCTTCCATGTCTCACATCATCAATAGCTCGGATTGTATCTGCATTAGGAACATCCATAGAAATAGCAAACGGTATTCTCTGTTCTCTTACCGCCTGTTTCGCCGATATTGTAAAAAAAGTCGTCATATCCATTCCAAGATTAGAAACAAGTTCTTGCAACTGCGATTTTAAATCCTCATCTATTCTCATTGTTATATTCGTTGTTGCCATAGTATCAACTCCTTCCTTACAATATTATATTATCCAAAATGTGCCACGTCAATACATTGTATGTATATAGCACGCAGGCCACTGCTCCTTGGTTCTCAAGTTCGACAGGCCAGGCGCACGTCTCCACCGCGATCATCCTATCTGCATTATTTCTGCTCTGGATCGACTACGCTCAGCGCAGCGGCCTCCCTGATCATGGGACATACGAAAGAAGTGAACCAGACTCACTATAATTACGACATTATGGAACTGACAATCAAGAAGAGTGCAATGGAGCAGATCTGCGCGATACCCACCTAAAAAGGGTTGTATCCAACTGTATCCAAAAAAACGGAGACATAAAAAATAGGCTTCGCCTATTCAACTCCCCTGCCCCTCAATCTTGAGGGGTGGGGTTGTTTTCTGTCCCTTATTCCTTCATAATACTCTTATGAACATCCTTCAAAAGATTTTTAAAGAACACTACGAAGAAATTGAA
>CAJUMJ010000039.1 GCA_910587095.1 uncultured Lachnospiraceae bacterium
AAACGTTGGTACTTGGTGAGGTTCTTTCGAACCTTAGTACCACTACGTTTGGATTGGAGCGAAAGCGCGTCTGCGTTGATTATGCTATTTGTGCAAATTCAACAACCTTAAAAGAGTTTCGCAATTACCTATTTTCTTATTTTATGAACGCAAGCAGCTCAGAGCAGCACGCCTGCGCGTCCCGGTAACCCTCCTCGTAGAGGGCTTTCATCTTTTCCTTATCCTTCTCGATTCTGCCGACTTCGCTTTTTACCTTCGGGCGGATCACAAACACTTCGCCCTCTCTTCGCTTTTCTTCAATATATTCTACTGCGGCGTTGTAGAAAAGATGTCTCTCCCGTATCAATTCGTACACCTTCGGATAGCGCACATACCGCGCTTTTACAAGCGCAAGCTCTGCGCCGGCCGGCTGTCTCACAAATCCTTCTTCCTTGGTCATGATGACCACATTCTTTTTATTACCGTCCCGCAAAGACCTCTGAAGCGGAATAGAATCGCTGATTCCTCCGTCCAGATAAACATGTCCGTCTATCTCCACATTCCTTGACACCAGCGGGAGGGAGCTGGACGCCCGCACGGCCACTAGGTCTTTTCGCAAATCCTTAAGGGGCAGGTAAGCGGGTTTCCCCGTCCTGATATCCGTGGCCACCGCGAAGGCCTTTCCCTCATATGCCGCAAACGCGTCGTAATCGTATGGATCCAGGTAATTCGGAATCAAGTCATAGCTCATGCCCACATTAAAGAGATCGCCCGTCGTAAAAAGGCTCCACGCCCCGCAGTATTGCTTCATGTCCAGATAGTTGACACTGATGCGGTAAGACCGTCCCCGCTGCCCGGACAGATAGTTGCACAGATGACACGCCCCTGCGGACACACCGTAACAATCCGAAAACAGTATTTCCTTATCCATAAAGAAATCCAGAACGCCTGCCGTATAGATCCCTTTCATACCGCCGCCTTCAAGAACCAGACCTGCCTGATACATCATAATAGAAAATCCTTTCCCAGTCACTCAAAAATTTTTTGAAAGTTTCCCAAACGCCTCAAGCGACCGCTCCACCTTTTCCGTATCGATACAGTACGCAATCCTGAAATGCCCCTTCACCCCGAAAGTGTCGCTTGGCACAAGAATCAGGTCGTACTTCTTCGCTTCCTCGCAAAAAGCCACCGCATCCCCGCCGGGCGCCTTGGGGAACATGTAGAATGTGCCGCCCGGACGTTCGCACTCGAAGCCGAGATCCGTAAGCTCCTTATATAAAATGTTCATATTTGTCTCATAAACCGACAAATCCGACGTCAGGTCAAGCACCTCGGCAACCGCAAGCTGTATAATGGACGGCGGGCAGTTGTGCCCCGTGCCTCTTGAGATCTGGCTGCACATGGCAGCAATCAGCTCCGCGTCCGTGCATTTCGGGTTCACCGCCACATAGCCGATCCGCTCTCCCGGCAGGGAAAGGGATTTCGAGAAGGAATAGCAGGAGAGGGAATTGTCGTAAAACCCGGACGGATAAGGCGCATCCACACCCGCAAACACGATCTCCCTGTATGGCTCGTCGCTGATCAGGAAAATGTCATGGCCGTATTGCCGCTGCTTCTCCTCCATGATCCCCGCAATCTCCGCGATAGTCGAGCCGGAATATACGACTCCCGAAGGGTTATTCGGCGTGTTGATTAAAACCGCCGTCACCTTTTCCGTCAGCATGGCCTCAAAGGCCTCGAAATTAATCGGCTGCGCATTCGTATAATAGGGCACCACCTTGAGTTTTGCTCCCGTCAGGTTTATATAAGGCCCATACTCCGGGAAATAAGGCGCAAAGGTTATCACCTCATCCCCCGGCTCCGTCACGCAACGCACCGCGTGGGCAATCGCGCCCGCCGCGCCGGTGGTCATAAAAATATGATTGCCCGTATAATTCATACCGAATCTTTCATTGAGGGAAGCCGCCACCTTTTCCCTGACAGCCGGGATTCCCAAACTCTGGCTGTACCCGTGCAGTTCCATGGGATCCCTCTCCTGCAGCAGTTTTATCATTGTATCCGTAAACTTCTGCGGCGTCGGCACGGAAGGGTTGCCGAGGCTGTAGTCAAACACGTTCTCATAGCCAATCTCCTTCCCCCTCGCCGTGGCAAACTCCGAGAGCTGCCTGATCACCGATTTTCCCTGCAACATATCCTTGTATTTTTGTACGATCATTGTAATCTCCATTCCGGAGCATTTATGCTACGCGGCGACGCCAATCTCAAATTTGCGTCTGCCATCAGACAAATTTGTGATGCTCCTGCACAAATTCCCCCGCTTTCTACATCTCCGCCCAGGCAAGCGCGCACCTGACGGCGCGCTTCCATCCTTTCACAAGCTGCTCTCTTGTCTCCTCCTCCATCGTCACGTCAAACCGCTTCCCGAGCTGCCAGTTTTCGCAGATTTCCGTTTTATTTTTCCAATAACCCACGGAAAGTCCCGCCAGGTAAGCCGCTCCCAGAGCCGTCGTCTCTATACAGCTTGGCCGGTGTACCGTCTGCCCCGTAATATCCGCCTGAAACTGCATCAGGAAATCGTTGGCGCTGGCGCCTCCGTCCACTTTCAATTCGCAAAGCGGGATTCCGGCGTCCTCCTCCATCGCCTTAAGCACATCCATGGACTGATAGGCAATGGCCTCCAACACCGCCCTCACAAAATGCTCCTTCTGGCAGCCTCTCGTGATGCCTACCACAGTTCCCCTCGCATAGGGATTCCAATATGGCGTTCCCATGCCGACAAAGGCCGGCACCACATAGACGCCGTTTGTATCAGGCACGCGCATGGCATATTTCTCCGAATGTTGGGCAATTTTCATCATCCGCATTTCATCCCGCATCCACTGTATGGCCGCGCCCGCCACAAATACGCTGCCCTCCAGGGCATATTCCGGCCTGGCGCTGTCCCCCGCCGCGATTGTCGTGAGCAGACCGCTTTCCGAAGCAATCGCGGCACTTCCCGTATTCATCAGGAGAAAGCAGCCTGTCCCATAGGTGTTCTTCACCTGCCCCGGTTCAAAACAGCACTGTCCGAAAAGCGCCGCCTGCTGGTCACCGGCCGCACCCGCGATCGGAACGGGCGCCCCGAATATGCTTTTGTCAGTCTCCCCGAACACTGTCCCGGAAGGTTTCACCTCCGGCAGCATTTCCCGGGGAATGCGCAAGACGGAAAGAAGCTCCTCATCCCACTGAAGCGTGTGGATATTGTAGAGCATCGTGCGGGATGCGTTCGTGTAATCGGTGACATGTACCGCGCCTTTTGTCAGGTTCCAGATCAGCCACGTATCTACCGTGCCGAACAACAGCCCGCCGCGCTCCGCTCTCTCCCGCGCGCCTTCCACATGCTCCAGAATCCACGCTATCTTGCTTCCTGAAAAATAGGCGTCCGGCACCAGCCCGGTCTTCGCCCGTATCGTTTCCGTATATCCCCCGGCCTTCAGCTCGTCTATCAGCCTCGCCGTTCTCCGGCACTGCCACACGATCGCATTGTACACAGGCTCCCCGGTTTCCCTGTCCCATACAATCGTCGTCTCGCGCTGGTTTGTGATGCCGATGCCGGCAAGCTGTGACACGTCCGCGCCGATATTCGCCATCGCCTCGATTGCCACCGCAAGCTGGGACGCCCAAATCTCGCGGGGATTGTGCTCCACCCATCCGGCCTGTGGATAAATCTGCTTAAACTCCTTCTGCGCCATGCCGCAAATACTACCTCTTTTGTCAAACAGAATGCAGCGGGAACTGGTTGTCCCCTGATCCAGCGCCATAATATATTTCCGCATAACCGCCTCCAAATATCCCAGCAATCTTAACTTTGTCCTCAAAACTAAACTCTTTTCAGTATATAACGAGTGCGCGGGAAAAACAAGCACTGTGAATCCGGCTCCGGATTTTCTCATATAAACTCTTCCAAATTTTAAAAAAAGTGCTACAATTATTCGGGACAAGTCTGCGTTTTAACCGGCTTTCGCAAGATAATCGCAGGCGCTTCCAAACACTGTGAAAATATGAGAAAAGAGGAAACTATATGAGCGTCGCAATCGTTTTTCAACAAATGGTTATCATTTTCATCCTGATCGGCATCGGCATGATTCTCTTCCGGCGGGGAATGCTCTCGGAAGTCGGATCAAAACAGATTTCCGGGCTGATCATCAACGTCACCAATCCGGCTCTTCTGATCTGCTCCGCTCTGGAGGACGGCCCAAAGGCATCCCTCGCCGAGCTGGGGATCGCTTTGGTTTCCTATGCCGCCATTTTTGCCGTCCTGATCGCTGTCGGTTTCCTGATTCCTCACCTTCTGCGCGCGCCAAAAAATTCCCACTACGTTTATCAGATGCTTTCCATCTTCGGCAACGTAGGTTTTATCGGCATTCCGCTGGCCTCCGCAGTACTTGGCAGCGAATCCCTTATTTATGTGTCTATCTTTAATCTGCTTTTCAACCTTCTGGTTTACACTTTCGGCATCTCCGTGCTGGAAAAAGCCGCAGCTTCCCAGGACGGGGGGAAAGCTCCCTCCCAGGGCCGCCTTCAAAAGCTTGTCAATGCGGGAACCATCTCGGCCGCGGCTACGATTGTCTTTTACCTTGGCAATTTCCGCGTGCCCGTCATCGTTTCCTCCACCCTCACTTACGCCGGGCGGGCCACCACTTTTCTTTCCATGCTGGTTCTCGGCGTATCCGTGGCGCAGATGGCACCGAAGGAAATTTTTTCCCACCCAAAGCTCTACGCTTTCACTCTGCTCAGACAGATTCTCGTTCCTGTCGGCTGTATCCTGCTGATGAGAAGATTCGTCGACAATAAACTCATCCTGAATACCATGCTTCTGATGGTCGCGGTTCCCGCCGCCAATATGCCGCTCATGCTCGCCAAGCAGATGGATATGGACGCCGACGCAATCTCCCAGGGCATCATTCTCACTACCGTGCTGAGCCTCGTAACCGTACCCCTGGCCTGTCTGTTCCTCGTCCCGTAAAAACCGGTGACAGTACGGATCGCAGGGATTCCCGCACGTAAATCAGCCCGTCCCTGCCGAACAAATTCTCTTCTTTCGACATAAAATAGAGTAAAACGACACAGGTATTATATTATGTATGTTTTACTCTTTGTTTTACTCCTCATAGCCCTTCTCGGCTTTATCTTTTTTCGGTTCCGCCGGAAAAAAATTATTTGCAAAATCAATTCCATGGACTGCTGCGCCAAGTGCTCCCTTTTGAACGAGCTGGTATATCCCTTCGGTTACGATTTCCACTGTGACTGCGGATTCTTTTCCTCCACGGTGGACGCTCCGCAAAAACAGGCCGGATATACCTGGCTCTACGACTATATGGCGCCCCGCTTCCAGATGGTTTATGACTCCCTCCCCGTCTATTTCGATTACCGGGGCAGAACCTGGCTGATCGAGTTCTGGAAAGGGCAGTACGGCATCAATACGGGGGCGGAAATCGGCATATACCATGCGGATCGCATCATCCCCGAAAGCGACTATAAGAACGCCTGGTTCTCCTGCGCGGACAGAAACGAGATGTTGGAGTGCTCCTTGCGTCTGTGCAAAGGCGAAAGCGAATGTATATGCAATTCCGAACGCCACTGGTGGCTTACCGCTTTCCTGGTCGGATGTTTTTCCAAGCCCTCCTGCCTCACTCTGGAATCCTGCATCTGTTTCCCCAACAGAGAAATGCTCTGCGCTTTTGTGGACGGTCTCAAACGCGCAGGCTGCCCGGATGACTGCCTGTCTGTCAGGGGTTTATGCGTCTGTTTTGTCTTTCGGAAAGATAATGCAAAGTACAACTTCATCACACGCTTTTTCCGCCGTTTCTCCCAATGGAAAAACCGGTTTTTCTGCAGGCTGTATCTGTGGGTTACCAAACCCTTCCAATGCACCGAAGACCGGGTTTTATACTTGTATTTCTATCTCCCCACTGCATTCCGGATGCTGCTTCGGCTGCACAGATTCAATAAGCGCTGCCACAGACGTTACGGCAAGGGGGGCTGACTATGAGCGCCTTCTCGCGTCTTGATCACGCTTTTATGGACGCTCCCATCCTGCCTCTCACAAACCGCTCGCGCTATGTCCTCATGAGCGACTGCCACAGAGGCATAGGAAATTCCTCCGATAATTTTCTCAAAAACCAGCATCTGTATTTTGCCGCTCTGGAGCATTATTACAGACAGGGCTTTACCTATATTGAGCTGGGCGACGGGGATGAGCTTTGGGAAAACAGAAACATGAAAAATATCATCGATATACACAACAACGTATTCTGGCTTTTCAAACAGTTCTATCAGGAAGACCGTCTGTACCTTCTCTACGGCAACCATGACATCGTAAAACGGAAAAAGGGCTACCCCGCCAAAAGCTGCAGTACCTATTTCTGTACGCAGTCCCAGCAAATGCAGCCCCTCTTCCCCTCCCTCACCTTTTATGAGGGAATTATTCTCACCACGGACCTGCTGCCCGGCAGCAGGTCGCATATATCCCTTTATCTGACACACGGACATCAGGCCAGCCTGCTCAACTCCACTTTCTGGCCAATCTCACGTTTCCTCGTCCGTTATATCTGGCGGCCCCTGGAAAATCTCGGCATACTGGACCCCACGAGCGCCGCCAAAAATTATCATATCAAAAGCAAATGTGAAATCCTGCTCAACAAGTGGGCACAGGAAAACCGACGCATCCTGATTACCGGCCACACCCACCGGCCCATCCTGCCCGCCGAGCCCGCCCGTTACTATAACACCGGAAGCTGCGTCCATCCCCGCTGTATCACATGCATCGAGATTGAGCGCGGCCTTCTGACATTAGTCAAATGGAGCATGAACGCCCGGTTCGACAGCACCCTCTATGTGGCGAGAGAAGTCATCTCCGGGCCGACGCCGCTTTTAAACCCGCAGGCTATATAGCGGAGAATACCCGTATTTTGGGGCATTCTCCTGTGTGAGAGGGAGTTGCAAAGCAACTCCCAGACTGTCAAAAAAGGTCAGCAAAAGCTGGCTTTTTTTGATATAATAAAATCAGGGGTGAGGACATGCTGATAAAAGAAAAGTCGGAAAGAAATACACTGGAAATGGTCAGTCTCGAAGGGCTTGTTCCGCAGGAT
>CAJUMJ010000040.1 GCA_910587095.1 uncultured Lachnospiraceae bacterium
GTGTTTAAATCCTTCGGATTAAAACTGCCGGCACTTGGCGAGGTTTTTTCGAGCCTAGCACCGCTGCGTTTGGAATGGAGCGAAAGCGAGTCTGCGTTGATTATACTATTTGTGCAAATTCAACAATCTTAAAAGAGTTTCGCAAACGCCTATTATGTAACCCTTGTGAAAAGAGTATATTGTTTTTTTCAGAGAAAAAAAGGTCTTTGGCACAGATCGCACTTTTTGGGGTATACTTTGCACGCAAAAAAAGCCCCCTCGGACTGTTGCCAGCCCCGGAGACTTTTATGTCGCTTCCTCTACCCGGACAAATTTTAATTATATTTTTTAAAATGCATCGTTTCCACCCGCGTCACCTGGTCCGCCAACAGGCAAACCTCGTCCTTTAAAGAGATACCGGTCATGATGATTTCCATCTCCTCCGGCTTTCCCGCAAGCAGATTCTTAAGCTCCTCCACTGTGATGATATCTTTGTCAATCAGCCCCAGCACTTCATCCAAAATAAGCAGGGCGCATTCTCCCGTATTCAGGATTTTTTTCGCAAAGTTCAAACCGTTTCTGATATTCCGGCATTCCTCCGCCTTGTGCTCGTCGGAGAGCATGGAAAAATCTTCCGCGGATTTCTCGAAGCGGAATATTTTGATCTCCGGCTCCAGACGTTTCACAAACTCGGATTCCGCCAGCCCTCTCCCCTTAAGGAACTGTATGATAACGACATACTCTCCTTCACAGGCCGTCTGGATCGCACGCCCAAGCGCCGCCGGCGATTTCCCATGACCTTCTCCACTATAAATCTGAATCATGCCTTTTTTCATACCCGCACCCCGTATTTCCACATTAAATGCATAGGATTAGGATAGCACACCCGCCTGATTCGTGCAAGTCTTATTCTTCCTCCACCAGTTCCAGTTTGCTGACCGAAACCTCGTAAGCGATCCGCCTCTCGAGCTGTTCCTCAGATAATTTTTTCATATATTCGCGGCTCTGTATCCTGCCCCATATAGCGCAGCGGCTCCCCACCTCGAAATTGCTGGCAAACCTGGCGTTGCGTCCCCAGCAGATACAAGGTATGTAATCCGATTTCCCGTAAGGTCTGTTCACCGCGAGAAGCAAATCGGCGATCTCCCTGCCAAGGGGCGTTTTCCGGTAAATCGGCGCTTTACAGATGTAGCCGTCCAAAAAAATCTGATTCGTTTTAGCGCCCTCTCCGATATCGTCCACAAACTCAATCTCCCGCGCAAAGACAGACAGCACCAGCCTGTTTTTTCTCTCCTCATGTCTGTTGTAGGAGCGAAACTGACCCGTGATACAGATTTTCATCCCCTTATAATCCTCGCTCACATCAATCAACCGCTCGGACACCATCACCGGTATTATATCAGTTGACTCGCTGAGTCTATCCACACTGATATCCACCATATAAAAGCCCTCTCCAAAAATCTCATGGCTGAAGGAAAAATCACTCACAATCTCCCCCATAACCGCCACCTGGTTGTTTTCAATTACCTTATCCGTCATGTTTTTTCTCCCTTCTACACTGCATGACCGCAGGAATTCCTTTTAGTATTGTACTATCAATATATAGGATGGAAAGCGAAAATAGAACTGTCAGTGGTCGCGCTTGAAAGCGGCCTTGCGTAACGGTTTGGCCATGCACTATTCCGCGAGTAAAATCGCTCTGTATGCGATTTTGGGAGTTGTGCAAGCGCCAAAATGCGACTTTGGAGCATTTTGTGTGCATTGTGGTTACTTCGTAACCACGGTGACAGTGAAGCCGAAGGCTGAACTGTTACAGCCTTGCCGCGGCCAACGCCAATCCCCTTGCAAGAAACACAGGCAAGTGATATAATCGTCGATGGCTCAAAAGTCTATTTTTAATTAAAATTTTCAATCGCGAGATTTGTGCCTGCGCGTTGCTTGACACAAACTCGTTATGCGAAAAGAACAACGCAGAAATGGAGAAAAAATGATACAGACAAGAGAAGACGTTAGAAATATAGCAATCATCGCCCATGTGGATCACGGCAAGACCACTTTGGTGGACGAGCTGTTAAAGCAAAGCGGCGTGTTCCGTGAAAACCAGGAAGTGGCGGAACGCGTTATGGATTCCGGCGATATCGAGAAGGAGCGCGGCATCACGATCCTCTCCAAAAACACGGCCGTCACCTACAAGGGAACGAAAATCAATATCATAGACACCCCCGGTCACGCGGATTTCGGTGGTGAGGTGGAGCGTGTCCTGAAGATGGTAAACGGCGTTGTCCTGGTGGTGGACGCTTTCGAGGGGCCCATGCCCCAGACAAAATTCGTGCTGAAAAAGGCGCTGGATCTGGATCTGGCCGTGATCGTATGCATCAACAAATGCGACCGCCCGGAAGCCCGTCCCATACAGGTTGCCGACGAAGTGCTTGAACTCTTTATGGATCTGGACGCCAACGACGAGCAGCTTGACTGTCCCTTTGTCTACGCCTCCGCAAAGACCGGCACCGCCACCACAATGCTCACGGTTAAGGGCAAGGACATGACTCCGCTCTTTGACACCATCATCGGGCATATTCCCGCTCCCCAGGGCGATCCTGACGCAGGCACACAGCTTTTGGTAAGTACCATCGACTACAACGAGTACGTGGGACGAATCGGCGTCGGCAAAGTCGACAACGGCTCCGTAAAAGTCAATCAGGAAGTGGTCATTGTAAACCATCACGATCCCGACAAGTTGAAAAAAGTGAAGATAAGCAAACTTTACGAGTACGACGGTCTGGACAAAGTGGAAGTGAAGGAGGCAGGCATCGGCTCCATCGTGGCGCTCTCCGGCATCACCGACATCCATATCGGCGACACCTTGTGCTCTCCCGACAGCCCCCAGCCGATTCCGTTCCAGAAAATCTCGGAGCCGACGATCGCCATGCACTTTATCGTGAACGACTCCCCTCTGGCAGGCAAAGAGGGAAAGTACGTCACCAGCCGCCATCTGCGCGACCGCCTTTTTAAAGAGCTCAACACGGACGTGTCCCTGCGCGTGGAGGAAACCGACACTACGGAAGCTTTCAAAGTTTCCGGCCGGGGCGAGCTTCATCTTTCCGTCCTGATAGAAAATATGCGAAGAGAGGGATACGAATTTGCCGTGAGCAAGGCGGAAGTGCTCTACAAAACCGACGAAAACGGCAAAAAGACAGAACCTATGGAGCAGTGCTATGTGGATGTGCCGGAAGAATTTTCCGGGACTGTCATTGAAAAGCTAAGCCAGAGAAAGGGAGAGCTTAAAAATATGGGCATGGCCTCCGGCGGCTACACCAGGCTTGAATTCTCCATCCCCTCAAGGGGACTGATCGGCTACCGAGGCGAATTTATGACCGACACCAAAGGCAACGGCATCATGAATACCATCTTCGACGGCTACGGTCCATACAAAGGAGATATCCAGTACCGCAAGCAGGGATCGCTGATCGCTTTCGAAGCAGGCGAGGCCATCACCTACGGCCTCTTCAACGCCCAGGAACGCGGCACCCTCTTCATCGGCCCGGGCACAAAGGTGTATTCCGGCATGGTGGTCGGCCAAAACGGGCGAGGCGAGGACATCGAGCTGAATGTGTGCAAGAAAAAGCAGCTCACAAACACCCGCGCCTCTTCCGCGGACGAGGCGCTGCGTCTCACGCCGCCCAAAGTGCTGAGCCTGGAACAGGCGCTTGAATTTATCGACACCGACGAGCTTTTGGAAGTGACCCCCGAGAGCCTCAGAATCCGCAAAAAGATTCTTGATCCGACGCTCAGAAAGCGGGCGGCGATTTCCGCTGCGGCGAAGAAATAGTGTTAGAAACGTGCGCCACAAGGCGCACATATAGAAAACCCCGCAGCAGACTGCGGGGTCCAGACTGTCAAAGAACCCCTGTTATGCAGCAGCACAGCAGAGGTTCTTTTTTAAAGCAGCAATACTCATCGCGACAAAAAACTGTCGGTGAGCTGCCTTCCATTTCCACATCGCCAGTTTCTTCAGGTTCATGGCAGCA
>CAJUMJ010000041.1 GCA_910587095.1 uncultured Lachnospiraceae bacterium
AGCTAAATGACGCAGAATGAATTTTCATTCTGCAAGGCGGAGGAGGGAGTCGATGCGGTGGCATCGTTGACCGACGACAACACGGCAGATGAAAATTCAAGCAAGTTATTTGGTGAAATGTGAATGATACAGTACACTAGTCTTACACAAATGTAAGTTGCGATTCCAAAATGTAAGTTACATCGATGGATGCCGTTTCTCTTATTTGATATCCTTAATTCAGAAAATAAAACATCTCAAAATACACCGACAAAAAGGAGATATCAAAGATTGAAAATTAAAATTTTCAATCGCGAGATTTGTGCCTGCGCGTTGCTTGACACAAACTCGTTACGCGCAAAGAGCAGCGCAGAAATGGAGAAAACTATGAAAAAGGCATTAATTGTAACAGCAGCTTTGGTAGGAATTATCGCAATGCGCATGATCCTGTCAGTCGCTCTCAGCGAGCAGATAGCGGAAGTATTTTCCAGAGTATCCTTAAGCTTCCTCTTTATCTGCACATTGTTTAAGTTCAAACCAAAAACGACAAATCAGTAAACGGCATATTAAGAAAAGGCAGCTAGGACGGCGCAGGAGAATCTCTTCCGCGCCGTCTCGTCGTCCTCTCATCCGGCCAACACGCCTGTCTTTCAAAAGGCAAATCCTTACCTGCGTTTCCAGGTTTTCCCCACGAGTCAGTCCATACTGC
Source organism: uncultured Lachnospiraceae bacterium (assembly GCA_910587095.1). Classification (GTDB taxonomy): domain Bacteria; phylum Bacillota; class Clostridia; order Lachnospirales; family Lachnospiraceae; genus UBA3282. Next base: position 689 of record CAJUMJ010000041.1, read on the forward strand.
ATCTTTGCCACCATTGTAGTTTCCTTCCACACGTCCGCATTACAATAATATGTTATACATATTTGTCAATATAATTCGTTTTATGGTTTTCTTTCTACAACTTTTTGTTGTGTGATAGCATTTTATAACAACGATATTGTCAATCCTATATATGAAAGGGGTTGAGGCATCTATGAAGGAACTGCGCACAATTATAAGAGATTTGCGCGAAGATAAGGATCTCAAGCAGAAAACCATCGCCGAATATCTTGGCGTATCACAGCAGACCTACTCAAATTACGAAAACGGCCATCGCGAAATTCCTATTTGGGCCGTCATCAAGCTTTCGAAATATTATAAGGTAAGCACGGATTACCTGCTCGGCGCAGACTCAGGATATCTCGGCAGTACAAATCTGAGCGGAAAATACCTTGGCGATGTCACCCTGCACGATGTGGTATTTGATATGCAGAAGCTGAACGCCAAGGACCGGCGTGATCTGCTGCGCTATCTCCGATTTCTGAAAAATGCAAACTAATCACAAAACGCGCTTCCGGTAACGTTTTGCAAAACCGGCGTCTGTCCTTTGGCGCGTGGGCCGGTCGATTGTCCGGTATTAACCGTATCGCGTCGCCCTCGCATGTCTTTTGGCCGGCTATACTGACATCCGTCTGCGATTGCTCTTTCCGTTTTTACTTCAGACTTCCATAGCAATATGCGGGCGCGCCGTTTCCTCCGCCTTGACACGGCACACGCTTCCCCTTACTATATATATGTTAGGTAATTGCGAAACTCATCTCAAGGCTGCATTACATTGTGCAAATAGTATAATCATAAGCAGACCCTAGGAAAGTGTTTAAATCCTTCGGATTAAAACTGTTGGTACTTGGTGAGGTTCTTTCGAACCTTAGTACCACTACGTTTGGATTGGAGCGAAAGCGCGTCTGTGTTGATTATACTATTTGTATAACTTTAACAGATGGAATGCAGTTTCGCAATTACCTATATATGTGTATATATGGGGGTGCGACATGCAAAAGAACAAATCTAAACTAATCATACTTGTGCTGACGCTCAGCCTGCTGCTCCTCTTAGCTATAGGATTTCCCACCGTCGACGAGCGTCTACAGGAAAATCAGCCAAAAGATATCTTCCCACAAGAGCACGCTGTCTCAAAGCAAATGGTTGAAACGCCGCTTCCCGAAACAGTTCCCGGAAAATCGCTTCCAAAAGTCACGCTTACATTAGAGGACGCAGCGCCGGACTTCCAAATTACCCTTTGGCAAAGCGATACAGGCGTCTGCTATTTTTTTCTGCCCGGATTTGCCCGCGAAAAAGGGCTGATGCTCACCGACCATGAAAATAACCGCGTCTGCATCAACGGCATAGAAATCGAAAATACGGATGTACTGCGCGGTATCCTGGAGGACACGTCTTACGAGCTTTCCCTGATCGCTCCCGAAGGCGATGTCGTCCTGCGCCGACAGCTCTTTTTTATGTATTCCTCGGATCTTCCAGTCATGACACTTTCTACCCGGTCGGGAAACATGGATTATATCGACGCGGATAAAAGCAACGAGGAATCCGGTTCTGCCTTTCTGTTCGACCAGACGGGACAGGCTCTTTATTCCGGCAATGTGAAATCCATTCGCGGAAGGGGAAACTCCACCTGGGGACTCTCAAAAAAGCCTTACCAGATAAAATTATATGAAAAGGTGGATCTTTTCGGCTTCGGCCCGGCGCGTTCCTGGAATCTCATCGCAAACGGATACGACGAGACAAAACTCCGTAACCGGATCGCCTCCGATCTGGCCGGTGCTCTCGATATGAATTATATTCCTGAGTGCCAGATGATCGACCTTTACATCAATCAAGTCTATTACGGAAATTATTATCTGACCGAAAAAATCCGGGTGGACGAATCAGGAATCGACATTCAAAATATGGATGTCTATGTGGATGACGCCTACAATGAGAAGGAGCTGGAAAAACTGGAGCGTTTCCAAAATGAGGACGGCACAAGAAAATGGGTCGAAACAGACATCGAACCCGATGATTTGACGGGCGGTTATCTCCTGGAGCGGGAGATTGCCTCGCGGTTTGAAACGGAGATCAGCGGATTTATCACGGATCAGGGAGACTGCTATACCTTGCAAAGCCCCTCCTACGCATCGGAAGATCAGGTAACCTATATCGCCGATCTCATGCAGGCGTTCCAGGATGCCGTGGAACAACCGGACGGAATGCACCCGGAAACGGGCATGCATTATTCGGAATATATCGACATGGATTCTTTCATACAGAAATATCTGGTGGAAGAGATCTCCAAAAATTATGACGGTGGCGTCACAAGCAGTTTTTTCTATAAACCGCACGACGCGGCGGACAAAAAACTCTTCGCCGGGCCGATATGGGATTACGACGTTGCTTTCGGCAACTGTAATCTGGATAAAGTTGCAAGCAACCCCCTTGGCGTCACCCGACTCCACGACCACGTCTACGCGACGGAAATTTTCTCTCAGCTTTACGAGCAGGAAGATTTTTACCGCCAAATGACAGACATGTACAAAGAAAAAGCGCTTCCTTATCTCGATGACCTGCTTGAGCACAGGCTTGACGAGATGGTGGAAATGAGCCGCGCTTCCGTAGCTATGGATCGCACCCGCTGGGAGGCGCCCGAGAACCGTTATCAGTATTACCAGGAATATGACAACAGTGTCAGATATCTGAAATACTTTATAGAGAAGAGGCGGGACTTTCTGAACGAAGTCTGGCTGGATGGCGTCGTGTATCACAACCTGTCCTTTATGACAGACGGCGAAATCTGGCAGACACAGTGCGTCAGGGACGGAGAACTCCCCTCCGGGGAACCTGTACCTGTCCGCTACCACTCCCCTTCCCTGTTCCTGGGATGGGTGAACGAATACGGCGTTCCGTTCGACGCCTACAAGCCTGTCTACGAAGATATGACATTCCATGCCGAATGGCTGGAGGTACACTAGAGATTACTGTGTCTTTTGTTTATACTTTTTCGCATATAATTGCCTAAATTCGTCAAAGCGACAATCGTACCTGCCAGAAAAATGCCCGGGATCAGGACAATCCACCAGGCGCGGGAAAGCAGTGCGTTCTCCGCCTGGGAGAGCATACTTCCCCAGGAAACCGCTTCCACCGGCAGCCCCAGCCCCATGAAGCTCAAAGTGGCCTCCGCAACCATGGCGTTTCGCACGCTCATAACCGCCATAAACAGGATGGAAGGGATAAAATTGGGCGCAAGATGGCGGCAAAGTAAGTGAAAAAAACCTCCTCCGAGACATTTGGCCGCCAGCACGTATTCCGTGCTTTTCAGTTGCAATACCTCTGTTCTCACTACCTTCGCCATACTCATCCAGCCTGTCAAACCGATCGCCAGAGACAGGCTGTACACGTTCGCCTTACCCATAGTGGCCTGCAAAAAAATCGTCAGTAAAAGACCCGGCACGCTGAATACCAAATCCGTCAGCCTCATCAAGATCCCGTCCATCCACGCAGGCGCATAGCCGCTTACGCTTCCCACTAAAACGGCAAGAAGCGTGGAAAAGAACGCCGCCAGAAAACCGATCAGCAAAGACGCCCGGCCGCCATACCATATCATAGTAAAAATATCCCTTCCAAGGCTGTCCGTTCCGAAGAAAAAACTGTGGTTCGGAGCCGTATTGCAGTTCCTCAGATCCATGTAGGCGGGATCTGTGCTCAAAAACAGGCCGCATCCAAAACATCCTGCGGCTATCGCAAGCAAAACCGTCAGGGAAAACAGAGGAAATTTCCTTTTCAAACCCGCTCCCCCTTTCCCTTTGACACACCGATCCGTGGATCGATATATTCATTGATGCCCTGCGCCAGCATATTTCCCAAAATCACGAGCATTCCCGTGAGAATGCTTACAAGCATCAACATATTATAGTCGTGATATCTGGCGCTCTCATAAGCAAGCGTGCCGACGCCGGGATAGGAAAACACCGTCTCCACCACATAGGTTCCTCCCAAAATATGAGGGAACGCAATGGCCATCATACTGAGATATGAGGGGAGGGCATTTCGCAGGCAATGTCGGTAAAGCACCTGTTTGCCGGACATTCCTTTCATTCTCGCCAAAAGAACATAATCCGCCCGCACCTCCTCGAGTAGTCTGTTCCTGACCTGAAAAGCATAGTACCACAGATGCCCGGCCACCACTACCGCAAGAGGCAGAATCAGGTGCGACGCCCTGTCCGCCAGGCTGTTCTCCCCGCCCACCGAATATGCGCCGGAGCTCGGCAGCCAGTCGAGCCAAACCGAAAATACCAGAATCCAAAACAGCGACATCCAAAATTCGGGGATACAGCTTGTGAGCGTGCCGACCGCACATATCACCCGATCCGCCGTTTTGTCCTCCCGCCAGGCGCAGAAAAGTCCGAGAAGAAGCGACAGCACAAAGATAACCGCAAATCCCAGTCCCCCGAGAAGCAAAGTATTCCCAATCCGATCCGCGATCACTTCCCTCACATCCATTTTATATTTGTAGGAAATACCGAAGTCACCATGAACCGCATTCCGAAGCCAACCCATATACTGGACAGGAATCGGCTCTCCAAGGCCGAGTTTCTCCCTCGCTCTCTCCTGCTGCTGTGCGCTCATTTTTTCCACCTGTTCACCGTAATACGCGTAGAGTGGATCTCCCGGCGCAGCTCTTGACACGGTAAACACAAGAACGGACAGAAGCAATACACTTATCGCAAATCGCAATACACCATACAAAATTCTAATCAAATACCGATTCCTCAAAAAATTCCTCCACACCTGCAATCCGGCAAAGCTCTCCCTCCCGCATCAGGGCGACTCGATCCGCCACCTTCGCGGCCACCCCCGGATTGTGCGTGACAAAAACAATCGTCATCTCCGCCTTTTTCCTAAGTTCCAAAAACAGCTCTAAAATCTGCGCCTGTACCGTCACATCAAGGGCAGTGGTCGGTTCGTCCGCGAAGAGAATTTCCGGATCCGCCGCCAAAGCTATGGCGATCGCACATCGCTGCGCCATGCCGCCGGAAAGCTGACCTGGGTACTGCCCCTTCCTCTCTCCGGGATGAGGAAAGCCCACCAGCTCCATCAGCTCTTCCACTTTCTCCTGCCGTTTCCCGCGTGAGAGCGCCGGCTGACGCATACGCACCGCCTCGGCGATCTGGGCGCCTACAGTCATGCACGGATTTAACGCCGTCATGGGATTTTGAAACACCATGGAGAAAGCGTTTCCCCGGAGCTTTTGCATCTGCTTTTCAGAATACCCCGTGATCTCTCTTCCGTGAAAAAAAATCCGTCCCGTCCTGATCCTCGCCACGTCGGGCAGAAGCTTTAAAATGCTCTTGCACAGCACGCTCTTCCCGCACCCGGTTTTTCCCATGACCGCCAATATTTCTCCCTTATGTAAAGAAAAACTGACGTTTTTTAACGCCTGCTGTTCTCCCTCCGGCCGGTAAAAGCTGACTGAAAGGCCCTCTACCTCCAATAAATCCGGCATGCCTCACTCCTCCATTGTCCAATCCGCAATGTTCCAGAAAATACCCACGCCGTGATGTCCCATAACCGTGTCCGGCGAAATCCCGTGAATCGTAGTTTTCGCCACATAATTTGCATGGATATAGCAGATAAAAGCGTAGGGCGGATCTGCCGCAAGCTCCTCCTGAAACCGCTTGTACGCCTCGGCCCGCACCTCGGCATCTGCCGATTCCCGCGCCTGCGTCAGATACCCGTCCACTTTTGTATTGGAGTAACCGCTGTAATTCGCGCCCTTGTCCGTCCCGAACACCTTGTATGTATGGTCGTCCGCGTCGAAGGGACTTCCCCAGCCGATCAAGTAAGCCATCTGACCATTCCAGTCAACCTGCGCCGGAATTTCCACAGAGCAATCGATCCCGACCTCTCTGATCTGCTGCGCCGCCGCACGGGCCATATCCAGCCGCACCTGATCTCCTGCGCCCACACTGATCACAAAGGAAAGCGGTCTGCCGTCTCTTTCGTAAATACCTTCCTCGCCCCTGGTGCAGCCTGCCTCTTCCAGAATACGTCTCGCCCTTTCCGGGTCATAGTCATAATGATCCACATTCTCATTGTTATAACCGTTTTGCTGAAGCGGCCCGTAAGCAGGCATCCCCTGTCCAAGCAGCACCGCGTCAATGATGGCTTCCCTGTCGATGGCGCAGCAAACCGCCGGAATGATATCCCTGTTTTCCTTCCAAAACTCATGGTGGAAATTGAAGAGAATCCCTCTGTAATCGGAGGTTTTCATATCATAACAGGCATATCCCTCCCGACCGGCAAAATTCCCGGCGTCTTTAGGCGTCAGCAGTGCAAGATCCAGTTCGCCCGCCTCCATCTGTAAGGCTCTGGCATTGTCATCCGTGATAATCTTAAAAATAACCTTGTCGATATGGGGCGCGCCCTGAAAATAATCCTCGTTTTTAGTCAGAACAATAGACTGCCCCGCGTCCCAACTCTCCAGTTTATACGGCCCGGTCCCCACAGGATTCCGGAAGTAATCCGATTCCTGCATGTCCTCCCCCGCAAGCAGATGCTTTGGCAAAACAGCCATGGTCATATAGTCGAGAAAGGCCGCGTTTTGCGCCGCCAGCCGAAAGGATATCGTATGATCGTCCACCACCGTAATTTCTTTCACTTCCTCATAATTGGGAGCGTTCTCGGAACCGTTATCGGGATCCATGATCGCCTCGATGGTAAATTTCACATCCGCCGCCGTAAAGGGTTCCCCGTCATGCCAGTTTACTCCCTCCTCCAGATGAAACGTGTAGGTATTGGACGTTCCGTCAAACTCCCAGCTCTTTGCAAGGCAGGGGACGACCTCATTTTTCCCGTTGTGGGCGGTAAGGCCGTTAAAGAGCAGAATATTGATCTCACCGTGCTCATCCATCGCCGGATTGATGCGGGTGTAATCCCCGCTGCCGTAAACCAGTGTGGCAGCAGCCGCGGGCTCGCCCTCCGTCTCCCCTGTGCCCGCCGGCTCCTTGCCGCCGCAGGCTGTCAGCAGCAGCAAAAGGACCGCACAAAGCATACCCGCCCTTTTTTGCCCGTTCCTCTCTGATTTTCTCATACCGTCAAACATCCTCCACCGTAATTTGCTTCGCGCTGTCTTAAGTCGTCCCGCCGCAAACAGCGGGGAACCAATGCGGAGAAGGCCCTATTTTAAAACCGCCAGCACATCCGCAATCGACATTCCCTGTTCTCCCGCAATGCGCGCCAGATCTTCGTACTCATATTTCTCCCGCGTCACGCCGTAACCTTCCGAGATCTTTTTGTGCACCTCCCCGTAAGGCGTCTGCACCGTTTCAACTGTACGTCCCAGCGTATATCTTCTGGAAACGTTCTCCCTGATCCCGATGGTTGTCGTGTGCTTAAAAAGGAGTCTCACCATCTCGTCCTTCATGGCTTCCCGACACATGACATACAGGACAAGTCCCGGCCGCGACTTTTTCATCCCCGCCGCGACCGTATACACCTCAAGCGCTCCCGCAGCAAAGAGAACTTCCATGGCAAATCCCACTGCCTCCGCCGTCATGTCATCCACATTGCAGCAAAGCTTCACCACCATCTCCCCTTCCCGCGCCGTTTCGCCAAGCATTGCGCGCACGCAGTTCGCCGCGGGAAAATCCTTTTTCCCCATGCCGTAACCAATCATTAACGTCCGCATAACCGGCATGTCCCCAAAACGGGTCGCAAAATATTTTAGCAGCGCCGCCCCGGTGGGTGTGCAAAGCTCTCCCTGAATCCCACCCCCGTAAATCGGGATGTCCTTCAGAATATACGCCGTGGCGGGCGCGGGAACAGGCAAAACCCCATGGGCGCACTTCACCTGTCCGCTTCCCACATGTACCGGAGACACGATCACCTGGTCAGGCGCCAGCCTGTCCATCAGTATACACACCGTCGCAATATCCGCCACCGCATCCATGGTGCCAACCTCATGGAAATGAATCTCAGTGACCGGTACTTTGTGCACATGGCTTTCCGCCTCTGCAATCATGCCAAACACCGCGAGAATATCCTTTCGGATCCGCTCCGACACAGGAAGAGCCCCGACGATATGCTCGATATCATGCAACCCGCTGTGGTGATGATGTCCGTCATGGCCGTGCGCCTCCTCATGCGTATGCGCGCCGCCGTACATTTCCTCCGACTCCTCTTCCCCGTGAATCCGCACGGAAACGCGGGTGCCTCCAATGCCGCACTTCGTCGCCTGCTCACAGACGATCTCCACCCCGGGAATGCCCAGCGCGTTTAATTCCTCCACCACCTTCTCCCGGTCCGGCAGGAGTTCCAGAAGCGCAGCCGCAAGCATATCCCCCGCCGCACCCATACCGCAGTCCAAATACAATGTTTTCAATCTTATACCCTCCCTTTATGATTAATCATACCGGCTAAATACCCGGCCCCGAATCCGTTGTCAATATTCACCACCGACACCCCGCTTGCGCAGGAGTTGAGCATGGATAAAAGAGCGGAAACCCCGTTCATCGACGCGCCGTAACCGATGCTTGTAGGCACCGCGATCACGGGACAGTCCGCCAGCCCTCCGATCACGCTCGCCAAGGCTCCCTCCATGCCCGCAATGGCGATGATCACAGAGGCACCCATAATCTCGTCCAAATGCGACAAAAGCCTGTGAAGTCCCGCCACGCCCACATCGTAGAGCCGCACGACTTCATTTCCGTGAACCTCCGCGGTGAGAGCCGCCTCCTCCGCCACAGGTATATCGGAAGTCCCGCCCGTGGCAACCACAATCCTCCCGACACCGTCCGGCTTGGGCATCTTTCCCACAATGCCGATCCGCGCCTGCTCATGATAGGTCAGCTCGTGAAGCTTCGTCACCTTCTTCGCTTTCTTCGGGGAAAGCCTTGTAATTAAAATGGTTTCCTGGCCGTTTGCCTTCATGCTTCCTATAATGCCCGCAATCTGCGACGCCTTCTTTCCCGCGCCGAAAATAACCTCCGGCGCTCCCTGTCTGACACCTCTGTGCAGATCGACCTTCGCGTAGCCGATATCCTCAAATGGTTTCTTTTTGATGGCGAGAAGAGCGTCCTCCACGGAAAGCTCCTTGTCCCTCACCTGTTCCAGTATGTTCCGGTAATCGCTCATGTTCTCGCCTCCATATCCAACAAAACAGCCTTATAATATTGTTTCAGTTCCCTCACAATTTCCTCCCGGCTCTCCAAAGCCCTTTCCAACTGCTCCGCTCTGAACTGCAGTCTGGCCGCATCGCCAAAACGCCTTACCCGGAAGTCCGTAAAGCCGAGCGCACACAAAAAACTCTCCGCCGCCTCCGTACTTTCCAGCTTCTTTGCCGTGATTTCCTCTCCTGTCGGTATACGCGTCGCCAGACAAGCATACGCCGGCTTCTCCCATGTAAAAAGGCCCGCTTCTCCGGACAATCTGCGAATTTCTTCCTTGACAAGACCGCATTCCCGCAAGGGAGAGCGCACGGACAACTCCCGCAGCGCACGCATCCCCGGACGATCCCCTTCTTCGTCGGAAGCGTTTGTGCCGTCCAGCAGCACTTTATATCCCTCCTCCTCCGCCGCCCTGGCAATTGTCGAAAAAATCAGCTTTTTGCAATGATAACAGCGGCCGGGCGGATTTTCCCGGACTGCCTGATCCGCGAGCACGTCCGCCGTGCATATTGTCAAGCCGACGTCAAGCTCTTCACAAAGACGCTTCGCATCCTCCAGCTCAAACCTCGGCTGGAATTGGCTCTTCACATAGTATGCCCGCACATCCGCACCCGCCGCTTTCGCCGCATACAGAAGGTACGCCGAATCCACCCCGCCCGAAAAGGCAACCGCAACTTTCCCATTCTCCTTAAAAAACTCCGACAAAACCATTTTTTCCTCCATGTTCCGTCTCGGAACACCCATCTGTGCCTATACGCGCACAGGAAGGTATACCACTCCCCTCCGGGGAATCGTATACCTTCCTGTGTATACATGATGCCTTGTAATAATTTGCGTCTTATGCGACGATTACATCCATGCAATCGCCATAATCTTTCGTTCAGATCCTGCTTTTGTTTCCGTGCGGGGACTTCTGCCCCCCGTCGGCTCCCTGCCAACTTCTGTTTTTCTTATTCTAACCCAAACCCTGACAGGAAGTCAATCCCTCAGTTTCTCCCGTTTCCCGCCAGAATTTCGTCAATCTTTTCCCGTTCCTCCGCGCTGAATGCGGTATTTTTGATCATCCCGATATTGTCGAGAACCTGCGACGGCCTTGACGCGCCGATCAACACGCTGGTGATGTCTCCGTCTCTCAAAATCCACGCAAGAGCCATCTGCGCAAGTGTCTGTCCACGCTTTGCAGCAAGCTCGTTCAGCCGGCTGATCTTCTCCATCATTTCTGCCGTGACCACACTTTCCTTTAGAAACCGCCCGTCCGTGCGGATACGGCTGTCCTCCGGGATGCCATGCAGATAACGGTCCGTGAGAAGGCCCTGCGCAAGCGGCGAAAAAGTGATCACCCCGATCCCGTTTGAGGCCGCGTAATCCTTTAAGCCGTCCTCCTCAATATCCCGAACAAGCATGGAATACTTTCTCTGGTTGATGATAAAAGGCGTCCGCATTTTTGTAAAAAGGGCGGCAATCGCCGCTGTCCGTTCCTTGTTGTAGTTGGAAATGCCCACATACAGCGCCTTTCCGCTTCTCACGATACCGTCCAGGGCACAGGCCGTCTCCTCGAGCGGCGTTTCCGGGTCCGGTCTGTGGTGATAAAAGATGTCCACATAGTCAAGCCCCATACGCCTGAGGCTCTGATCAAGGCTGGCCACCAGGTATTTTTTACTTCCCCAGTTCCCGTAAGGCCCCGGCCACATGTCATATCCGGCTTTCGTGGAAATGACAAGCTCATCCCTGTACACGCCCAAATCCTTTTTCAAAATCCTGCCAAAGTTTTCTTCCGCCGCACCGTACACGGGGCCGTAATTGTTTGCCAGGTCAAAATGGGTAATCCCATTGTCAAAGGCCGTGCGGCACACCGCCTCCATATTGTCGAAATTCCCGTTCGAACCGAAGTTATGCCACAGTCCAAGGGAAACCGCCGGAAGTAACAACCCGCTGTTTCCGCAACGGTTATAAACCATCGTGTCATATCTCTTTTCGTCAGCTATATACATTAATGCACCCTCCTTCAGTGATTCACGTCGCCGCAATTTACTATAAGATAAACCCGGACGTTTTACACAATCCGCCTCACCGTTATAATATTGCGGTACGTCGCCGAGGTAATCTTAATCCCCGACCGCTCCGTGCTGGCATGTACAATCTGTCCGTTTCCAATGTAGATACCTACATGCCCGCCATAATAAATCACGTCCCCGGGTTTTGCGTCGGAGTAGGAAACGCTCTTCCCCACCGTCGACTGGGAGTAGGAACTCCTTGGCAGGGAAACTCCGAAATTTTTAAAAACAGACATTACAAACCCCGAGCAGTCCGCCCCGTTGGTCAGACTTGTGCCGCCTGCAACATAAGGGTTCCCGATAAACTTACAGGCGTAATTTGCGATATCCTGCCCTTTTCCTCCGCCGGAAGAAGACGGTTTGGGAGTCTCCTCCTTTTTAGCCGGCTTTTCCGCCTTTTCTTCCTCCTCTTTCCCCTCGCTTGCCTGGGACGCCAGCAGCGCTTCCTGCTCCTTCTTTCGTCTCTCTTCCTCTTCCTTCCTCTTTCTCTCCTCTTCCTCCCTGCGCTTTCGTTCTTCCTCCTCAAGCTTCCTGATCTGAGCGGTTTCCTGCTTGATTCTTGCCGTGTAGGTGGCCGCCTCCTGTTTGGCCTTGGTCAGCATAACGCCGTAGTTCTCGTACTCCGACTGTTTCTGCGCGAGAAGCTCCTCCATGTAAGCCTGCCCTTCCTGAAGCTCCGTCCTGGAAGTCTCCAACTCAGACTTATCCTCCTCGAGTGTATCCTGGAGCTCCTGTACGCGATGTACCGTGTTCTCGTACTCGACAAGAAGCTTTCTGTCATAATCGTAGAGCTCCTCCACATACTTTGCCTTGTTCACCATATCGCCCATATTTCCGGCTCCGAAAAACATATGCAGGTAAGAGGAATCCCCCTTCTCATACATGAACTGGATTCGGATCTTCATGGATTCGTACTGTTCGTCCTTCTCCGCTACCGCCGCCTCGTAGTCAAGCTGCGTCTTTGCAATCTCCTCCTCCTTCTCGGAAATGGCCTCCTCGATGAGATTGATATCCGTAATCAGACTCACCAGCTCCGCGTCGATCTCCTCGATTTCCTCCCCTATGCCTTCCTGGGCGCTTTGTGCGTCGGATATCTGCTGCTGGGCGTTCTTTAACTGAGACTGATTTTTCTTGATATCCTTCTGGAGATCAGAAATAGTGGTAGCCGATATCGGATCTACCACTAATAAGCACAGTATGAAAGATAGTATGCCATAAAACCTTTTTTTATATTTTCTCTTCATGAATTTCATTTCACTTCACTTTACAACTCGCAATTGTTTACCGTTCTCGGGAAGGGCACCACATCACGGATGTTTCCCATGCCGGTCAGATACATCACACAACGCTCAAATCCAAGGCCGAAGCCCGCATGTCTGGCCGAGCCGTACTTGCGCAAGTCAAGGTAGAACTGATAGTCCTCCTTATTCAGGCCAAGCTCCTCCATCCGCTTCTCAAGCAGCGCAAGATCATCCTCTCTCTGGCTTCCGCCGATGATTTCACCGATCCCCGGCACCAGACAATCCATGGCGGCAACCGTCTTGCCATCCTCGTTCAATTTCATGTAAAATGCCTTGATCTCCTTTGGATAATCCGTCACAAATACGGGCCGCTTAAATTCCTGCTCCGTCAGATACCGTTCATGCTCGGTCTGCAAGTCACAGCCCCAGGACACCTTATACTCAAACTCGTCGTTGTGCTTTTCCAGAATTTTGATTGCGTCCGTGTAGGTAACATGCGCGAAATCGGAATTAAGCACATGGTTCAGCCTCTCGATCAGGCCCTTGTCCACAAACTGGTTAAAGAAGTTCATCTCCTCGGGCGCGTGCTCCAGCACATAGCGGATCACATGTTTTAACATAGCCTCCGCAACCATCATATCGTCCGTAAGATCCGCAAAAGCCATCTCCGGCTCAATCATCCAAAACTCCGCCGCATGTCTCGTCGTATTGGAATTTTCCGCCCGGAACGTCGGGCCGAAGGTATATACATTTTTAAACGCAAAGGCGTACGTCTCCACATTTAACTGTCCGCTCACGGTAAGATTGGTCGGCTTTCCGAAAAAGTCCTGCGAGTAATCGACCTCTCCGTCCTCCGTCGCCGGAAGATTTTTCAAATCCATCGTGGTCACCTGGAACATCTCGCCGGCTCCTTCACAGTCGCTGCCGGTGATGATCGGGGTATGCACATACACGAAGTTCCTCTCCTGGAAAAAAGTATGGATCGCGTAGGCAATCATGGAACGCACACGGAATACGGCCTGAAACGTGTTCGTCCTCGGACGCAGGTGGGTAATCGTTCGCAGATACTCAAAACTGTGCCTCTTCTTCTGCAACGGGTAATCCGCCGTGGAAACGCCCTCCACCACAATCTCCTCCGCCTGCATCTCAAATTTCTGTTTTGCCTGGGGAGTCGCCACAATCTTACCTTTCGCTATGATTGCGGAGCCCACATTCAATCTCGAGATCGCCTCGAAATTGGCAAGCCCGTCCGCATACACAATCTGCAGCGGCTCAAAAAAGGTGCCGTCATTCATCACGATAAAGCCGAACGTTTTGGAATCTCTGATACTCCTGACCCAGCCCCCCACTGTCACCTCTTTGTCGATATACGCCTCACTGTCCCGGTATAAATCCCTGATATCTGTCAAATCCATTTTTTCCTCCATTTTTTCCTCCATTCCGTAGCGCTCTGCGCTGAGGCCGCAAGCAGAATATCAAATTCTGCTTTGCGATCAACGGAATTTGTGACGTTTCGGCACAAATTCCTGGTTGAATAAATTGCTCGTCAGAGAATTTTTTCAACCTTGCCTCTCCCTCAGTCTCTTCCGTTAAAATTATTTTTTCGGATGCGGCCTTTTACGGCTCGTGAATATTGCCGTTCTCCTTCAGAAAGGCAACCACTTTTTTCCGCATCAAATCTTCCTCCACGGATTGCATGTCCACACTTTTTTCAAGCTCCTCTCTGGAAGCGTAGCCGTAAAGCGTCGTCAGCTCGGATGTTTCCTCGTCGATCTCCTCCTTTGTCGGCATAAGGCCCTCCTTGTCGGCAATCGCCTGGTACATGATATACCGCTTCGTCATCTGCTCTCCCTGCTCGTCGAACACCGCCCGGTATCCGGCCTCGTCAAGTCCCTGATAGAACTGCATATACTGGGCCAGGTTCATCCCGACGGAAGCCGCTCTCACACTCATGCTGTTCTCGATGCTCTGCGTGTAGCGCTCCACCATCTCCTCCGGTAATTCCTTAAACGTGCTGTTCTCCATAATAGCGGAAGACAGAGCCGCCTCCACCTCGTTCTCGTATGTGCTCTCCGCCGACTGCTCAAAAAGATCATTGACCCAATCGGTTAACTCCTGTGCCGTCTGCGAACCGCCCACGTTTATCCCCGATTCCGAAAGCTCCCTCACAAGCTCGTCCGAAAGCTCCGGCTCCACGCTCTCGCTGATGCTGTTGACCGTCACCTCGAATACCACCGCTTCGCCTGCAAGATCCGGGTTCGTGTATGGATCGGGAAAAGTCAGGTCAAGGCTTCTCTTTTCTCCCACATTGGCGCCGATCAGCCCTTCCTCAAAGCCGTCGATAAATTGCCCGGAACCGATGGTGAGATCAAATCCCGCTCCCGTTCCTCCCTCGAACGCCTCCCCGTTGTGGTAGCCGACAAAATCAATGTTCGCCACATCGCCTTCCTGAACGGCCCTTCCCGTCACAGGCTTTTTTTCGGCCTTCGACGCGAGGAAATTGTCCGAAATATACTGTTCCACCGTGCCCTCCGGCACCTCCGCCTTTTGCACCGCGGCTTCTACCCCCATGTAGTTTCCCAGCGTCACATATTTCTCCGCCTTAATGTCTTTCAGGTACTCCTTACTGCCACAGGCAGTCAGAAACAGCGATGAAAACAACACCGCTGCGATGGCATAGATTTTTCTTTTCATAATCTCCTCAATACCCCTTTTCCAAATTTCTCTTCACCTACTTCACTATAGTTCAGCCGGACCGTATTTGTCAATCAAATCATGTGTCCGCCATACGCTCCCGCTTTTTACTTTTGCCCAAAATTATTCACAACTCCCAAAATCGCATACAGAGCGATTTTACTCGCGGAATAGTGCATGGCTGAACTGTTACTATTCAACCGGGAATGTCTCATTTTTTCCTTGCGCAGAAGCCGAATCAATGATAAAATATGCATTACATCTGTTGAAACGAAAAGAGAGGCAAAATTATGAGTACATTTACGATTGTTCTGTTGGTAATCCTGGCGGTTTTGTTGATCGCCGTGGTTGTTTTATATTTCCTTGGAAAGAAAGCGCAGAAAAGGCAGGCCGAGCAGCAGGAGCAGATCGCTGCCGCCAGACAGACCGTATCCATGCTCATCATTGACAAAAAGCGAATGAAGCTAAAAGACGCGGGACTGCCCCAGTTTGTCATCGATCAGACGCCTAAGCTTTTCCGCGGCTCCAAGCTTCCGATTGTGAAAGCAAAGGTCGGCCCGCAGATAATGACCCTCGTCTGCGAGGAAAGTATCTTCGACTCCGTACCTGTCAAAAAGGAAGTAAAAGCCGATGTCAGCGGCATATACATCACAGGCGTAAAGGGCCTGCACGGCAAGATGCCCGCCGCGCCGGTGAAAAAGAAGAGCAAATTCAGGCAGCTGGTAGAAAAAGCGCAGGAAAAAGCAGGTGCAAAGCCGATAAAATAATACGGACCGGCGGTTTTACGACAGGAGCGTAAAATCGCCGTTTTCTTTTGACCTGATGTCTATCCTGATATGGCAGTCCGAAAGAAACTCGTAATTGATATCAAGCGCATAGTCCACATCCACCACAATATTATCTTCCTTTTCGTCAATCGTAATCCGCTTCGTATCGATTCCCACCAGAATTTGTCCGAACGGCGTATTGTAATTTGACATATTCTTTTTATTTTCCTGAAAAACCATATGCACATTGATCAGGCCGTTGCGGGTCAGCTCCAACATCTGTCCGCCAAATTTCAGGCGGTTCTTCGTGGCGCAGTCAAAACCCTCCGTAATCTCCTCGTAAATCACATAGTGCCTGTCATTCTTTTTATAGTAATCTCCCACAGTGACCATCTCGATCTTATCGGCATTTTCTTCCCGCTGATCAAACTGTAGTCCCTGCAAGGTCAACAACACTTCTTTTGTCATGGTATCTCCATTTCTCGTAACAGTTCAGCCTTTGGCTGAACTGTTACCATTTCTCAAACATTATCCCTATGCTGCTGTGCACCTCTAAAACTCGTCAATATTAATTACCTTTGCAGACAATATACCGTAAGTCAAAATAGAATTGGCAAAACGTTGGAACTTGTCGGCGGCGTCGCTGACGAAGAACCGGTAAAGCTCTGTTCCAAGCCCCGGCCTGTGTTCGCTTTCCAGCCCCTTTTCCAAAAGCAGCGTCTTTAATTCCCTCGCCGTCTCATAGGCCGGATTGACGAGGGTCACACCGTTCCCCATAATTTTTGCTACCGTGGAGCGCAGCATGGGATAGTGCGTGCAGCCCAAAATCAGCGTATCGATACCGCTGTCCACCAGTTCCGTCAGATAGCGTCCCGCAATCTCGTCCGTCACAGGATCCTCCCATAAGCCCTCCTCCACCAGCGGCACAAAGAGCGGACATGCCTTTCCGATAATTTTGACACCACTGTCGCTTTTTTCTATGTACCGGTTGTAAATACCGCTGTTTATAGTGGCCTCCGTGGCTATGACGCCGATCTTTTTATTCCTTGTGGCAGCGAGGGCCGCTATGGCTCCCGGCTGCACCACGCCGATAATCGGCACTTCCACTTCCTTTTCCAGATCCTCAAGCGCGTATGCGCTGGCGGTGTTGCAGGCGACGACAATCGCCTTTACCTTCTGTGTCTCAAGAAAATGCACAATCTGTCTGGAAAACTTTGTCACCGTCTCCCTGGATTTGCTTCCGTAGGGCACCCTCGCCGTGTCTCCAAAATACACGATCCGCTCGTTTGGGAGCTGCCGCATGATCTCCCTGGCCACCGTCAGTCCCCCCACGCCCGAATCAAACACCCCGACAGGGCTGTTATGCCATTCTTCCTGTTCGCTCATGATCCCAAACCTCCCGTATCTGTTCCGGTTCCTGGCAGATACCGTCCTTTTTACTCCGTTTCGGCCGACAGATGTTCCTTGCACCATTCCAGAAATTTGCTGCTTATCACAATTTCACCGCTGTCCGCCCACCATATTTCCTCTGCGTCAATCTGCCCGGCCCCGGCCTCGGATTCCCCCGTCCGCACTGCCTCGCATGTTTCTTCCGTAAAGCAAAGTTCCGGATAAAATACACCCCACCAGGCCATCGCAAACATGCATACCGCAAGAGTTTTTCCCTTCTTCCACATAACGCTCTCCCATCTGCCGGTTGTCCCGACATTGGGAGTATGCCCGCGCCAAAGGTCTTTGATACAAAATCACGCCTTTTTTCCGGGATCGATACGAATCTGTTTGATGATGGATTTCTCCTGGTTGTCGATGTGGAGCCTTGCGGCGGCCGCCGCTGCCTCCTTGTCCCCGTCCACAATACTCTCGTATATCATCCTATGCTCATTGACCAGATTTTCATGCCCGCTCTCGTCCTTAATATACTCAAACCGATACCGGTACATCTGCTCGGACAAATTGTTAATCATCTGAATCAGACGTTGATTTCCCGTGGCCTGCACAATGATGTCGTGAAGCGCCACATCCGCCTCAGCGATGGTGACCGCATCCCTCGTTTTAGTGGCCTCCTCGAAGCTGTCGCAAGCCTTTTTCAAGGCGCTTTTCCCCTCGGCGGTAATTCTCTCGCAGGCAAGCGCCGTGCACAGAGCGTCCAGGGCGCGCCTCACCTCCAATACATCCTGCAGACTTTTCTCCGAAATCTGCGCCACCTCCGCTCCCCGCCTCGGAATCATAGTCACAAGCCCCTCCAGCTCAAGCTTGCGGATCGCCTCCCTGATCGGTGTGCGGCTAACCCCGAGCCGGTTCGCCAGATGAATTTCCATCAGCCTCTCCCCCGGCTTCAGCTCTCCCGTCAAAATCGCCCGCCGCAACGTGTTAAACACCACATCCCGCAGCGGAAGAAACTCATTCATATTCACCGTAAAATCTTTGTCCATTTATATCCCCTTATACCCTTATACCACATAAAACTCCGTCACAAAAACAGTCCCGGCAAGATGCTCCTCCTCTATGGCCAAAGCTCCCTCTTTCGCCTTTTGCGGATCCGTATAGATGCCGAACACAGTAGGCCCGCTGCCGCTCATCAGCGCATTCTCCGCTCCCGTCTCGCACATCCTTTGTTTTAGCCTGCAGATAACCGGATATTCGCGCTCGGTGACCGTCTCAAGCACATTTCCCATCCTGTCCGTTATCCCCTTTAAGTCTCCCCGAAAAAGAGCTGCCGCCATACCGTCAATATCCGGATGAAAGGCCAGCTTGTCCGCCTGCAAATGCCCGTAGACAAAAGCCGTGGACACGTCGATATCCGGCTTTGCCACCACCAGATGGCAGGGCGGAGGAGGTGACAGAGGCGTCAGAATTTCACCTATCCCCTCGGAAAGCATCGTTCCCCCCTCTATGCAGTAGGGAATATCCGCTCC
Organism: uncultured Lachnospiraceae bacterium; assembly: GCA_910587095.1. Classification (GTDB taxonomy): domain Bacteria; phylum Bacillota; class Clostridia; order Lachnospirales; family Lachnospiraceae; genus UBA3282. Next base: position 19,533 of record CAJUMJ010000041.1, read on the forward strand.
AAGCGTCACCCCGAGCTTTTTCAGCTCCTCCACGGAACATCCCAGCCCGAAAAGCGCATTCATCCCCCGCAAAACCGCCGCGGCGTCGGCGCTTCCCCCCGCCATGCCCGCAGCGATGGGAATCCTCTTCTTTAAAGTGATGGATACCCCCTCCCTGAGCTCCTTTTCCTCCGCCAAAAGCGCGGCCGCGCGATAAGCCAGATTGGTTTCATCCGCAGGAAGCCCGGCTCCTTCAATCCGAAGCGCAATACCTGGTTCCTCCCTCTTTTCCAGAGTCAGTTCATCGCAAATGTCCACGGTCTGCATGATCATTTTCACCTCGTGGTAACCGTCCGGCCGCTTTCGCAGCACATCCAGGCCAAGATTTATCTTTGCGTAAGCTCTCTCTTTCACCATAACCGATTTCCTTTTCCCCCGTGATTTCACAGTTTAAATGCATTTTGTATACAAGGATTGTACTGAATTCCATACAAAATGTCAAGTTTCACCTTACATCTGTCCGACCGAACTTGTAATCAGCCCCGGATAAAACAATGTCCCAAACGGCAGTTTTTTTGCCATAAAAATTAAAGATTCTCTTCTAATCTATTTGGGAAAATGGTACGATATAATAAATAGAATAAGGAGATTGCCTGACGGCAGTCTTTTCGCAGCTACAAACATACATCCATTATTTCCAAGGAGGGATACCCATGAGCGTAAACGGAATTACCGGCGCAGGCAGCAATGCTTACGAGACATACCCGGTTACACAGACACAGACGGAGACAAAACCGGTGGAAGATAACAAGGATTCTTCCGATAAGGGCGAAAGCGGTGCGGTCTATGAGCCTTCAAAAGACAGCGCCAACGTGCCTTTGAAAAAATATGTACAGAATACCGAGCTTGTAAATAAGATGAAAGCCGACGCGGAGGCTCACACGAAGCAGTTGCAGAGCATCGTGGAAAAGATGATGAGCAAACAGAGCCAGACCTTCGGCATCGCCAACGACGATATGTGGAAGTTCCTCGCCAGCGGCAAGTTCGAGGTTGACGAGGCCACTAAGGCGCAGGCGCAGGAGGACATCTCCGAGGACGGCTACTGGGGCGTGAAACAGACTTCCGGCAGAATTCTTGATTTCGCTACCGCTTTGACCGGCGGCGATCCCAGCAAGATCGAAGATATGCGCAAAGCATTCGAAAAGGGTTACAAGCAGGCCGAGGAAACGTGGGGCGGAGAACTTCCCGACATCTCCAAAAAGACCTACGACGCCGTGATGGCAGGCTTTGACAAGATGGCCGAGGATGCGGCGCAGGCTGACACTACCGTCACAGAAACCACCAACTAACCGTTTTGTGAAGTTTCTTGAACGGATCGCTTTGCAGCGATAAGTCGGAGGATGCTTTGCATTCTCCTCCCACACTTTACACTGTTGCATTATTTATACAAAAAGAACCGGAGCACATACTTCGGTTCTTTTTTGGCACTTGCGCACAGCGCGGAAAGAGGTATCTATGGTTGAATACGAAAAAATCCGTAAAATCCCCTACGGCGGCGACTACAATCCGGAACAGTGGCCGGAGGAAACCTGGGAGGAGGATATGCGGCTTTTAAAACTGGCACATATCGACATTGTCACCTTGAATGTCTTTAGCTGGGCCATGCTGCAATCCGACGATGATGTCTATCACTTTGAAAAACTGGATAAAATTATGGATCTGGCAACAAGGCACGGTATGAAAATCTGCCTGGCCACTTCCACCGGAGCGCACCCGGCATGGATGGCAAAAAAACACCCCGATATCCTCCGGGTGACAACTAACGGCATGAAACGCAAATTTGGTTTCCGGCACAATTCCTGCCCCAACAGTCCTGCCTACCAAAAATATGCCGTCCAGCTCGCATCCAAACTGGCGGACCGCTACAAAAGCTATGACAATATCGTCGCCTGGCACATATCCAACGAGTATGGCGGGGAATGTTACTGCGAAAACTGCGAGAATAAGTTCAGAGAATGGGTGAAAGAAAAATACAAAACCATCGGGGAGGTGAACCGGGTCTGGAACACCGCTTTCTGGGGACACACTTTCTACGATTTTGACGAGATCGTAGCCCCCAGCCTGCTCTCAGAACACCTGACCGACTTCCAGACCGCCTTTCAGGGTATCTCCCTTGACTACAGACGGTTTAATTCCGAGAGTATTTTAAACGCTTTCCGCCTTGAGTACGACGCCATCCATGCCGTCACTCCCGATATCCCCATCACCACAAATCTGATGGGTACTTACCAGCCTCTGGATTACCGGATGTGGGGCAAATATATGGACTTTATCTCCTGGGACAACTATCCCGGAGCCGATGCGCCCGTGGAAGCCGCAGCCATGCGACACGACCTGATGCGCGGTTTAAAGCAGGGAAAACCCTTCGCCCTGATGGAACAGACGCCCTCCGTTCAGAACTGGCAGCCATTCAATACGCTAAAGCGTCCCGGCGTTATGCGTCTTTGGAGCTATCAGGCAGTCGCCCACGGTGCGGACACCGTTATGTTTTTCCAGATGAAACGCAGCGTCGGCGCCTGTGAGAAATATCACGGCGCGGTGATCGATCACGCCGGGCACGAGAACACCCGCGTATTTCGTGAGGTCGCAGCGCTTGGCGATGAGCTTGACAGACTCGGAGATCAGACTTTGGGCGCAAGGAGCGAAGCAAAAGCCGCCATCGTATTCGACTGGGATAACTGGTGGGCCGTCTCCTACTCCTCAGGCCCCTCCGTCTATCTGGACTATTGCCGGGAGGTGCAACGCTACTACAAAGCGCTGTTTGACCTGAATATTCCCGTGGACATGATCGGTGTGGAGGACGACCTGTCCCCCTATTCTCTTGTCATCGCTCCCACGCTTTACATGGTAAAGTCAGGGTACGACGAAAAACTGCGCGACTATGTGAAAAACGGCGGCCGTTTCCTGACCACCTTTTTCAGCGGCTATGTGGACGAGCACGACCTTGTAACCGTCGGCGGATATCCCGGGAAGCTGCGGGATATTCTCGGTATTTGGGTGGAGGAGACTGACGCGCTGCCAAAGAGCGGGAGCAATCGCTTCCACTACCACGAAAAGACCTATCCCGCCTCCATGCTCTGCGATTTGCTGCACACAAATGGGGCGCAGGCTCTCGCTTTCTATGAACAGGACTTTTACGCGGGAATGCCTGTACTCACGAAGAACTCTTTCGGCAAAGGCTTCGGCTACTATGTCGCCACCTGTTCGGACAATGATTTTTATCGGGATTATCTTTATGAAATCTGCGAAGAAGCCGGCATAAAACCTCTGATGGATACGCCGGACGGCGTAGAAGTGACCAGGAGGAGCAATGAAAAAGGGAGCTTTCTTTTCATACTCAATCACAGAGAAGACAGCTATGTGGCGTCGCTGCCCTTTGCGGGCACTGACCTGCTGACAGGAAAAAGCTACGAGGAGGGAGATGCGCTCACGCTGGAAAAGAAAGACGTGGCAATTTTGCGCCTCGGATAACGGTTTTCCCCGTTGAAGCTCCTTCCCGCGCGGCGCTGCGGTCAAAGGCTGCGCAGGACGCCCTGGATTCCCTCTTTTTCATAGATCTCTCTGTAGCGGGATACCTCGTCCCTGATCAGCTCGTCAATGACGCGCATGCCAAGAAGCTCCACCGGCGCCTTGTCGTCCGTCATGATGCGCTCCCCCGCCTCGTAGGGAAGCAGACCATCCGAAACCGTATCCATCATCGCAAGGAGGCTCTCATCCGCAACCGCCTCCTTGTGTCTTTCCAGATTTGTAAGCATCCGCGGATTGTTTGAGGCAAAAAGCTCCCTGTTTGTGGAGCCCTTCACATCCACCGTATAGACCTCCTCAAAAACGCTGCCAATGGTGTCCGACAGATAAGCGTTGATGCTGTCCTCTCCGCTTCCCCTCATGTTCATATTGACCACCATCACACCGTCCTGCGTCAGATGCTCCCTCACCAACTCAAAAAATTCCACGGAAGACATCTGAAAGGGAATCGTGATATCCTGGTATGCGTCCACCATAATCACGTCGTACTTTTCGTCAATCGCATTCAGATAGGCTCTGCCGTCATAAGTTGTGACTTCCACGTCATCCGGCAATTCAAAGTAAGTCCGCGCCAAATCCGTGATCTTTTCGTCGATCTCCACACCTTCCACAGGCATGTCCCCGTAATACGCGCGGCACTGGTGCGCGTACGTGCCCGTTCCCATGCCAAGAATCAGGGTTTTGCATTCCGCCGGGTTTTCCTTTCCTGTCATAAGAGGCGCGGCCATCGCGTAGTCGTAATACATTCCCGTAAGTCCTTCCTCTTTCATCAGCATGGACTGTACCCCGAAAAGCACGTTGGTTGACAATATGACATTTCTGTCGTTTTCTTTTACCTGCAAATAGTTATATATGGATTCCCCCTCGTACGCCAGATCATTCTCCCAAAAGGCAAAACTGTTTGACGTTCCAAGCGCGCAGCACAAGCCGAACAATACCGCCGAAGCGACGCTCTTTTTCAGCCCGGCTTTTCCGCTCGCAAAATAGACGATGCCAAGCGCCAAAAGAATCGCGGCAAAAATCAGAAACGTGACGGAAGTTCCCACCGCCGGAATCGAGACAAAGGTAGGAACAAAGGTTCCTATAATGCTGCCGATGGTGTTGAAAGCATTAAGCGTCCCCACGGTGCTGCCGCTGTCCTCAAGGCTGTCCACCGTATATTTCGCCAGGGAAGGCGTCACTGTTCCAAGCAAAAAAAGCGGAAATACAAAAACCACCATGCAGGCCGCGAACGCAGCCCAAATCAGAAAATTCGTGTTCACCGTAAAAATCAGAAGAGCCGATATTCCAAGGACAATGTATTTCCCGACCACCGGAATCGCCGCAATCCAGACTCCCGCAATCAGAATGCGCGTATAGAGCCTGTCCGGGCTGGGATTTTTGTCCGCGCTTTTTCCCCCGTAAATATTTCCCAGCGCCATGGCAATCATAATAGTGCCGATAATGATCGTCCACACAATCTGTGAGGAACTGAAATAGGGAGCAAGCAGCCTGCTCGCCCCCAATTCTACCGCCATCACGGACATCCCCGCAAAAAATTCCGTCAAATACAAAAACAATTTATTTTTCAATATAGGTGTCGTGCTCATTCCACCGCTCCTTTACACTAACCGCCATGTCACAGCTTTGCTGTGACTCAAATCAGCGCGGAGAATGCCGTATTTCAGGCATTCTCCTGCGTGAAACATAGTACTTCCCCGCGAAATGCCCTCTGGCATGAGCGGCTAGAAGTACTTTTCACGCTATGTCTTCCAGTCTTTACTTTTACATAGTATATAGGATTCCCGCCCATTTTACAATCTTGATTTTAAGTTCAGCCGCTGTCCTTTTCCTTTTCCAAACCTAAATCCCGCCTTTGACCACCAATATTTTATCTCCGGCAGTGATCTCCTCAGTCGGCAGCTCATTGACCTCCTTGAGCTGCGCCACCGGCACATAGTACCGCTTTCCGATATCCCACAGCGTATCTCCCGGCCCGGCGACACAGATCACCATTCCGGGAAGGTCGCTCAGCTTATTTAAATCAAGCGGCTCCACTCTGATATCCGTGACCAGCTCCCGATTTTGGACGGCAAACACAATCACCTTAAACTGCAAGGCCGCTTTCACGTCCAGCTCGTCGCTGTCAAGCATGGTCACCGTCAACTGCTCTATGCTGCTTCGCATCTTGTAGACACAGGTAGGCAGAATATTTTCCGCCTCGATCACATATTGGAACGGCAGCTCGTTTACCGTGGAATAGATGGCTTTCCCGCTGCCTCCGCTCAGATACAGCGTTGTCACAAGGAGCGTTCCCGACACGGCTACCCCGTTCTCCACGATGGTCTGCTCGTCAATCCGAATTTCCCCGTCGGAATGTATGAGCTGATACATCGGTATCTCCGGATTCTGAATCTGCACATGCTCCGCGATTTTACATTTTCCGCTGCCCGCCAGAAGAAGACTCTTGATTGGCATCTGCGTAGTCAAAGCCTGAATTTCCTTATCGACGCCGTAGACGTCCGAAATCACCTCCAGATTTTCTTCCTCGTAGAGATGGATATCCAGCTCCAGAACGGGTTCCACACAAAATACCCTCTCCTCCCCGTCAAAGTCCTGTCTGACTTCCACGTTGCACTGCCCGAGACGGTATTGGATATCCGGGATCATGTTCTCGCGGCATCCATGGCACTCAATAATCCCGCTGAAAGGAACCGTATTTTCATACCATTGCGTTCTGTCGTTATCTCCCTCCCCCTCATAGAGGAAAAATGCCCGCATCTCGCCCTGGATCGAAAGCTTCTCCTCCAACGCCTTAAATTCTACATGATCAAATGAAATATGATGCCAGATGGTCTGGAAAATGTTCGGCAGATTGCCCGTCAGCTCAAGCTCCTCTTTCAGCCTGCAGATATCCTTTTTGTGGAGAGCCAGCTCCACCACAGGATAGACACATTTGCGATATTCCACGGGTTCTTCGTGATAGAGATCAACCGCCGTCTCGCACTCTATCTGCTCCTCCCGTTCCAAGGTGATGGAGACTACCGCCTGTACACTGAATTTGCGCGAGTTAATCAGTCCCACCGTCAAATCCTCAATCCAGCAGTCAGCCAGGATCGTGTCTCCGTTTCCCGCGCCTTCCATATTCAGTTTTTCCTCAAAAGGGATCACCGCTTCCATGCTGGCGCACATCCCCTCCATATCCGTCAGATATAGAATGGATACCACCAGTTTCCCTTTCAGGCTGACCACATTTTCGCCGGGACGTATCTCCTCCAAAATAACCTCGCCTTTACTGCTCAGCAAATAATTAGCGTCCAGCTTGTTATCTGAAATATTTACGTCTTCTTCCAATACCATCTGCGTTGCGGCTCTGCCGTTTATCTGGTCCATATGTATCTTTTTCTTCACCAATTCCACAAAAATGCCCTCCCTGCGTGTAATTACTATAAATCTATGCGGGAGGACATGCGGATATGTTTATATATTCATAATTTTCGGCGGTCACCTCACTCTACGGCACCGATCAGCTCCGTGACGTTCTCGATCCCATATTGTTTCATATATTTTTCGATTCCCTCTATCACCTCCACGGTCGCATAGGGATTGGCAAAATTCATCGCGCCCACCGCCACGGCACTGGCGCCCGCCAGCAAAAACTCGACGGCGTCCTCCGCGCTCGCGATACCACCCATGCCGATAACCGGAATTTTCACCGCCCGGGCCGTCTGATAAACCATTCGCACGGCCACCGGCTTGATCGCCGGGCCGGACATGCCGCCGGTCTTGTTTGCCAGCACGAACTTTTTCCTGTGGATATCAATCTTCATGCCCGTGATGGTGTTGATCATGGAGAGCGCGTCCGCGCCTGCCGCCTCCGCCGCTTTTGCCATCTCCGTAATATCCGTCACGTTGGGACTCAGCTTCATAATCACCGGCTGCTTCGCTTTTTTCTTAATCCGGGACGTGATGTCATAAAGCGAATCCGCCTTTTGTCCGAAAGCGATCGCCCCCTCCTTCACGTTGGGACAGGAGACGTTGATCTCCAACATGGAGACAGGCGCGTCAGAGAGACGTTCCACCACCTCCAGATAATCTTCTATTGTTTTTCCGCAGACATTAACTATGACATTTGTGTCATAGTTCTCCAGAAAGGGAATATCTCTCTTCATAAAGACGTCGATACCAGGATTTTGCAAACCGATGGCATTCAGCATACCGCCATACACTTCCGCCACCCGGGGCGTCGGATTGCCCTCCCAAGGTACGTTGGCAACTCCCTTCGTCACCACGGCCCCCAACTTATTCAGATCCACAAAGTCGCTGTATTCCATACCGGAACCAAAAGTGCCGGACGCCGTCATAACAGGATTTTTAAAAGTTATCCCCGCAATTTTTACTTCCGTATTCATATATCCACCTCCCTCGCTTCAAAAACCGGTCCTTCCGTGCAGATCCGGGCATTGTGTACATGGGAGTGGGAATCCACCTTTGTCGTCCGGCATACGCATCCAAGGCACGCGCCCACACCGCAGGCCATACGTTCTTCCAGGGAAATATACGCTTCGGTTCCGTTATCCTGCGCAAATTTCTTAATTGCGCGAAGCATCGGCATCGGCCCGCAAGCCATAATCACATCCGCATGGAGGGAATGAACTTTGATGATATCCATCACATTGCCTTTCGTCCCCACACTTCCGTCCTCAGTTGCTACATAGACATCTCCGTACCTGGCCAGATCCTCCTCCAAAAAAAGATCCTTATTCCGATACCCCAGGAGGATTTGTTTCTTACCTTCTATCTCTTTCGCAAGTTCCATCATGGGCGGAATACCAATCCCGCCGCCCATCAAAAATACCTTCTTCCCCTTCGCCTTATCGAGAGGAAAACCGTTTCCCAGCACGCCCAAAATTTCCAGCGTATCTCCCGCCCTGCATGTGGAAAACTCCGCCGTTCCCTTTCCCGCCACACGGTACACCAACCGCAGCCTTCCCTTTTCCCTGTCCGTCTCGCAAATGCTGATGGGTCTTGGGAGAAGCGTGCTCTCACCATGCGGATACACCGCCACAAACTGCCCCGGGTGGGCATACTTCGTAAGCTTCGTCTCAAGCCAGAGATCAAAGATCTGCTCGCCTATCTGTCTTTGCGATATTACCGTCGCCGCCGCTTTTCTCTTCTGCGCCATATAAGGTTCCTTTCTGGTTGATCATTGTTCATCCGCAGTACAAACTCGATTCCGCTTCGTTTCTTCTAAATTATAACATGCTTTTCTTTCCATGGCGAGGAGCCATTTCTTCTTTTCAAGGCCCCCGGCATATCCGGTCAGGCTGCCGTCTGTCCCTACGACCCTGTGGCATGGGATGATCAGGGAGATGGGATTGTGGGCGACGGCATTTCCTACCGCCTGCGCCGACATTGATGAAATCCCTCTGTTTTTCGCAATTCCCATCGCAATTTCCGCGTAGGTTGTCGTCTGTCCGAAGGAAATCGCAAGCATCGCTTCCCATACTTCCCGCTGGAAGGAAGTTCCTTTCAGTGTCAGCGGCGGCGTAAAGTCCGGTTTCTTTCCGCTAAAATATAAATCCAGCCATACTCCCGTCCGTTCAAAAACAGGCAGATTCTTCTCTTCATGATCCCGATCAAGTTTGGCCGCAAAATACTTCTGCCCCTCAAACCATAATCCCGTCAAAGCTTGTCCGTCAGCGGCAAGGAAGATCCTGCCGAGGGGCGAGTCATAGCCATACGTATACTCCATCTGAATTTCCTCCTTTTTGCCGTCAGACAGTTTTCAAATCACCATAACCAATGTCCCCGCACCGATCAGTACACAGCCAACCAATGACCTTGCGGTAAACTCCTCGTGAAGAAACACAAAGGCCAGTACAAGGGTGATCACCACGCTCAGCTTGTCGATCGGCACCACTTTAGACGCTTCTCCCATCTGCAGCGCCCGATAATAGCAGAGCCATGACGCGCCGGTTGCCAGCCCGGATAGAATCAGGAACGTCCAGCTTTTTCTGCTGATCTGCGTTATTGCGCCCTGCGTATTCGTCAAAAACACCATCCCCCACGCCATAATAACAACCACGACCGTCCGTATCGCCGTTGCCAGATTGGAATTAACGCCCTCTATGCCGATTTTGGCCAGTATAGAAGTCAACGCCGCAAACACCGCGGACAAAATTGCAAATAAAAACCACATATTCATTCACCTCCACTTCATTTATATGTGCTCTCGGAGTCTCTTTGTGCCTGATTTTGTGAGATGATTTTTTGTTAGATGTGCATAAATTTATGAGGCGTACGTGGAACGTACGTTGATTAAATTTTTGTGCATATGGCGGAAAATCTGCCACAAAGGCAGGTGCAAAAGAGATTCCGAGAGTACATTTATATAGATATGCTGTCCCATTTGCCGCCGCATTATAAATGATATGAAAACTCTGAATACGCAATCGCCGGATTTTACTCTTGCGTTCGCCTTGCATACTTTCCATTCAGATTTTGAAAGCGGTTTTCCGGTCAAAATTCACTTTATTCGCTACAGAATAAACTTATTATCAATTTTTATGTAATTACTTTCCATATTTTATGCGGTACGTTTACTTTACTTTTTTCTACATTAAAATGCGCTACAGTAAAAATATTACAAAATTTTTTAGAAACATGATGGCATGCGGACTCCTTACAAGGTCTGCTCTACTTTCAGAGAAGGACTGAAGCACCTTTGCTTTGGCATGGAGAAAACTATGGAATTTGGTGAATTTCTGGCTAAACTGCGAAAAGAAAAAGGTTTCCTGCAAAAAGAAATTGCTGCATATCTGAACGTGACTGTGGCAACTGTTTCCAACTATGAAAAGGGCGTACATACACCTGATCTCAATACGCTCATCAAACTCGCGGATTTTTTCGACGTATCCACGGATTTCCTTTTACAGCGAACCGGATACCGTGCGAGCATCAACACATTGAACAAACAACTTTCCGCCGACTATACCGTCAGCGATCTTTTGAATACTACGCTGGAATTGGATCGCCGCAACACTGCCGCTCTTTTGGATTACTATGAGTTGCTGACACTCAGGAATTCCGTCAATCGCGTAACATAGGTAAAATCAAAAACTCTGACCACCTTTACATCAAGATGTACTCTCGGAGTCTCTTTGTGCCTGATTTTGTGAGATGATTTTTTGTCAGATGTGCATAAATTTATGAGGCGTACGCGGAACGTACGTTGATTAAATTTATGTGCATATGGCGGAAAATCTGCCACAAGGGCAGGTGCAAAAGAGATTCCGAGAGTACATCAAGCGGCGGGATCGACAATTTACCAATATTCCGACCGCTCTTTTAGTCTGCTCTTATCAAGAGAATTTTTCAATATCCCCATGTGCGGCCTTCCCGCCGCATATGGTGTAACTGACCACTCCCGGCATCCTCTCCCCCACGAAAGGCGAGTTCGCGGCCTTGGACACAAAATCCTTGACCACCCACTCCTTTTTCGGGTCAAACACCACCAGATCCGCAGGTCCCCCCTCTTTCAGATAGCCCGCGTCGAGATGATACAGTTTTGCGGGGGCAAGACTCATCTTCTCAATCAGCTCCATCATGGAAAGATACCCCTTGTCCACCAATTCCCGGATGCCAAGGGAAAGAGCCGTCTCCAGCCCGATAATGCCGCTGGGCGCCTCGGTGATCGGTTTTGCCTTTTCCTCCGCGCTGTGGGGCGCGTGATCCGTGGCAATCATGCCGATGGTTCCGTCCCGCAGCCCCTCTATAATCGCCATACGATCCGCCTCCTCCCGCAGGGGCGGATTCATCTTCGCAAGCGTCCCATGCTCTATCACCGCCTCCTCCGTCAGAGTAAAATGATGAGGAGTCGCCTCCGCGAAGACGTGACCGCTCTCTTTTTTCGCCTGCCGCACCAGCTCCACGGCCTCCTTCGTGCTGATATGCTGGACACAAAGATCCGCCCCTTCCTCTGCCGCGATCCGCAGATCCCGCTCCACCAGGGAGATTTCCGCCTCTCTGGGCGATCCGCCTATCCCGTAAAATGCCGCGGCCTTCTTTGCATTCACGCCGTTGTTTTTTATAAAGGCCGGGTTTTCCTCATGTAAGCTGACCGGTTTTTTGCACTTCGCCGCCCTCCGAAGCGCCGTCCGAAGCAATGTTTCGTCCATCAGCGCAACGCCGTCGTCCGTAAAACCTGCAGCCCCCTGTTCGCTAAGCGCCTCCATGTCTGTTAATTCTTTTCCCTGCAGCCCTTTCGTCACATTGGCGCAGGTGTAAACACGGATCCCCGTCTCCCTCCCCTTATCCAGCACATAGGAAAGAGTCTCCTTATTATCTACCGGCGGTTTCGTATTTGCCATCAGCACCACGGAAGTAAAACCGCCTTTTGCCGCAGCCGCAGCCCCGGTATGGATATCCTCCTTGTGGGTAAATCCGGGATCCCGGAAATGCACATGCACATCCACTAACCCCGGAGCAACAATCTGACCGTTTAAGTCAATTTCCTTGCAGGAAGCCGCACAAGCCGCCTGCTCTCCACAGAGCGCGATCCTGACAATTCTCCCGATCCTTGTGTCAATCAAAATATCCCTGTATCCTTCCTCTTTCGATAAAGGATCTATCATATATCCGTTTCTTAAATACAACATATTTTCATCCTTTCCGTAATCCTGCTCTATCCCCGCATTACTCCAAATGTAATTGCCGCCTACTCGAACACCACCGGCTTCTGCGAAAACTCCATCTTCACTACCACATAAGGATAGCTTTCCACCGGCTTGCTCTTCTCCTCAGGCGAGGGCCCGATCAAATTTGTGTCGATATAGACAGCGTTTGCCGTCTCGTAAAGATCATTCACCGCAATGCTGTACCCGCCTGTCTGCTGCGTCCCGTATCCCACGCAGATATAGAGAAAGCCCTGGTCTTCAAATGTCAGCTTGAAGGTATCCTCCTTGCGCTCCTCAATCTTCGCAAGCAGCTCCTCCGGTATGTTGTCCTCCGCTATCACCGTGTATTCCAAGTCCTTGATCTTCTCCATAGGATCCTGTTGTTTACCGCAGGCATACACTCCCATGCACAGCAGACAGACCAGGCAAACGCCAAGGAATCTCCTCTCAAACTCTGCAAAAGCATTTCTCATATGAACCTCCACCTGAAGCATTTACGCTTATTATCTAATTTATTATGCGGAGGCATTGTCTATTCCTATAGAATAATGCTATACTTATAACAAAATTTAGAAAAACACAGAGAGGTTATCCCTATGATACGTCTGATATTAGTTGCCGCTTTCGTGATTCTGTTCCTGATTTTCAGCATTCCGATTCTGATCTTCGAATATTTCCTCGGAAAATATAATATGACAGCCAAAGATAAGAGTTCCCTTGCCATCGTCAACTGGGCTTTTCGCTGTGTTCTTTTTCTGTCAGGCGTTTCCGTCACGGTTCTCGGGGAGGAAAATGTTCCCCGGGACGTTCCGGTGCTTTACATCGGCAATCACCGCAGCTACTTTGACATTGTCATGACTTATGTGCGCGTTCCCAGGTCCACGGGCTATATCGCGAAGATCGATATGCTGAAGGTGCCGCTCCTCTCAAGCTGGATGAAAAACCTGCACTGTCTCTTTCTTGACAGGAAAGATATCAAGCAGGGGATGAAAACAATTCTGGCCGCAGTGGAGAAAGTGAAATCGGGCGTCTCGATCTGTATTTTCCCGGAAGGAAGCCGCAGCACGGAGCCGGATGTCTTTCTCCCGTTCCACGGCGGCAGCTTCAAGATCGCGGAAAAATCAGACTGCCCCATCATCCCCATAAGCATCAACAATGCCGATCAGGTGTGGGAGGCGCATCTTCCGGCTATCAGGAAGACACACGTCGTCATCGAATACGGCGAGCCCATTTACATGAAAGACCTTGACAAAGAACAGAGACGCCACATCGACGACATGGTGCTGTCTGTTATCAAGGAAATGTATTTTAAAAATAAGAATCTCGTGTAAGCTTATCTTTTATGTGGAGAATACCGCCCTCGGTATTCTCCAACGCTCTTATTCTTCCCCAACCATTATCTCCTCATCCAGAATCGCCGTCAGAAGAAGCAAAAGCTCCGCGTTCAAATCCACCTGCGCCATAATCCCCATCCCGGCGTCGACTTCCTGATAGCTTCGTCCGCCGAAGCCGTCCAGATAGGAAATGGCCTGCAAGTTGCGGCCCAGCATATAATGAAGGTGGTTTTCCAGCACTGTTGCATATTCATGGTTTGTGATGATGTGGTCCACCACCGCAAGTCTCATCATGTCACGCAAAAGGCCGGCGTTTCCTCCTTTCTTTTCATCCGTATTCACCAAAAGTTTAGAATCCTTGGACGCGTAGGAAATGATCTCCCCCTGGCGCATCAAGTTTTGAGCCAGAGACGAGCACAGCGTCATGTCGACCTTCTGCTTCGTTGACAGATAGGTCACACTGCCCCAGAAAACAAAGTCATTTCCAAGATCCTGCTCCGTATTCTGTTCCAGGTAAGCCTTGACCACATTGTGATAACGATACCCTCCCGTGGCGCGGTAAAGCTCCGCCGCCGCAAAAAAATACTGCTCCTGCGACACATCCGCCAGATAGTTTTCCACATAGCGGTACGCCCTGTCCGCAGCCTGCAGGCAGAGCGTGGCGAACTCCCTGTCGTAACTTTGGTAGAGATAGCTGAATTTGGCCATGGTTGCTGCAAAGCGGATCGTCGCGTCCATGGTAATTCCGTCTATATAGAGAAGATAGCCCGACGCCTTACTGTCCACGGAGCTGACGGAAGCGTACACCGCTCCGCTCTTGGCATCCTGCATCTTCAGCAGCCAGTCAATCTCGTATTTCACCTCGTCGAGCACGTCAGGCACATTGTTACCGCTCTCAGGTATCCCCATGTCGTCTCCGATTGCTTCCGGGTACAACTCGTAGGCAAGCAGCAAGGAGTTGACTGCCTGGCACCCCTTTGCCACATCCCGGCTTCCGATCTCATCCATATGCCAGCCTCCCGACACATCCTGTTTGATCATAGCCTCCTCTTTCATCTGCGCTTCCCTTAAATGGCAGGCATTGTGCGCCGCCTCCCCCGCCAGTTCAGTGGAGAGCGTCAGCCCGCACCTGTTAAAATAATACTGCCTGAACACCTTTGAAAAAAGCGCCTCGTATGGCTCCTGCCCGATTTCAAACACGTAGGAGCGTCCAATCGAAGCCGCCTGTATGTAGTATGTCCCTGCTTTATTAAAATCGGTGAAATCCGCATAGCTGATATATGCGTTTGCAGCTACGTCAAATCCCTTATTTTCAATCTTTCCGGTATAAACCTCCTGGCCGGTCTTCGCATCCACCAGAGCAAAAGTTTCCGGGGTCGTCTCGCTGTTTATCATGGCAATCTTATTGCTCCCGATGACGTACCCTACCTGATCTGCCAAAATGCTCGGCAGGCTCTCCGGCACCTCGTAGTCAAATTCCGGCGACAGCCCAAGACTGGTAAAATCCTCGCTCTCCTCCCTGTTTGGCAGCGCGTCCGCGGGAAAGTCCCGGAAATCTCCGCAGCCCGCAGCAGCCGGTAAAAGGAGAGTAAAAACCAGACCAAAGCAGATTATTTTTTTAATGATATAATTCTTTCGCACCTTCGCTTCCCTTTCCTCTGCGGCGCGTCTATGCTACGCCTGTCTAGTACAGCAAATAATTAATTTCTGATATATTGACGCCGGATGATTGCTTCATATGCAAGGCGGAAGAAGGAGGCGTAGCGGTGGCTACGTCGACTGATGACAACGCCGCAGATGAACAATCAGACAAGTCAGGATGTCAGTTATTTAATATTTGCTGTACTAGTATACCATATTCTCTCATACCTTAACAGATGGCTTTTAGGGAAAGAATCACTGATCCTCCTTCGACGAGTAGACGATTTCCCCGTCAATGAGGGTGTAGAGGGTTTCGGAAAATACTTCCATGGGATTTTTGTTAAAGACGGCGATGTCCGCATCCTTACCTGGAGAAAGGCTTCCCACCCTGTCATCCACGCCGCAGATTTTCGCGGCGTTTATTGTGATGGAGCGGAGTCCTTCCTTTACGGGCATACCGGCTTTCGCCGCAAGACCCGCGCAGATAGGAAGAAATTGGATTTTGGAAACCGGATGGTCAGTCGTGATGGCGCACAAAATCCCGTACCCCGACATAAGCCCCGCCGTCTTAAAAGCCATGTTCTGCACTTCAATCTTATTGCGGCTTGCCATATCGGGGCCTACAATGGCCGGGAATCCCGCCTCTTTCAATTCCTCCATTATCAGATGTCCCTCGCTGCAATGATCCAGAGTCATCCGCAGGCCAAATTCCTTCGCGATACGCACAGCCGTCAGGATATCGTCGGCCCGGTGCACATGAGCCTTCAGGGGAATGTCCCCGCGAAGCACCGGCAGCCAGCATTCATAACGGAAATCGACCGGCGCGTTTTCCTTTTCTCTCCGCTCCTTGTATGCAAACGCTTTTGTAAGCTCTTCCCTGAGCATGGCGGCGATGGCCATGCGGGTGGAAGGGGATGTGCCCTGACCTGAATAATTTACCTTCGGATTTTCCCCGAAAGCTACTTTCATGGCCGCCGGCGCTTTCACGACCATCCGGTCGATGCATCTGCCATGCGTCTTGACAAAGGCGAACTGCCCGCCCACCACATTGGCGCTCCCCGGCCCGATCATGGCCGAGGTGATGCCGGCCCGGAGGGCGTCCGTAAACGCGGCATCCATAGGATTGATCGCGTCGACGGCGCGAAGGTACGGCGTTATGGGGTCCACATTTTCGTTACAGTCGTCCCCCTCCATTCCCTTCTTTTCTTCCGTAATCCCCATATGACAATGCGCCTCAATGATTCCCGGCATCACCACATTCCCCTGTACGTCAAGCGACTCCTCCTCCGATGCCGGACAGTCTCTCATATCCCCCAAGGCGGCAATTTTTCCGTCCCTTATCTCCACGTAGCCGTCCTCGTAATCCTGCCCTTCCATTGTCCATATATTTCCGTGTGTGATATACATTTGCCGCCTCCTGCGCTCATTGGGGGAATCTCTGTTTGTGTCACTGTAATTTACTGTAATTTGCTTAACGGATTGACAGGTTCCCCGTCCTTTGTCAGTTTAAAGTACACGTTTGTTCCCTCCGTGCTGTAATATTTGGTAGGTGCCGCAACCGTGCCGATCCCGTCTCCCACCTGCACGTAACTGCCTTCGGATACGGTAATGTTTTCAAGCTGCCCGTAGGTCAGCTCATACCCGTTTCCAAGCTCCATCACCACCGTATTTCCGGTTCCCGGATCATAGCTGACGGAAGTTACCCTACCATCCGCCGCGGCCGAAATATTCTCTCCCTGTGTAGCCGCAATGACGATGGCCGGATTGTATTTATATTGGTCAAGCGTAGGAAAATAAATGGTTTTATCCATGCTGAAATTGATCAGCACATCTCCGACAATCGGCCACACCAGGCCGTCCTCCTCGCCAAAGTCCAGCTCCGGCTGCACCGTCGTGGAAATTCCGTCCGCCTGCACCTCTTCGCTCATAACCGTGTCAACGTCTTCGTCAAACATGCCCGCTTCCGCTTCCTTGTCCTCCTGAGCCTGTCCCTCCTTCTTCTCTGCTGCGGATTTCTTTACCGGATCATCCTTCTTTTGCTCCTCGTCCTCAGGCTTCGTCTCTTCCTTTTTCGACTGATCCGCTTCCTTGTCCGACTCGGCTTCCTTCTCTTTCTTTTCCTTTTCTTCTTTCTCTTTTTTCTCCTTGATCTTTTCCTCTATGGTTTCCACTTCCCCGAATTTATCGGAATCATCCGTGTTTTCCACATGCAGGGAATTCGCCTCCTGAAAGTTCGGGTCATAATCCAGGTCATCGGTTCCCACTCCCGCGAAAAGGGTGTCCAGTTCTTCCCCGTCCACCATATTTTCCGCAAGCTCTGCACTGCTTTGCTCCAGTGTCTCGAAATCCACTACATAGTCTTCCTTCTCGGACCGGTTATTGTTTCTCACATAAACGCCCGTCACCGTAAGCGCCGCCAGGACAAGCACTGAGGACGCCAGCATAATGATTCTCTCTTTTCTGATGTTGCTTCTGTTTCTTCTCGCCATGAAACTCGCCTCCTGTTTTCTTCCGGCGCCGGGCAGTGTATGTTTAGAATAAGGAGCCCGCCGCATCGGGTTTCTCTGATAGTTTTACCCATATTTTCCCGATTATTCAAATTTTTCTAATTCCGCCGGTAAAAAGAAATCAGAGAGTATTCTCTCATAGCCCTCACCGTCTTTCGCCATGCAATCCGCCGTATACTGACTCATGCCAAAGCCATGTCCCACCCCCGTCACATAAAATACGACCCGCTCCTCCTCCTGCTCCATCTCAAAAGAAGCGGACGCAAGGCCGAAAAGATGTCTGTACGTTTCCCCGTCTACTTTTTTCTCCTCTCCCTCCCGGTTGCAGTACGACACGCTCGTCATATATCCGCTCCCGTCAAAAACAAATTTCCCCCTCCCCCATAGCTCTTCCTCCTCATAGTCCCCGCCAAGAGCTCTGCGAAGCTTCTCCGTATAGACATTCCTGTCCACTTTTACCACGCTGCGATAGTCCGGCGCGTTTTTATCCTGCTCACAGGAAACCGCCGCGAGATAAGGGCTGTCCTCCCCTCCAGCCTTCCCGGCCGCCCTGGTTTGTCCGTTACTCACTTTAAAATAAGACGCCCGGATCGGTTTTCCCTGATAAGTCAAAATCTCCCCCGCAGTCTCTTCCACCACACGTCTGAAAGGCTGCAAAGTCTCTTCCCACGCCTCGTCCTTATCCCTGTAAAATCCGGCCAACCCTTCCCCGTCCACATCGACCTTCCGGTCCGCAGATTCCTCATACATGGCAGCAAGCTCCGTCCTGAGAAGCACCGCCTGGGCTTTCCTGGCCTCCTGTTCGCATTCCCCCGGCATGGACAGATAAAGCTGATACGTCAGATATTCGCTGGCCGGAAGCTCCCATACGCCCCAGTCCACCATGGCAGCCACCATATAGGCATCCTCTTGTTTATCCCTGTTTTCTCCTCTATGTATCTCCTCCCCCACATGCCCCCACAGGCTGGCGCAGACATAAGGCAATAAAAAAACAAACAAAAGGAAGCTTCCTGCATCCCTTTTGTTTGTTCTGTTTGAGACGATTCCATTTTTCTTCATACGACACTCCACACACTAATCAATCTATTCCTATGTGGATGTCCTAAAGTTTATACCTTCACCCCTTTTCGTTGTACACCGCGAGATCCAAATGCTGGAGCGTGGATACCGCCCCATTCTCATAAAGGAATATGCCGGTCTTGCGAATCATGGCGTTGGTTTCATTTGTTTTCTCATCATTTAAGGCAAACTGCGTCCCCACCCGGGACAGGCCGATGGCGCCCACGCCCAGGTCGGAGAGATGGTACAGCTTATCCTTTCCTTCCTCATCCTTCGTCCAGATTAAAAGCTTCTCCCATATCGGGTCCGCCTCATCGATCCAGCCGTTGCCGTCCGAATCATAGCGGGCAAGATCCTTAAAGCCGTCGCCGCTCTTCGTTCCGAAAAGCTCGCTGCCGTCGTTAATCTGCCCGTCGCCGTTCAGGTCGAGAGCCAAAAAGCCGCTGCCCGCCTGTAAGCTTGAGATTTCCTCCTCCTCACCGTCACAATCCAGGTCAAAGAAAAACTTCTGATCGGAAACCTTCGCGATATTGGTATCGAGATTAATCACCAGAGGATCCTTAAAGGTCGAGATGGATGTGACGACATTTTCCTCAAAGTACTCTTCAAACCTGCGGCTCATGCCAAATTCAAGGTTGAAGGACAGCTCCCTCCCGTCCGCGGTTTTCACCGTACCCTGAGTGGAAAAAGTCGTGCTTTCCTCCTCCATGTGATAGTGCTGCATCTGATAGCCTTGTACCGAGAACATGGTGCTTCCGCCGGCTGCTGCCACAGGGTTCGTCTGCGCGCTCCCGTTCCTGCGAAAACCGGCCAAAAGCTCCAGCAGAAATTCTACGCACTGCTGTTTGATGGTGCGCACTGCCTCCTGTGGATCGTTTCTCGAGGGAATATGCCACCCGCCGGCCATATTCCGCATATGTGTGGAGAGATCCTGAAGGTTCGCTTCGCCCTTCCCCTCCCCGGCAGTCATCTCCCCTGTGCCAGGCTGATTTCCGAAAAGAGAATTCAGTCCGTCTTTTCCGCTCGCAAAAGTACCGCCTACAAATCTCGCGCTCGTTTTCGTTACAGATCGATAAGTTCTGGAGGACTGCATTCCGATCGTACCGGATTCAATAATCAAAGTTCCCTCCTTCTGTCTTTGACCGCCCTCTATGCCTGCCTGTGCACCAGACGACGCCTTCCCTGACGTCCGGCAATAGAAAAGACAGCACTTCTATGGAAATTCCTTTTCCCTAAAAATACCGTCCCTGGTCTAAACATCATTCAAATTCCAGCGGATGAAAAACCCCGGCCATGGGCTCTTTCCCCTGTATTTTATATATCGGAGCATTTTCAAAATACTTAACCCTTCGCCTCATTCCTCTGGATATAAGCCGCGTACATGCTGCTGATCTGGCTTTCGTCAAGCACATGCGTCCAGATATGTACCTCGTCATAGCTGGCCCTGAACAACTTGTCATAGCAGCTAATCCCTAAATATGCCTTCACATTTTCCGCATCCATATTGAGCTTTGACACTTCTCCCGATCCGATCAGCTCGCTGTTGAGATAAAGGTATCCCATGGCTCTCCCTTCCTCCAGATCAGAGGCAGAATCGTCCACGCAGATTGTGATATAGTTCCACTCATTCAGGTAGATACATTTTTTGTGATCCATGGAGGGGCGCACCTCACAGGAATTATTGAAAACCGCGTCGATGGTATTAAAAACCGGCACGACATCCTCCCCCTCCTCCGTCGTCTTTTTATTAAAGGAGAGATAGCTCTGACTGCCTCCCACATCCATCAGATAGGAGCCAATCATCAGAAACGGCGACCAGTCGACCATTTCATCCGCGCGAAACCAGAAAGAGATAGTGTAGGATCCGTTTAACGCCCCCACACCCGAAAGCTGCACGCCGTAGCTGCCGTCCAGATAAAGCGCGTCTCCCTCAATCCCCTCCGTAAACAAAGGCAGAATATCCTCCGTTGTCTCCGGGTAGGTTCCATCGTTATGCTGTCCCTCGTCACCCGTTCTCGTCACCACAGCCGCATCGCTCAGTTTGCCGTTGAAGGAAAAGCTGAAATCCGCCTTCGGCACATTGCTCAAAAGAACATCGTTGACAATCTCCTTGGAAGAATCCACTTCCGGCTTTTCGGGCGTAAGCTCCGGCAACGCCACCGTTGCCAGCGCCTCCCCCGGAGCGCCCCCGTCTCTCCCGCTCATATTGCTTTTTTGTTGTGTCCTGTTGTGAAAAGCCCCATAAATGAGGGCAGCCGCCACAAGCAGGATGATTATAATCGAGGCAAGGGGGCGCAGCAAGCCCCCCGTCTCCTTTTTCACTCCGTTATGCATAGTTCCTCAATATCAATTCGACTTAATTGGTCAATCCACCCTGTTATAATTAATGAGACACCCTTTCAAAATAATCTGTCTCTCCTCATCCGTCAATTCCCCTACCGTCATGGTGAAAGGCACGAGCGTTTCATCCTGCAAAGACACCTTGTACGCCTCTATCGTGTCGGCTTTCTCCTCCACCGCTTTGCGGATGCCCGGGAAAAACAGATAGTCCAGATTTCCGAAAGGCAACTCTCCCGCCTCGATCAGAAATGGCAGCATTCCCCAGTTAATCAGATTGGAGCGGTATCTCTTGGTCGCGTACTCATTGGCGATATTCGCCCAGCCGCCCAGCACCTTCTGGCAGCTTGCCGCCTGCTCTCTGGCGGAACCGTCGCCCGGTTTCACCGCAAAGATCGTGGAGCCGAACCCGGTATTTTCATGTGACGCGTCCGCAAAAGTCTTCCTGACCACGTTCATCACCGGCTTCACGTCCTGATGCGCCTCACAGGGGTGTTCCCCCTGCATTCTGGCTTTCTCCGCCCTCTGGATATCCTTGGCCCGCCCCACATATTCCGGGTCCTTTCTGGAAAGCGTAAACTCCGCAAGCCCCAGCGGATTGGAACGATAAGAGGAAGTTTCCCCGGAAGGAATCAACTCGTCCGTCGTGGTGACGGGATCATGGATCTCCGATACCACCCGCAATACCAGATTTTCAGGCAGAGCGCCCATAGCAGGCCAATCCTTGATATTCGGCCCAAACTGAATCTCCACGCTCTCATCCGCCACTCCCTTGGAATCGAAGACACGATTCTTATAAATGTTGGCGTCAAAGTGATATTTATATTTGACGATTTCCCCGTCATATTCTGTGGCAGGCGTAAGTATTCCCTTATTCGCCGCCGTAGCCGCGATAGATCTGGCGTCCATGAGCGCCACGGAAGATATCTGACCGTTTTGCAGTTTCGATCCCTCCCTGTTGGGGAAGTTTCTGGTGGAGTGCCTGATGCTGAACGCATTGTTGGCAGGCGTATCCCCCGCACCGAAGCATGGCCCGCAGAACGCCGTCTTAAGCACCGCACCCGTCTCCAAAATAGCCGCCGCGCATCCATTCTTAATCAGCTCCATGTACACCGGCATGGAAGCCGGATACACGCTCAGGGTAAAGCCGTCTGAACCGATGTAGGAGCCCCGCAGAATATCGGCCGCCGCACAGATATTCTCAAATCCGCCGCCCGCGCAGCCCGCGATAATGCCCTGATCCACCATAAATTTACCGTCCACCACCTTATCCTGTAAAGAATAAGGCACCGCGCCGTCCAGACTTACCTTGGCCCGTTCCTCCACGTCGTGAAGCACATCCGAGAGATTAGCGTTCACCTCGTCGATCGTGTAAGTGTTGCTCGGATGGAAAGGCATGGCGATCATGGGACGGATCTTCGACAAATCCACCTGGATCATGCCGTCGTAATAGGTGATCTCCCCCGGATTTAACTCCTTATATTCCTCTTTCCTGCCATGGACAGCATAAAAATCTTTTATCTGCTCGTCCGTCCGCCAGATAGAGGACAGACAGGTTGTCTCCGTAGTCATCACATCGATGCCGATACGGAAATCCGCGCTCAAAGAGGCAACACCCGGCCCGACGAATTCCATCACCTTATTTTTCACATAACCGTTTCCGAATACCGCGCCAATGATGGCTAAAGCCACATCCTGCGGCCCGACGCCCTTCACCGGCTCGCCCGTCAGATACACGCCTACCACGCCGGGCATATTGATATCGTAGGTCTGTGACAAGAGCTGCTTTACAAGCTCCGGCCCGCCCTCGCCCATAGCCATTGTGCCAAGCGCGCCGTATCTCGTGTGAGAGTCCGAGCCTAGAATCATTTTTCCGCCGCCCGCAAGCATCTCCCTCGCGTACTGGTGTATCACCGCCTGATGCGGGGGCACATAGACGCCGCCGTATTTCTTGGCGCAGCTAAGGCCAAACATATGGTCGTCCTCATTGATCGTACCGCCCACCGCGCACAGGGAATTGTGGCAGTTGGTGAGCACATAGGGAATGGGAAATCTGGTCAGCCCCGAAGCCCTCGCCGTCTGGATAATCCCCACAAACGTAATGTCGTGGGACGTCAGTTTATCAAATTTAATCTTTAATTTCTCCATGCTGCCGGAGGTGTTATGCTCTGCCAGAATGCCGTAGGCAATCGTACTCTTTGCCGCTTCGTTTTGGGAAATCTCCCGTCCTGTCTTATTCTTAATCTGTGCTGCGGCATCCGCGCTGTCAGGGATGATTTCCGTCCCGTTTAGCAGATACGCGCCGCCCTGTGTCAATTCAATCATACTCTCCTCCATGTCTGTGTGATTCTTTCCGCGTTTCTCCATTTATAACTACCAAAATTATTATAAAGGATAAGTGCCGCAGGTGCAACACACTTCCCAATAACCCTTTGAATATAGCCAAACAAAAAATGTCGATTTCCCGCCCCAAATGCCAATCTATACAAATAAATTTTATTGCGCCTCCTTCTATTTGCTGCTATGCTTTGTTCATGTATACAGAAAGAAGGTTCTGAAATGAGTGTTCCACAGACAATAAACGGTTTAATGAGGCATTTAAGGAATGATTGCAACATTCAAATTAGTGGCAGTTACCAAAAACAGCAATTGATCAGTTATGGTTACTATCATGGATATAAAGGATATCGTTTTGTAAAAAACAGACACAATCAAATCCCATATACAGATTTTAGTGAAGTAGTTGCTGTAATTGAATATGACAACAACTTAAAATCAGCATTGTATTCTGACTTGATGTTTATCGAAACTGCTATAAAAAATATTGTCTGCAATGAGTCTGCAAATGGTTTAAAGCTCGGCACATTTGAACATATCTATAAAGAACGTATGTGCGACAACACTACAAATACCAAATTACAATCCAAGCGGCTTAGGCTGCGAAACTCTGTTTATTCAAAGTTGTCCACTCGTTACCATGATGAAGAAGGCAGTGATAACCAGATGATTCGTCATTTTTATAACCGTGGAGAAGATGCTCCTTTATGGGTTGTTTTCGAAATATTATATTTAAGTGACCTTGCAAGCTTTTTTGAATGTTTAAACGAATCGGTGAGAGAACACATCATGACGCAATTAGGCATGTTTGATATTTCCATTGATACAAACAGAAATCTGCTCAGCAGCATGCTGTATACCATAAAATCACTCCGCAATTCCGTTGCCCATAATAATATAATCTTTGATACCAGATTCAAAGACAGGAAGATCAGCCCCGTACTTAAAAAGTGGATTGAAAAAGAAACCAGCATACAAAATATCACCTTATATTCGCTGATTGACTACATAATCATCGTATGTTGTATGCTGAAACGTGTCGATTTTAGTTCCACAAGAGCAAAGCAACTGGTACATGCCTACAAAAGTCAAAACCAGCTTCTTCAAAACAGCGTTGCATCTGCAATTTACGCACAAATTATACCGCAAAATGTCAACCAAAAGATAAACGTTTTGGAAACCTACCTCAATACATAAACGTTGTGACAGCCAAGATTTGTCTTGCATTTTTTCGGTTTATACTGTATATTATAGATATTGAAAGAGGTGTATGTTTTAGGACTGCACTGGGGGAGTCACTCTGTGGCTCCCTTTTATGTTGCTCATCTCCAGAACAGCCTTTGCCTATATCGCTCATATCCACACCTCCTTCCACCTGCTTTCTATGCAGAAGCATCCTTACCGCTGCTGAAAATCACTCTTCCACATACTTCATATAATACCCGTAATCCTCCGTCTTACAGTTCACCCGCATCCGCACGCCGTCCTGCGCGTACTCCGTCGAAAATACCACTGCGTTCTCATTCAGATAAGAAACCGCCCTGCCGTCCGTGTAGGGAATGAGGAGCGTACACTCCTTATACCCGCCGGAAAGCTTCTCCTCGATCAGGCAGACCAGCTCCTCCATCCCTATCCGCTTTTTGGCGGACAGATAAATCGAGTCGCCAAGGCAGTCTTCCAAGGTTGATCCGCCTTCCCCATTCGCCTTTGGCACCACCGGCAAATGCGCCGCAAGCTGCGCCTCCTCCACACCGGAAAGTCCCGGCAGCGCGTCCGGGGAAACCAGATCCGACTTATTATAGATATAAAGCATGGGAACGCCGTCCGCATGGAGCTTTTTTAACGTCTCATTTGTAACCGCAATTTGTTCTTTATAATGCTCGTCGCTGTAATCTACCACCTGCAAGAGAAGATCCGCTTCCTTTGCCTCCTCCAGCGTGGATTGAAACGCCTCCACCAGATTGTGCGGCAGTTTATGGATAAAACCTACCGTATCCGACAGCAGAAACGCGTGGTGCTCCGGGGGCGCGATCTTGCGCACGGTCGTGTCGAGCGTGGCAAAGAGCATATCTTTCTCCATCACATGCTTTTCCGCTCCCTCCCCCTCGTCCGGGCCGAAAAGGTCAATCATGGCGTTTAAAAGCGTGGATTTTCCAGCGTTTGTATAGCCCACCAGCGCAACCCTCGGAAGTCCTGACTTCACGCGGCGTTTTCTCTGCGTCTCTCTCTCGTTTCCCACTTCCTTCAATTCCCGGCGAAGTTCCGAGAGCCTCTTTTCCAGCACGCGCCTGTCCAGTTCCAGTTTCGTCTCGCCGGCCCCCCTGTTACTCATGGAGCCGCTTGCGCCGCCCTGACGGGAGAGCGCCGCGTGAAGTCCGACAAGCCGGGGCAGCATATACTGTAATCTCGCCACCTCCACCTGCAGTTTCGCTTCACGGGATCTCGCCCTTTTTGCAAAGATATCCAGGATCAGCGCGCTCCTGTCCAAAATCGGCTTCTCCAGTCTCTCCTGTAAATTCCGCATCTGCATCGGGGAGAGCGAGTTGTCGAAAATGATCACATCCACGTCCAGCTCCCGCGAAAGGAGCCTCACCTCATCCACCTTCCCCGTACCGATATAGAAAGCTTTGTGCACTGTCTCAAGCGTCTGGGAAGTTACGCCTGCCACCTCCATATCGCAAGCCCCGGCCAAAGCCCCAAGCTCTTCCAGAGAGGTCAGATAATCCTCCCCGTCATTCAAATTCGCACCAACCAAAAGCACCCGTTCCATGAACATCCCTCCATGATTCCGCTGTGCGGAATCTTAAAATCCACGGATGAGCAAGCTCATCCTGGAGAATGCCGCTTTTCAGGCATTCTCCTGAGTGAGACTTAGTACTTCCTGGCGTCCCGTCCTATGGCGGGACGTCTTTGGAAGTACTTCTCACTCGATTCTTTCCAATTCTTTCAGAAACTCCCGAAACGCCTCCTTCGCCCGCTCGATCGCGCCCGGCTCATAGGAATCGAGAGCCTGCTCGTACTTATGCAGCTCCTGGGCGATCATATACCGTTTATCCCCCAGGCTCTCCTCATAGATCCGTTCGCCCAACAGAAGGAGATACTTGTTTTCCTCCCTGTCCCTTGGATGGATTTTCAGGTAGGACAAAGTCTCAAACCGCTCCGCAATCTCCTCCGGCGTCATATCCGCATTTTTGCCGCCAAAAACCTGCTTTTCATGCTTTCCGGTGGAAACCACCTTCACCTCCACCTCCAAGATGGAATTGATGTCGTAGGTGTAGGTCACATCCACGGCCTCTTCACCTGCCGGGGCGGACGGCACCTCAATATTGAGCTCTCCCAACGAAAGATTATTGCGGGCGAAGCGGCTCTCCCCCTGCAGGACATTGACCCTTATTTTTGTCTGGTCATCCCGCACCGTATAAAGCCGCTCCGTGCGGCTGGCGGGAATAACCGTATTTCTCTCGATAATGGGACAGAACACGCCGTTCTCAAAAAAGCCTTTCTCCCACTCTCTGACCACCTCCGTGCCAAGCGTAAAAGGACAGACGTCCGTGAGTATGACCTCCCTGATCGCTTCCTTTCTCTCCTTCATGGCTCCCTGAATGGCCGCGCCAAGCGCCACCGCCTCGTCGGGATTGATGTTGGTGTCCGGGATTACACGGAACAGCTTACTCACAAACCGGCGGATCACCGGGCTCTTAGTCGCCCCTCCCACCAGTACCACCTTGTCTATATCCGCAAGCCGGATATGCGCGTCGGAGAGGCTGCGCCGCACGGGCTGTCTGATCTTGTCCAAAAGTTCCTCGCAGGCGTGTTCATAAGCCGGAAGCTCCACCTTCAATGAATACACTTCCTCGCCGATTTTACAGTCCATTGAAGAACTCTTCCCCTCCGAAAAGCCGATCTTGCACTTGTCCGCCTGCTTGTGGATGTGGCGCAGGGTTTTTGCGTCCAGCGTAAGTCTGTCAAACTGCGGATACTTTTCAAAAAACATTTCTTCCAAAACCGCCGTGAAATCCTCGCCGCCCAGGAAATTGTCTCCTGCCACGGCGCGCACCTCCAGGATGCTGTCGATCCGTTCCAGAACCGACACGTCGAAAGTACCGCCGCCCAGGTCAAACACCAGAAAACGCATATGCCCCTGGCTCTGATACAGACCGTAGGCGATGGCCGCCGCCGTAGGTTCGCTGATGATCCGTTCCACCTTAAGCCCTGCCAGTTCCCCGGCTCTTCTGGTGGCGCGCCGCCTCTCGTCATTAAAATAGGCCGGTACACTGATCACCGCTTCCGTCACGGGCTCCCCGAGAAAAGTCTCCGCATCCTCCTTAAGCGCCCGCAGCACGAAGGAAGATAGTTCCTCCGCCGTAAAACTCTTGTGAAGAAGATTAAACTTCCTGCCGCTTCCCATGTCCCGCTTGAATACGGAGGCCGCGCTGCCCGGATAGAGAAGTCCTCTCTCCACCGCCAGATCTCCCACGTAAATCTGCTCCTCCTCATCCATGCTTATCACGGAAGGAGTAAGCCGTTTCCCAAGCCGGTTCGGTATGATCCGCGGCCCCTCCTGCGTAAAATAAGCCGCCAGACTGTTCGTTGTTCCCAAATCAATTCCTATGATCATGCTATCTAAATAACCCTTTCCTTCCCTTTTTGGTTTCCTTCTTTATCTTGTCCAGAAGGAACTTCGCCTCCAGCGCGTCAAAGTTTCTTTTTAACGTCTCCTCCATCAGCGCCGCCGCTTTCTCATACTCCTTTTCGGTATAATAATAATAACCGAGCCAGAGAGATGACTCAAAACACCTTGTATATCTGCACGCCGCGCATGGCCTGATCTTCTCCATCTTCCCCAAAAGCTCCTTGGCCTTCTCCTTGTCCCCAAGCGCCAGGTAAATCCACGCCATCTGGCCCATGCGGACGGGCACATACCCGTAGTAAGACATATAGTCTTCCGGCGTGGTGTTTCTCCGCTTCATGCAGTCCAGGACTTTCCTCGCGTGCTTTGCCGCCTCCTCGTAGTTCCCCATCATATAATAATTCTGTGCGAGATAACGTTCCCCGTCGAACCGGTCCCAGCCTTCCTTTCGCAAAGCGACGGAAGCCTCATACTTTTTCACGGCCTCTTCGTACTGATGTATCTCGGCAAGGCGTCCGCCCCAGTCCTCATACAGTTGCGCCAGCTCCTCCCTGTCTTCCTCACTTTTTTGAAGTCTCTTCTCCGATACCTTGAAAAGCAGCCAAAGCTCAGGCTTGATGCCTACTCCTCCCTCCTTCAGATATATAAAGGACAGATGATCGCGGTACGCCGTCGTGTTTCCCACCTGTCTGGCCCTCTGCTCCTCCACTTCCCTGGCCTCCTGCAAACGGTCTGTCTCCTCGTAACAGTCGCTCAGAATATCCCACAGCTCTTCGTTGTCCGGGAAAACGGCAAGTCCTTCTCTGCAAAGCGCGATCGCTTTGGCATAGTCCTTTAGTTTCTGCTGGCATTCCGCCATGCCTTGATAGCCCTTCGGGGAAGCGTTTTTCGGCTCCATGCATTCGACGGCCTTTCTGTATGCCTCGTAAGCTTTCGCAAACTGCCTGTCACTCTTATAGGTATAACCGATATTCTGCAAAACAATGTATCGATCCGACTCGTCGATGGTTTTAAGCGCCTCCTCATAGTCCGCAATGGCAAGGGCAGTCTCCATCGCGTCATTATAGAGAAATCCCCTGTCCCACAGACGATAGCCGCGGGCCTCCGTCACTTCCATCTGTTTGTTGATATACATAAGCGCCGCGTCATAGTCGGATTGCTTATACTCGATACAGTAACGCTTCTCGTAACACCGGTACAGTCTTAGGTTTGTGTCCCGGTAAAACTCTTCTCTCTCCACCGCCTTTGTATAGTAGACAATGGCCTGGCTCCAATCCTCCGCCATCTGGAAGCAGACGCCCATACCAAAATAAAATTCCGTGTGGCTGTAAATCTTCTCCACCTTTTTATACTCCGAAAGCGCCTTGTCATACTGCTCCACATCCCTGAGCAGATTGCCGAGCACTAATGTATAATACGACTCTGTGGGATCCATCTTGATGGCCTCCCTCACCAAGGCGATGGCTCCCTCCATCTTTTCGTCCGCTTCATACAAAAGACCTCTCTCGAATACAAGCTCCGCACGATCTATGGCGTCCCTGTCCTCCGGGTCAGGAGGCACGGGGGAATCCTCCGTCTCCGTGATAAGCGCGTCGATAATTTCCAGCGCCCGCTTTCTCTCCTCCTCATTCTCCGCCATCATGCGCAGAATCTTCGCCTCCTGGAACCGCATCTTCAGAGGAAACTCCACCTGATTGTCGTGGGCTCTCTCCATCACGCCAAGAGCGTCCTTATACTGCCTGTGGTCATAGAAAACGCTCGCCGCATAGAAATAAGGTTTATAAAAACCGTCGAAAATTTCTATAGCCCGGTAATAATCGTCCACCACCTGCTGTCCCTTGTCCAGATAGTAACACGCCTCCTGTCTGACCAGATAAGCCGGAAAGTATCCCTCGTCCTCAGACAGGATCACATCGCAAGCCTCTATTGCTCTCTCGTATTCCTTAAAGTAGAGATACCTGTCCGCCAGATAATACTTGCAGTCCAGGCGGATTCTCGCATCCGTTTCCATCTCAATCGCTATCCTCGTCTCCCTCTCGCCCTCCTCTCTCTCTCCGACAGCGAAAAGGCACACGCCGAGAAGCCTGTGGCTTTGGGAAGCTTTGGACGCTTTCTTTTCCGCATCGTACCCGCCCGCTTCCACACTTTTCAGATGAGCCTCGTAGACAGGAATTGCCTCCTCATACCGCTCAAGCCGGTAAAGGCTCCACGCCTTTAGTTCAAGTCCCTCCTCCTGCAACTCCATCTCCTTGTCTTCCGCAAGAAGAGCAAGCACATCTTCGTAGCGGTTTATGTCAAACAAATTCCATCCGAGATGGGCGCGCAGCTCCTTTCCCGACAAGTCCCTGTAAGCCTCGCCCTTGTCGAGAGCCTCCCGCAATACGGGAACAAGTTCGCCATTGATTTGTTTCTGAAGCTCCGAAAGCTCTTCATCCCGTCTGTTGACCCGGATCAGGTCATGGACATACTCGCCCGCCTCAAACCATTTCTCCTCCTGCACCAGATAGAACAGGGCAAAATACTTGGCCATGTAATAATCAGGTTCCTTCTCAAGTACAGCCTGCCACTGCTCAAACCCGCGCGCCGCCTCGTCCGTATCATAAAAGAGCTTTCCGGTCCAGACCTGCACATAGCTGTCGTCAGGATAGCTTTCAATCAGTCTTTCCGCGATACCGCGGCCTTTTCCCTGCTCTTTCGTCCGAATATAATACCGCAGTCTCTCCACGTCCTCGTAAGGGTGATAGAGGCCGTGGCGGCGCATATCCGATAGCTCCTGCCAGACGCCTTTTGTATCGTCCTCCTCCAGACGGCTCCTGATCTGAAAAAACTCCCGGAGATACTCATCCGTTTCCTCATCATTCTCCGGCTCATAGCCGCCATCCCCCTCCTCGAAGAGGTTATAGTCGAGGAAATCCTCCGTCTCGATATGGTACTCGATATGCTTTAAAAAATTGACGGGGAAGTCCTCTTTTAGCGCCTCAAAATCATCCATCACATGAAATGTCCGATCCAGAAGCCGCCATATCTTCTGTGGCAGAAAAGAATGCATGGAAAGGAAAGCCAAAACCTGTCCTCTCGCCTCCAAAAAAGTGTCGAAGCCGATACAGACCGGTTCCTCAAAGAGCTCTTTCCAGGCGTCTTCATCGTTGCGCAGGAATATGTTGCGGTAGGTTTCTCTCACGCGTCGCATCCATTGGCCCACCTCTCCTTGCGGCACTGTCTCCTTCTCCTCCTCGCGCTGCCCGGCAAACCGCAGCGCCTCCTCATAGCTTTCCCGCAGGCGCTTAAACCCCTCCGGGTCATCCTCCGGGTTTGTGACCTTTAATAAAGACAAATATGCCTGCCTGATTTTCTCCTCGTCC
The DNA here is from genome assembly GCA_910587095.1 of uncultured Lachnospiraceae bacterium. Classification (GTDB taxonomy): domain Bacteria; phylum Bacillota; class Clostridia; order Lachnospirales; family Lachnospiraceae; genus UBA3282. The sequence continues at coordinate 50,961 of CAJUMJ010000041.1, forward strand.
TTTGTCTCCGAAAGTCCCAATATTTGAAACGACAGCTTTTTATCCATGAAACCTCCCATCTTCGACGAAAGCCTCCCCGCGCATGGCAAAGGAGGCTTTATTTTACACTTTCAATTTAATTCACTTCAAGACAGGCGTGGTCGTCACAGGCTCCTTCGGCAACACCACCTTGTCGAGCTTCCAGATCTCATCCACATACTCCTGAATGGTTCTGTCGGAGGTAAACTTGCCGGAGCAGGCAATGTTCAATATGGCGCTTCTCGCCCATCCCTTCTCATCCCTGTAGGCAGCTTCCACCTTTCTCTGCGCCTCCGCATAAGCCTTGAAATCCTTCAAGATGAAATACGTGTCGGCCTTGGCCGTGCTCTGTGTATTTAACAGCGAATTATACAGAGAACGGAACAGATCCGGATCGCCAGGCGAGTAGGTGCCGTTGATAAGCTGCATAAGCACCTTCCGCACGTCGGGGTCATTGTTGAAGATATCTGTGGGATGATAGCCGCCGTAGTTCTCGTAACGGATGACTTCATCGGAGCTTAAGCCGAAGATAAAGGCATTCTCCTCACCTACCTCCTCCACAATCTCCACGTTCGCGCCGTCCATGGTTCCGATGGTGAGCGCGCCGTTTAACATAAACTTCATATTGCCCGTACCGGACGCTTCCTTGCTGGCCGTGGAGATCTGCTCGGACACGTCCGCCGCCGCGAAGATAATCTCTGCGTTGGAGACACGGTAATTCTCGATAAAGACAACCTTGATCTTGCCGTTAATCGCAGGATCGTTGTTCACCACATCCGCCACTGAATTGATCAGCTTGATCGTGAGCTTCGCGTTCTTATAGCCCGCAGCCGCCTTCGCGCCGAAAATAAAAGTTCTCGGATAGAAATCCATATCCGGATGTTCCTTCAGCTCGTTGTACAGATACATCACATGGAGGATGTTTAAAAGCTGTCTCTTGTACTCATGCAGACGCTTTACCTGCACGTCAAAGATGGAACGGGGATTGACCTCAATGCCGTTGTGCTCCATGATGTACTCCGCAAGACGCACCTTATTCTGGTATTTGATATTCATAAATTCCTGCTGCGCCTTCTCGTCGTCCGCGTAAATCTTGAGCCTGCCAATCTGCGGCAAGTCCGTGATCCACTCGTTTCCCACATGGTCGGTCACCCAATCCGCCAGAAGCGGGTTCGCGTGAAGCAGGAAGCGTCTCTGCGTGATGCCGTTCGTCTTGTTGTTGAACTTCTCAGGCATCATCTCGTAGAAATCCTTAAGTTCCTGATTCTTTAATATTTCCGTGTGCAGTCTCGCCACACCGTTTACGGAGTAGCCGGCCGCGATCGCCAGATGCGCCATCTTCACCTGACCGTCATAGATGATCGCCATCTTCCGAACCTTCTCATGATTGCCGGGATACATCTGCTCGATCCTCGCGATAAAGCGGCGGTTGATCTCCTCCACAATCTGATATACTCTCGGAAGGAGTCTCGAGAAAAGCTCGATCGGCCACTTCTCAAGCGCCTCGGACATGATGGTGTGGTTTGTGTACGCGCATGTCTTCGTGGTCACCTCCCACGCCTCGTCCCATGTCAGATAATGCTCGTCCATTAAAATGCGCATAAGCTCCGCCACTGCCACGGTGGGATGCGTATCGTTTAACTGGAAAGTCACCTTCTCATGGAACTTCCTGATGTCGTCATGGTTTCTCATATACTTCGCCACTGCCGTCTGCACCGACGCAGAGATGAAGAAATACTGCTGTTTTAAGCGGAGCTCCTTGCCCGCGTAGTGATTGTCGTTAGGGTAGAGTACCTCCACTATATTTCTCGCGAGGTTTTCCTGCTCCACCGCCTTCTGGTAATCGCCCTTGTCAAAGGAGTCGAGCTGGAAGCAGTTCACCGGCTCTGCATCCCAGATCCGAAGCGTATTGACGACACCGCTGCCGTAACCGACAACCGGCAGGTCATAGGGAACCGCCGTCACCGCCTGATAGCCCTCCTGTTTAAAGTTGCTCCTGCCGTTCTCATCCACATATACATTCACATAGCCGCCGAAACGCACTTCTTTCGCATACTCCGGCCGGCGCAGCTCAAAGGGGTTGCCGTCTTTGAGCCAGTTATCCGGCACCTCTACCTGATAGCCGTCGCGGATTTCCTGCTTGAACATGCCGTAACGGTACCGGATGCCGCAACCGTAAGCTTCATAGCCGAGCGTTGCCAGAGAGTCCAGAAAGCAGGCTGCCAAACGTCCCAGACCGCCGTTACCCAGCGCTGCGTCAGGCTCCTGATCCTCCACCACATTGATATCGATGCCAAGCTCCGCGAGCGCCTGCGAGAACGCTTTATATGCCTGCAGATTGATCATATTGTTGCCAAGCGCCCGCCCCATCAGAAATTCCATGGACAGATAATAAACCATTTTCGGGTCCTGCCTCTCGAATTCCTTCTGTGACTTTAGCCACTGATCTACTATGGCATCTTTGACCGCATAGGATACCGCCTGAAAAATCTGCTGGTCTGTCGCCTCCTCCAACGTCTTTCTGTAAAGTGTTTTTACATTGTAGAGAACGCTCCTCTTAAAAAGCTCCGTGTCAAAAGTTGTCGGTGCCGCTTTCTTTATCATTCCGCATATCCTCCTAAAATTAGTAAAATATCATAAGCCTTCCAATCCGCAAATCCGCATTCCGTCTGCTTTTCCTTTGCGGCTATTATATTATAGCACAAAAAATCCCAACAACAAACCTTAGTTTCACACTTTCTCAATCGAGATGGTCACTTTCTCCCCGTTCACATCCCATTCACGGGAAATCGAGAGCTCTCCACCGGCCGCGATGGACTCGGCAAGCACTTTTCCGGCAATCGTCCGTTCATTCTTCGCGGCGATATCCGCCACCTTGTCATTGCCCGCAAAGGACACCTTAATGTGATCCATCACCTCAAAATCCGCGTCCTTGCGCATATTCTGGATTTTGCTGATGATCTCGTACACAAAGCCCTCCTCGATCAGCTCTTCCGACAGATTCGTGTCGAGCACCACCGTTACATAATTGTCGGCCTCCGCCACAAAACCGTCCTTCTGCGCCATGTCGATCAACAGATCCTCCTCGGCAAGGGAAACTTCTGTGCCGTCCACGACAAAGACGAGCTTGCCTTCTGCCTTTAAAGTCTCCATTGCCGCGTTGCCGTCCAATGCGGACAGATACGCCTTGATGCCGCCGAGCTGTTTGCCGTACTTCGGACCGACGGTCTTAAGCTGGGGCTTGAAGCTGTAAGTTGTAAACGCCGACACGTCGTCGGAGAATACGATCTGTTTTACATTCAGCTCGTCCTTGATGATATCCTGATAGAAATCATCAAGAACGTTTTCCGCTTTCACGTACATGGTGCCGATGGGCTGGCGGTTCTTGATATTCGCCGTATTGCGGGCCGCACGCCCCATGACAACGATCTTTAATACCTCCTGCATGGATATTTCCAGTTTCTGGTCGATCATGCCCTCGTCCGCCGTCGGGAAATCACACAGGTGAATGCTTTCCGGCGCATCTTTTTCGATGCTGCACACCAGATTGCGGTAAATTTCCTCCGTCATGAAAGGAATCATCGGCGCGGCGCACTTGCAGATGTCCACAAGGGCCGTGTAGAGGGTCATATACGCATTGATCTTGTCCTGCTCCATGCCCTTCGCCCAGAACCGCTCACGGCTTCTTCTCACATACCAGTTGCTCATCTCATCCACAAAGTTGTCCAACACCCTCGCCGCCTCGGGTATCCTGTAATGGTTCAGATGATCGTCCACTTCCTTGATGGCCGTGTTGAGCTTGGAGAGCAGCCACTTATCCATAACGGGAAGTTTGTCATATTCCAGGCTGTGCTTTGTCGCGTCAAAGTTGTCGATATTCGCATACAGCACAAAGAAAGCATAAGTATTCCACAAAGTGCCGAGGAATTTGCGCTGTCCCTCCTGCACCGCCTTGCCGTGGAAACGGTTGGGCAGCCAGGGAGCCGAATTTATATAGAAATACCAGCGGATCGCATCCGCGCCGTAAGTTTCCAGCGCCTCGAAAGGATCTACCGCGTTGCCCTTGGACTTACTCATTTTCTGTCCGTTCTCATCCTGCACATGCCCGAGCACGATCACGTTCTCAAAGGGGGCTTTGTTAAACAGGAGCGTGGACTCCGCCATCAGGGAGTAAAACCACCCGCGAGTCTGATCCACCGCCTCGGAGATAAACTGCGCCGGGAACTGGCTGTCGAAAAGCTCCTTATTCTCAAACGGATAATGGTGCTGCGCAAAGGGCATCGCGCCTGAGTCAAACCAGCAGTCGATCACCTCCGGCACGCGCCTCATGATTCCTCCACACTCGGGGCATGTACAGGTGATTTCGTCGATATAAGGCCTGTGCAGCTCCACGGTCTTCGCCGCAGCGTTGCCGCTCATTTTTTCAAGTTCCTCTCTGGAACCGATGGCATCCATATGGCCGCAGCCTTCGCACTCCCACACATTTAAGGGCGTACCCCAGTAACGGTTACGGGAGATACCCCAGTCCTGAATGTTCTCCAGCCAGTTGCCGAAACGCCCCTCGCCGATGGATTCGGGGATCCAGTTCACCGTCTTATTGTTCCGCACCAGATCGTCGCGCACCGCCGTCATTTTGATGAACCATGACTCGCGCGCATAGTAGATCAGGGGCGTGTCGCAGCGCCAGCAGAACGGATAGTCATGCTCGAACTTTGGCGCGTCAAAGAGCTTCCCTTCCTTATCCAGATCTTTAATCACTTCCGGGTCGGCCTTCTTCACAAACAGACCGGCGTAGGGCGTCTCCTCCGTCATGCTGCCCTTGCCGTCCACGAACTGTACAAAGGGCAGATCGTATTTGCGGCCCACCTGCGCGTCGTCCTCACCGAAAGCCGGGGCAATATGCACGATACCGGTACCGTCCGTCATTGTGACATAGTTGTCACAAGTTACATAGTGCGCTTTCTTTTTCTGTCTGGCCGCCTCCTCGCCCGAGCAGGCAAAGAGGGGTTCATACTCCTTGTATTCCAAATCCGTGCCCACATAGGTTTCCAGCACTTCATAAGCCGGCGTGTCGTCCGCAGCCAGCTTGCCGAGTACCGTATCCAAAAGCGCCTGTGCCATATAGTAGGTATAGCCGTCCGCCGCCTTCACCTTCACATAGGTTTCCACGGGATTCACGCAGAGCGCCACGTTAGAGGGCAGAGTCCACGGCGTTGTCGTCCATGCCAGAAAGTAAGCGTCCTCGCCCACCACCTTAAACCGGGCGATGGCAGAGCGTTCCTTCACCGCCTTGTAGCCCTGGGCCACCTCGTGGGATGACAGGGGCGTGCCGCAGCGGGGGCAGTAAGGAACGATCTTAAAGCCCTTGTACAAAAGTTTCTTATCCCAAATCTGCTTGAGCGCCCACCACTCCGACTCGATAAAATCATCGTGATAAGTCACGTACGGGTCGTCCATATCCGCCCAAAAACCGACCGTACCGGAGAAATCTTCCCACATACCCTTGTATTTCCAGACCGATTCCTTACACTTGCTGATGAAAGGGTCAAGGCCGTACTCCTCGATCTGTTCCTTGCCGTCCAAGCCGAGCAGTTTCTCCACTTCCAGTTCCACAGGCAGCCCATGGGTATCCCATCCTGCCTTGCGCGGCACCATATACCCCTTCATGGTGCGGTATCTGGGAATCATATCTTTAATGACGCGCGTCAGCACGTGTCCGATATGAGGCTTGCCGTTCGCCGTCGGCGGCCCGTCATAAAACGTGTAAGTGGGGCCTTCCTTGCGGGAGTCCATGCTCTTTGTAAAGATATCGTTCTCCTTCCAGAACCGGCATACCTCTTTTTCCCTGTCCACAAAATTCAGATTTGTGTCAACTTTCTGATACATAGTGTCCTTCCTTTCTCAATCCTAAATTCCCACGTATAAGCAGATTCGGGATGCTCCGTGGGCCTTACGGCTCCGTTTCCTCTTGCGCGATAAGCAGTTCGGGATGCTTCGCATCTCTCACTCGCGTTGCTCCCCGTAAGCCCCTCAAAGCATCCCCTCGTGCAGGCACGGTGTCTGCTTTGCGGGTCTTCCTGCTCTGCTTATCGCGCAAAAAACCCCCGTCCCGTAAAAGGACGAGGGTAAAATTCTCGTGATACCACCTGTTACGACGTACCGCCATCATAGATGGCTATACGGTTCCCGGTAACGGCAGGACGCCGTCAGAGCCTACTGTTTCGCCACGCAAAAGTTCGGTCTGAAACTCAGAAGTGATTTTCACTGATTCTCTACTCGTACCGGTCTTGCACCATCACCGGCTCGCTGTGACTTTTAAAAATCAACTACTGTCTTCCTCAACGTCTCTTTCTATCATAACTGCTTATCATTTTGGCATCGAAAGGCGGGATTGTCAAGACAATTTATTGTTTATTTTTAGTTTATCCCTGTCAAAAGCAAATAGGCTCCACATCCTCACCGAGCGGTTTCATTTCATATTCCGGCAGACTGTCCAACAATTCTTCCAGACAAAGGGTTGTGCTCCCGACCACGTCATGGGCGAGAAGAACGACTTTATCCCGTCCGAGTGTCGTCGATACGCCGTTTTCTATCAAACGCTTCGGATCCGGGTTTTTGACCGCGTCCTCCAGACTGGCGTTCCAGTCGTAATATATGTAGCCTCTTTCGGTCATCTCCCGGATGATGGCCTTGCCCGTTTTCCTGTTAAAATCGTTTACACTGCCGCCCGGGAAGCGAAACAGGTTTGTCTCCACCCCGGTCACTTCGTACACGGTCTGTCTCGCCTTTTCAAAATCCGCCACATAACTGTCCACACTCGCATACAAGGCGTCGTAATCATGGTTATCACAGTGAATACCGATTGTATGTCCCTCCGCCACGATCTGGCGCGCCACCTCAGGATGCTGTCTCACATTCTCTCCCACCAGAAAAAATGTCGCCTTGATATCCCGCTCCCGCAATATTTCAAGCACCTTCCTGGTGTTTTCCACGGAAGGCCCGTCGTCAAAAGTCAGGTACATGGTCTTTGGATGGAAATAATAGGAAATACCCTGTACAATACCGTCTGCGATCCGCTGCTGGTAATTTGCGAGGCTGAGTTTCCTTCGCTCCGCCTTGTTGGAGAGAAATCCTGTCTCAATCAGACAGGCGGGCATGGATGTGTTTTTCGTCACATAAAAATCCGCGTCGCTCCGCAGCTCACGCTCTGCGGCTTCCGTACTTTTTAAAGTCTGCTGCCTGATCAACTGTGCAAGTCTCCTGCTGCCTGTCCGATCATCATCCGCCGTATACCACACTTCCATCCCGTTCACCCCGGCGCCTTCTTCCGTGGCGTTCTGATGAATGCTGATATAGATATCCACCCCTGACCGGTTCGCTTCCTCCACGCGCGCTTCCTTCGCCACGTAGGTATCCGCCTCTCTGGACATGATCACCTGGTATCCCTTTTCTTTTAGCTGATCCCTCACAAGCAGAGCGATGGCCAGATTCAGATCCTTTTCCCGGACGCCTCCTCTGGCGCAGCCCTCGTCCGTGCCGCCATGACCCGGATCCAGATAGACTGTCGGAATATGCGCTGCCGTCTCCCGCGCGCTCTCATTCCCGTCGGAAACCGCCGCCTGCGCCATCGCAAGAACAAGAGGCAGCGCGGTTTGTTCTTGCCGTATCAGCTCTGTTCCTTCCCCCTCCATAGGCAGATCCGCCGTCTTCTCCTCTCCCGCACTCCACAGCTTCCCCGTCAAAGCCAGGACGCCGCCCGCCGCGGCAAGCTTTACCGACAGCATTACGGTCAGACTGACGATACACACTGCAGCGCCCAGCGCGTATATCCTTCTGTGCTGCCGCCTCTTCCTCTGCTCCCTCGTCTCATAACCACAGACATATTCCCAGGTAAATGATGTTCCTCCGTACATATCCGATGCTCCTCTCTCGTATACTGTGCAAACTCGCACGGAGAATGCCTGCTATCAGGCATTCTCCTATGTGAGAAAAGTCCGCTTTGCAGACTTGGTACTTCCTGTACCTCTCACATTTAGCATATAAAAGAGGAGCATCATAGTTTCATCTAAGTTGCATCAAATACCCATAATATTTGCATCAAATTTGCATCATCGGGACACTTTCAGGAACAGTTCATTGATCCCCTCGTAGAATCCCACTGTCACCACCGTCTGCCCGCTGCCCATCCCCGGGAAGACATATTTGCGAAAATACGGCGTCGTCTCCAGAAGCGGATTGTCCGACTCAAAAGACGAAGGTTCGCCAAGTCCCATGTATGCCGCCCAGTCCGCCGCCAACGCGTCCGCATCAATATCCTCCCAAAGAAGCGGCGTCCTCACATAAAATTCATATATTTTTCCGTCGTCCGCGTCGATATAGGCGTCCATCAGACGGTTTGCCTTATCCGCGTTTTTCTGTGAATTGGACAGGCTCATCTTCCAGACCGCCACATTGTTGCGCGGCTCCAGCACATCGATCGCCGAGTAGAGCATCACGTCGTAGGAGGACGCATCCACATCCCTCACCTGCAAGGGCAATATTCCCTTTTCCTTAAGCAGTTTAAGCTCCTCATTGCATGTGGCATAAATCTGCTCGTCCGTGATCTCCCTGCCGGACGGCCCCCTGCGGTTTACCACAAAAGCGTAGGAACCTTCCGGTTCCTGATAGTCCACCTCCGCATCCGCTTCATGCGTCATTGCGCTCGTCTCGCTCTCCGGGAACGCCTGGCTGCTCAGACAGCAGGACAGAATATAGAGTTTCTCGTTGCTGTTCATCTGATAGCGGTAGCCCTCCCCGGCGTTTTCCACGCTTTCCGTATGCGGGTTGTCCAGAATCCCCTGGTCCTTATACTCCGCAAGCGCCTCCGGCCCCCATATGGAAATAAACATGGCGATCGCCGCCAGTAACGGGGCCGCCAGATAATATACTTTATTCTTCATTTCTTGTATTCTCCACGGATATCTAAAAAAAGACTATGGCAGAAGGAAGCTGAAACAGGAGCCTTCCCCTTCTTTACTCTCGATCCGTAATTCGCTGTGATGTATCTTTAAAAACTCCGCGCAAAGCGCCAGTCCGAGCCCCGACCCGTTCTTGCTTCTCGCCCTGGACTTGTCCACCATGTAAAACGCCTTGACGATCTTATTCTGTTCCGCCTCGGGTATGCCGATGCCGTAGTCTTTCACCGCGATCCTGTAGCCGCCGTCGACCACCTGCCCTGTCACCTCGACCACGCCCGTCCTGCCGCCGGATACCGACGCCTCGGACACACCGACCATATCAGCCCTCTTCTGGTCTGCCGCCTTGCCGCCTATTCCGTCCACACCCGCCATGCCAGAACCTGCGCTATCCATCGCAACCTTACTGTCCGCCTTCGGTGCTGCGTTACTCTCCGAAGCCTTGCAGGCATTATCGATCAGATTGACCAGCACCGTCTTGATCAGATTCGCTTCCATCCACACCACGGCTTCCTCGCACACAAAGCGGATATCCGTGTCCTTTTTCTCCGCAAACATTTCCCGCAAGTATGCAAACAATTCGCCCACCGAAGTCTCCTGCAGATTCGCCTCATCCTGCTTTGCCACGATGATATCCAGAAGGCGAAATGACATTGCCTCTAAACGTTTTCCTTCCGTATAGATATAATTTGCAGACATGATGCTCTTTTCCTCATCCAGCTTGTGGGAGCGCAGCATGTCCGCATATCCGATAATAGCCGTCAGAGGCGTCTTCAATTCATGGGCAAACGCGCCCATGAACTCCTCTCTCGCTTCGATCTCCTCCTCCAGCTTGCATATATTTTCTTCCAGCGCATTTGCCATCCTGTTAAAATCCCCGGTGAGCTGCCCCAGCTCATCCCGACTGATCTGTCTGGCGCGGTACGTGTAATCCCCCGCCGCCATTTCTCTGGTCGCCCTGGTCAGCAGGCGGATCGGCTTCGTCAGCAAGGATGCGATAAACAGCATGATGACCGTAGCGGTCAACAGTATGACCACCGTCACTTTCCGATACAGGGAAAAACCAAGGGCGCGTTCTGTGAACACCCCCGTCACATCTTTCATCGTCTCCAGGTACAGGATCCGGTTCAGCGCGTTGACAGATACGCAGGTGTGCACATAGAAACTGTCCTGCGCCCGAATCACGCGATAAGATTTGGTATGCTGATCCGTCTGCAAAAGCAGTCCCTCATCCGCGCTAAACCCGCCGCTCGTATACAGTACGTTCTTCTCCTCGTCCGCGATCCGAAGGAGTCGCCCGCCGCCCTGTCCGCCCATTTCCAGCTTGGAGGCGATCTCCTCCACCACGCTGTCGGGCAGGACGCTGTACTTTAAGGGCACGTTCAAAGCCGCCGTCTCAAAGGCAAAGCTCAGGATGCTGCTCTCGTCGAGCGCCTGTCCCACCTCTCTGTCCAACGAAGTCTCGAACACATAGTTTACAAAATAAAAGCCGCTGAATCCAAGCGCCAGCGCCAGCACGATCATGGTAGACAGCACTAACTTGATTGAAAATTTCATTCCTGCACCTCTAAGCGGTATCCCACCTTGTACACCGCTACCAGATTATGCTCCCACCCCAGTTTTTTTCTAAGGCGCTGTACATGCAGATCCAATGTGCGGCTGTCCGCCAGGTATTCCCCTTCCCACACCTTCTCATACAAGGTTTCCCGAAACAGGGCGACGTTCTTATTTTTCATAAAAAGAAGCAGAAGACCGAACTCTTTATTCGTCAGTTCCACGGGACGTCCCGCTTTCGTCACCCTGCGCGCGTCCACATCTACCGTCACGTCTCCCGCCACAAGATGCTGTTCCGCCTTGTTGTAACGTCTAAGCACCGCCTCCACCCTCGCCACCAGTTCCACCACTTCGAAAGGCTTCACCAGATAGTCGTCGGCGCCCAGTTTCAGTCCCTTCACCCTGTGCTTTACCTCATGCTTGGCAGTGATAAAAATCACCGGAATCCCCAAAGGCCGTATGTACTCCATCACGTCATATCCGTCCGCCCCCGGCAGCATAATATCCAGAAGAACCAGTTCAAACTCTTCCTTCTCTATCAGGTCAATCGCCTGCAGACCATCCTGCACCGCCGTACAGTGATACCCAGCGGAAGAAAGATTTAAGTCGATCAAATCACAGATCGGTTTCTCATCGTCTACAATCAGTATCTTAATCATCTGTGGACTGCCACCCCCAATAAGCCCGCGCTTTCTCTACCAGTATCTCCATCGTGTCCTCGTCGCTGCACCGATAGGTATCCCTGATTTCCGTATCCGGCTCAAATCCTCCGGTTCTCTGATAGTAGATCCGGTAATCGCTCTCAATGAGAAGCGCCCCGTCCGCCCCCTCATAGCTGTACCTCGCAAGAACCACGATATCCTTGAGTCCGTCCCCGTCGATGTCCCGGCAAGTGACACCCTTGAGCGCATAGAGGTTGTCATACGCTCCCATCGGCTGCAAAACCGATATAATATCTCCCTGCTCGTTCACGAGATAAATCATAAAAATGTCATAATCCGCGATCCGGTATATTCCCGGCGTCACCTGCAGTTTGCCGAGCTTCCCGAATGTCCGCAGATAACACTGCTCGGGAATGACCCGGAAACGGTTTCGCAAAAGCTCCTGCAAGGTGGTCGCCGTGTACAGAAATTCCGTGGAATCCCCGTCCCTTACAAACGCTGCGATGGCTTCCGCGCTCTTATTCATGCCAAAGCGGTTGATCTTTTCCGAAATGCGATAATCCCTGTAAAAGCCGCTCCCCTCCCGATCCCGGAAAAGCACGTCCCCGACCTTGTAAGTCCCGCCGGCATAATCGTCGCTCTCATTGGCACAGGAAGTAATGAGAACGATATCCGTCCTGCCATCCCGGTTCAGATCCTGAAAGGAAACCGCCGCAATGGACTGTACCGGCTGCCTCATCTGCCCCCTGGCACAGTAATTAGTCTCCAACTGTTCCGTCCGGTAGAGTATACGCCCGTCCGCATCCACTATAAAAAGCGCCAGCCGGTTATACAGCTCGTCAAAAGCCGGCACCATCAAATCGCCGTCCACCGCATCCGGCTCCAAAGAAAAAACCTGGTCTTCCACCACCCTGAAGCCGCCGTCCGCTATCCCGTCACGACTCTCGATGGACATGAAACGGTTAACGTATGTCTCGTACTCCTCCAGCACGGTATTCCCGGCCGCCCCCGCCGGAGATGCCTGTACAGTCTCAATACAAAGCAGACACCAGACAAACGCCGCCAGGACAGACACGCTCATGTATCCACATCTTTTCATCTGTCGTACTCCTACACTGCATGCTCCCGTGTCAACGCCTTTCACGGACTACTCTTTTTCAAACACCGCTTTAATGTAAAGCCCGTCCTCCGGGATTTCCAGTTCCAGCCATGTCTCATCGGTTTTCTCGATTCCCGCTCCCCGGTCTACTTCCCATCCCGCAAAGCGATACCCATCCTTGGCTAAAACCGACACCGTAATCGGATAATCCGTGAAATATTCACCGCTCCATTTTCCGTCTTCTCCGAAAGGAACCGCCCCGCTGTTTAAAACCACGCTTCCCGCCTCGTTCCCAGTCGTCTCGATCTCCACGGTCGAAAGCGTTCCCGACAGACCGAAGTGCTCCTTCACATACGGCGCGATACATGATTTGCGCCGTTTTAAAAATTCCCGGATGTTTGTCACTTCCTTGTACAGACGCTGTCCGTCCTCCCCGTAAAATCTGGCAAGATTTTTGTTCAGCGGTTCGCCCATCAGCTCGAGATAGGAGTCGATAAGCGGCTCCGTGTTTTCCTCCGAAAAAGTGATGTTGGCAAGATCCATCAGCGTGAGTGTAAAGTCCTTTTTAAACTCCTCGCTGCGGCACAGATTCGTAAAGCCTTCGCTGTGTTCCATCACCCATTTTATCGTGTCGGATTCCACCCTGTCATAAGAAAGGGAACTGGTATTGACGTCAAACAGCATCCATCTCCACCTGCCGTCCTCAAATCCGCCATCCTCAGACGGCTTCCTTGCCCGCCAAAACGCCTCGTTCGTCCCGGGCCAGTCGACGCAGCTCCCGATATATATTCCCGTGGCATAATAATCGAGATAACTTCGCACATCGATCAGATAATCAAGCTCTCTGTAATTGGCCGGATCCGTAAAGTCTGTGTCCTTCAGATGATTCGTTAAAAGAACATACAACGACCAGTCGTCTTCCCTTTCTTTTGTCAACCTGCTGTGCTTGATTGTGATAATATTGTCGTCATCCACACCATAACGGTGTTCAATGTACGCATCCGTGTATCTCTCCGTGAGCCAGTAAACGCCCCAGTATTCCCCGTCCAGGAACATGACGCACGGTTTGTAATTCATAGTGGCAAACGCCTTGTCCTTCGTCAGTGTGGACACGAACATATCGCGGAATTTGGCCACCGCATCCTGCCCGCCCGCCGTCAAAGTAATCGTATCCGGCAAATATCCCGTCCCGAACAAATCCACATAAAACCGGCTGGCCGGACCATATTCCTCCCTCGCGTAAAAATTCATACTTTTTGGAAGTCCGCTGCGGCTTGCGCCTCCCTGAACGCGGATTCCGCAGGATTGTTCCAGAACAGACTTCCGATCCGCGTCAAATAGCTGAATATCCGCGGGCCGCTCCCACGCAAAGCCATGCCGGCTGAAATTTGCGTTCTCTTCAAGTTCTTCATCATAGCCGTTGCCTAAAACGTAGATCCCCGTGTCCGGGGCAAACAGGTTTTCCGGGGAAGTGACGACGGACATGATCTGCATATTCCCGTAACCGGTCTTTTTGTCATATCCCACGAAATAGCTCGCTGTTTTTGCCTCGCCGACCTTTCCGTCCGCGTCCAGGTATGCCGCTCTAACAATGGTGCACTTGTCGACCGGATGATCGGGCAACCGGTAACCCATCATATCCCACATAGAGTTGACAGCAGTGTCAGTTCTCATGGAATGGACATTCGGATGCGAAGTGGCGTCCTCTATCAAGATGGGTTCCGTGTACAAAAGCGCATTTTCGTCCGGCCGGGAACCGTCCAGCGTATAATAGATTTTTGCCCCGAACGGCGCGTGCAGTTCCAGCAAAAAAGGCTCCTCGTAGAATCCCGATTCCCTGGAAAAAGTCAGCTCCCTGTAATCGTACCCGTCAAGCCACAAAAGGAGGACAAGCAAACCGCATATGGACAACAGGCAGGCTAAAGCGCTCCTTCGGCTCATCATCCTACCGTTTCTCCCGACTCGGCCACCCAGTTTACAGACTGTATGCCGGGCACGTTCATCAACTCATCTATCATGTCCGGGTTCAGCTCTCCCTTCGTCCTGATCTCATAAATCATCTCTTCATGGGCGGCGTCCCTGTTTCCCGTCCGTATCCGGCAGCTCACGACAAAAGGTTTCAAAACCTCCTCAAACCGTTTCCTGTCGACAGACGTCCCTTCGCCCGTCACAATCAGGAGATATTTATTCCAAATGCCGGGTATCCTGCTGGACAGAATCAACACAGCCGCAATAAACAGCACAGTGGTAACACTCAGCCGGTAGTTGCGCGAGCTCACACACAGCCCCTCCGCCATAGCCCAAAATATAAACATGGTGTCGCGGCTGTCCTTGACGGCAGTTCTGAAACGGACGATGGAAAGCGCGCCGACCATCCCGAGAGAGACTGCGATATTGCTGCTGATCATCATCATGACAATCACGGTAACCAAAAGCATGACCACCAGCGACCAGTTAAATTTTCTGTTGTACGCGATCTTTTCCGATGTGAGCCAGTAGGTCAGGTAAATGACCATCCCGACCGCCAGACCGCACGACATGATGACAAGCGTTTCCCTGATCCCATACTGTGTGCCGCTTGTGTAAAAATAATTCAGTACATCTTCTTTTGACATAACTACTCCGTTCCTGAGCGTTTACGAGACGAGGCGACGTAAATCTCAAATTTACGTCTGCCATCAAACAAATTTGTGACGCCCGGCACAAATTTGAGTACGAAAAAACAGCGCATCAGCGTGATTTTTCGTACATTTCTCCGTTCCTCAATACTTCAATAATTGAAATCGTAATATACAAAACGTCCGGCGCAATATTTACTGTAGGTTCCCTGAGTCAGGTGAAACCGCGCAAACAGGGCGGACAAAAAGCCCACCAGCTTTCCGCTGTATTTGACCTCCAAAACCACACTCTCCGGCATGACCGGCGTATAGTGCACGGCGGACGAAAACAGATCCATATTGGATTCCGTCGATCTGACATTCATATCCAAAGTGACACGCGTGTCATACATGGGATACCTGTACGCCAGCCGGTCATACGCAACCTGCACGGCGGGCCGATACTGCCCCTGTACCATAATGCCGTAGGCTTTGAGGCTCGTCGCGGACGTGTCAAAATAGTTTTTGAGCACACGGTACTCTCCGCGTGAAAGCGCTGCAGCGTCAGGCTGCGAGATGAGAAACCCCTGCTTTTTCTGCCGGTCGTCGGTTTTCTGTTTGATTTCAAGCTTGCATAAGGAGGCGTTTCCGTTGTAAATCCGGAGACGTACCTTTTTCCTGTCCATCACGCCTGAAAGCTTCTGCGCAAAATCAATATTGTTTGGCGAATCAAAATAGAGACTGCTCACCAGGTAGGCTCCCCCGGCGCAATAGCCGTCCTTCTCAAGAAGCCTGTCCAGCTCTTCTCTGATCAGGAGCGCTTTCCCGAGCGGTATGACATATTTGATTTCTTTTCTGTATGAATAAAGCTCTTTGTCCATCGCGCGTCCCCGGCTGTCCTCTAAGCATTCCCTTTATAAATCCCAACAATTATAACATCGGCCTTTCCATTTTTCAACCGGCTTCACTCCCGCTCCTCCGGCCAAGCCCCCTCTGTAAGCGCCTCTGCCATTTTCTCCTCTTTCCATTCCAGGCTCTCTCTGTCAATCAGCTTTCGCTCCGCTCCCTCGTCCCACCAAAAACACGGGACGCCGATCCCGTTTGCCCGCTCCAGATAGTATTGCAGCCATTCCAGCCGTTCTTCCCCATTTTCCTTGTCCTCGCTGCCAAACTCCGTAATGACCACCGGAATACGCCGTTTCACGTAGTTTTCCTGAAGCCATGCAAACAGCGTATCTATTTTCTCCGTGTCGCCTTTGTTGTCCGCGTCAAAAGTGCGGCTCCCGCCATCCCCCTCGCAAAAGGAATAGGGAATATACGCGTGAACCGACACGATAACATGTCCGTCTATATATTTGAGACTTTCCAGCGCCGCTGTCTCATACCGGTTCGCATACGGACAGATCAAAAGATATCTCTCCTCATTGGCTCCGCCCGTCCCGCGCACGCTGTCCACAAACACCTGGTTCAGACGATTCGTCATATCCCGCAGCTCCTTTGTCCCCTCCGTCCACTCGTATTCCGAATCCCGCAGTCTCGGCTCGTTCATCCCCTCGAACAAAAGACGCTCGTCGTATTCGGAAAACCGTTTCGCAATCTGCGTCCACACCTTGTCTAGCTTCCCGCCGATCTCCGCCTCCTTGTCCGTCTCCAGGTTCAGCCACATCTCATGGTGCGTATCCAGAATCACATACAGCTCCTCATGCAGAGCCATATCGACAACCTCCTGCACCCGATCCATCCATTCCGGCTCTATATTTCCCTCCGCATCCATATGCTCGTCCCACGTCACCGGTATCCGCACGCTCCGAAACCCGGCCTTTCTGATTTCGGAAAAGAGCTCTCCCGTGATCGGCGGATTGTTCCAGTAAGTTTCGTAATACTCCGCCTGGGCGTTATCCCTGTGTTCCCGCACACCGGTGGCATCCAGACTGTTGCCGATATTTATGCCGTTCCCAAGATCCGCCGCAAACTGCATTCCCTCTTTCCCCCGATAATCCGCAAAGCAGAGCGTGCCGGCCAGTACGGCAAGTATAAGCCCGGCGGCCGCTCCCCCTATCCATATCCCTTTTTTCACAAAAGCCCTCCGTCGCCACGCCCGGCTAAAAGCTCTGGCCGCCCTTGCCTTTTGGAAGCGCCTTCCTCATGCTCCTTCAGCAAGTTAAGCCGTTTTCCGTCGCTCTCAAACACCACATCTCCCTCACAGGAAAAAAGAAGTCTGCTCCCGCACCTTGCGCTGCTCTCCACAATCTCCTCATCCGCCGAGTCGGATGTCACAACCGCATAGGCGGGGCGAAGCGTCTCAAACAGCTCCTCGGAGGCTTTGTTTGCCCTCCCGTGATGGGCGACCTTGTATAGTGCCACCTCCGGCAGGTTCATTGTCAAAAGCTCCTCGCTGCGTTTGCGCATCGCGTCCGCGCCAAAAAACATTTTCACTTTCCCATGCTCCGCCAGCACTGCCAGAGAATAGTTGTTCCCCTCTTTATAATGCTTTTCCTGCGGCGGATATACAAGCAGATTCACATATCCCGTATGGATTTTCCACACATGGTTCGGATAGTATATCTGGATTTTTTTGTCCCTGCAACAGGTTTCAACAGCCTTCCATTCTTCATTTTCCCCCGCATAACAGGAATAAATCACTTTCTTTACCGGAAATTCCCTCAGAACAGGAAGCGCCCCTCCTATATGGTCTTTGTCAGGATGCGTCAGAATAAGCGCGTCCAGCTCCTCAATCCCGGCTTCATTGAGCTCCCGCATCACATGTTCGATGTCCTGCGCCTCTCCCGTATCAATCATCACCGCGTTTTTGTCCTGGCTTAAAATAATACAGTCCGCGTCTTCCTTTGTCTGCAAAATGCGGACTTGCAAATCCGCGCTGTCTCCCCCGGGATCAAATGTGCCGCCTGCTGCCAGATAAGCAAGCCCCAATATGCCAATCAACGCGATCCACGCACAAACCACCGCTGCTTTTCTCATTCAATCCCCCTGATTTTCAAAATACGCAAACGCCCTGTCTGCGACATTATAAGGATACACTTCTATAAAGAGATAATCATACTCCCCCTCCCTTATCATCTCCTCATAGTCAAGCCCGTTACGGTCGGACCTCGCCCACACCATATCAATCTGACTGCACATCGGCGCCAAAAAGCAGGCGACCGGAGACATATAGGAATCTCTCAGACACAGCACCCTTGGCCCCTCGGGATTGTCCTCGTTCACGATGCGATCCTGATTCACGACGCCCTCCAGATAAATAGAACTTCCCGGATTCGAATACGCGTCCGCCCTGCTGCTCTCCAGATCGACAAAGACGTCATAAAAGCTGCCCGCTTTTCTCTCGCCGCTCTCCAGGTCATACCATTTCATGTGCGTCTCAAATTTGGGGTACAGCACCGTATAATCCTCTTTTCCGGCATACGCCAGCCCCGTCTCTCTGCCGATCGCCCCAATCGTCCCCTGCC
The DNA here is from genome assembly GCA_910587095.1 of uncultured Lachnospiraceae bacterium. Lineage (GTDB taxonomy): Bacteria > Bacillota > Clostridia > Lachnospirales > Lachnospiraceae > UBA3282. Next base: position 69,312 of record CAJUMJ010000041.1, read on the forward strand.
TGTACGTATCCGCCGTATAATTTGCCCTGTCAAGGTAGTAGTCTTCCGGATCCCAGTCATCGCCGAAATCCTTCCGTATCTTATCCGCTAACGCCCCGGCGGCGATAAACGCAGCCTCGGACGTCCAGGAATGATCCGTGCGGTAAAACATCTCCTCATGCGTCATGCCGGATTCCGTCAAGGCCGTCCGCAAGTCAAGCGTAGCGACCTGATTCTGCTGCATGTACAAAAGAAGTTCATCCTGCATGGCGTTTGGATCGTTCACGGGAAGTTCCCTGTCTTCTCCCATAACGCCGTACAGCACTTTGGAAGGCGGCATGATAAATATGGTTTTTGCCCCCTGCCTGCCGGCACACCGCGCCGCCCTGCCGGTCCTTACGGCGTATTCCATCAGACTGTCGTTTTCGTTCGCCATAACGGCGCCGTAATAGAGCATATCGTTTCCGCCTCTCACAAACGAAAAATTGCGATATTCCCGCTTGTCCATAAGCCTCTGCGCTACGCCGTACACTTCCACGGACAAATCGCCCGCCGCACTCTCTTCCAGTTCCTCCAAAAGCTCCTTTCGCAATTCGCCCCATAGCTCTTTTGCCTGTTCATAGCCGGAAGCCTCCGTAAGTCCCTTCCCGAAATCCGCAAAGGCTTTCTGTCCGTGATAAATGCCATATCCGAAAAAGGCAAAAAGCCCTGCCAGAAAACAGAACAGAAATACATATTTTTTCCCGAAAAACGCTTTCATCGTATCCTCCCGGCCAAAGCTCACATCTTTAATACAGCGAATACAGGAACGGTTTCCCGACTCCCTGCATCAGATAGCCAAGCGACAACAGTAACACGGCCGCCATCACAACCGGATAGCAAAGTGTAACGGCCACCCTGCCCACACGCCCGTTTTTTCCGTTCACAAGCCAGTTGTTCGCTTTCTTCGCAACAGGCGTGCACAAAAGGCATCCTATAGCCAGGTACGGCCAATATTCTAAAAGCAGTATTCCTGTCATGCCGTTCCAAATACTGTTATAGTTCGCGCCGAACATATTCATATAGAACTGGCCGGCCTGGTACAAATCCTGTGCCCTGAAAACAACCCACCCCACAACGACAACCGACAAAGTATATATTCTCATAAGCGCAGTGTGCGGATTATTCTCCCCGTATCCGAGAAAAAGCTCCGCAAGAATAAACAGAAACTGCCACAGACACCAGAGAAAAAACTTACCTCCCACACCGTACCACATGCCTATGACAAGCCACATCAAAAACAAGTTCCGCACGGTCTTGTCCATGTTGTCCTTCTTGCCGCCGAGCGGTTCAAACACGTACCGCTGAAACCAGTTCATCAGCGAGATATAAAACCTTTCCCAAAAATCGCTGACCGAAACAGCCCTATAAGGATAGTTTACATTTTCCTCCATGATAATGCCGAACATAAGACTCAGCCCGATCGCCATATCCGCGTACCCCGAAATGTCAAAATATATTTGCAGCGTAAACGCGAACAGGCCAAGCCACGCCATGACCACAGGGACCGTCACGTTCTCCCTCCCCATGGCGGAATAATTGAAAACGATGTCCGCAAGCTGCGCGAGCGTATCCGCCAGAATTACCTTCTTTGAAAGCCCCGTCACAAACCGGCAGCACCCGACCGCACTGCGGCGCAAAGTCAGCTTCTGTCCTCCCATCTGCGCCGTAAATTCCTCAAACCCCACCGCAGGGCCGGCAAGAAGCTTTGGAAAATAGAAGAGATACAAACCGAGCGTAAAAGGATTTTTCGCCGTCGTTGTCCGCCCGGCGTACACATCCGACAAGTAGGAAATACCCGAAAGCATCACAAAGGAAAGCCCCACGGGTAAAAATTCCCCCTGCTCATACATATACTTAAAAAACAGCACGGGAAGCAGGTTACCGACGACTCCGATAATCAGAATAACATTTACCCTCCCCCCTGTTTTCCGGCTTTTAAACAACATTCCGAATATCCAGTCCCATAGCAGCAACACCAAAACGACAACAAAACCTGTCGGCGCGCCAAGCGCGTAGAAAAAAAGGCTGGTCAGAAAAAGCCATATTCTCTGCATGGTTTTGCTGAAAAAGAACAGATAATATCCCAGAAGCGCAGCAGGGAAAAAGAATACCAAAAAGTCCATACTTATAAACGACATACCTTCCCCCCTACCTTCTGGCAATATAGTACAGCGGAATCAAAAACACACAGGCGACCAGAAACAGCCAAACCTCATGTCTGTTCATAATCCCGGTTGTAAATTCCGCGCTCTTGTGCAAAACGGAAAGCTGACCCGGAATTTCATCTCCATGCTTTCTGAGCGCCGTTTTCATGCGGTAAAGCTCGTCCTCGTAGGTTTTCGCCTCCCTCACGAGCACCGTCCCGTCTTTGAGCTTATAGTTTTCCAGATTATATTCCGTATCCTGTGTATAAATATGTCCCCAGCGATACCATTCCCGCTCCCTTGCTCCTCCCAAATGCGCCGTGATTTCCTCGATCTTACCGATGATATGTTCCTCGGAAAAGGTACTTCTCCTCAGCTCGAAATAACGCTTTTCCAGCTTTGTGATAAACGTATTGTCTCTGCAAAGCTGCTCAAACCACGGCTTTGTCTGGAATCCCAGCGCATCCGTATCAAGCGGCTCATGCTTATAATTGTCAATCGTGCCGTCATAATCCCATGCCGGCCCCATGGTGAGCTTTCCGCCCCGCTCCTTAAAAAAATAAGTGGAAAAATTTCCGCTGTCATAGCTTCCGAAAAACTCGTTGAGCAGAAAATAATTTACGAAGGAATCCACATCTATGAGATTCTCATAAGTCGAAAATTCCAGCAGATCGTTCGAATACAGCACCTTCTCCAGCCGGCTTAAGTCATCCTCGACGTAGGCCACCGCATCCTCGCTCACTTCGTCGTCAGACGGATAAAGCAGACCAAACCACTCCGCCGCAAGCCCATGCTCCCGCGCGTAAGTGTTTAACATCAGCCCCTCCTCGTCGTATCTGTCGCGCCTTACGAGATAGCTGTTAAACACATCCCCCGTTTTGTACTTGCTGATATTAACCCGATCCTCCCCCTGCCTGATACTTTCCCCGAGCAGGAAAACGCCCTGGTAGGTGTATCGCCCGTCCACACCAAGAATCACCTCGCAGTACTTGTTGTCTGGTGTGTAAGGCATGATCTCGGACGCGATACTGTAGACAAGATAATTGCGCAGCATACTTTTATCCGCCATACTGCCGTTCAAAATCCACTCGTGCTCCTCCCCCATTCCAAGAATATCCAGATCCCTGTACTGTCCCGATTCGGATACGAGTTTCACCATATACTGCGCCTTTTCATAGAGCATCGAGGAGTTTCCTCTTCTCTTGATCCGCATACGGCTCACCACGCAAGGATCGTCGCCCAAGCTGTTGTCCCCTTCCCCGGATGCATACAGATAGACGGTTCCGTCCACATAAGGTTCAACGCCCTCTATCGGAATAAACCTCCCGTCCTCCGGATTCTGACGGGTGGAAATGGGCGGCTCCTCCTCCATCTCAAGCACTACCACCGGCAGGTGCGACTTGAAATTCTCATTCACCGTAAAATCCTCATTAATGCCCGCAAGCGGATCCTTCTCCCGGATGGCGGCCTCAAGCTTTGTGGCGTAGCTGTCTCTTACGGTGTTCTTATGCAGTTCACGATAGCCTGCCGCAGCCGCCAGGCAAAATGCCAGGCCGAGCAGACAGGCCAGCAGTCCCTTCCATCGGTATCCCATCACAGCCGCCCCTTTTTATCTGTTAATCTCATCGTTTTGACACACCAGATTGACCGCGGTTACCAGCTTGGATTTATAGAAGTAATCGGGAATATTCCCCTGCTTTTTTGCCTTGGTTATCATTTTTTCGGAAAGTTCATAAATATACTCCGCGTTTTCCTGCGTGGAATTGTCTACACGCAGTCTCGCCTTACCGGCAAACTTGCTCTCCACAAGCCTTTCCACCTCCGCGGCATTTTCCTGGCCGCATCGGATAATCAGCAAATACCTCTCGTTACTCTTCACAGCGCCGAACAGCACGAGCACAAGAAATATGACAGCCGTCCCGACGCCCGCCATCACATACTCCGTGACGCCGCAGCAGATTCCAACCGCGATTCCCCAAAAAATATAAGCCGTGTCCCTCGGATCCTTGATCGCGGTTCTGAAACGCACAATGGAAAGCGCCCCGACCATACCAAGAGAGAGCGCGATATTATTTCCGATCACATTCATAACAAGAGTAGTCACAAGCGTGAGCATTAATAGCGAAACATTGAAGCGCGCGCTGTAAGCGGCCCCCGAATGTGAAATCCGGTACGACAGATAGATCACTGCCCCCAGCACCACCGCCACCAGGAAATTCAGTACCATATCCTCCAGTGTGAGCGCCCCTGTATTTGCCGCAAAGTAATTCATCAACTGTTCTTTCATGATCTTATCCCCTCTCTTCTCCGAGCCGTTATCTGCCGTCCTTTATTCGTTTCCTCTCATGCCGACGCCCCGCGCCATACAGTATTTGCTCGCCGAAACCTGCGGCTGTCCGTGAAGCGACAGGAGGTCACGCACGTAGCTCAACAAAAAATGATTGAATTTCACTTCCAGCGTAGTGACGCCACGTTGCGCAACCGGATATGTCATAAGCTTTTCCGAAAACAGATCCATATTGCTCTCCGTGGCCCTGATGTCCGCGTCAAGCGTAATGCGGATATCGTTTTCAGGCACAACCCACGCCGCCCTGTCGTACTCCACGATACAGCGGGGACGGTAGGCGTTCTCCTGCATCCTGATATACATTTCCAGGGCAAACTCCTCCTCCCGCTGCAAGAGGCACATGTAATCCCCTTCCATCAGTTTCCTGGCCTCGTCCCTCGACACGGACAGCGACCGCTTTCTCTGGAAATCACCCGTCTTTTCTTTCAACTCAAGCTTAGCGCTCTCCGCCTTTGGATCATATACCCTGAGCCGGATTTTTCTTCTTTCCCCGATTCCGTCCGACTTTTCACGAAAGTCAGCGTCGTCCGGCGTGTCGTAATACAGCGAGCGCACCAGATACCCTCCGCCGTCCCTGCCATGTATATCCTCACGCAAAGCCATCCCCAGTCTGCCTCGCATCCTTTCCGTCTGTTCCGTATACAGCAAATATTTCTTTTCCTGTCTGAGTACGTCTAAAATTTCCAATTCCGCCTCCCTGCCCGGGCAAGCCGCTTCGCTAAGTCAGCCATTCCATCTCGTTAAACTCGCCCTTTACCTGCCTTGCCGGCGCGCTCTTCCGCGGCCGCGCCAACCGCTCACGCTCCTCAAATCCGGCCGACATGTAAACAAGCCATGCAAGCAGTTCTTCTCTCTTTTGGCGGTCGCTCAATATTTCTTTATAGTTCGCCACGTTATACAAACGCATTCCCTTCCTGACCTCAGTCTCATATTCGCATTGTAAGACAATGTCGTCGCTGATATTTACCTGCAACTGCTCCGGGACATCCTCATCCAGCAATGTGATGCAGACATAATTGAAATCAAACACCTTTACCTTTTCTTCCTGACAGCCCGTACATGGCACCTCCGCGTCGATCATCACACGAGGATAGTTCCTTTTCTGGTAAAAAGGCGGCGTCACTCTCTTTTTCAAATTCAGCTTTAAGTCCTCAAAACTTCCGCTGTCACGCTTGATTTCCATGGGAAGCGTAGGGATCCTGTCATACAAAATCCCGAGAAGGTCATCATAGCTGCCGTTCAAATCCAGAATTTTAAGGGAGTAATTCCACTGATCACCCCTCTGGCTCACATGGACAACCGTCCCGAACATATCCACATGATAGTCTTCGTTTTCCAGAATTACTTCCACTTCGGTATCCTTATCAAAGAAATAAGGTTTGGGAAGAACGAGTGCAATTCCCTCCTCGGAGGCGTCCTTTGTATAGCCCTCATACTCCTCCCCCATATATCTGACCTTGCAGGGCATCTGCACCATAATTCGTTCAGACTTGCGGTAAGGCACCCGCCCGTCCACAAAAAATAAGGACATCACCAGAAGGAACAGATTATAAACCAGCCAGAACAGCACCACAACCGGGCCGAAGGATCCGCTGCGCAGCATGATCATAACACAGCGCGCAATGCCGATCACGGACAGGACAATCAAAAGCAGAAACGGAATCGTATAGATAAAGTTCCTCCCCTTCTCGTTTTTCTGCTCACCCTTGCTGGTCACCTTGAATTTCTTCATGGTAATTCCCACCGTCTCAAGCATCACCGGAATAAGCATATACGGGAAGATCACCGTCTCATAGATGCTGGTCCATTTCGTGGACCTTATATTTTTACTCAGCATCCGCAAGCTGATATCGCTGCTCACATACATCGGCAGCCAGAATACAAGCACCTGCAATAGCGTACATTTAAACACCATAAAGTCAAAGGTCGCGTACAAAATAGGAGACATGATATAAATCAGACGCTTAAGCGGCGCGTACCAGTACCAGACAGACGCCCAATAGTTCATTTTCTGGGCAAAGGTCAGCTTCGAGCCGAGAAGAATGTGCATTTTTCTTCCGGTCGCGATAACCCCTCTCGCCCATCTGACTCTCTGTTGTATCAAATCCTTCAAATCCTGCGGCGAAAGACCGGAGGCCAGCGGCTCCGCCGTTCCAAGGCTCACATACTGCTCCTTCTCAAGAAGAAGACCCGTCGCAAAATCCTCCGTGATCGCCTCGGTGTAAAATCCTCCGATACTCTCAAGCGCCTCTCTGCGCAGAACCGTATTTGATCCGCCGTAGATCACACTGTTGGTTTTGGTGCGCGCCACCTGAATATCCTTGTAAAAATAGTCCTGCTCGTTCGGTATCCTCTGTTCGGAATACAGATTAAACTGAAACAGGTCCAAATTGTAAAAGCTCTGCGGAGACTGTAAAAATCCCAGCTTAACCTTATCTTCCTCTTTCTTGCCGCGGTTCTTTAAGTCGCACTCAACAAAATAAGGTATCGTGCGCATCAGAAAATTACTTCTCGGTATCATATCCGCGTCAAATGTGACGACATAAGGCGAATCGGAATGCGCCAGCGCATTGTTCAGATTTCCCGCTTTCGCCCCCTTATGATCCTCGCGGTCAAGATAATTAACTCCCAGCCGGTGCGCCAGCTCCTTCATCTCGGCCCTGTGCCCGTCGTCGCAGAGATAGATATGCACCTTATTCTTGTCCGGGTACTTCATGCGCGTACAACCGTGAACCGTCTTGTAAAGCAAGTCCACCGGTTCACTGTAAGTCGCGATAAAAATATCCACATCCGGGAATTGATCCGGCGGTAAATTTTTTGGAAAAGGATAGTTTTCCACCGAATACATATTGACAAAATGAATAAACGCCTCCACCATACCAAGGATCTCCACCACAAGCAGAGAGACGCCCGCCACAACAGACACGGTTCCGTACTCAAAAGGAATCGTAAAGAAAATTCTCCACACCAAATACAAAATGGTAAAATACATGTTTAAGGCAAACCATATTTTACCCTTCCAGTCACGAAAGAAAGCTTTGACGAGTCCGCCTAATGTTTCCCCCTCACTCTCCATAACCGCTCCTCCTCCCGGCTTTCTCAGTCCTTCCTCTTAGATGCCCTGCCCGCAAGAAAGATACCAATCCCGGCAATCGCCACCGTCACGCCGTGGACGAACCTTCTCTCCCGCCTCGCATACTCTTTCCCGGAAATCCTTTTTCCGGCTTCCGGCTTTTTCTTTGCTCTCCGCCGCTTCGTATCCGTCCCCTGAGCGGCTACGGCTACCGTATTTTCCGGTTTTTTATACTTCTCGACCGCCTCACCGGCTACCTGGGTATATCTCGCGGCCGCCAAAGCAGCCAGACCTGTATCCAACTGTCCCGACTGCTTCTCTGCCATAACGTCCTCTTTCATTTTCCTCACAAAAAGAGCGTCCTCTATAAGCTCGTCCTCCTGCTCCAGTTTCCTGAAAATCAAATACCTGATTCCGCCGCTCTCCTTCTCAGGCACCTTATCCATCATCGCCACGGGTTTCAGATGCATTTCTGCCACCGGCACGATTGTGGGTTCAGGTTCCGGCACCGGCGTCTCCTCCTCCATCACCGCCGCAGGGCTCAGATCCATTTCGGCCACCGCCACGATTGCGGGTTCAGGTTCCGGTAAAATCTCAAGCCCTGCTTCCGGTTCAAGTTCGGACATGGGCGCAACTGCCTCCGCCGCTTCTTCAGCTTCAGGCAACGTCTCAGGTTCCGGTTCAGGTTCCGGCAAAATCTCAAGCCCCGCTTCCGGTTCAAGTTCGGACATGAGCGCAACTGGCTCTGCCGCTTCCTCCGCTTCAGGCAACGTCTCAGATTCCGCTTCCGGTTCAGGTTCCGGCAAAATCTCAAGCCCTGCTTCCGGTTCAAGTTCGGACATGGGCGCAACTGCCTCCACTGCAGCCCCCGTTTCCCCTGTCTCAAATTTGGGAAGCGGCATTTTGAGCAGATCATTGTAGCATTTGAACCGCACCACCTTTTTCCTGTTAAAATACTGAAAAACAAGACCCCCTGTCAGACATACCGCCGAGAGCACAACCGCCGTAACCGCGTCCCGCCATATAAAATGATAGACCGTAAGCCCCAAAATCACCGCACCAAGCGGAGCAGCCAAAAGATAAACGTGTTTTCCGAGTGCATTTCTAATCCGCAGCTTATCGAGAAAATATACGAAAATAATATCCAGAAAGTACAAAAGAACCAAGCCGAACAAAGTGAGCGAGACTGTCAGAAACATTCTGGCCGCCAAATTCGCCGTCATCGGCTCCACCAGCAGATAACTCAAATAACAGACTACCGTCCCGATTCCGAGAAACAGTATCGTCCTGAAATATTTATAACCCCAGAAGCAAAAGAGGGTCCCCACAATCGTCAAAAGGATGACCCCCAAAAACACCAGTATTTCCTTGGAAAATATCATTTGCCCCTGCCATTTGGGCACATGCAACACAAACTTGTCCAATGGAGTCCCCCTTTGCCAGACCCGCACCTGTGCGATGTAGATATCTATTTTGTTAAAACTATAGACATCTTATCAATTTTGACAAAACCTGGCAATGCTTTACCGTTTATCAGTCGTCTATTTATCTATTTTGTACATTTTATCTGCTAATTATTTAGTAAAAATTCATAATTACTGACCCATTTGGTCAAGAAGCGCAATTTTTACATCATAAAGCTTGCTCGAAAGGTCGACATGTACCTTGTGCGGATTCACAAGGCGCCTCGTCTCATCCCATAAAGTATTCTGCTCTTTCTGGCAGTACGCCCGGATATCCATCACTTTCGGGGACGTGTAACAGCACTCGCCGTTTTTAAATATCGGCATCATCAGTTCCCGCAGCCTATAGCTCCCGGCAGAGAGCTTTGTCTTTTTCCACGGCTCCACCGGGTCAAAAAGCAAAAGAGGTTCATTCTCGTCGTATGTCTCGTCCGCCAGGCAGATCAAATCGGCCTTTATTTTTCCGCTCTCCCTGTCATATACGCGGTAAATCGTCTTGTTTCCGGGATTGGTCACCTTCTCCGTATTCTCGGAGAGCTTGATTTTCGGAATAAACTTCCCATCCTCACCCATAATCGCCGCCAGCTTATATACGCCTCCGAAAGAAGGGCAGTCCTTCGAGGTGATCAGATGTGTGCCCACACCCCATGAAGTAATTTTTGCCCCCTGGTCTTTCAAGCTCTGAATCAGAAATTCATCCAGATCGTTGGACGCAGAGATCACCGCGTCCGGGAATCCTGCTTCATCCAACATTTTCCTCGCCTCTTTGGAAAGATAGGCAAGGTCGCCGCTGTCCAGGCGAATACCGTAAAAGCGCAAGGAGACGCCGGCCTCCCTCAGCTCCTTAAAGACACGTATCGCATTCGGCACGCCCGATTTTAAAGTGTCGTAAGTGTCCACCAGCAGAATGCAGGCGGAAGGATACATTTCCGCGTATGTTTTGAATGCCGTGTATTCGTCGGGGAAGCTCATAATCCAACTGTGAGCGTGCGTGCCCTTAACCGGCACATCAAAAAGCTGCCCGCACAGTACGTTGGAAGTGCCCACACAGCCGCCGATCACCGCCGCCCTGGCTCCGTATGTGCCTGCGTCAGGCCCCTGGGCCCGTCGAAGCCCGAACTCCATAACGCCGTCCCCCTGGGCTGCGTAACAAACCCTGGCCGCTTTCGTGGCAATCAAACTCTGGTGATTTATAATATTCAGGATTGCAGTCTCCACAAGCTGCGCCTGCATGATCGGCGCAATCACTTTCACCAGCGGCTCCCTCGGAAATACCACAGTCCCCTCGGGGATCGCGTAGACATCTCCCGTAAACCTGAAATCCGCCAGATAATCCAGAAAGTCACTGTCAAAAATACCAAGCCCTGCCAGATAGGCAATATCCTCCTTGTCGAAATGCAGCTCCTTGATATACTGTATTAGCTGCTCCACTCCCGCCATGACGGCAAAGCCGCCATCGCACGGATTGTTCCTGTAAAAAGCGTCAAAGATCACCGTCTCGTTCTGGTCCTTGTTCTTAAAATAGCCTTGCATCATAGTCAGCTCATACAGGTCGGTCAGCAGCGTCAAATTTTGTCTGTCCATAATTTCCTCCATGCCGGAGCCTCTTGCCTCCGTCCGTTTCAATCAATCGGATACCGTGTCATAGAAAAATTTGTTAAAGCTATCATACCTCTTTTCAGTCAAATAAGAAAGCAAATATTTTTCCGATGTACGGTTTGCGAAGAAAAATATATCCGCCACAACCGGAACGCAAAAACCCGGAGAGCTCCCAAAACTTTTGCCCTCCGGGTATTCCCTTATCACTGTTCCATCTGTCTTCCCAAAAATCCTGCCGCCGACTGAATCAACTTCTGCTCCACTTCACCCATTTTGGATTTGTGATCCGTCTCCACCAGAATCACGGAACCGATCACGTCCCCCTCGCAGATAATAGGACTGATGGCTTCATGATGAAAATCGTCGACGTCAAGGCTGACTGGAATAAAATTTCTGTCTCCCTTTGCCGCCACGACGCTTTCACGATGATCGATTTTCTCCTCCAGTTCCCTGCTGATAGACTTACCCAACAAGTTTTTCATGCCGCCCGAAACCGCGATAAACTGATCCCTGTCCGAAATCAGGGCAATGTGCCCCGACACCTGCGCCATACTCTCCGCATACTGCTTCGCGAAAGTTCCCATCTCGCCTATAGGGGAATATTTCTTTAAAATAATTTCTCCCTCTCTGTCCGTATATATTTCCAGCGGATCCGCCTCCCTGATCCGCAAAGTTCTGCGAATCTCCTTCGGAATCACGATACGCCCCAAATCATCTATTCTTCTCACAATACCAGTTGCTTTCATATCATATAACCTCCGTCTATAATCTATAACTTATTTTCATTTTTCTCTGTTTTTTTACTATTATTTGTAAGGCAGGAAATTATATGCATGGAAATTCCCGATTTCCTTCGATGATTTATTTTCTGTTTCAAACAGCTTTTAGGAAGTCTGTTCCGGTTTTCTATAATCTTCTCATATACCTCCTCAAATTCTGTTGTGTCGTATGGCAGACCTTGTTCTTTTTTGGCCTGCGCTTCCCTCAATGCTTCAGTTCTCTTTCCGGTAACCGGAGGAACATGACCAGACCAGACCTGACAGCATCAATAGAGCCTTTACTGTTCCGTCTTCTTTTGTGCATTTCTCAATTCCCTTCAATCAATAAGCGCCTTGTTTTTACGCTTTGTATATCTTTACTAAATTGTTCAATTGCCTTTTGTATAGAATGTTGGAAACTTGAAAAGAATGCCCGGGTATGGTAAAATATATCTTGTTCAACAAGTTAAACAGGGAGGCGTGATAAGCATGGGAAAGCTATTAGTCGGCAGCTTGGCAAAAGTGAAATCGTGCTTGCCAGTACAAACATTTATAAATCGGCTCATGTTGCCGTCGGCTATTCCTTTACGCAGATTCCGACTTCGACGTTCGAAGCCCTGGACGTGGACATTTCCAACGACGCCGCCTTGGAGGATCTGATTGAGAGAAAAATATTTGACGTTTCCTCCAAAGGTGATCTGACCGTCCAGCTCATATCCTCCAACGAAGAAGAATCCCGGATACTGGAAATCCCGGAAGAGTCGCCCTTGCTGCTGTCGGAGCTGATCTTATTCAACCACGCCCACCAGGCGTTCTCCCGCTGCAAGTTCTATATGCTTCCCAAATTTTATAAAATGAAATTTCAGATCTGAGAGAAGCCCGGCGTTATTAATTTTTATTGGCAAAGGACACCTCCAGGTTTAGCGGCTTGCTTATGTTGAAATCATTTTTCTTGCCGCCAACCCGGAATGTAAAGTAATAGGCGTTGGTACAGCCCTTTTTTCGACTGTTGAAAAGGAAGAAAAAGGTAAACTGATTGTGTCTGCAGGAAAAGGAGGCATTCATGATGAACGAGATATTAAAATCCCTGCACGAAAGAAAATCCGTCTGCGTATTTACCGATGAAGAAATAGCGGGCGAGGACAAAAACAGTATTTTACAGGCTGCATTGCAGGCGCCTTCGGCGGGCTGCCAGTTGTTGTATACCATTCTCGACATCACGGATAAAGATAAAAAAGAAAAGCTCGCCGTGCTTTGCGATAACCAGCTTTTTATGGCAAAAGCGAAAATGATGCTTGTATTTTGTGCGGACTGCCGGAAATGGCTTTCTTTTTACCAGGAAGCGGGACTAAAACCGCGCAATCCCGGTGTCGGCGATTTGCTTCTTGCTGTGGAGGACGCCCTGATTGCTGCGCAAAATGCGGTGACTGCCGCGGAAAGTCTCGGAATCGGCTCCTGCTATATCGGTGACGTCATGGAAAACGCGGAAGAGATGAAAACGCTTTTACAGCTTCCCAAATATGTGTACCCCGCATGTCTGCTCGTTTTCGGCCATCCGACAAAGCAGCAGAAGGAACGGAAAAAGCCGGAGCGGTTCCGGTTATCAGACATCATCTGCGAAAACAGTTATCAGGAAAAAACCGGTGCGCAGATCCGGGAAATGTTCTCAGGAAAAACAGACCAAAAAAGCTATGACGAATGGATGGAAGCATTTTGGAAAAGGAAGTACGAGTCGGATTTTTCCAGAGAGATGAACCGCTCGATGGAAATATATCTGCGGGATTTCCAGTAACGAAAAAGCAAATATTGATGCAAAACAAGAGCAATCATGTTATACTTTTGTTAGTAAATCAGATGCGCAGATAGCGAATAAAAAATGTGCGCCCGGAGTCTCTTTGTGCCTGATTTTGTGAGATGATTTTTTGTCAGATATGCATAAATTTATGTGCATATGGCAGAAAATCTGCCACAAAGGCAGGTGCAAGGGAGCTTCCGGGAAGTACATAAAAAAAGAAACGGAGGCATGAAAACTATGGCACATCAAAATTTATCCGCTGCAGAGGCAATTGCAAAACTGAAGGAGGGAAACGAGCGTTACCTGACCGTTTCCAGTAATCCGGGCGATGTATCTCCCGAGATCAGAAAGAAAACCTGCGACGAGGGACAAACTCCCTACGCGACCATTATCACGTGTTCCGATTCCCGCGTGATTCCGGAAGCAGTATTTTCCGCAGGCATCAGCGAACTGTTCACCATCCGCGTGGCGGGCAACGTGATGGATAATCACCAGCTCGGAAGCGTGGAATACGCTGCAGACCACCTCGGCACCAATCTGGTTGTCGTTTTGGGACACACAAACTGCGGCGCCGTTGGAGCAGCTTTGAGCAGCAGCCCCGATGGATTTGTAAAATACATAACCGACGAAATCAAAAAAGCGATCGGCGACGAGAAGGATGCGCTGAAAGCAAGCTGCCTGAATGTGGAGAGAAGCGTTTCCATCATCAAAGAGAAACTGAATCTCACAGACGAATCACCTCTCAAGGTGTGCGGCGCCATTTATCATATTGACAGCGGCAAAGTAGAATTTATGGATTAAAAAAGGAAATACGGGATTTTGTGATATCTGAAAAACCGCCCTGCGAGGCGGTTTTTCATACCATAAAAAGACAGAACTTCTATTTTTTGATTCCCTTTGCACCGGAAAGATTCGCATTGCGCAAAATGTTACTTTCAAAAGAGGTGAGCATGCCCTGTTCCTCCCTCTGTCTCTTGAGCGCCAACTTAACCATATCATCAAGCAGCACGGCGTAAGGTTTTCCAAGCGCCTCCCACAGATAAAAGGCAAGCGAACCGGGAATGGGATTGATCTCGTTCACATACACCTGATCCGTGTCCTTGTCAATCATGAAATCAATTCTTGACACACCGCTGCAACCAAGAGTCTGGAACGTTTTGACCGCCATCTGGCGAATCTCATCCCGCTTTTCATCCGGCAGCTTCGCCGGCAGTTCTCTCCTCGCGGTTCTCATTCCCTCAGAACCGCCTTTACCGCCCGCCACATATTTATCCTCATAGCTCAAAATCTCATCGCTGGAAATCGGCTCCTCACACTCGGAAGGAAACGCCTCCTCATAATCTCCGAGAACCGCGCAATTGATCTCCCGAAGATTCACGATCGCGCGCTCCACAAGCACTTTTGGCCCAAAGGTGAAAGCATACTCCAGAGCCTCACGAAGCTCTTCCCTGTTTTTGGCTACTTTGATCCCTACACTGGAGCCTAAATTGACAGGCTTTACAATAACCGGATAGGAGATTTTCTCCTCCACCTTCGCAAACGCGCACTCCTCGCCGCCCTGATATTCCTTCCCGTACAGCGTCACGCAATCGAGCACGGGAATCCCGTTATCCTTAAGCACCGTTTTCATCACATACTTATCCATCGTCACCGCGGACGCCGTCACATCACAACCTGCAATGGGAATATTGTAGTGTCGGAGAAATCCCTGCAGCGAACCGTCCTCCACGTTGGCGCCATGCACCACGGGAAAGGCCACGTCAATCTGCGCCGCCTCGGAGTTCCCAAACTTCTTTTCAGGATACTGGATCAGCTTTACGCCGTTTTGTTCACACATCATAAAAACCCGTGTACTCTTTTTCAGCAATTCCGGAATATTTTTATAATTGGCAATGTCCGCAATAAGCTCCCCTGTATAGAGTTCGTTCTCTTTGGTGATATAAATTGGAACCGGCTCATATTTCTCCCTGTCAAACGCATTGTACGCCTGCAGGCCGGAGATAACGGATACCTCATGTTCCACGCTCCTGCCGCCGAAAAAAACACCTACTCGAATTTTCATGATACCCTCTTTTCCGAAGCGTTTATCTCAAGATGCGGGCAAAGTGCCAATTCCGCTCCGCATCTTGGCAGCCCTGCGACGCCTCCGCGCAAAGCCGCGCTTAAATATCGGTTTATCGGTTTCATTTTTTCATCCGCGCTCCCGCGCATAATCCGCAAAGGCTCGGATGCCGCCGCAAAATACGTCTCGTGCTCTGTGCTCACGCATAATTGTCAGGCAGATCGTTCTCTATCAAAATCACTTTTTGTTTCTCTCCCGGAATCGCATTCACCATCCGAAACGCCTCCTGAAGATCGTCCACAAGAATCATTTTGTTCCGTGCAAACCCCGCCTCCAAAAGACCGTCCTGAATCGGTTTCGTCTGCTCCTTCCCAACAAGCACAGCGTAATCGCACTTATCGGCTGCATAGACGCCAACCTCTTTATTTTCATCGTACTGCTTCTCTCCCAATTCCACCATTCCCGGCGTCATCAGAATTCGGAGTTCCCTGAACATGGACAACGTGTCGAGCGCGGCCTCAAAACCGCTTTTGTTGGAGTTATACGCATCATCCAGTATAATCCTGTCTCCCTGCCTGATCAACTGCAACCTGTGAGGCACGCTCTCCAACTGCCGCACAGGATAGAGCAGCTTCTCCATTGGAATCCCCAACGTGTGAGCCACCGCGATAGCACCCGCAATATCCTGTACATTGTGGCTGCCCACCAGCTTCGTGTGGAAATCGTGCACC
Organism: uncultured Lachnospiraceae bacterium; assembly: GCA_910587095.1. GTDB lineage: Bacteria > Bacillota > Clostridia > Lachnospirales > Lachnospiraceae > UBA3282. The sequence goes on from CAJUMJ010000041.1 coordinate 85,305, forward strand.
TTTCCGTTTTCATCCTTCATCCTAAAGGAGGAACCCTGCGCGGAAACCTCGATATCATAAGCCAGAAAATCTACGTTCTCCCCTGTCGTTCCATAGCTTACCACCGGCTTGTTTATCTTATGTTCCCTGATGTACGGATTGTCATAGTCCAAAAATACTTTTCCCGTCCCTGGCAGCGCATCCGCCAGCTCAAACTTTGTTGCTATAATATTCTCTATCGTGTGAAAACTCTGTAAATGCTGCGGCCCGATCGAGGTGATAATGCCGTAATCAGGGTGCACCAGATCACAAATTTCCTTGATATCCCCCACCTGTCTTGCTCCCATCTCACAGATAAAAATCTCATGAAAGGGTTTCATATGCTCCCGGATCGTCCGTACCACTCCAAGCGTCGTATTAAAGTTTCCCGGCGTACACAGCACATTATACTGCGCTGACAACAACGTGTGCAGAAAATATTTCACACTGGTTTTGCCGTAGCTGCCCGTCACTCCAATAACTTTTAATTCAGGCATTTCCCGCAAGATACGCGCCGCATCGTCGATATAGCGACGGTTAATCCCCTGCTCTATCGGATGGTTGATCCGATTCGCAAGCAGAACCAGAAACGGCTGCAGAATAAACATAAGGAGCAAAATAAACTCCACATTCCGGAAAACCGGATACGCCGGCTCCGCCATCACACCCGGCAACGTCAAAACCGTCCCCCCCGCTGCCATCATCCATATTCCCGGCAATAAAACGAAGGCCAGAATAAGCAGATACAAAATTCCGGTAGTGATCAGCATCCTCCTGACGCGGGGCGTATACACCAGCGGTTTTTTGGCTTTGCGAGGTTTGTTGACCCAAATAGTCATCCCGTTCATGACGCAGGCCGCCACAAAGCATCCCATATTTCCCACAATCACAAGAGGAAGGGAAACCACCGCATACAGACTCTTTCCGAGAAGACGCCCCACATTGACATGTAAGCCCATCCACTCCCTGTATTCCCGCGGTTTATAAGAGTTTTGCTGAAACATATGAATCAAATATAAAATATACCAGACTGCGCCTGCCAGATAAGTGACAAGCCATACGGCAAAGATTAAAATTTCCATCCCTGTCTGCGATTCCTCTCCCTCTCTAAGCTCAAATGCTCCTCTTCGTACACGGCGAGGACATATTCATTCCTCCCGCCTTAAAGGAAAACCCTGTCAGCCGAAAAAAGCTTCCAGTGCGCCGTTTACTTTCGCCGGCTGTTGTGCAAAGGAGAAATGACCCGCTCCCTCGCACACCACCAGACCTGCATCCGCAATCAGCTCCTCCATCCTTCTCGCATCCTCGATAGGCGTAGCCGTATCCAGATCGCCCCAAATCAGAAGGGTCGGACATTTTACCAGATGGATCAGCGGCTCCAAATCCTCGTTGACCACTTTCACCAGAGTCGTCCTCATCAGAGGCGTCGCATTGTTGTAATCGGAGGAACCGCGCCTTCTCCGCATATCCTCCACCGCGTCGGGGTAGAGAAAGTGCATGACCTTCGTGCTCATAAATGCCCGGCCAAACTTGTAACATCTAAGACTCACCTTCTGGCGGAGGGTTTTCTTCGGCAAAATCCCCGCGCTGTCTATCAGCACGGCGCGGTCTATGGCAAAAGGCAGATTTTCTCTCGCATTGATTTTAAAGAACACTCTGCCGCCGAAGGAATGCACCACTACACTCAGCCTCTCTATCCGAAAGGAGGCGATAAACTCCAGGACAAAATCCGCGTAATCATCCACACACCAGGGCGCAGGCGGTTCCGGCGTCTTTCCAAAGCCGGGCATATCCAGAGCAATCACCCTCCTGCTCTTCTTCAAAGAGTCGATAACGCTTCGGTAGAGGGTAATATTGGCTCCCCAACCGTGCAGCAGAAGTACAATCTCTCCTTCGCCCTCGTCTATATAATTCACAGAAATTCCGTTTATTTTTCTGACCATAAATTATTCCGATCTTTCATAATAAAAGCAGTCTATACCCTATTTATACGTATGTTTACGTTCTTATAAATATGTTTTCGCGCCGCCTCTAACAATACGTACTATTGTATTGTACTTTATTCCCTCCGTTCTATCAACTGAAAAATAACCGGCGGCGGCGCGGCCGTCCCTTATCCTAAACTATACCCAATTAATCCGCCATATAATCCGCATAATCCGTTTCACTGGCAAATAACATGTACTCTCCGTTTACATATCCCATATAACCGCTTTCCACTGCATATCCCTTCATATTCTCCTACTCCTTTCCCGTCCTTTTCTTTCCGAACCTGTGTTCTAGTAAGAGAATATCATTTATAGAGTCCATTATTTGGGACTTTGAAAATTATTCCGAAAAAAACCGGATGGAGAAAATTTTCTCCTCCGGCTCATTTTCACACCGAAACCGAAACACTCGCCTCCGGTTTCTCCTCTTCCACCTTTCCGGCGCTGGAATAAAACACAGGTTCCAGATCCGCTTTCGGTTTTAGGGGCGCTGCGGCATCCGTCTCCGTCTCCATGCTTTCCGCTTCCGCATTCTCTTTTAAGAGAACCTTTCCGTCCTCGCTGATCTCAACGGTATCCACAATCTTATCGCCCTTATTTTCTTTTCTCTCCTCCTCCAGCTTCTTCTCCTGCTCCTCGCGTTCTTCCCTGCGATTCCGGATCGTCTCTTCAAGCTGCTCCCGGGTGATCTCACGGGTTTCCTCCGCGTCCTCTTTCATTCCCTCGTCGGCTTCCTTTTTGTACTCGTACGCATCTTCATGGAAATCTCCCATGTAACCCATCGCCCGCTCCATCATCGCGGTGTCGCCCTTTCTCCTCGCTTCCTTAAAAACCCGGAACGGGGTATTGAGCATTTCCATGTTTGTTCTCGCCCCAATCAATCCTTCCATTGTCTTTGTATGCATAAACCGCTCCTCCTTTTCCGAAACATTCCGCAGGACAAGCGCTGTTTTGCCTGCAATCGGGCAGAGACGATTCTCGCCCTGCCCGGCGTGCGCCTACTGCCATGTCCGCCCTTTCGTCTGCTTTTTGTTTCGTCAACAAGTATCCTTCTGCTTAGCATCTTGTATCAAACAGCCCGGCTGCTGTCATGTATGGCATCTCCATCGGAATCAAAACCGAAATCGTATAGACTCCGCTCTGTATTTCCGTATGCATGGCGCCATTATATCTGCGTACCACGTCGCCCACATTTAGAAGGCCGATTCCGTGGCTCTTCCTGTCCGCCGTCTGCAAAGAACCGCGCCGCCGCTCCGTTGTTCCCGTACTGTTTTTTACCTCCAAATAAAAGCATTTTTTGACCGCTCCTGCCTGAATGCGGACAAACGGCCGCACATGTTCCCCCTTCTCTCCATCTTCTAACCTCCCGCAGGCCTCCACCGCGTTATCCAGAATATTTCCGAAAAGGACACACAGGTCAAATTCATGGATGCCACACTGTTTTGGCACTTTCACGTCGCAGTCCCACACAAAGCCTTTTTCCTCCGTCATCCTCCGCTTCCGATATAAGAGCACATCCACCACACGACTTCCCGTCGCTTCCTCAAACGCGCCCAGCTCAGCGCCGTTCCCCATCTTCCGCAGATAATTTCCCAGCTTTTCCCACTCCTTATCCTCCCACAGTCCCGTCATGGCAATCACATGATTTTTCAGGTCATGCCGCAGTCTCTCAGCCTGCCGGTACTGCTCCTCCTGCATTTTATAGACCGCAACCTGCGCGTGATACTGACTGTTCTTTTCCTGCTCCAGATAAATGCGGTTCATGCCAGACAGATACGCCCATAACGCAAACATGGATAAGGCCGTCAGGATGCAAAATCCCACATGGCTGAAAATCTGGTCGTAATACAAGCCCATATTTCCGCCGCTCCTCACCATTACACCATGACTCGCTCCCCAATTCGCCACAAACATGACAACCGCAATCACAATCTGAGGAATCGTAAGGACAATATACCATTTTGCGCTCTTCCCTTGAAATACGGACGTAAGTCTTTTTCCCATCACCCATACAAGAGTTGCCGCACAGGCATAGCTCAGCAGGACAATCCAGTCGCACTCTCTTTCTCCCACAACCGGAGCCTCAATATGCCCTGCCGTATACATCCAGGCTAACAGCAGGCAGGAATAGAGAGAGTCGAAAAATATTTCCACCAGCAGCAAACCCGTCAACGCCGTAATAAATATGGATACAGCCCGTATCCCATTCCCCGTTTCATCTCCAAGCCGCATCCCATAATCCCCCGTTTCCCCTCATAAAAGCAAGCATTTCCTGACAGAACTCATTGTACCTTCTTTTTGCAATCACAATCCGCTCCCCGTTTTCCATAACCGCCTCCTGCCTGTTGTATCCGTCCACATATTTCAGATTAATGAGATAGCTTTTGTGGCACCTGAAAAATCCTTTTCCCTCCAGCTCCCTTTCCAGCGAGCCAATCTGCCCATAATAACTGAAAACACCGCTAATTCCATGAACGTCTATCATTCTGCCCCTGATCTCAAAATAGAAAATATCATCCAGAAACAGTTTCCGCTTTTCTCTCTCCTTGCTGACAATGATAAACTCCTGTGAACGACTCTCTATCTTATACACCGCTTTTTCCAAAACCCGCCTCAATTTCCTTTCGTCGACCGGCTTCAGAAGATACTGAAACGCCTCCACCTCGTAGGCATCAAACACATATTCGCGGCTTGCGGATATAAAGACAAGCAGTTTGTCATAAGCCTTTTCCCTGACAATCTGCGCTGTCCTCATCCCATCTATGTCACGCATGATGATATCCAGAAAAATAATATCAAACGTTTCCTCCGACTCAAGCAACTCCCTGCCGCTGTAGAACTGCCGGATGGCGGAAGGTACTTTCATTTCCGTCAAAATACTCCTGATTTTCCCTGCTATCCGGCTGCATTCCATAGCCTCGTCATCGCATACCGCAATCCACAACATTTTGTTTTCTCTCCATTCGCGCTTGTGTTCCTGCTTCTTTCACTCAAAAATCCAGCCGCTTCGCGTCTGCCGCGCTTCGCGCTTCCTGATTTTTTCGTTATCATATCAGGTGAACACAAATGCTCTCTTCGTTCGCGCTTGTGTTCCTGCTGATATGATATATATCGACAGGAATGTTTTTTGTATTTTTTTCATGTCATAAGCGGTTTTTTTTGTGTAACGACCGCATTTCAAAGCGATTCCTCAAAGGACAAAAAATCCGCTTCCGACATAACAAGTCTTTTCCTCTAGTTATGTCAAAACCGGATTTCCTTTCTCTTTCATTAACTGAGCGCTGTAACCGCTTTGTCTATACCAGTTTCCCGCCGGTGCCCTCTTTTTCAATCTTCCGATAAAGTGCCCTGATCTCCTCCCCCGAAGCCAATCCCTCCGTGAAAGCCGTCGCGCTCCCGGCAGCCATGCCCATGCAAAAGGCGTAGCGGTAGTCCTGTCTTTCCAACCATCCGGCCATAAATCCGGCAGCCATGGAATCCCCCGCACCGACGCCGTTTACAAGCTTTCCCTCCGGCGCGGGCGCCTCGTAGACGCTGCCGTCCTCTGCAAGAAGCGCCGCCCCCTCGCCTGCCATGGACACCAACACATTGCGCGCCCCCATCTCCTGCAATTTTCGCGCATAAGGAATCACGGACGCTCTGTCGGCTAGTGTCACATGGAAAATTTCACTCAGTTCATGATGATTGGGTTTAATCAGAAACGGACGCAAGGGCAGAGCTTTCACAAGACCTTCTCCCGATACATCCACCACAGTCATTACTCCCTCCGCAAGCCTTTCCATCATACGCAGATACGTATCCTCCGGCAAGGCTGACGGGATGCTGCCGGACAAAAACAGGACATCGCCCGCCGCAAGCTCCGAAAGCCTTCCCATCAACTGCTCCAGTTTTTCTTCCGGAATATCCGGTCCCAGGCCGTTCACCTCCGTGCCCTCCACCGACTGCAGTTTGAAGTTGATCCGGGTAAGCCCTTTTTCAAGTCGGATCAGGCCATTTCCTATTCCCCGCTCCGTAAGCTGCCTGACAGCCTCCTGTCCGGTAAAGCCGGCCACAAAGCCGAGAGCCGTACTGTCATATCCCATATTTCTGAACACCGTGGAGACATTGATTCCCTTGCCGCCCACGCACATATATTCCGAGACGGTACGGTTGGTATATCCCAACCTGAAGTGATCCACCGTCACGCTGTAATCCAGAGACGGGTTTAAGGTTACGGTAAAAATTTTCCCTTTTTCTCTTATCATATCCAATATCCTTTCAGAACAGAGCCGCGCATACAGGTTCGCATTGTCATTACACCAGCAGCTCTTCCATCCTCCCGAGCGCATCCTGCGTCAAGGCAAGCAATGTCTCCTCATCCTTCTCTATCACCCCGCACTTCCTGTAATGCAGATAAAAAGTGGGATCGCCCTTCGGATCAAACCGCAGTCTCCCACAGTAATCGCTGATAAGAACAGGAATATTTTCCACCCGTATGGGCGCATCGGGCCGCAGGGTAAAACTGATCCTCTCGTTTTTCCCCTTCACTTCCGGCATATATAGTCTGTGCGCATGAGAGCGGATCAGCGCAATACGCAAAAGATTCTCCGCCGATTTCGGTATTTGACCAAACCGGTCAAGCAGTTCTTCCCGCATGTCGTCGCACTCCCTCTCGTTCTCGATGCCCGCGATACGCTTGTAGATATCCAGCTTCTGCACCTCGTTTACAATGTAAGAAGGAGGGATATAGGCGTCCACGTCCAAATCCACAAGGGTATTAAAGTCCTCGATAACCGAGATTCCCTTTTTCGTCTTGACCGCCTCGTTTAGCATCTTGCAATAGAGGTCGTAGCCCACCGCCTGCATGTGTCCGTGCTGGCTTTTTCCAAGAAGATTTCCCGCTCCCCGGATCTCCAAATCCCGCATGGCGATCTTAAATCCGCTCCCCAGCTCCGTAAATTCCCGGATGGCCTCGAGACGTTTCTCAGCCACCTCCTTCAATACCTTGTCCCGTTTATACATAAGAAAGGCATAGGCGGTCCGGTTGGAACGTCCCACCCGGCCCCTGAGCTGATAGAGCTGGGAAAGCCCCATCTGATCGGAATCGTGGATAATCATCGTATTTACATTGGAGATATCAAGCCCCGTCTCTATGATAGTGGTGGACACCAGCACATCGATATCCCCATTCACAAAGTCGTACATGATCCTCTCAAGCTCCGCCTCCTTCATCTGTCCGTGGGCAAAGGCCACGTTTGCCTCCGGCGCCAGATCGCTGATGAAAGCCGCTATGTCCGCTATGTTATTGACACGATTATAGACATAGTATACCTGTCCGTCCCTGGAAAGCTCTCTAACAATAGCCTCTCTGACCAGCTCTTCATTGTACTCACAGACAAAAGTCTGGATCGGCAGCCTGTCCTCGGGCGCCTCCTCCAACACGCTCATATCCCTGATCCCCACGAGGCTCATATGCAAAGTCCTGGGAATGGGTGTCGCCGTCAGCGTCAGCACATCCACATTTTCTTTCAGCTTTTTAATTTTTTCCTTGTGCGTCACACCGAAACGCTGTTCCTCATCTATAATAAGAAGTCCCAAATCTTTAAATTCCACATCCGCCGACAGCACCCGGTGGGTTCCGATCACGATATCCACCATGCCCTTCTTTAGATCCGCGATCGTCTTTCTCTGTTCCGCAGCCGTTCGGAAACGGGACATCAAGTCAATCCGCACGGGAAAATCCTTCATTCTCTGTACAAAAGTGTTGTAGTGCTGCTGGGCAAGGATGGTAGTCGGGACGAGATATACAACCTGTTTGTCCTCCTGCACAGCCTTAAAAGCCGCGCGGATGGCAATCTCCGTCTTGCCGTATCCCACATCTCCGCAGATCAGGCGATCCATAATCTTATCGCTCTCCATATCCGCTTTCGTGGCTGAAATAGCCGTCGCCTGATCTTCCGTTTCCTCGAAAGGAAACATCTCCTCAAATTCCCTCTGCCAAACGCTATCCGGCCCGTAGCAATAGCCCTTGCCGTTCTGTCTGGCCGCATAGAGCTTCACCAGATCGCCGGCCACCGCTTCCACCGCCGTGCGCACCTTGGACTTTGTCCTTGTCCATTCCTGGGTGCCCAGCTTGTTGAGCTTCGGCTTCGTCCCGCCGTCCGCCGAGGCGTACTTCTGGATCACGTCAAACCCCGTCGCCAAAACGTAAAGCACACCGCCGTCCCGGTAAGAAATTTTCATGTAGTCCTTTACCACATGGTCCACTTCCACCTTCTCTATCCCCTGATAGACGCCAAGGCCATGACTCTCATGCACCACATAGTCTCCTACCCGCAGGTCGTTAAAATCATTGATCTTCTGCCCTTCGTACTTCCTCTTCTTTCTCTTTTTCTTCTTCTGCGAACCGAAAATATCGCTCTCCGCAATCACCATAAACTTCAAAAGCGGATACTCAAAACCTTTGCGCACACGTCCATAGCCGGTCATCACCTCTCCCGGCTGCACTTCCCGCATGGGATCCTCCGTGTAAAAGGCACTTATTTCCTCCTCCCTAAGCTCCTCCGCCAGACGTTTCGCCCGGGTTCTGGAACCGGAAAGCAGTAAAATCCGGTAACCTTTTTTCCTGTAATTTTTCAAGTCTTTGACAAGCGACTCAAAGCTGTTGTTATAGGAGGGAAGGCTGCGCGCCTGGACGGCGTACTTTTTGTCCGTTTTGAGAAGAGGGTTTCTCCCATCCATGGAGGAAAGACACACAACTCTCCTGCCCTCAAGACCGGCCGCCACCGAGGACGCCGAAAAGAGTACATCCATCTGTCCCGGCAGAATATACCCTTTCTCGGCCCGGTGGCTCATGCTCTCACGAAATTCCAACTCCACCGCGTCCACATGCTCTCTGATCCGCAGCGGTTCATCCAGGAAAATACAGCTTGCCTCCCCGGTAAAGCAATCGCCGAAAGAAGAAAGCTCCGGGTAAAAATATCGCACATAGCTCTCCAAATTGACCGCATTGTAGGAAAATCCCAACTCCGTAAGCGACTCCACAAGCTCTCCCACCTGTTTCTCAATGCGGCGGCCTTCCTCTGTCTTCATCTGCTCCCTGAGCACCCGCGCCTGCTTCCTGCCTTCTTTCTGGATCAGGGCCAGTCCGGCATCCAGCTCCTTTTTGGACAAAATCAATTCCGTAGCCGGATAGACGGAAATTGCCTCCAGCTTCTCTATGGAACGCTGACTCAACACGTCAAAACTGCGGATGGACTCTACCTCGTCCCCCCACAGCTCGATCCGATAAGGATTTTCCTCAGTCAGATCAAAGATATCGACAATACCGCCCCGAATGCTGAACTGTCCCGGCGCCTCCACCTGGTCACATCGTTCATAGCCCAGTCCGGCAAGATTTTGCGCGAGACCGCTCTCCGAGACACTGCTGCGCTTATTGATACGGATCACATGCTCCTGCCAGTGCCGCATAGGCGGCTGCGGCGCCATCAGCGCGTCAAAGGTAGTGATCACCGTAAATGACGCCCCCTCCGCCATTTTGCGCAGGCACTTGATCCGTTCCATAGTAAGCTGATTGCCGTGAATATCCGCCTGGAAAAAAATCAGGTCTTTTGCCGGATAATACATGACATTTCTGTCATAAAATTGATAATCCTCGTACAGCTCTTTCGCTCTCAGATCATTGAAGGTAACAATCAGCTTACGGCGAAAGCCTTGGCTCAAGCCGTAGATCATATGCAGTTTTTGGGAGTCCACGCATCCGCTCAGTGCTATGGAAGCTTTTTCCCCGGCAAGCGTCTCCCGAATTTCCTCATATTCCCCCAGCTCCGAAAGCGGGGCCAGCAATGCTCTCATTTGAATTTCAATCCTCCTGTGGCGGACGCTTGCGCGCATTATACTTGTTCATGGCTGCGTCCGGCCCCTGCGTGACAATCATCTCTATGGCCATGGCCGCGTCGCGGGCGCTCTCGTTCATCGCTTCCCGCTCCTCCTTGAAATAGTGGCACAGCACATAATCCGCCAAATCCATCCCCGGCGGCTTTTCCCCGACTCCCATCCGCACCCGGATAAACTCGTCGTGTCCAAGATGCAGGATGATATTTTTCAGTCCGTTGTGTCCTCCGTCGCTGCCGCGCTTTCGGATCCGCAACTGCCCCATATCGAGATTGACATCGTCCGATATCACAACCAGTTCGCTCTTCTCGTCCACCTTATAAAAGTCTATGACGCTGCGAATGCTCTCACCACTTAAATTCATGTAAGTGAGCGGTTTTACCAAAACCGCCTTCTGGCCGGCTATGATGCCCTTGCCAATCACGGCTTTATGTTTCTTTTCGCCCATCACAATATCATTTTTCTCCGCAATCGCATCGATCACGTCAAAACCGATATTATGTCTTGTATTCCAATATTTTTTGTCAGGATTTCCCAAACCTGCAATGATATACATGGCTACCTCGTTTCTCTAAATTTAGACACCAAAAAAGCAACCGCCGCTCACCAAAGTAGTTGGTTGCTTTTATTTAATCGTCCTTCAGGTCTTCATACGTCTCAACCGCATTTTCTTTCCTTGCCAAAAGCATTATACCATAGCAAAGATACAAAGTCTATTCTAATTTGAAGGCAATGCGCCGCTGTGTTTTTCCGCAAAGAAAAGGACGCTCCCGCGTCCTTTCCCCATCGCAACATACGTTTACTCACTATTCGGTTCTATAAGCGCATTCTCATAGCTTTCCAGAATAATTCTCTGGATTCTGTCCCGCGTTTCGGAATTAATCGGATGTGCAATATCACGGTACTCACCATCCGACGCTTTCTTACTCGGCATAGCTATGAACAGACCCTTTTCGCCTTCAATTACTTTAATGTCATGAACCACGAATTCATCGTCAATCGTGATCGAGACGATTGCCTTCATTTTGCTGTCTTGAGTCATTTTACGCACGCGGACATCAGTAATTCTCATGAAGCTCAGCCTCCTTATCATATGATACCGATGTAAAATCTATCGGTTTTCACAAGCTTTCTACACAAGTCATACTCATCAAGCCACGTAGCTTGTAATAAACATTTAGTTAAATTATGCCCCTCTTACAGACAACTTAAGTCTTGTCAGCAATCACCCCTCATCCTTCATCCCCTCACATATATCTCGATTATCATAACACAAATTAACCGTTTGGTCAAAGCGAATATCTGTCATTATGTTCTACCACAATTTCTATCCCGTCTTCGCCTTTATGGTAAGAATTTGCACGGATCGTCCCGCGGCTCTCCACAATGCAGTTTTCAATATGTGTGTTATCTCCGATATATACATCATTCAGGATGATGGAATTCTTGATATAGCAATTGCTTCCAATGTATGTCTCCTTAAAGATCACGGAATCCTCAACCGTTCCGTTGACGATACAGCCGCTGGAAATCAGGCTGTTCTTTACCTGTCCACCTATATTATACTTCGCGGGCGGCAAATCGTCTACCTTGGAATACACATCCGGATACTGTTTAAAGAAGTAATCCCTGATTTCCGGCTTTAAGAAGTCCATATTTGTCTTGAAATAATCTTCTACCGTAGCAATGTTGCTCCAGTATTCCTTTGTCTTATAACCGTAAATTCTTTTCTGATTCTTGTAGCGGATCAGAATGTCCTTTACAAAGTCATAGCGGTCTTCCTCCCGGCATTTCTCGATCATCTCGATCAGCATTCTTCTTCTGACCACATAGATACCGCAGGATATCGTGTTCGATTTCGCAACTACCGGCTTCTCTTCAAACTCTTCGATACGGCTGTCCTCGTTCATCTTGATCGTGCCGTAACGCTCCACATTGGTGCTCGGAGACATGTCCTTACAAACTACAGTGATATCGGCTTTCTTTTCGATATGATACTCTAATACTTTATTGTAGTCCATCTTGTAGACACAGTCCCCGGAAACAATTACCACATAGGGCTCATGGCTGTTCTTTAAGAAAGACAAATTCTGCGCAATCGCATCCGCCGTGCCTCTATACCAGGCATTGCTCTCCGCCGTCACAGCAGGCGTCACCACAAACAGGCCGCCCTGTTTACGTCCGAAATCCCACCATTTGGACGAACTCAGATGCTCGTTCAGGCTGCCCGCATTGTACTGGGTAAACACAGCCACCTTGTTGATATGGGAATTGGACATATTACTGAGTGCAAAGTCGATACCTCTGTAGCTTCCCGCAATAGGCATCGCGCAGACCGCACGTTTTTGGGTCAACTGCCTGATCCTGTGATTGTTACCACCTGCCAAGATAATTCCGATTGCTCTCACGATTTATCACCTGCCTTAATCAAAGTTTTGCCGCTGGGAAGATTGCCGTCCACATAATCCTCCGGCGTGGTCACACCGAATACCACCGAGTTCTTCCCGATCGTGGTTCCCTTGGGAATCACACTCTTTTCACCCACCGTCACAAGCTCGTGATCGTAGATGCTCGGATCCGTCTCGTTGGGAACAGCGTCACCGATGCCCAGCCTTACATTGTTCTGGATCTCCACATTCTCCGCGACAATCGCCTTGTAGAGCTCACAGTTTTCTCCGATATGAGTCTGGTTCATAATGATGGAATCCCGGATCACCGTACCGGCTCCGATGGTAACGCCGCATCCAATCACAGAGTTATAAACCTGTCCGCATATCTCGCAGCCCTCGCCGATAATACTCTTCTCCACCACGCTGTCCGAAGACAAATACTGTGGCGGAAGGATCTCGCTCTTCGTGTAGATCTTCCAGTACTCTTCATAAAGGTTAAACTCAGGCACAATGTCGATGAGCTCCATGTTTGCTTCCCAGAAAGAATGAAGCGTTCCCACATCCTTCCAGTAGCCGTTAAACTCATACGCATAGAGAGGTGAACCTTTTTTATGACAATAGGGAATTAAATGCTTACCAAAGTCTAACCCGGGTTGTTCCGCATTGACAAGCAGCGCCTCCTTGAGCGTCTTCCAATTAAAGATATAGATACCCATGGAAGCCAGATTGCTGCGGGGGTTAGCCGGCTTTTCCTCGAAATCCGTGATCCTGCGGTTTTCGTCAGTGATCATGATCCCAAAGCGCTTTGCCTCCTCCATGGGAACCGGCATAACCGCAATGGTAACTTCGGCACCGTTCTGCTTGTGGAAATCAAGCATCACCTCATAGTCCATCTTGTAGATGTGATCTCCCGATAGAATCAGCACATACTCCGGATTATAGCTCTCCATATAGTCGATATTCTGATATATCGCATTCGCCGTACCGGTGTACCATTCACTGTTCGCGCTCTTCTCGTAAGGCGGTAGTACCGTAACGCCTCCGATATTCCTGTCGAGATCCCAGGGAATACCGATCCCGATATGCGTATTCAGCCGAAGAGGCTGATACTGTGTAAGCACACCCACCGTATCGACGCCTGAATTGATGCAGTTACTAAGCGGGAAGTCTATGATCCTGTACTTACTCCCAAAAGACACTGCCGGCTTGGCCACTTTCGATGTAAGCACTCCCAGTCTGCTTCCCTGACCGCCAGCCAAAAGCATGGCAATCATCTCTTTCTTTACCATTTTATCACCTCTTATTTCTAATATATTTATTCCCTATGTAAAATCAAAAGTATTTCAGTAGATAAATTATACCACAATCCAACTGCAAACTGAATATATTTTATAGTAATTTTCTCATTTCAGTTTGTTAGATATATTAATAATATACAATATTTTATTTCTTTTTTCAATGTCTTTGTTAAGTTTTACAAATCTATTATATGACCTCGATAACTTGTGGCAATATATGATTTTATATTGGTTTTTTTTGGATAAATGAGTATAATACTAGTAAAAACTGTAAAAAGGGAGATACCCCATGTACCAGATTGATTTTCAAAATCCGATTCGAATATACTTTATCGGAATCGGCGGCATCAGTATGAGCGGCCTCGCCGAGATCCTCTTAGCGGAGGATTTTGAAGTGTCAGGCTCCGACCGTGAGCCCACCGACCTGACCCGTACTCTCGAGGAGCACGGCGTCCGCGTTTTCTACGGACAGCGCGGAGAAAACCTTTCAGACGATATCGACCTCGTAGTCTACACCGCCGCCATAAAAGACGATAACCCCGAGCTTCTCGCCGCGAAAGAACGCGGAATCCCCATGCTGACCCGCGCGGAGCTTTTGGGGCAGATGATGAAAAATTACCGCCTGCCCGTCGCCGTCAGCGGCACCCACGGAAAAACCACCACCACTTCTATGATATCGCAGATACTTTTAACTGCGGACGCCGACCCGACCTTGTCCATCGGCGGCATCTACCGGCCAATCGGCGGCAATATCAAAGTAGGCGGCTCGGAAATCTTTGTCACGGAAGCCTGCGAGTACACCGACAGCTTTTTGAGCTTTTTCCCTAAAATCGGCGTTATCCTTAATATAGAAGAAGATCATCTGGATTACTTTAAGGATCTTGCTCACATCAGGAACTCCTTTCACCGCTTCGCAAAGCTCCTCCCGGCGGACGGCGCCCTCATTCTGGACGGAGCCATTGTCAACCGCGGGGAAATCACGGAAGGACTTTCCTGTCCGGTTATCACCTACGGGTTCTCCCCTGACCTGGACTACTGCGCATCCGAAATTACCCACGACGAGTCCGGCTTTCCGTCCTTTCTTTTGACCGGAAAAGACGGAAGAAAGAGGCGTTTTCGCCTTCATGTTCACGGAGATCACAATATTTCAAACGCCATGGCCGCCATTGCGGTGGCGGACCGGCTGCATATTCCGGAGGAAAAAATTGCCGAAGGTCTTCTTGCCTTTGCCGGGACGGTTCGCCGTTTCGAGTATAAGGGGGAGGTGAACGGCGTCACTGTCATCGACGACTACGCCCATCACCCCACCGAGATCCTGGCCACCTTAAACGCCGCCTCCCAATGCCCCCACAAACGGCTCTGGTGCGTTTTTCAACCCCACACCTACACCCGCACCAAGTCTCTTTTAAACGAATTTGCGAACGCGCTCTCTCTGGCGGATGAGATTGTCCTGGCAGATATCTACGCCGCCAGAGAGACGGATACGCTTGGCATCAGCTCTGTTACCCTGCAGGAAGAAATCAAATCCCTCGGGCACCCCTGCTATTATTTCCCGTCCTTTGAGGAGGTTGAAACCTTCCTTCATAAAAATTGCACAAAAGGCGATCTGTTGATAACTATGGGGGCAGGCGATGTCGTAAAAATCGGAGAAAATCTGTTACAAAGATAATTATTCACAATATCCACAGAAAAGAACCGATCGCATTCCTTTTTTTCTGTGGATATTCTTGTGGAAGGATTTCCGCTGTTTCTCCACTTTCCCACGCCTCGTCCACAATATCCACAAAGGGAGAATACCTGCCCGATCAGTAAACGCTTATCCGTTTCGGACAGTTTGCCCATTTCTTTTCCCGGAAGCGAATGTTATACTACAGGGACACGAATTACCATTTTTCTGAAGAACAGGACGGTGCCGCAGAATGGGACTATTGACTATATATAAAGACAACTACACAGACTCCACTGTTATCTCAAACCGTTTTATAGACGAGTATATGCAGGCTGCCAATGACGCGCAGTTGAAAATCTATCTCTATCTGATCCGTATGATGAGCGCAAGGCAGGACACCAGCATCGGCGATATTGCCGACAAGTTTAATTATACGGAAAAGGACGTGGTACGCGCCCTGAAATACTGGGAGAAAAAGCGCCTCCTCGCTCTGGATTACGATGACCATAAAAATATCGTCGGGCTTCATATGCTGGACTCCAACCAGCCGGAACCCGCACCGAAGCCGTCCGGCTCCACCATGGCCGCCTGCCCCAGCATGACGGCTTTCTCCGGGGGGCACCTTGCCTCTGCGCCCGTTTCCGCTTCTTTCACGGATGTCGGACAACCTGCAAAAATGCCTGACCCACGCGAAAAACCGAACTATACCGCAGACGAGCTTGCCGCCTTCAAATCGGACGAAGAGTGCGCGAGGCTCCTCTTTGTGGCGGAGATGTATCTCAAAAAGCCTCTTAGCCCAAACGATATGCGCACCATTCTCTTCATTATGGATAAGCTGGGATTTTCCGCGGATCTGACCGATTACCTGCTTCAGTACTGTGTGGATCGCGGAAAAAGAGATCTGCGTTACATAGAAAAGGTAGCTCTCGGCTGGGCCGAGAAAGGCATCACCACTCCGAAGCAAGCCGCAGCGCTTTCCGGAAAATATGATAAAGTCGTCTATGAAATCATGCGCGCTCTCGGAAAAAATAACATCCCAACGGAAACGGAAGCCGCCTACATCGCCAGATGGAGGGAAACCTTCGGTTTTGAAACCGACGTGATCCTGACGGCATGCGAGCGCACCGTACTGGCTACGGACAGTCACCGCTTCGAGTATGCGGACGGCATTCTAAGCCGCTGGCAAAAGGCCGGTGTGCACCATAAAACCGATATCAGGACACTGGATGATTCCTATCGGAAGACAAAAAATAACCGACCGGCCGCCACGAATAAGTTCAATCAGTTTAAACAGCACGATTATGATTTTGATGCCATCCAGCGAGCCCTGGAAAAGGAAATTATAGTCAATTGAACAAGCATACAGCCATGATGATAAGGAGATTCCCGTGCCTCTGACAAACCTGCAGTACGACCAGATTTTTCGTCAATATGAAGAAAACCAGAGGCGGTGCCGCCTCGAGATGACCCGCAGGCGGGACGACGTTTACAGCCTCATCCCGGCATACCGCGATTTGGAGGACGCCATAGCATCCGTGTCCGTCGCGCAGGGGAAAAAACTGCTGTCCGGAGACGAAAGCGCTCTCTCCTGCCTGCGTGACTCTCTCTCAAAACTGAAAGAACAAAAAAAACAGCTTCTTATGGAAAAAGGCTTTTTGGCGGATTATCTTGATCCCCTCTTTGTCTGTCCCGACTGCCGCGATACGGGCTATATTGAAGGTGCGAAATGTCACTGTTTCCGACAGGCGGAAATCTCGCTTCTCTATGAGCAGTCCGGCATAGAAGACATGCTGAAATACAATAATTTCGATCATCTCTCCTACGAATATTACACAGGAGAGGCGCTGGCTCTTTTCCGGCACGCCGTCTCCACTTGTCAGAATTTTATTAAAACTTTCGATTCAGACTACCACAATCTCTTTTTTTATGGTACAGTGGGTACGGGAAAATCATTTTTGTCCGGCTGTGTGGCGAAAGAGTTGATTGACCAGGGACACTCGGTGATCTACTTCGGCGCGACCGGCCTCTTCGATTTACTGTCGAACGCCTCCTTCCATGTCGGAAGCAGGGAAGAGCGGCAAAACGCCTACTCTGATCTCTATCAGTGCGATCTGCTCATTATCGATGATTTGGGAACGGAGCTGACGAATCAGTTTACCGCCTCCCAGCTCTTCTCGCTCTTAAACGGGAGGCAGCTCGGCAAGAAATCGACCCTGATCTCTACCAACTTTTCTCTGGCAGAATTGCGCGACAGATATTCGGATCGCATTTTTTCCAGAATTACAAGCAATTTCGAGGTGTGCAGACTAGCAGGCAAAGATATCCGCATGTACAGGCGGATGCAGTGAGCAGAAAGCGAGGGTTCCTTTCATGAACAGACGCGAGGAGAAAAGAAATCTGGAGACCATACCTGTCGGCTCTCTGGGAATGATTCCCCTAAAGGGCTGTGGCAAGCTTGGAAAAAAAGTAGACTATTATCTTGTCAAATGGCGTACCGAGCGTGAAAGCGAGCACAAAGATTCTCTTGCATTTTCAGGCTATCAGCGCGACACCTATATTCTTGACGCCGATGTCCCCCGGTTTGGCTCCGGTGAAGGAAAAGGTGTCATCAAGGAGTCAGTGCGCGGCTCGGATCTTTACCTTTTGGTCGATGTTGCCAACTACAGTCTCACCTACTCCCTCTGTGGTCATGAAAACCACATGTCTCCCGACGATCACTATCAGGATTTGAAGCGCATTATCGCCGCTGTTGGCGGAAAGGCAAGACGTATTACCGTCATCATGCCTTTTCTCTATGAGAGCAGACAGCACAAGCGTGCCGCGAGAGAATCTCTGGATTGCGCTCTCGCTCTTCAGGAGATGGTAAACATGGGCGTCGACAATATCATCACCTTTGACGCGCATGATCCCCGTGTGCAGAATGCCATACCGCTTCATGGCTTTGAGACGGTGCAGCCCGCTTACCAGTTTATCAAGGGGCTTCTTTCCCATGTAAAGGGACTTCAGGTCGACAGCGACCACATGATGGTCATCAGCCCGGATGAGGGCGGGATGAGCAGAGCTATCTATATTGCCAACGTGCTTGGACTGGATATGGGTATGTTCTACAAAAGGCGTGACTACACCAAAGTGGTGAACGGAAGAAACCCGATTATTGCCCACGAATTTCTCGGCAGCAATATCGAAGGCAAGGATATGATCATCATCGACGATATGATCTCCTCCGGCGAAAGTGTTCTGGAAGTTGCCTACGCGTTAAAAGAGCGCAAGGCTAACCGCATTTTCGTATTCTCCACGTTCGGGCTTTTTACGGCCGGACTCGACCGTTTTGACAAAGCCTATGCGGACGGCACCATTTACCGGGTACTGACGACGAACCTGATTTACCAGACGCCGGAACTTTTGGAGCGCGAGTGGTATATAGACTGTGATATGAGTAAGTATATCGCCTACATCATTGACACCCTGAACCATGACGCCTCCATCAGCGACCTGCTCAATCCGGTGGAGCGCATTCAGTCGATCATGGCCAGATATCACGCCCTGAAACCGCTTTAATTTCAAAAAGCCATAGTGGAGATACCGGTTTTCCCACAGATCACGTCAGTTCGAAACCTTCCTGACGTAAAACAAAACTAAAGGAGACAACTTTATATGAAAACACAAAACTCACAGACGGTTTCCATGAAAACCTCTCAATCTCACGCGCTCTTCATGGCGCAGGCAGCTTTAATCGCCGCACTCTACATTGTACTCACCTTCATTGCAAACGCCTTCGGGCTGGCAAACTACGCAATTCAAGTCCGCTTTTCGGAAGCGCTCACCATCCTTCCCTACTTTACACCGGCCGCCATACCAGGACTTTTTGTCGGCTGTCTGCTAAGTAACATCCTGACGGGCTGTGCTCTTCCCGATATTCTCTTCGGCAGTCTGGCTACCCTGCTCGGCGCGCTCGGAACCTATACGCTTCGCAGGTGGAAATGGTGCGCGCCTGTCTGTCCGATTCTCGCAAATACCATTATCGTTCCCCTGATTCTGGTATACGGCTACGGCCTGCTGATCGAGGGCATGTCCGTGGTTCAGTGTCTTGGTTTCTACTGCCTGACGGTGGGCGCCGGGGAAGTGATTTCCTGCGGCATTCTCGGGATGATTGTACTGGGTATATTGGAAAAATATAAAGGGCGTATCTTTTAGATACTGCCCTCACAGACTGTCAAAGAACCCCTGTTATGCAGCAGCACAGCAGAGGTTCTTTTTTAAAGCAGCAATACTCATCGCGACAAAAAACTGTCGGTGAGCTGCCTTCCATTTCCACATCGCCAGTTTCTTCAGGTTCATGGCAGC
>CAJUMJ010000042.1 GCA_910587095.1 uncultured Lachnospiraceae bacterium
CAGTCAAATAATGCAGAATGAATTTTCAGTCTGCAAGGCGGCTGAACGAGGCGATGCGGTGGCATCGTTGAGTGAAGCCAACGCAGTAGATGGAAATTCAGGCAAGTTATTTGGCGAAATATGAACGTGTCAGCACACTAGAACAACGTGACTTCGGGCGGGCAGCAAAGGTTTAATCCGGCGGCAGCCGCCGAAAACAGGGATAGATTTGGAAATATGTTTTTGCCAGAAAAAGGTTTTCGGACGATAAAAAAAGAAAGGTATCAGAAAATGGACATATATTTGCTGCGGCATGGGGAGACAGACTGGAATAAAAAGAGGCTTTTACAGGGGCATACGGACATTCCGCTGAATGAAATAGGAAAGGGGCAGGTGGACGACACGGTGTGCAAGCTGCGTGCGCTCGGCGTGCGGATGGACGCCATTGTGTCAAGCCCCTTAAAGAGAGCGCGGGAAACGGCTCAGATCGCGGCTCACAGACTGGATTATCCGAAAGAGAAGATTGTTGTGGAAGAACTTCTCATTGAGCGCGGGTTTGGCGAAGGGGAGGGCATGTCACTGGATGAGATGAAAGCGAAGTACCCCGACAGCGACTGTCCGGGCATGGAGTCCAAAGAGGAGCTGATCAGGCGCGCAGGACAGGCTTTTCAAAAGATAACGGATGTTTTTTGTGACGCCAGGCAGATTCTTCTGACGGCGCATGGCGCGGTTTTGTTTGCACTGTTGGAGGCGGTTTCCGAGGAGACGATTCCCTATACAGGGAGGGCGGCCTGTATCACGCAGGGCAGTATTTACCGGATCCGCAAGGCGGACGACGGGATTACCTTTGCCGCGTATGATGAAGAGGCCGGCGGATTTTTGGAGCTGGATGCGGATGGGATCGGTAAAACG
Source organism: uncultured Lachnospiraceae bacterium (assembly GCA_910587095.1). Lineage (GTDB taxonomy): Bacteria > Bacillota > Clostridia > Lachnospirales > Lachnospiraceae > UBA3282. The sequence goes on from CAJUMJ010000042.1 coordinate 892, forward strand.
GCAAGAATTTATTTGTGAGATTCCGTTACTTTTTTGCGGGAATAGCTGTTGTACTTTCTGGCGTACACATCCTGTTTTTTGTAATAAAACACTTGCATGTGGGAAAGAATTATGTTATACATGTATACAAGCATGAAGGAAAACGCTAGTGTACTGACATGTTCACTTTCAGTCAAATAATGCAGAATGAATTTTCAGTCTGCAAGGCGGCTGAACGAGGCGATGCGGTGGCATCGTTGAGTGAAGCCAAAGCAGTAGATGGAAATTCAGGCAAGTTATTTGGCGAAATATGAACGTGTCAGCACACTAGGCTCGAAAGAACCTCGCCAAGTGTTTTCAAACTTCACACAAGAGAATGCTAATGAGCAACATTCTCTGCGAAATGCTATGAAGGAGACTCACCTTGAGGGAAGCGACAGGAATACGGCGTCACCGACTGAGAGCGCTGTTTGTGAAAGACAGGGATGGGAACACTCCGGAGCAGACTGCCTGAATTTTGCGATGTGGTATCATGGAAGACAGATACGACATGACACGAGTGTCATAAGCAAGACTAGGACAGTACGTGACACGCGTTAAGTGGATGAGAGGGTAAGGCGGATTGCATCCTGTTTGGGATGGCGGCTTACCAATGCGGGTGGTACCGCGGATAATCTAAAATATCCGTCCCGGAATACAGCAATGTGTTCCGGGACTTTTGTTGTTTTGGGACACAAACTCGAGATCGCAGAGCTATACGAGATTTGGCCCGCGGTCTTGGCAAAAAAGCAGCTTCGACAAGGAGGCAGGATTGAAAAATCACACCGATGTGATGATGTTTCAATCGCGAGTTTGTGTCGGAGCCACAAACTCGAAATCGCAGGGCCAAATACGATATTTGGCCCGCGGTCTCCGCAAAAAAGCAGCTTCGACAAGGAGGTAATTATGACAATCAAAAACCGGTACAGGGACGTAACTTTACAGGAGATCAGCGAAAGCGACATTGGCAGAAAGCTGCGTGTGGCAGGCTGGATCGAGAATATCAGGGATCACGGCGGCGTATCCTTTGTGGATCTGCGGGATATGTATGGCGTGCTGCAGGTGGTGATGCGGGACACATCCCTCTTGGAAGGGTTATCCAAGGAGATGAGCGTTTCCGTCGAGGGTCTGATCGAGAAGCGGGACGAGGAGACATACAACCCCCGGATTCCCACGGGAACCATCGAGCTGGAAGCGCATAAAGTGGACGTGCTTGGCAGAGTTTACAGGCAGCTGCCCTTTGAGATTATGACTTCCAGGGAAACGAGAGAGGATGTGCGCCTGAAATACCGTTATCTTGATCTGCGCAACCAGAAGGTGAAGGACAACATTATTTTCCGCTCCCAGGTGATTGCCTATCTGCGCGAGAAAATGACGGAGCTTGGCTTTCTGGAAATCCAGACGCCGATTCTGTGCGCGTCATCCCCGGAGGGCGCGAGAGACTATATCGTGCCTTCGAGAAAATACAAGGGCAAGTTTTATGCCTTGCCGCAGGCGCCCCAGCAGTTCAAACAGCTTTTGATGGTGTCGGGATTTGACAAGTATTTCCAGATCGCGCCCTGTTTCAGGGACGAGGACGCGAGGGCGGATCGCTCGCCCGGCGAATTTTATCAGTTGGATTTTGAGATGAGCTTCGCCACGCAGGAGGACGTGTTTGCTGTGGGCGAGGAGGTACTGTCCGCCGTGTTTGAGAAATTTGCGCCGGAAGGGGCCGCTGTGACAAAAGCGCCTTATCCGATTATCAGCTATAAACAGGCGATGCTTGAGTTTGGCACGGATAAGCCCGACTTAAGAAATCCGCTGCGGATTATAGATCTGACAGCCTTTTTTCAGGCATGTACTTTTAAGCCCTTTCAGGGCAGGACAGTCCGCGCCATCAAGGTGCATGCGGATATGTCGAAGGGTTTCCATGAGAAACTTTTAAAGTTTGCCACGGATATGGGCATGGGCGGCCTCGGTTATCTGGAAGTGGCGGAGGATTTTAGTTACAAGGGCCCGATCGACAAGTTTATCCCGGAGGAGAAAAAGGGAGAACTTCGTGAACTGGCGGACCTTGCGGCCGGCGATACGATTTTCTTTATCGCTGACAATAAGGAGCGGGCAGCTTTCTATGCGGGGCAGCTTCGCACGGAGCTTGGGCAGAAGCTGGATCTGCTTGAAAAGAACGCGTACCGGTTCTGCTATATCAACGATTTTCCCATGTTTGAGCGCGACCCGGAGACAAAGCAGATCGGTTTTACCCACAATCCTTTTTCCATGCCGCAGGGCGGTTTGGAGGCGCTTAATACCATGGACCCGTTGGATGTGCTTGCCTATCAGTACGATATCGTCTGCAACGGTGTGGAACTTTCCTCCGGCGCGGTGCGCAACCACGACATGGAAATCATGGAGAAGGCGTTCACCATCGCAGGTTATGATGGGGAGACGCTAAAAACCAAGTTTGGCGCGCTGTATAATGCGTTCCAGTTCGGTGCGCCGCCACATGCAGGCATGGCGCCGGGCGTCGACCGCATGATTATGCTGCTTAGGGGCGAGGAGAACATCAGGGAGGTGATCGCGTTCCCCATGAGTGGTTCCGCACAGGATTTGATGTGCGGCGCGCCGGGGGATGTGACTGAGCAGCAGCTTAGGGAAGTGCATATTAAAGTGAGGGCGTAAAATTGTGACAGAGGAAAGTTCATCTCTGTGTCGCCGCGCTTTCGCTGCGTAAAAAGCATAGCGGGCACTAAGCCCATAAGAGACTTCGCTAAGTGCCGACGCTTTTTAAGGGGCTCCTTGAGAAATGAACTTTCCTCTGTATGAAACGTTACGGAGCGACGAACCAAACATGAACTCGCGGATAGGAGAAAAACATGGCAAATATTATAAACGATGAGACGATAGAGTATGTGGGTATTCTGGCGAAGCTGGAGCTTTCGGATGAGGAGAAGGCGCAGGCGAAGGTGGATATGGGGCGGATGCTTGACTATATCGACAAGCTGGGCGAACTGGATACCACGGATGTAGAGCCCATGTCCCATGTGTTTCCGGTGGAAAATGTGTTCCGGGAGGATGTGGTGACCAATGGAAATGAAAAAGAACGGATGTTATTCAATGCGCCGCAGGAGAAGGACGGGATGTTTGCGGTGCCGCGGACGTTTGAGTAAATGGTGATTTGCGGGTAAGCATGGGGTTAGTATGTCGCCACGTTCTAATGTGATGAGCATGGGCGGACAGTCATTTCTACGTCGCCGCACTCCCGCTCCGTAAAATGCATAGCGGATACTAAGCTTGTGGGGAACTTCGCTAAGTATCGATACATTTTAAGGGGCTCCTTAAGAAATGGCTGTCCACCCGCAGGAAGGATTAAGAGCGGCGACATAAGAAAGGGATGCCCATCTATATATAGAAAGAATCAGCCATAAAACAATGATGTGTGAAAGGGATGGCGGGGCAGCACACACGGTATGGGGTAGAAAGGAAAAATGTTATATGAACGTTTTAGATATGACTGCGACGCAACTCTCTGCGGCGATCAGAGCGGGGGAAACCACAGCGGTGGAAGCTGCGGAAACTCTGCTTGCACAGATTGAGAAAGAGGATAAAAAGTACAACTGTTATGTAACGGTGGATCGTGAAGGTGCGCTGACCCAGGCCCGGGCGGTGCAGGAAAAAATTGAGGCGGGAGAGCTTGCGGGACCGCTTGCAGGAGTGCCGGTGGCGGTGAAGGACAATATCTGTACGGAAGGACTGCTCACGACCTGCTCTTCCAAAATTCTGCATAATTTTGCGCCGACTTACACGGCGGAGGCCGTGAAGAATCTGCAAAAGGCTGGGGCCGTGATTCTTGGCAAGACCAATATGGACGAGTTCGCCATGGGTTCCACGACAGAAACTTCCGCCTACGGACCGACGAAGAACCCGAGAAACCCGGCACATGTGCCGGGCGGTTCTTCCGGCGGTTCGGCGGCGGCAGTTGCGGCGGGCGAGTGTATTTATGCCATCGGTTCCGATACGGGTGGTTCCATCAGACAGCCGGCGTCCTACTGTGGGGTGGTGGGTATGAAACCCACTTACGGCACGGTTTCCCGCTACGGACTGATAGCCTATGGATCCTCTCTGGACCAGATCGGTCCGCTGACAAAGAGCGTGGAGGACTGTGCGGCTGTGCTTGAGGCGCTCACCTCCCATGATACGAAGGATTCTACTTCCGTCTCCAGAGATGACACCGACTTTACGACAGCTCTCGCGGAGGATGTGAAGGGGCTGCGCATCGGTATTCCAAATGATTATCTGGGAGAGGGGCTTAATGATGAGGTGAGGACGGCTGTGCTGCAGGCAGCGGAGGTTTTGGCAGGCAAAGGCGCGGTGGTGGAGCGGTTTGACTTGAGTCTGGTGGAATACGCGATTCCGGCGTATTATACCATTGCGGCGGCGGAGGCGAGCTCCAACCTGGAGCGGTTCGATGGCATCAAGTACGGCTATCGCACCGAAGAGTACGCAGGTCTTCATAATATGTACAAGAAATCCCGCTCCGAGGGATTCGGGGAGGAAGTAAAACGCCGTATTATGCTTGGCTCTTTCGTTTTGAGTTCCGGCTACTATGACGCTTATTATCTGAAAGCTCTAAAGGTGAAGGCGCTGATTAAAAAGGCATTCGACGAGGCATTTTCCAGATATGATCTGATTCTCGGCCCTGTGGCGCCTGCCACCGCGCCGAAGCTGGGGGAGAGTCTGGCTGATCCGATACAGATGTACCTTGGCGATATTTATACGATCGCCGTGAATCTTGCGGGACTGCCGGCCATGAGCGTTCCCTGCGGCGAGGACAGCAGGGGACTGCCGATCGGATTGCAGCTTATCGGGGACTGCTTTCAGGAGAAAAAGCTGATCAGAGCCGCGTATACTTATGAGCAACGCGAAAAGAAGTTCTAAAGCCATCGCGCCATAGGACGCGACGCAAGGAACTTCTAAAAGAAGTTCTAAAGCCATCGGAGGTAAATATAAATATGAGTAGACAATACGAAACCGTAATCGGTCTGGAAGTGCATGTAGAACTTGCCACGAAAACAAAGATATTTTGCGGCTGCTCCACCGCTTTCGGGGCGGAGGCAAACACGCAGACCTGCCCGGTCTGCACGGGAATGCCGGGTTCCCTGCCTGTCCTTAACAGACAGGTTTTGGAATATGCCATAGCCGTAGGGCTGGCGACGAATTGTGATATTACCCGATATGCGAAGTTTGACAGGAAAAATTATTTTTACCCGGATAATCCGCAGAATTACCAGATTTCGCAGCTTTATCTTCCCATCTGCAGAAACGGCGGCGTGGAGATCGAGACGCAGCTGGGGGGCAAAAAGATTGTCGGCATTCACGAGATTCACATGGAGGAGGATGCGGGCAAGCTGATCCATGACGAGTGGGAGGATTGCAGTCTGGTGGATTATAACCGTTCCGGCGTGCCGCTTATTGAGATCGTGTCCGAGCCGGACATGCGAAGCGCTGGGGAAGTCATCGCCTATCTGGAGAAGCTTCGCCAGTTGATTCAGTATCTGGGCGCATCGGACTGTAAGCTGCAGGAAGGCTCCATGCGTGCGGACGTGAATCTTTCCGTCAGAGAGGCAGGAGCGCAAACATTCGGCACACGGACGGAGATGAAGAACCTGAACAGCTTCAAGGCGATTACAAGGGCGATTGAGCGGGAGAAGGAGCGGCAGATCGACCTGATCGAATCGGGCGAGAGCGTCGTGCAGGAGACAAGAAGATGGGATGACGCGAAGGGTGAGTCCTATGCCATGCGAAGCAAGGAGGATGCGCAGGATTATCGTTACTTCCCGGACCCCGATCTGACGCCGATTTGCGTAAGTGAAAAGATGTTGGAGGAAATTCGCGCAGGACAGCCGGAGTTTCGCACCGAGAAGATGGCGCGCTATCGGGAAGAATTTGATATTCCCGACTATGATATCGAGATTATCACAGGGGAAAAGCCTCTTGCGGATCTGTTTGAGGCGGCGGTGGCTATGGGAGCGCAGCCGAAGAAGGTTTCCAACTGGATAATGGGAGAGACGCTGCGCCTGATGAGAGAGTGCGAAGTGGACGCTTCCGATCTGCGCTTTTCGCCGGCAAATCTGGCGAAACTGATTTTGCTTACCGATACGAAGCAGATTAACAGCTCGGTGGCAAAAGAGGTTTTTGAGGTCATGTTTGCGGAGAATGTCGATCCCGAACAGTATGTGGAAGAGAAGGGACTAAAGATCGCGGGCGACGAGGGCGCTTTGAGAAAGACCGTAGAGGAAGTGATTGCGGGGAATCCCCAGTCTGTGGAGGACTATCGGAACGGCAAAGAGAAAGCGATCGGTTTCCTTGTGGGACAGACCATGAAGGCGATGAAGGGGAAAGCTGATCCGGGGGCGGTGAACCAGATGCTGCGGGAATTGCTGCAAAACTGACGTTTGTGTCATTTCCAGGAGGCGTGACAAAGGGTCATGGCATTGCAAAGTGTGAATATGTCATATCAGTGAAATGCGCCAGAGCAGATTGATCAGCTTCTGGCGCAAATGGTTTATGCTGGAATACTTTCGGGATGATGAAAAGGCTCCGATTTATGCTTAGGTGTTATCTCCGAATAAATAGTCCACAAATTGTAGTGTCAGCTTCGGGTTTTCCACCGACAGCGGAATCCCGATCACAATCTCGGAAGGGTATCCCTGAAAGGTGTAATTGCGCTCGGAAATGTAATCATAGTAGCCGGAATCGCCCAGTCTGTTTCCAGTCTGAGGGATGCGGATGCCCACAGCCATGGGCTTTTCCATGAGAGAGGGGTCGCCGTGGTCGATAGTCTGCGCATATATTTTTTCACGTGAGGCATCCATTTCTTCCGGAGTGACGTCAGTGTCATCGTCAAAAGCCGCAGCGTCCGTGTAGTAGAGCAGATCGGCATAGGGAGCAAGCTCCTCCCCGGTAAAAGTGGCTGTAAGATCATGGAAATAGGCGAGGCGGGCATACCAGTCAAAAGTTTCGGTATCCGCAAAAATGGCGTGAAGGTCACCCAGTTGAAGCATAGCGGCCATCTTCTGGCGGTTTGCCATCTCGAGCTGGTCGCCACCTTCCGGTGAGATGACCATTGACGTATCGATATACACCTGATAGGCTTCCGGGTCTATACCCGCGTATTCTGAAAATTCCTCCGACCATATGACGGATGTGTCATTATTTACCGCGTTGGCATTCGCATTTAACAGTACGGCGTAAAAAGCGTAAGGCTTATGGGAGAGGTAGGAATTGATAAATCCTATCACCGAAACAACAATCAGGATGGCCACAATGGTGTGCACCTTGTAGTAGTCCCAAAAATAAGCCAGCTTTTCCCTGGAATTCATAGTTGCGAAAGCTTTTTTTTGCTGTTCACGGATCTCTTCTATAACAGATGATTGCGATGACATGACATTTCCTCGATTCGTATCAGTGTAAGGCGCTACACTCCGTCTTCCGGGCAGGGCTTTTGTGTTCGGAATAGGGGTGTTTCTTCTAATAGTAAATCGTGTGGAAATGGATGTCAATGATGGAAAACGATTGTTTATTATGAAATTTTCATAAACAGGAGAGCCGGCTGATTGTCTTTTATCCTATATGATTGATAGAATTGTTCATAGTTAACAGTTTGCAATAGTCCAGCAGTCTGTTGGTGTTAACGTGGTCCAGTTCCATGGTGGTATTCAAAAGATCTCCCATTGTGAATGCATAGTCGGAGGATAATTGCTTGTTGAGAATACTGATTTTTGCTTTAAACCGTGTTCTTTGTAAGAGATAATCCGTAGACACATCGTAGAAGTCAGCCAGCTTGATAAGCGTGTTGATGTCGGGGGTGTGAACACCTTTTTCATAGTTGGAAATTGTCGCCACGGTTACGTTCAGATAGGCGGCAACCTGCTTTTGTAAAATGCCTCTTTCTTTGCGCAGTTTTGCTAAAAATTCACCAAATTCCATTTTTTCACCCAATGTAAATTTACAGAACGTTTACATGCATCGTTTTATCTTTGTATTGACTAAAAAGCCAAGCTTTACTTTTACTCTACATCATTTAACGGAAAAGAAAATAAAAATACAGATAACACATATAAATTTGGCAAAAATTAAAGAATAATCAACTTATAATAAAATATGAACAACGATATATGAAAATGGCGTGAGAAGAACTTCTAATCACTCACAGCAAAGGGTGTTTCGCAAAGTCAGCATAGCTGACTTGGAAGTACTAAGTCTGCTTTGCAGACTTTTCTCACGCAGGAGAATGCCCAAAATATGAGCATTCTCTAGGACGAGTTTACTCGTTCGCGGATTTTGAGATTCCGCATAGCGGAATCACAGACTGTCAAAAAAGGTCAGCAAAAGCTGGCTTTTTTTGATATAATAAAATCAGGGGTGAGGACATGCTGATAAAAGAAAAGTCGGAAAGAAATACACTGGAAATGGTCAGTCTC